>CAIXFN010000101.1 GCA_903918755.1 uncultured Pedosphaera sp.
CGCACTAGCTGGGAAGTCGCAACGAAGAGTTCCTGAGGCGGCAAACAATGCGTTTCAAACACATCAACATATTAGCTTACTTATAGTATTAGGCGATACAATTATCGCGCTTTTTGACGATTATTTCAACAGGCTGCTATGTCCAGCACGTTGGTGCTTAACCCGCTTGCCAGGCCGGTGTTTTTATTCAGAACATAGAGTTGGTCATTTATCGCGGCATATAGCGTTCCATCCGGTCCGAAGGTCATGGCCGCAAACGGGCTGCTCATCGCGAGGCCGAGGGCGCCCACCGCCGTCAAACTGCCGCTGGTCTGGTTGATGGTGTATAAATTGGTCCCATCCTTTTTCAACGCATACAGCGTGTTACTGCTGTCGAACGCGAGTGCTGAAACTGGCTCGCTCGTCGTTCCGATTCGTTGGGAAGTTCCGGCAATGAAATCAAAACTATAAAAATCATTGGCCGGGCTTCCGTTTGTATGCAGGGCCGAAGCGAGAAAACCCGTCCCGTCATCGCGGAAGGCCAAATCTCCTTCACCAGCCAGGTTGGTCACGCCAATGTTGATGGACTGTCCCAACAATCCCGTGCCGGTAACGATTTCCACGATTTGATCCGTGTTTGGATTGAACGTGTAAAGACGCCCATAACGCGCGGCTATCCCATAACCAGAAACCGTGGCGTTTAATGGTCCCGCCAATGTTCCTGCGCCATTGGTGGTATCAATGGCGATCAGCTGATTGGCAAAGAATGTGATGCCGTAAAGTGCGGGCGGCGCACTCTGAGCCTGGGCCACAACGCAGCCGAGCCCCACAAATATCGACGCCATCGCGGCTGTCTGCCAAGTATTCTTGTTCATATGATATAAAAAATGGGTGAAAGGTTTAATGAATTGTTCCGTTCATTCCGGCCGGATAGAATAGACCGGTGGACGCATTCGCCGCCCCGTAGGCAATATTCAGCACCTGCCTGGTCGTACGGGAAAAAACCAGACTGTTGGCGTCAGTCGGCACGAGGTTGGCCACTTGGTTGGGGCTCGTGCCACTGAGCACGCCTTGATCATCAGTCGCGCCAGACAACGAAGCGCGTAAGGCGGAAATTTTCGCAGTATAAGTCTGGGTCGTCGAGCCCATCTGGTAAAGGAGGGTCCGAATTATGGCGGCGTGGTAGGCTTCGACTCCTAAGATGCCAGCAGCTGCGGCCAGGTAATCCCGATTTGTTATCAAAGGGGCCGCACCATGGTAAGCCGTCACTCCGACGTCTTCAAAAATAAAGGCGCCAACCAGAAAGTTAGTGTCATTGGCAAAGGGATCGAAACTCGGCCCAATTCCGGCCGCCTGGGCGAGAGTGTTAAAGCTGTTAAGCAAATCGATGGACGGCATCGCCACGGGTTGCTCCCCCGCGCCGATTAAGGCGGTTCGCAGAAATTTAACATGATTAAGTTCGTCCGTCGCAATTTCCTGCGCATATTGCTGAATGGCTGGAACCGCAAATGGAACTTGCGGATTGGGCTTGATCGTCACCGAGCCCTGCGTACCCGAACCCGAAATATCCACTCCCTGCGCTTGAATACTACCCCCGGTGGTCGCATAAATATAATACTGCGCCTCCAGGTATTCGAGATTAAGGGCGAAGTTCAGGACCGCCGCATCCTGCCCTGGTCCGTTGCCAGCACGGGCCTTCGGAACCAGTGTTCCAAGTGCTCCCAGGCTCAGCACTCCCGCTCCCATTGTCCGAAAGGCCGAACGACGGGTTCGTTTGGCTGCGATAATCTGCATCAAATCAGAATTTTGCGTTTTCATAGTTTAGGTAATTGTGCTTACTTGATTAATGGGTTTTCCATTGCAAGAACCATATTATAGTGTGCGAACGCATTCTATACCGTAAACACCCTACGGAACAGAGAGGAAGTGCTTAAACGCCAAGAGGCCAGTGCAGGTTCCAAGAAGATGCAGCGGATTGCCACAGGGGTTCTCCCACCGAGGCGCCACCTCTCAATGCCGGTCAATAAAGGCGGCTACATCCTGCAACACGGGCGCAAGCCATTGATACGGCCACACCAGTGCCACCACTACCGAGGCATGACCGCATTTGGCGTAAGTGACGTATTCTACTTCGCCACCTGATTGGCGGATGCGCGCCGCGAGGTTAACCGCGTTGGAAGGTGCCACGATCGCATCTTGCAAACCCTGGACCAGCAGCATTGGCGGTTCCGTGCCGTCCGCAAAAGTGATCGGTTCAATCTCAGGATTGATGGCTGTCTGGTTCGTTCCCATCCCGAACACGGGCCGGTCCCGCGGATTGGGCGTGAAATCATAAGGGCCTGCCAGCGTGGCGGATGCGCTTATGATACTGCGATCCAACCCCAAATCCTTGAGATAGTGGCCGTCCAACGTGAGCAGCGCGGCAATGTGCGAGCCAGCTGAATGTCCCATCAAATAAAGGTGGTTCACGTCGCCACCAAAGGTGGCAATATTATTCCGCACCCAGCATACCGCCGAGGCACCATCCTCGACGAATCCCGGGAAAATCACCGCCGGATAAACGCGGTAGTTGGGAAGCACCACGATGAATCCGCGCGAGGTCAACGCCTGAGCAACGAAACGGTAATCCGTCTTGCTGCCTTCGCGCCAGGAACCGCCATAAAAGAAAATCACCACTTTCGCATTCGGCGCCATTGGTTTGGGAATATATACATCCAGTTTTTGACGCGGATCGGAACCGTAGGAAATATTTGTGGTGCGGATATAACCCCGGTGCGAAACCGTGGCGTTAAGCAGTTGCAAGCCGGTGCAGCCCGTCAGCCAAAACGCTGACGCCGGCAGCAACAGGACTAACAGTGAATCCAGCATGCTCTTGATTTTCAATGCGGAACTCCTGAAAGGATTTGTGTCTGGTTAGATTGCCGGATTGCCACAAACCAGACCCAGGCGATGATGACACCTTGCAAGGGCAGACGCACCCACAAAAGCCATACCGCAATATGAATTTCACCAGAATGTTGGAGCATGGAAATGTTCGCAGGGAGAACCGCGAATAGAAGCGCGATCAATCCCCAGCCCGCGGTGCGGCGGAATGGACGGATTAATAAGCCCACGCCACCCGCGATTTCGGCCACGCCGCTGATCGCCACCCAGAATTCAGGAAAGCGAAAATATCGCGGCATGATGCGAATATACAAATCTGGCCACAAGAAATGAAGAGTTCCGGCCACGACGAAAAAAATGACCGCCAGCCAGCGCAACGATGTTCGGATTAATTCCACCTCTGAAGGTAATGCACTTTTTCCTCCCCCGGGAATTAATTTATTGGGATGGCTTTTTCAGAGCAGAAGAGGGTTCACACTGGACCGCATGGTCGACGAGCGGCTGCCACTTGATTTTGGGTGGGGAAAACACCCTATAGCAAGGCCGCGATTTTATGAATATGGTAAATGCTCTCAGAAAGAGACATTTCTGCCAGCGATTATTGCGCCATCTCAGGCGGAAGTGGTCACTGCAAAATGAAGACAATTATGAAAGCATTTCTTACTGTCGCCGCCATGGCACCATCCACTGCCAGGAGTTTTCAGGCGCAAGCACCACAGGAAGCTAACGCGCAAATGCAAGCCGTGCTTGATCAGCTCTTGGTCTTGGGTGGTAAGCCGATTGAGCAACTAACCCCACAGGAAGCGCGGCGTCAACCCACGCCGGCGGACGCGGTTAGAGCGCTTTTAATAAAGAGGGGGCGGGGCAGCGAGCCGGAGCCGGTGGCAAGAATAGAAGACAAATTCATCCCCGGTCCAGGCGGTGATATTGAGATCCGCATTTACACCCCCGACGGTGTTGGACCTTTTCCGGTGATCCTCTATATTCACGGCGGCGGTTGGGTGATAGCCGACCTCAACGTTTACGATTCCTCGCCGCGCGCGCTTGCCAACGCGGCGAAAGCTGTAGTGATCTCGACTCATTACCGACTCGCGCCCGAATATCCCTTTCCGGCGTCGCACGAAGATACTTTTGCAGCGTACCGATGGGCGCTTGACAATGCCAAGACCTTCAATGGCAATGCGAATCGAGTTGCGGTTGTCGGTGAAAGCGCTGGCGGTAACATGGCCGCGTCCATTTGCTTGATGGCGCGTGAACAGAGCGTCCCGGCCCCCGTATATCAAGTTCTCATCTATCCCGTCGTCGGCACGGACGAGAAGACTCCCAGCTTTCAGGAAAATGCCAACGCGAAGCCGCTCAGCAAGGCGATGATGGAGTGGTTCGGCAAGCACGAATTCCAAAAACGTCAAGACAGGCAAGATCCGCGCATTGATTTGTTGAACGCAAATCTGCGCGGGTTGCCACCGGCCACGATCATCACGGCCCAAATTGATCCCTTGCGTTCGGGCGGCAGAATGCTCGCGGACAGACTCAAAGCCGCCGGAGTGAAGGTGGTTTACAAAAATTACGATGGGGTGACACATGAGTTTTTCGGCATGGCTGCAGTGCTGGATGAAAGCAAGGAGGCCATTAAACTCGCGGCAGAGGATCTGCTGAAAGCTTTTAAGCTAGCCGCCAATTAAAAGGTAAGGTTGGTCGCGAGAATCTTGTGGACTCGGGATTGGCAATCGATTGATTTGGGGCGGTACCGGCTAATGGGGGCTCCTGCCTCATCAGATGCGGAAAATGCATCGATGATATGCCCATAGCCTTTACTGACACCTTTTCGACGTGCTATCCGGTCTGAGGCAATTCTCCCTGGCGTTGGGCTGCCGGCGGGTTTGGATATCAGGCTGTAAGCAACTAACAGTCCGTCCCCAGCAGGAGAAAGTGGAGCAAAAGTTCTTGCTGGTTTCGCTTCCGAATTTGACCGGATGAACAGGATTATCCCCGCGTCGCCCATAGGGCTTCCGTCTTCGCTGGCAGCTACGCCGGACAGGATGCAGGGCAGGGAGGACGGGAGGCAGAGGTCGGTTGAGCCGCCAGGCTTTCACGTGCGTTGTCTGCGTAATGGATGCACGGAAGCATCACCCCAGTTGGAGGATGGGTATTGATGGGGGGATATCCGGCGCGTGATGAGCGGGGGGGAGCAGCGAAGTCAGAGCCTCCCTACGTCGCCAAGAGGCTATGCAGGGCAGGCGTCAGCTTCTGCTACCATGGGTTGGTCTGGCGCACAGGGGCGAACGCCACGCATGTCGCGAGATTCTTGGTCCCTGTAGGCGCGGGTTCGGAGGACTAAATGGCAAAGCCCCAGCCTGGCTTTGGTGGATGGGGGCAAAGGCGGACGATGCGGAACGCTATTTGGTCTTGCGCAGGTAGATGGCCGCGGGACGGTCTTCGGCGCCGGGCCAAAGAGAGGACAGCACACTGCGGTGTTCCCGCCAGAGCAGATGCACGGGGAGGATGACTTCCCAGGTGTCGCCGCCACTGATCAGGCATTCCAGGGCGTATTGCTCGTTGTTGGCGCCGCGATTCGGATGATCGCCCACCAGCCATTCCCCCGGATAGTCATACGGGGTGAAAATATCGTGGACGTGGACGTACACGCCGCGCTGGAGCGAGGGCAGGATGCGCAGCAATTCGTATTCAACGTCGTTCTGGACCTTGAGGATGTGACTGGTATCGATGAACAGCAGGTCTCCGTCTTCGAGTTTTTGAAAAAGGGGAACGGGCACCTGTTCGACCTTTTTTACGATCAATTCGCCCGGCAATTGGAGTTCCTTGAGGTGGGGGCCGGGAAAGGGTTCGATGAACCGGGATTCGCAGGGGTGACCCTCCGCCAGATTTTTCGCCAGCGCGGCGGTGCTGGTCCGCGTGCTGTAGCCGCAACCCACTTCGATGTAGCGGCGGGGTTTCAGCCGCCGGATCATCGTGTAAAGTGCGGCGGTGTCAAAAGAGGGATAGGTCATGCTCCACGTGACCGAGCCGGTCCGGGGATCATGGGGAAAGGACTCCAATTCGCCGGCGAAGGCCGCCAGTTCGCGGGTCAAGCGCAGAGCCGACGGGACGTTCAGATTGATTCCGGGCAACGGGCGGGGCAACTGGAGGCGGGCCACATCCACTTCGGCCGGGTCGGGGAAGGGATTGTAGAAAACCCGGGGATAGACCTGGAAACCGGCGCGTTCGGCGTAGTTTGGATGGTCAAAGAAAGCCTTCAGGAACCCGCGGGCAACCGCGGGAGGGAGGGCGCCGACACCGGCATTGAATAATTTGCGCAACTGGCCTCGCATCAGAGAGATCCTGTTCCGTTAGCCACCCTTCCGGCGCGGCGGATTTCCATTACCCGGCTATTCATGGGGGCGGATTGTTTCCGCAATGCGGGCGGAAGGCCAGCCTAAAATCGGGTGGCTTTTCCCCGCTGAATCTGAATGAGGGATGCCGGTGAATCGTCCAAAAACCTAAATTAAGCAACCTCCGGGGATCGTGAAAGCTGGCGCGGTGGCGCAATTTTGCTGACGATTCCCGGATAATGTCCCAAAGTCTGTTTATGCGATTCAACTTGCCCCGTGCCCGGGCCGCCGTCTTCCTTTTGGTGGCCGGTTTTGCCCTGCTACCGTTTCACCGCACCCGCGCTGCCGACACCCAACCCATCCGGGCGTTGCTGATATGTGGCGGTTGTTGCCACGATTACGCCCACCAAAAGAAAATTTTGACGGAGGGAATCTCCGCCCGGGCGAATGTCGAGTGGACGATTGTCCACGAGGGGGATGGTTCGACGTCGCACAAAATGAGCATTTATAACGACCCGGATTGGGCGAAGGGTTTCGACGTGGTGGTGCACGATGAATGCTTCGCGGATGTGACTGACGAGGCCTTTGTGGAGGGCATTTTGAAGCCGCACCGGGCCGGATTGCCGGCGGTGAACCTGCATTGCGCCATGCACTGCTACCGGGTGAGTTTTGAGAAGTACAAGGGCTGGTTTGAATTCACCGGGATCGACACCCGGTTTCACGGGGCGCAATTGCCGATCGATTTGAGTTTCGTGGACCACCAGCATCCGATCACCCAGGGTCTGGCCGACTGGCGCACGATCAATGAGGAATTGTACAATGCCCGCGAAGTTTTTCCGACGGTCACGCCGCTGGTTTACGGGGCGCAGGGCAAGGACAAAAACCTACTGGCCTGGGCCAATAACTATCATGGAACCCGTGTTTTTAGCACGACGCTCGGGCACAACAACGAAACGGTGGCGGACGCCCGTTACCTCGACCTGGTGACCCGCGGTTTGCTGTGGTCCGTGGGCAAGCTCAACGCCGATTACCAGCACCCGGCCAAACGGGTGTTGGCCGAGGTGAAGCCGGGCAAGATGGTGATGGCCCCGATCAATCTGGCGTTGCAGAAACCGGCGACGGCGTCGGGTTCGCAAGACGGCCATGCGCCCGGCGACGCCGTGGATGGCGACGGCGACACCCGCTGGTGCGCGCCGGACGGGGGCAACGGTTACTGGTGGCAGGTGGACCTGCAAAAGCCGGAAGCCCTGACCGGTTGCCGGATTCAGTGGGAGCAGGACGGGGCCGCGTACCAATACAAGATCGAAGGTTCCGCGGATGCGAATTCCTGGCGTTTGCTGGCGGAGGAAAAAGGCGGGAGCCGGCCGCAGGCGGATACGCACCGTTTCAAGGCCGAGGGGATTCGTTATGTGCGGGTGACGGTGAACCGGGCGGCCGACGGGGCTTGGGCCAGCTTTTTTGAGTGCGAGGTTCTGGGCACGCAAATGGTTCCCACGAGCGCGACGCGGGCCGCCGCCAGCGATCCGCGGTTGGGAGAGGTCAAGGTGCCGGCCGGCTTTGAAAAGACCCTGTTTGCCGGCCCGCCGGACATCAGTTATCCGACGTGTATTTCTGCGTCGCCCAGCGGGGAAGTGTTTGTGGGGGTGGATCAAAACGGTTCCCTGGACGCGAAGCCGGACCGGGGTTGGGTGGTTCGCTGCCTGGACACCGACGGGGACGGGGTGGCCGACAAGTTCAATATTTTCGCGAAGATGGACAGCCCGCGCGGGATCGTGTTCGACCACAACACGCTGTATGTGATGCACCCGCCCGTCCTGGAGGCCTATTATGATGACAATGGGGATGGGGTGGCGGACCGGTCCGAGGTGCTGGTGAGTGGGCTCGCGCATGATTTGAAATTCCGGGGCGCGGATCATACTTGCAACGGCGTCCGCATGGGTATCGACGGCTGGTTGTACATCGCCTTGGGAGATTATGGCGCCATCCACGCGGTGGCCAAGGACGGTAGCGAACTGCAGGTGCATGGGGGTGGCATTGTCCGGGTGCGTCCGGACGGCACGGAACTGGAGTTGGTGGTGCAGGGCACGCGCAACATCTATGACGTGGCGATCGACCCGCTGATGAACATTTTCACCTGCGACAACACCAACGACGGGGATGATTGGAATGTGCGGCTGACCCACATGATCCCAACCGGGATGTATGGTTATCCGTCATTGTTCCGAAATTTTTCGGATGAAATGATTCCCACCATGGTTGATTACGGCGGCGGATCGCCGACTGGGTCGTTGTTTCTGGATGAACCGGGTTTTCCCGGCGGCTACGGTTATGGGTTATACACCTGCCAATGGGGTTGGAACACGGTCACCCGGCATCCGCTCACTCCGGCCGGCGCGAGTTTTCAGGCGCCCAGCAAGGATACCTTTATTGGCATGACCCGCCCGACAGGGATTGATGCCGACGGCCAGGGTAGTGTTTACGCGGCCAGTTGGAAGGGGGCGACCTTTAATTATTCCGGTCCGAACGTGGGTTATATCGCGCGCGTGACGCCGGCGAATCTCAAGCCCGCGCCGTTTCCGGATTTTGCCAAAACTTCGGACGAACAGTTGCTGGGCCACCTGGCTTCCCCCAGCGCGGTCTGGCGGTTGCACATCCAGCGGGAAATCCTGCGGCGGGGGACGAAGCCGGTCTTCCTGACGGGCCTCGAGCGGCTGGCAGCGGGAACCGCGGGTTTGCCCGTGCGCGTCGCGGCGATTTTCACCCTCAAGCAATTGGGCGGTGTGGCGGCGCAGGAAGCGCTGCTGCGATTGCTCCGCCAGGATAGCCTGCGCCAGTATGCGCTCAAGGCGCTGGCCGATCGCAAGCCGGAGGCGGCCAAACTGCCGAGCCAGGCTTTTGTGGACGGTTTGATGGACTCCAATCCGGCCGTGCGGTTGCAGGCGGTGATCGCGTTGGATCGTTTGGGCCGGGGGGAGGCCGCCGCGGCGATCCTGCCGCTGCTGGCAGATGGCGATGGGGCGGTCGCGCACGTGGCCTTCCGCGCGCTGGTGGCGCTGAAGGCTTCCGACGTCTGCTTCCAGGCGCTGGACCAATCCAAAACGGCCCTGATTCCCGGAGCCACCCGGGTCCTGCGCAATCTGCATGAGCCCAAAGTGGTGGCCGGACTTTTGGAACGGTTGCAAAGTTCGGACATGGCGGCTGGGCGGCGGGCGGTGCTGGAAACCCTTTGCCGGCTCTACTATCAGGAGGCGGATTGGGATGGTTCCTGGTGGGGGACGCGGCCCGACACGAGCGGACCTTATTTCAAATGGACGACGTGGTCCGAGAGTGAAAAAATTGGCCGCGCACTCCTCACCGCCGTAGCGAATGCCGATGAGGGGACGCTGCATTATCTGCTGGAGGCTTTCCTGGCGAACAAGATTGATGTGCCAGGCTTGGGGGGCACGCTGATGAAGATTGCCGACCAAAATCCAAAAGCCCGGCCGGCGGTGGTGGAGCTTTTCGGGCGGCAGACCATGCTGAACCGGGAAAGTCTCGCGTTTCTTGAAGCGGTGGCGAAGGACGCGAAAGCGGAGCCGGCCTTGCGGACCAAGGCATTTGATTCCCTGTTACGGGCCGCCAATCAGACCGAGGGAGTGGAAGCCGTCGTGCGGGTGCTGGCCGCGGTGGGCGGGGCGCGGGAAGCGGGCAGCCTGGCCGGGCAATGGCGCGACGGTTTTGTGCGCGACCGCCGGCACGCCCGGAACGCCGGGTATTTCCAAAAACTGGCGACCAGCGGGATTCCCGCCGAGCGGGAGCTGGCCTATGGCGTGCTGCTGCAAATCGCGGCGACACCGAATAATCAGGCCCGGCAGGCCCGCACCACCGCCCAACAAGCGATCGAGGCAGCCTGGAAATCCACCTACGCGGCTAGTTTACTGCGCGCGATCGGCGATTACCGGGCCACGAATTATGTGGAGCAGGTCCGGGGGCGCCTCGCGGATGCCAATCCCGAAGTGGCCGTTGCCGCGGGTTATGCGGCCACCCAATTGGGCTTGAATACCCCGGCCCTCACCGCCGCGGCGGATCGCAAGGACGTCATTGGAAAACTTGTCTACGCCGATGTGCTGGCAGCCGCCTTGAAGATTCCGGGCGATCCGCAAGCCGGCGCCCAGTGGTTTGAGAAACTCTCCTGTGTGAAATGTCACACGGTTTCCAAGAGTGAACCGCTCAAGGGGCCGTTTCTGGGCGACATCGCGACGCGGTATGGGCGGCCGGAAATTATTGAATCCATCCTGCGGCCCAGCGCCCAGATCGCCCAGGGATTTGTCACCACCACCGTGGAGACCAAGGATGGCAATGAATACGATGGTTTTATCGTCAAGGAATCGGGTGATTCACTGGAAATTCGCAACCTCGCCGGGGCCAACGTTATCGCGAAGAAGGACATCGCCAAACGCGGGACGCGAACGCTTTCCATCATGCCGGAAGGCCTGGCGGACCAACTGACTCCGGGTGATCTGGCCTCCCTGGTGGCTTATTTGCAATCCCTGAAGGGACTTTGAAAGATGCCCGTTGGTGCGGGTGGGGACGCGGCTTCCCCCCGCACCGGCGCGGGGGAGGTTACGAAATTCGGACACAATTGTCCTTGCCGAATTCTGGGGGATGGGGCATGGTAATGGTATTCGACAAATGATCCAAAGTGCCTGGTTACGGGGACTGCGCGGAGTAGCGCACGACCGTCCCCTCGTCCCATGCGCGGGGGATTTTTTGGCGGAGAATTACAACCTAAGATGTTCGCCCGGGTTTTGTGTGAGCCAGGGGTGAGCGATTCCATCAAAGCCGGTTAATTGATCAAGAACCTTCCAATCCTGCCGGAGTCGTCCGGTCTGGCTATCTGTTGCTTGGAACTCCCCGTTCCACTCCCGGGAAAGGAAGCGGTAAATCCAAGAAAGTATTCCATATGCTAAAACGTATCCTGACAGCGGTCAGCTGCCTATTTGTGGCAGTGATGACCAGCTCCGCGACCGTCACGGTCCAGGGCTGGTGGCATTACGGTGAAGTCGCGGATCTCTACGGGGATTCCAGTGGTAACGGTCGGCGCTTTGGGAGCGCCTTTTCCCGGGTGGGCAGCGGTAATGCGGGGGTGGGCATCGAGCCATTTGGCGCGGGCGGTCCCCTCGGAACCTCGGGCTACACCAGCACCAGCTGCCTCTATTGGACGCCCACGCATGTGGACGCGGCCGGCATGTGGAATATCGGTTATAATCCCCCGGCAACGAATTACGTCATCGAGTGCTGGTGCCTGCCGGAATATCCCGGCACGAAACCCGGAAATCGTTCCTGGCTGTTTTGCAGCGGTTCTTCCGGCGGCGTGAAATTCCAACTGACGAACGACAGCGAAGGAATCATGGCGATCTCGGCCGTAATCATCGGTTCCGAAATCACCATTGGTGATCCGTGGGTGGTGGACACCAACCATTGGACGCACCTGGCCATCGTCAACGACGGCGGCACCTGCACCTATTATGTCAATGGTGTGCCCAATGGCGCGCCGGATGTCGGCCACGCCCTGGCTTCGGTGCCAGCGGGCGATGTCTTTGCCGGTTCCGCCCCCGGGACCCAACCCACCTACACCGGGTATCTGGACGAATTGCGGATGTCCACCTTTGCCTCCGGCCAGTTTTCCACCAACGACCTGCTGACGCGCTCCCTGGCTCCCAATATCCTCGTGCAACCACAAACCACCACGGTTTGGAGCGGTGGTGCCGCCCCGTTCTCGGTGGGCGTGGCCTTCGACAATAGCACGACCTATCAATGGTACCGCGGGAATGTCGCCATTCCGGGTGCCAACTCCAGTGGTTACACTCTGAACGTGGTCGGAGCGGGTGACAACGGGGCGCAATTCTATTGTGTCCTGAACAATTTCACCGGCATTGCGAAGACCACTTCGGTGGCGACTTTGACGGTGCTGGCCACCAATCCTTCCAATATCGCGGCCTATCAGAGCGCCGTGACGGCGGAATCCAGCCTCGTGGCGTATTATCCCGTGGATGGCAACACCGGCGGCACGCTGACCGATGTCAAAGGCGGTCATAATGGCACGCTGGAAGGCACGGCGGAATATGATGGGCGCACCAACCACGCCTTTGGCGTCCGCTCGCTCCGGCTGAAAAATACCGCGGATGGTGACGTTTCGATCCCGAACAATCCCGCTTTTGAGTTCGCCAGTGGCAACGGCACCATCGAAGCCATTGTGGCTTTGGAACCCGCCATTTCGACCGCCGCTGAAACCATCTTTGCCGAAGCCTCGGACGGTGGCGACCCGGTTTACTATGCCATTCTGACCAGTCCGGATGGCGGTTCGCTGATTTACACCAACGATTCCCTGACGCAGCCCATCACGTGGGCCTTGCCCGTGTCGCTCCTGGGCCGGCAGGCGCACGTGGCCGTCGTGTTTAACAACGGCGATGTCACCGCTTACGTCGATGGCCTTTCTTTGGGCACGAAGGTCAACCCGAGCTTCGGTATTTATACCGGAGAAAATCTTTGGATTGGCTCGATGGGCCTGAGTGGCCGCGGTGAATTCACGGGTTCGCTCGATGAAGTCGCGGTTTACGGCAGCGCGCTGAGCGCCAATACCATTGCCATCCACAACTCCAAGTTCCTGTTTGGCACCAACACGGCCGCGCCTTCGATCACGGCCCTGCCCGCGACCGGCACGAAGACGCTGTTGGCCGGCGGTCTGGCCTCCTTCTCGGTCAAGGCTTCCGGGACCGCCCCGCTGAGCTATAGCTGGACGCGCAACGGGACGCCGATCCCGGGAGCGAACGCCGCCACTCTCACCCTGTCGCCGACCGCCGTCGCGCAATCGGGGACCTATGGGGTGACGGTGTCCAACCCTTACGGGTTCACCAACAGCCCGACGTTTGTTCTGAACTTCACCACGCCGGGCGATCGTTACTCCTCCCTCGTCATGGCGGACAATCCGATGGCCTATTGGCGTTTGGATGAGACCAACGGCACCACCGCGTTCGATGCCGCCGGTGGTCATGATGGCGCCTATTCCGGCGCGGTGACGCTCGGCGCCGGTGGCGTGCTGCCGGGGATTGCCGATTCCGGGGCGCATTTCTCGGGCGGCAACGCCCAGGTGCCTTTCTCGGCGACGCTGAATCCCAGCGGTCCCTTCTCCGTGGAATTGTGGGTCAAGCCGGATGACATCAACATCTATGTCCCGATTTGTTCCCAATTCCGCAACGGCAATGCCCGCGATGGCTGGTGCTTCTACATGGAAAACGATGCGGATTCCTTTGAGACCCACCTGGGCAACAACAGCGGGGTGAGTCACTATGCCTACGGGCAGGGCGGACCGTTGAAGCCCAATTACTGGTACCACCTCGTCGAAGTCTGGGACGGCGTCAACACCTCCACGCTCTATTCCGAAAACCAGATCGTGGGACAAAACACCCAGGTGGCGCTCGGCGGCACCTATGTGCCGAATCCTTCCGCCCCGCTGCTGATTGGTGTCCGCAACGGCGGATCCTTCCCGATTCACGGGGTCCTGGACGAAGTGGCGCTCTACAACTACGCGCTGACCACCGACCAGATCTCCAACCATTGGAGCATCAAGTTCCAAGCCCCGAACGTCACTACCGCGCCCCTCGGCGTTACGAATGTGGAAGGCAGCACCATCACCCTTTCCGTGGTGGCGGCAGGTTTCCCCAACACGTATCAGTGGCTGGCGAACAACAATCCGCTGAGCGGCACCAGCAATCCCGATACCACGCTGCATTACCCGCAGGACGTGACCAATGCCACCCTGGTGATTGCCGAAGCAACGCCGGCGGATTCCGGCCTTTATCAAGTCACCGTGGCTAACCCCCTGGGCACCGTCACGACGGTGGCGGTCAAGGTGCTGATCGTTCCGGACACGAACAAGCCGGTCGTGGTTTCGGCGACGGCGCTGGGAACCCCCAATGTCAATGGCGGTACGAGCCCGTACCTCGTCAAGGTGCTTTACAACAAGCGCATGGACGTCAACACGGCCTCGGACATCACCAAATACTCGTTCAATCCCGCAGTCGGGATCAGTTCGGTCACGATGTCCACGGACTACCGGGCTTCGGTGCTGGGTGGTGATTGGAAGGAAGTCTTGATTGCCACCACGGGGCTGACCCCGGGGCAAAAATACGGATTGACCGTCTCGGGCGTCAACGATCAGGCGGTCACCCCGAACACGATCGCCCCCAGCACGACCTATTTCCGGGCGCCGCTGCTCACCAGCGGCTCCGCGGAACTGGATTACTACTACCTCGGTTCGGGCAGTGGCGTCGCCAACCTGATTGGCAACGCGCTCTTCCCGAATACCCCGCAGACCAACGCCTATCTCACGGCGTTTGATTCGAGCCTGTTTACGGGCGGCGATCTGAACAACGTTGGTGCGTTTGGCGCACTGGGTGATAATTACGGTGTCTCCGTCTCGGGTTGGATCAAGCCGACGGTTTCCGGTGATTACACCTTCTTCCTGTGGAGCGATGACGCTTCGCAACTGGACCTGAGCACGGACGCGAGTCCGTTGAACTTGTCGACGATCGCCTATGAACCCAACTGCTGCCACTCGTTCACGGAGCCGGGTTCGGTGACCTACACCTCCGATCCGCAGACGCTGGTGGCGGGTCAGTCCTACTTCATCCGTGCCTTGCAGGTGGAAGGCGGCGGCGGCGATTATGTCAAGGTGGCCTGGCGTATTTCCACGGATGCAACTCCGGCGGCGAACCTCACTCCCATCCCCGGGTTGTATCTCTCCTCCTACAGCCCAGTGGCCCTGCCAGTGTTTGGTGTGCCGACCATCACCGGCGGGTCGTTCTCGCTGGGTTGGGTCGGATATCAGGCCGTGTTGCAACAGTCCACGGATCTGAAGACCTGGAGCAACGTCCCGGGCAATCCCAATCCGCTGGTCGTCCCGGTCGGAGCGAGCCAGCAGAAGTTCTATCGCCTGGTGCAGTAATTCAGCGCGCTGAATAAGCCATCACCGGAGACCAGGGGCAACCCTGGTCTCCGTTTTTTTTTGGAGCAGGACTTAGAGGAAACCCCCGCCCGGCGGCCTCGCGGGGGCGCGCGCGAATCAGTCCTCGGCGAAGAGGTATTCGAGATCCGTCTTGGAGAGGCTGCGGGCAAAGCCTTCCTCACCCAGCACGTCGGCGATCGTCTGGGCCTTGCTTTGCTGCAATTCCCAGATCTTTTCTTCCACGGTGCCGGGGGCGATCAGGCGGTAGGCGTTCACGGTGTTGACCTGCCCAATGCGGTGAGAACGGTCGATGGCCTGGGCTTCCACCGCGGGATTCCACCAGGGATCGTACAGGACGACGTAGCTGGCGTTGGTCAGATTCAGACCGGTGCCGGCGGCACGGAGGCTGAGCAGGAAGACGGCCGCACCGGGTTCGGCCTGAAAGGCGCTGACCACTTCCTGGCGTTGTTTGGTCTGTCCCGTGAGGAGGAAAGTCTTGATCTGGCGTTGCTGGCATTCCGCCTCCAGCAGTTTGAGCACCTGCACAAACTGGCTGAAGACCAAAACCTTTTGGCCTTCGGTGAGCAGCGGTTCGAGCAATTCAAAAAGGGTGTCGGTCTTGCCCGAAGCGGCGTCGTTGCCCACCAACTGGGGATGGCAGCAGATTTGTCGCAGACGCGTGAGAGCGGCCAGGACGTGGATTTTGCTCTGGTTGAGCCCGCGATCCGAGACGACCTGAAAAACCTGCTCGCGGCTGCGGCGCAGTTCGGCCAGGTATAATTTGCGTTGATCGTCACCCAGTTGGCAATCGCGCCGCTCTTCAATGCGGTCCGGCAGATCCTTGGCCACGCGCTGCTTAAGCCGGCGGAGCATCAGCGGCCGCAGTTTGGCGGAAAGGCGGCGGCGGGCGATGCGCTGGGCGCTTTCGACGCCGTCCCCGCGGGGTTCGTAAGTTTGCGAAAAATGCTCCTGGTTACCGAGGTAGCCCGGCTGGACGAAGTCCACAATACTCCATAAATCCAGGAGCCGATTTTCCAGGGGGGTGCCGGTGAGCGCCAGGAGATGGTCGGCTTTTAGCTGCTTTACGGATTGCGTCACCTGGGCCGCGGGATTCTTGATAAATTGGGCCTCATCCAAAATCACGGCGTGAAAGGCGAATTTCTGGAGGGCTTCCAAGTCCCGCCGCAGGAGCGCGTAATTGGTCACGATCAAATCGTGCTGGGGGATTTGCTTGCGCAGATTATGCCGCGCGGCACCGCTCTCCAGGACCAACACCTGCAGGTGGGGCGTGAAGCGGTTGGCCTCGCGCCGCCAATTGTGCAGCACGGAGGCGGGGCAGATGACGAGCGAGGGCTTGGGAGCCGGCCCGTCCTGTTCCCGCAACCAGGCCAGCCAGGCCAGGGTTTGGAGGGTTTTGCCGAGCCCCATGTCGTCCGCCAGGATCCCTCCGAGCCGGAGGCGGCTCAGGTGGCAGAGAAAATCGAAACCCTCCTTTTGATAGGGCCGCAATTCCGCCGCCACGGAGGCGGGGAGCGGGGTGGGGGGAGTGCCCTTGAATTCCTTGAGTTGGTCTCGCAGGCCTTGCGCCTGGGGAGAGTCGGCAAAACGCTGCCATCCCGCTTCATCCAAATGGGCGGCCTGTTCGATGCCAATGCGGTGGGGGACGGGGATTAATCCCTCCACGCCGAGGTCCGCCATGGTTTCGTGCGCGCTCTGCACCGCGGCGGAATCCAGTTCCACCCAGCCCGAATCCGGCAATTTCACGAACCGGCCGGTCGCGGTTTGCAGCCGCTGCAAGTCGGCGGCGGTCAATTTCAGGCCTTCCTGTTCCCACTCGGCGGAAACCGCGAGCCAGTCGATGCCGGTGCCTTTGATCATGACCCGGGGGCGCAATTGGCGCGGCATCAGGAACAGGCGGTGAAAGGCGGGATTGCCCAGGTACTCCGCGTCGGCCGGGCGATCCGGCCAGGCGGTGGCCAAAGTGCTCAGGAAGGCTTCGGTGGCGTCGCCGACCCAAAGGCCGGGCTCCGGGGTGAACCAATCCAGTTGCCGCAGCCATTGCGTGACGGGCTCCAGCCGGGGATCATCCAGGATTTCCGGTTTTTCAGCGGTCGACTGGTGTTTGGCGTCCGGTTGCCAATCATGACCGTTCCATACCCAGAGACTCTGGTCCCGTTCGCTGCGGGCGAGTAACCGGAGCCGGACGGTTTCGTCCAGTAGTTCGAAAATGAATTGCGGCTGGGCGGAGTGCGCGACACAGAGTTGGGACCAATCCACCCCGGGTACAGAATGATGCTTGCGCAGTTGCTTGAGCAGCCGGTGGCTCAATTTGCGGACGGGGAGGGAAGGTTTGCCCGCCCAATGTTCCAGCAACGAAGGCGGAGGGGCGTTGCGCAACAGGTAGAAATTCAAGCCCACCAAGGCCAGGGGGGGGCGGCTGGAGAAGAACTGCACCTCCGTGAGGGGATGCGTTTCGCCGCCCGGCAACGTCAGCCGCTGGGTGAACAGCAACTCCACCTCACCCGTTTCGAGATGGGGAGTCAATTCGGCCACCTGCCCCAGGAATTTCAACGAGCCCGGCCCGGTGGCGAGTTCCAATCGGTGGCCCTGACCCCACCGGGCCAGCCAGTGCAACAGCTCCACGTCGGTGAGCAGCAGGGTGCCGTCGCTGTCCTCGCGCGCGCCGTGGGTATCGGCCAGCCATTGGATAAACTCCCAGTCGTTGGGTTGAAACAACTCCTGCTCGTGCGCCGCCCGGGTGGTCAGTTCGACGAGTTCCGCCAGGGACTTGTGCTTTTCCCCGGTGCGGGAACGGAATAACTGGAATTGCACGGCCAGGCGCCGGCGGGCGGGATGGTCGGTGTCGGCGAGCGGCCGACAGAGCACGCGCAAAATGGCCCGGGGCGAGTCGAGATGCGCGGGGGTGGGGGGCGACAACCACTGCTCGAGTTGTTGCACCAGGCGGCTTTCCTGCTCGGCTTCCTCCACCTCGGCAAAATGATCCAGGTTGGCATTGGCCACCAGTTCGGTGGGGACCGGCCGGTGCGCGCGCAGGAAAAGGAATGCCAGTTCCTCCAGGCGAGCCTTGCCGAGGACCGCCATCATGCGCGGCCACCAATCCTCCCCGGGAAAATCCCGCCGGGAAAGCGACAGGTTTTCGAAATAATCCTCCAGCAGGAGCCAGGCCCGCTGGGAATCCTCGCAAGCGGCAAACTGGTTGAGGGTTTCCTGGCGCTGGGCCACCGCCGCCTTGGAATCCGCGAGTTCGCGGCGCAAGTCGGCGAGCGCGCCATACGTCTTTGAGAGTACCGTATGATGTGCGTCGTACTTGGTCGCCGCCGGTGAGCGCAAGGCGTTCCCGGTCCGTAACGAAAGTTTGGCCATCTGGTTGGTCACCCCAAGGGGCAACGGTCAATCATCACAACCAACTTGGTCGGTCGGGTCAATTATAAAGCACCGGATTTGGATTGTTAAATCCGCGCTTCGCGGCCTAAAATGCTTGACCGCGGGGGGCGAAGGGGGCGGGGGATGTAAAACCGGGGGCCAAGTTTCCGGTTGCCCGGAAACTGCGGCTCAGAGGGGCGCCGTTCCGTCCCAACCCGACCCCCAATATCAAGCTTGAATTATGACGGGAATCACACAAACACGCTGGCTGCCGATCTTGTTGCTGGTGGGCTCAAATTTGTTCATGACGGTGGCCTGGTATGGCCACTTGAAATTCAAAAGCGCCCCCATCTGGCGGGTCATTTTCATCAGTTGGGGGATTGCCCTCTGTGAATACATCCTCCAAGTGCCCGCCAACCGATGGGGCAGTTCGGTTTATACGGCCACCCAGTTAAAGATCATGCAGGAGGTCATCACTTTGGTGGTGTTTTGCGGGTTTGCCGTGCTTTACCTCGGGGAGAAGGTGCGCTGGAATCATGCCGCCGCCTTTCTTTGCATCCTGGGCGCGGTGGCCTTCACCTTCCTGCCGAAGAACTGAGGTCGCCGTCCTGCCGCCCCCGATTCAGCGGGGGCCGGTCGTGCGCTGGGCCAACCAGACGTAATCGTTGGGCGAGATTCCGGGGACAATCGGTACCGGATGGCCGGTGCGATTGAGCGTGGCGGCGTCCCGCCAATGGTGGATTTCGGAGTGACCGTCGGCGAAGGACAACGCTCCGGAACCATTGTGGTAGCTGGCCGGGCAATCGTTCATCGCGCCGTTGGCCGGCATCCGGGTGGTGCCGAGCGGCATCAGGTGAACCAAATAACCGTCATTTAGAGTGGGGCACTCATCGGTGAAAACCCAGCGGTTGGCCGGATCATCGATTTGGCCGAGATTCCGATACTCCCGCCAGGTGGCCAGGGCGTCGGTGATTTGATACCACTCCGTGCCATCCGCAAAGCCGCCCATGAAGGCATTCATCGAAATGCTGCGCACCCGCGGCAGCTTGAGGGAGATGTCCATGGTCCGGTCGCCCGGACACTTGAACAATGCGGGCGCGCGAAAATAGGGTCCCAACAAAGCCTTGGTGAAGAGCAGGGTGTTCGTGTTGTCGGGAGTGGACGCGTCAAATTGCAAGGCCCCCACGCACCAGCTCCGGGTGGGATCCGTTTCGAGGACGGTGTTGAACACGAGATGGCCGCCAAAATCATCGGCATATAACCGCCAGGCCAGCATCACCTGCCGGAGGTTGTTCAGGCATTGCAGGCTTTGCGCCCGGACCTTGGCCTTGCTCAACGCCGGGAGCAGGAGGGCTGCCAGGATGGCGATGATGGCCAGCACCACGAGCAATTCCACCAAAGTGAATCCGGCACGGCGGGAACGCGGGAAAGGCGGCTTCATGGCGCAATCCGGCGGGCGCACACGTCACAACCCGGGCGGGGAAGGGCGACGATAGGGCGCGAAAATTTCCTTCATCTCCGCGATGATTCGCGGCGTGGCGAGATTCGTGCGGTTGTTGAGCAGCAGCACGAAATTATCCGCCAGGATTTCATCCGGATGGATCACATAGCGGGTGTTGCGGCCCGTCTGCTCGGTAAATCCGGTCACTTCCCGGAGCGACAGCAGCCGGGGATGACCGGCAGTCAGTTTGGGGTGCCATTGGCCTCCGGCATTTTCCACCTCGAGGAGGCGGAAAAAACTGAAGGGATTCACCACGTTCGTATAGGTAAAATTGGCCGGCGCGAACAAATCGGGCACCACGTTCAGGGTTTCGTCATGGTTCGTCACCTGCAGGCGCCAACCGTTTTGGACCCCATCCGGATTCGTCCATAACCTTCCGGCCAATTCTGCGGGGACGGGGACCTCATTAATGCGTTGGAATCCGATGACGCCGTAGAGCTTTTCGCGCAGTTCGGGGTTCGCCCGCGAGAGGACATGGAACAGTTCATGTTGCAGGATGTCCGGACTGAGCGACCGCAACATGCTCACTGGTTGGATAATCGCATTTTGCCGGGTATAATCGGCGTCGATCTCCTCGTGGCCCGTGGATTTGATGAGCCAAATCGTTTCGGGAAAGGGCAAATGCCAGGGCGCGAGGCGTTGTGCCACCGTTTGGAGCGCCCGGGTCAGGCGGTTGGTTTCTTCCGGCGTCCAGGCGAGCACATTGGTGCGGGCGAATTCCAGAAACTCCCGCTCGGAGACCGCCCGATTCGTCACCATCCGCGCCGCCCGTTCAAAGGGGGTGAGCGCGGCGATGAAATCATCCCGGGTGCCCAGAATCCGATTGCCCGTCGCGGGATCGACGAACTGGACCGTCACCTTCCCACCGAGCGCCACGCCGTCCGCCGCCCGGGTGGCAGCCACGGTCAGGGAGAGGCTGCAACCCAGGGCGACGAGGAACCGGATGGCGTTCATGGTTCGGGCGCGTTATTCCACCACGCGGTGACCGGCTTTGCGGGCCTCCACCTGGGTCTTGATCCAGTCGTAAGTGGCTTTGAGACCGACGTCGAGCGAGGTGTCCGGTTCCCAACCGAGGACCTGCTTGATGAAAGTGTTATCGCTGTTGCGGCCGGCGACGCCGCGGGGGGCGTCCAATTTGTAGTGGCGTTTGAGGGTGACGCCGGCAATTTTTTCGACCCGGGTGACCAGTTCGTTGATGGTGACGAGTTCGCTGGAGCCGAGATTAATCGGGGTGGCGATCAAGTTTTCGCAATGGGTGATGCTGTCAATGCCGCGCAGGCAGTCATCGATATACATGAAGCTGCGCTGCTGGGAGCCGTCGCCCCAGATCTGGATCGAGAGGTCATTGCGGTCAATGGCTTCAATGACCTTGCGACAGATCGCGGCGGGGGCTTTTTCGCGGCCACCGTCCCAAGTGCCGTTGGGGCCGTATACGTTATGGAAACGGGCGATGAAAGTTTTCAAACCACGTTCCGCCCAATACTCCTGGCAGAACATTTCGGACAACAATTTTTCCCAGCCGTAGCCGCGTTCCGCCATGGCGGGGTAGGCGTCGGTTTCCTTCAAGGCGCGGACTTGGCCGTCCTTCTGGAGTTCGGTATTATATGCGCAAGCGGAGGAGGAAAAGAAGAAGCGCCGTGCGCCGGCCTGCCAGGCGGCTTCCACCATGTGGGTATTGACGAGGATGCTGCGCAGGCATTCCACGCGAAAACGCTCGATGAAGCCCATGCCGCCCATATCCGCCGCCAGGTTATAGACTTCGACAGCGCCTTCGCAGGCCCGTTTGCAATTATCCTCGTGGCTGAGGTCCAGGGTCAAATTCTGGACGCCGGGCACCCGCTGATACCATTCGGGAACCGGTTTGCGATCGACTCCACGGATGTTGGTGAAGCCCTGTTCACGAAAGCGACGGGCCAAAGCGCCGCCAATAAAGCCGCCGGCACCGCCAATGACGATCAAATCGTCCCGTTTCAATTCCGGACCCTTTTCCACAATTCTTTGTTTTTCCACGATATTTAACAATGCTTTGGGTTTTACTGCATCGGCAACGCCGGGAAGATGCCTGACGTTGACCGCCAAGACAAGTGGGGATTGGCGGGGGCGGGCAAACGGGCAAACCCGGAGAGTCGTTACGAATTGGGCGCCAGGTTGTAAAGGCGGCGGGCGCCGGAATATGGGATTGTTTGACACATGAACCGGTTGCTGCTAACGATTGCAAGAAGCGCAAAGGGAAGTCCGGCCGGCGGGCCACCTGCGGCGCGGGCAATGGCTAGGAGACGGTTTTTCAGTGCCCGAAAGCGCGCCGGAAGCGGTTTTCGGAGCCCAGTTGGCAGCCGGGCGGAGCGCCGGGAAAACAGCGGTAAACTCAACCAGACCACACCATGTTTCGTGCAATAAAAAGATTCTTCATCTGGCTCGGCCTGACGGCCGAAAAGGCAACCGAAACCGACGCGATCAACCAGGCGGTGGTGGAGCGCGGCATCCGCGATTCCAAGGCCAAGGCGGACAAGGCGCACTATGCCAACGGGCAACTGGCGGGACAGGTGGCGCTGCTCAAGGATCAGGTGAAACGCCAGGAACGGCAGCGCAGCGATCTTCAGGGCATGCTCCAGGCGGCGGCGGCGTCTAATGATGAGACCAATGGCGCCCATTATGCCGAGGAACTGGCGGCTTTGGAGGCGGAGCTGGAGGATAACAAGTCCCAGTTGACCAACCTGGAGGAGTTATATCAGCAGAACACCTTGATCATCGCGCAAAGTCTGCGCGAAATTCAGAAGTTCCAACGGGAATTCGAGACCGTCAAGGCGCGGGTGGCAACCGGCCGCTCGCTGGAGAATCTGGCCGGAATCATGAAGAGTTCGATCACGGAACTGC
This sequence comes from uncultured Pedosphaera sp., assembly GCA_903918755.1. Classification (GTDB taxonomy): domain Bacteria; phylum Verrucomicrobiota; class Verrucomicrobiia; order Limisphaerales; family Pedosphaeraceae; genus CAIXFN01. The sequence continues at coordinate 22,937 of CAIXFN010000101.1, forward strand.
AGGGGATGATGGGTGGGGAATTGGGCCAGTCGATGCAACAATTGCGCCAATCCGCCGCGGGCGGGGAAGGCCAGATGCGCGCCACCCTGGACCTGGCGAAAGAGATGGGTTCGGGGATCTCCCGCCAACAAGAGCTGCGTAAGACTCGCGGATCAATGCTCTTCCAGGAGTATAAAAAGAAGATGGGTATGGTGCAGCCCGATGCGGCGGCGACGACCGCCCCCGCGGTGGAAAAACCCGCCCGCCAGAAGATCGTGGAGTGATTCCGGGTTGGGATCAGGGTGCCGGCTGGCGGCGCCCTGATTGACGGCGAGAGTTTCGTCGATTAGATAAGGACGCGTGCAGGCGCGCCACCAGAACTCCCCCCTCCCGCCACGGCTTCTCCCCGGATTGCTGACCGGGCTTTTGCTATTGGTTTTGGCTGGATGCTCCACCTCCGGGCAGCGGAGTCGTTACCTGGTCCAAGTCGAGCCCGCCAGCCTCACCAACCTTTTGGTATACGTGCGCGGCACCAACCTGCAGGTCCGCATTCCCGTGCGGGGGTTGGATGCCTATGCACATGCGAGTTGGCCGGCTCCGGGTCCGGGAACGCTGACCTATCAGCACCGCTTCGCGGTGCTTACCTTCGATAAACAGCCGCACGCCGAGCTGGCGGCCGCCGTGAAGCGCACCAACCAGGTGGCCGTGCGTGATGCCCGGCACTGGCAGGACCTGGTTCGGGGAATCTTCGAGGCACTGGTGCCGGCGGCGGCGGGTCATGGGGCGATTGTTCTCGTGGAAAGTCGTGAAATGGTGGTTTTCCACGATGCCAGCGGCAAACTTGGGGTGGTGAAGCTGGAAGACAAGCCCCCAGGCGTCATCGTGGACCAGACCTTCAACGATGCGGACTTTTCCCGGGAAGCCATCAAGCTGCTGCAGGCCGGGGTCAATGCCATTTCGCCGGGCGAGAATCAGTATTTGTTTGTCACTGGCGAGGACCCCGCGTTCGTCCTCATCGATGTGTCCCAAAAATTGATTGTTTTTTTGAGTTACCCGCGGGATCCGGAAATGCTGCCCTTTGAAGTGCCGGGATGGTTCGCGGTGCGGGCGTTGAACTCGCTCTTCCTCAAAAGCCTGGTGGTGACCGCGGTGAAAAATCCGGTTACCCTCGTGAGTCGCGGGGTGTGGCAGATTGGCACCTCCAGCGCCGCGGCGCTGCAAGCCGGGACGGAGACGACCTCCGACCCCATCCCGCCGCTGGCCGACGGACCGGGCATGGATTTGGCCGCTTGGGAAGCCCGGTTGGACCATTTGGTTGCCGCCCGGCGGTTCAAAGGCAAAATCGATTTCTTCATCGATGGGGAGCGGTTTTTTCCCGCCCTCATCCAGTCGCTGGAAGCCGCCCGGGAAACCATTGATTTCGCGGTGTACATCTTCGACAACGACGATTACGCGGTGAAAATCGCGGACTTGTTGAAGCGGCGTTCCGCCCAGGTGCGGGTCCGGGTTTTGCTGGACGCGATGGGATCGCTTTTCGCGGGGCAGTTTAGCGGGCACACACGGGCACCCGTGGACTTCCTGCCGCCGGGTGACATTATATCCTATCTCGAAGCGGGATCCCGGGCGCGCGCGCGCTCGGCTTCCAATCCCTGGCTGACGGCCGATCATCGGAAGTGCATCATCCTGGATGGCCGGGAAGCCTACCTCGGCGGGATGAATATCGGGCGCGAGTACCGGTATGAGTGGCACGACATGATGGTGGGATTGAAGGGGCCGATTGTGGGACGACTGGAAAAAGATTTTAGCGAGGCCTGGGTTCATGCCGGGCCCTTCGGGGATTACGGCTACGCCTGGGTATCCCTTTTCAGCCGGCTGCATCCCCGCAAACTGGAGGTGCCCGAGGCGATCGATCTCCGCCCGCTGCGCACCGCCACCGGCAAGGTGGAGATCTACCGGGCCCAATTGGAGGCCATCCAGCGGGCCCAAAAGTATATTTATCTCGAAAACGCCTACTTCGGCGACGATACCATTCTGCGGGAATTGATCCGCGCCCGCCGGCGGGGCGTGGACGTGCGGGTGATTTTTCCGAGCGAAAATGACTATATGATCATGCAAACCCGCTGCCAGATCACCGCCAACCGGATGTTGGAAAACGGCATTCGTGTTTATGCCTACCCGGGGATGTCGCATGTAAAGGCGGCGATTTACGATGGTTGGGCGTGTGTGGGCTCGGCCAACTTCGACAAGCTGAGCCTGCGGATATCGCAGGAATTGGATGTGGGATTCTCCGATCCGACGGCGGTGGCACAATTGCGGCACGATCTGTTTGAAATCGATTTTCAGCGCAGCCAGGAGCTAAACGGGCCCGTCCCGCTCGGGTGGGAGGATTTCTTTGTCAAGGCACTGGCGGACCAGCTGTGAACCGCGCGCCCGGGTGGATCAGCAATAAATACGGGAAGGGCGCATAAGCTTTGAGAATCTGATTGCTGCAGATTCAAATGGACGGCCGGGGCGGGATGTGATAATTGCATGTTAACTTCTGAACGGCCAGCGGGCCGGACTATTTTGCGTTAATGTCGGTTCGGCAGGTGGGTGGTCGGCCTGGGGTGGTTTTGAAAGCGTTCAAATCATGAATGTGTTCCGAACTGTTTTTCCCGGTTTTAGCCCCGCGATTCTCCTTCAAGCGGCGGGGTGGCTCAGTCCGCTGTGGATCCAGGGAGGAATGATGTTTTTCGAAGCACGAAAAATCGCCGTGGATCCGGACTGGGTAATGGCTTTTTTGGCGGCGAGCCTGATCCTTTGCCTGGTTCGGTTGGTGGCCAGTGGCTTGGCTGGTTTCAAGAAAGTCGTGGCCATCTTGTTTCTGACGGGTCTAACCGGGGCCTGCTGGCAATACGGCGTGCTTCAAATGGGGGATTATTGGATTATCGTGGCAAGCTTTTATCTGGCCCTGGCGGCGATATTTGACACAGACCCTTCCGCCATTCGCGTCCTCGTGCTGACATTTTTTGCACTCCTGGGGATTGGTTTCCAGTTATCCGCGCTGAAGGCCTTCTTGGTGCTCAAGGCCAGTCTGCGAGTGGCTTGACCTCAACGATTCTCGCGGCCTTTTTTTAGTAGCTCCATAGTTCTTGAATCAAGTTTAGCCTCGAAGTACCGCTCCAGAACCTGGCCAAACTCTGGGGGCGGCTCCGGAACCAGTGAGAAGAGGGTCATGCTGGAACGGAGCTTCAGGTCATCCGGATAGCCGAAAATCTGGGCGGCCGATCTGTCCCGGACGGCGAGCAGCGCCCGGCAGCAATCCAGCAACCGCGGTCCGAGAACCGAGTGTTGCAAGTAGGCGCGGGCTGCCGCCAAATTTTGGAGGGCATAATGCCGGGCCGTGGAACTGCTCCCCAGGCCGTCGAGTTGGGGAAAGATATACCACATCCAGTGGGTTTCTTTCCTCCCGTTGCGCAGTTCCCTCAGAGCGTCGGGGAAGGAATGCTCCTGGGCGGCGATAAACCGATCCGGATCAAATGGCTCGCGCGGATTGGCCGGTGGAGTTGGAGGCATCGGGGGATTTGGGCGCTGCACTTTCGACCGTGCCGTCAGCCTTACTGGCCGGACCGGGCAAACCGCTCGATCCGTTCCTTCGCTTCGGCGAGGCCGGTGCCGGGATGTTCCTCCCGGTAGCGCTTGATGGCGGCAATTTTCCGGGAAGGATCCCGGGCCATTGACTGCAGTTCGGGCGACAAATCGGAGTGGGGCGGCGGGGGCAGGACGATGCCCTGATGTTTGAGCAGCGCATCCAGTCGCTGGCGCAATTCATCCAACTGCCGTTGCACGTGCAGTAAATTTACCTCGGAGCGCGCCCCAAAAGCCGCGCCGCCGGCAAAGACAATCACGATGCAGGCGATGATGGCGTAGTCTCCGAATTCCAGCACCGCCAATAGAGGTGTCATAATCTTTTCTGGGTTGGCCGACTAGTTATGGCCGGCTCACGGTCTGACCGCGATCATCAGGACCACGCGGTTAATTAACGTCCCCCTGACCAGTCCACCCAGGGCACCCAAGGGCCAACCACCCATGCTCCAACCTACCAATACCCCAATCAGCAGAAAATGTAACCGCCTGGATGATGGGTAAACGTGTTCAAGAGTCGGTGCCCCGCGGTCACGCCCGGGGCACCGACCCAACAGGCTGTCGCGATTATTTCGCCGGGGCGGCCCATTGCACCGCATTGACAAAAATTCGCCGAACCTCCGGGCGATGATAATCATTGTAGGTTTCGTGCCCGGGGGTGAAATAGAAGACCTTGCCCTTGCCAATTGTCCAGCACATCCCCATGCGACCCGGTTCGGTCTTGCCGTCGGGGCGGGTGTACAGTCCGTCCAGCGGGACGGATTCCGGTGTCGGCACGGCGAACGGTTCACCGTAGCGCTCGATTTGGGGCAGCTTGAAGCTGGTCACGCCCTTGCAGATGGGATGATTCGGCTCTTTGACAATGATCATCGCCGAAGTGCCGTCGGCCACATATTCCCGCCAACTGCACGCGGTTCCCATGAGGCGTTTGTAGGGTTTGGCGAAATGGCAGGAGTGGGTGCCGATGAAGCCCATGCCGTCGGATTTGACCCGTTTCTCGATTTTGTCCACGAGGGAGTCTTTCACGTCGCCATGCCGCTTGTGCCCCCACCAGATCAGGACATCGGTGCGGTTGAGCAATTCGTCGCTAATGCCCTGCTCCGGATCATTGAGACCCGCTTTCACGATTTCCCAGCCTTCCGCCTCCAGGGGTTTCAGGCCCTCGGCGATCGCCGAGTTGATGTCATTCGGATAAATTCCCTTGGAGCCCGGATCGATGTTGGCGGTGCCTTCCGACCAGACGACCACGGTCCGTTTGGCCGGAGCTGCCAGGAGGTTGAGGTCGAGGGCGACCGCGGCGGTCAGAGTGGCGCCGGCTTTGAGGGCGGCACGGCGGGAGAGGAGGGTTGGAGTCCGTTGGGACGGACCAGAAAATGGATTGTTGGTCATGGCTCGATAGTGCGTTTTGGCTCAGCGGGAGGCAAGTTTTTTGGTGTTCCAGCGGATCACAGTTTGGGGTTGTTCCTGGGGCGGCGCGAGGGACGCTTTGCCCCAGGCTGGCGAATGGTGGGCCATTAGACGACGGGAATTCGAAGTTTGTGGTCGGCAGCGGGCGGGAAACCCGAACCAAATTCCCCCTTCGCTTGAAAGGTGAGGGGAGCCCGCAGGCCGCCATGCCCTCCGGAACGGGCAAGCGAAAGGCGGACGCTAAACCCGGAGTGTCAAAAGGGCCTCATTTGCCATTGCCCTGCCGCGGGGGATGGCTCCATAATTTGTGTCTATGGCAATTGGTCGCAGACAGTATCCGTTTGATTTGATTGAGCCGAAATGGCAGGCGGTTTGGGAACGGCAACAGACGTTTCGGGCGTGGAATCCGGGAGAAAATATCCCGGTGGGGCATCCTTTTGCCCAGCGGCATCCGGAACCGGGCCTGCCGCCCAAATATTACGTGCTGGACATGTTCCCGTACCCATCCGGTGCCGGCTTGCATGTGGGGCATCCCGAGGGTTACACCGCCACGGATATCCTGGCCCGTTACCGTCGGGCCACGGGTTTTAACGTGCTGCATCCAATGGGGTGGGACGCCTTCGGCCTGCCAGCGGAGCAATACGCGATCAAGACGGGACAGCACCCGCGCCAGACCACGGAAGCGAACATCGCCACTTTCAAGCGCCAGATCCAGGCGCTCGGGTTCAGCTATGACTGGAGCCGCGAAGTGGACACCACCGATCCGGAGTATTTCAAATGGTCCCAATGGATTTTCCTGCGGTTGTACCAGTCCTGGTTCAATCCGGCCACCAATCGGGCGGAATCGATCGAGACGCTGGTTCTGCCGGCCGATTGCGTGACGGAAGAACAGCAACGGGCGTATCGGGATGCCCGGCGGCTGGCCTATGTGGCCAATGCCCCGGTGAATTGGTGCCCGGAACTGGGTACGGTGCTGTCGAATGAGGAAGTCATTGATGGCAAGAGCGAGGTGGGCGGCTTCCCGGTGGTGCGCAAACCGATGCAGCAGTGGATGTTGCGCATTACGGCTTATGCGGAGCGCCTGCTGAACGATTTGGACGGCATTGACTGGAGCCATTCGCTCAAGGAGATGCAGCGCAATTGGATCGGCCGCTCGGAAGGGGCGGAAGTGGAATTTCGCGTAGCGGGCGCCGATTTGGGGATCACGGTTTTCACCACGCGGCCGGACACCCTTTTCGGAGCGACCTACATGGTGTTGTCACCGGAGCACCGGTTCGTGGAGCAATTGACGACTCCGGCGCAACAGGCGGCGGTGCGGGAATATCAGCGGCATGCCGCGGGCAAAAGCGATTTGGAACGAACAGAATTGGCGAAAGATAAAACCGGGGTTTTCACCGGCGCCAGCGCGGTTAATCCCGTCAATGGGGAACTGATCCCGATCTGGATCGCGGATTACGTCCTGGCTACTTATGGCACCGGGGCGATCATGGCCGTGCCGGCGCATGACGAGCGGGACTTGGAATTTGCCCGGAAATTTAACCTACCGATCCGGTTGGTGGTGCAAGCGCCGGGCGGGGGGGATGCGACCGGATTTGTGGGTGACGGCGTGAGTGTAAACTCCGGATTTCTCGATGGATTGACCACGCCGGAGGCGAAGAAAGCCATTACGGCCTGGCTCCAGGAAAAGGGCGTGGGCCGCCGGACCATCAATTACAAATTGCGCGACTGGCTGTTTAGCCGGCAGCGGTATTGGGGCGAGCCGTTCCCGATCGTGTGGAAGCGGGATGCCACCGGGGCATTGTATCACGAGGCGTTGCCGGACTCGGCGCTGCCCGTGTTACCACCCAAACTGGACGATTACAAACCCACTCCGGACGGGCAACCGCCCCTGGCGCGGGCCAGGGATTGGGTGGCCGTGAGCGAGGGCGTGACCCGGGAGACGAACACCATGCCGCAATGGGCGGGCAGTTGCTGGTATTATTTGCGCTACCAGGATGCGCGGAATCCCGCGGCCATGGTGGATCCCGCGGCGGAGCAATACTGGATGGGCACGGGAGTGGCCGGAGCCACGCCCGGGGTGGATTTGTATGTGGGCGGCGCGGAGCATGCGGTGCTGCATCTGCTTTATGCGCGGTTCTGGCACAAGGTGTTGTTTGACTTGGGCCACGTGTCCACCTGCGAGCCGTTTTACAAACTCGTCAATCAAGGACTGATCCTCGGGGAAGACGGGCAAAAGATGTCGAAGTCCCGCGGCAACGTGGTCAACCCGGACGTGGTTTTGGATGCCTATGGGGCGGACGCATTCCGCCTGTATGAAATGTTCATGGGGCCGTTGGAAATGGTGAAACCTTGGAACACCCAGGGAGTGGAAGGGGTGTATCGTTTTCTGGGCCGCGCCTGGCGGTTGTTCGTCGATGAAGACAGCGAAACCGCGTTTGAACAAGGCCTGACGACGGGGACCGCCAGCGGGGCGGAACTGCTCGAGCAAGTCCGCCTGAGCGCGGCCATTCAGGATGTTCCCGGCACGCCGGAGCAATTGAAGACCTTGCACGCCTGCATCAAAAAGGTGACCGAAGATCTGGACGGCATGCGGTTCAACACGGCAATTTCGGCGCTGATGGTGTTTGTGAATGAGGCCATCAGCTGGGAGGTCAAGCCGCGGGGAATTCTGCGGGATTTTCTCACGTTGTTGCAGCCGTTCTCCCCGCATCTGGCAGAGGAGCTCTTCAGCAAACTCGCGGCGGGGGATCCCGGGTCGCCGGCGACACTGGCATATGTGCCGTGGCCCAAGTATGACGCCGCCCGGCTGGTGGAAACCACAGTGGAAATCGCGGTGCAGGTGAATGGCAAATTGCGCGATCGCCTGGTGGTGCCGGTGGACCTGCCGGCCGCGGAACTGGAAGCAGCCGCGTTGGCGAGCGACAAAGTAAAACCCTTCATTGAGGGGAAGACGATCAAGAAGATCATCGTGGTGCCGAAGAAGCTGGTGAACATTGCGGTGGCTTGAGATTCCGATTAAGCTGGGGACAATGCTTCATCTGACGCGACAGGAACAGATGGTATTGTGCGTGGTGCTGGGATTACTGCTGACCGGCTGGGCGGTCAGGAACTACCGACTCGCGCATCCCCCGCCGGCGGCGGGTGAAGCCGTGACGCGACCATAACATGCAAGCCATACTATTCGAAGACGCGCTGGATCAGATCGTGGCGGTGGACCCGCGGTATCCGCGGGATGGCTACCTGTTTTTGCGCGATGCGCTGGACCACACGCAGCGGACCCTCGGCCGGGAGTCCAAGGGCGCCCCGCGGCATGTCACGGGGCAGGAGTTGCTGGCCGGCATCCGGGAATGCGCACTGGAACGGTTCGGTCCGATGGCCATCACGGTGTTCGAGGAGTGGGGCATCCGGAGTTGCGAAGATTTTGGCGAGATGGTTTTTATACTTGTGAAACACGAATTATTGGGGAAAACGGAGCGGGATTCCCGCGCGGATTTTGAGGGCGGTTATGCGTTTGAGGACGCCTTCCGGCGGCCTTTCGTGCCGCAAAACAAACCGGGCGCCCAGCCGCCCGCGACGAAGGTAACCAGCCTGTGAACAGCTTCCAACCGGCCCGGGGCCACGAAATGGGAAAAAGTGAATTGCCGGCGATCCCGGCGGGCGTGCAGGTGACAACCCTGGACAACGGGTTGACGATCATCGTGCGCGAGGATCACAGCGCGCCGGTGGTTTCGGCGCAGGCGTGGAGCATGACCGGCAGCATCCATGAGGGCAAATGGCTGGGGGGGGGGATGTCCCACGTGCTCGAACACATGCTGTTCAAGGGCACCAGCACGCGCGGGTCCGGGCGGATCGACCAGGAAGTGCAGGCGGCGGGCGGGTACATGAACGCGTACACCTCGTTCGACCGCACGGTGTATCACATCGACGTGCCGAATACCGGCGCGCGGGTGGCCATCGACATCTTGTGTGACATCATGCAGCACGCGACCTTGCCCGCCGATGAAATGGCCAAGGAGAAGCAGGTCATCCTGCGCGAGATGGACATGAACCAGGATGATCCGGGGCGGCGTTCGAGTCGCCGGTTGTTCGAAACCGCCTACACCCGGAGCCCCTACCGCATGACGGTGATCGGGTACCCGGATATCTACAACGAATTGCAGGCCCAAGACATCATGACGTATTACCGGGAACGGTATGCGCCGAACAATGTCTTTTACGTGGTGGTGGGTGATGTGAAGACAGACGAGGTGGTGGCGCAAATCAAGACGGCCTACGCCGCCTCCAAAGCGCGGGCCATTCCGCCGATGGTGCTGCCCGAAGAGCCCCGGCAAACGGGGTCGCGCGAGATGGTGGAAGAGGCGCCCATCGAAATGGGGCATCTGCACGTGAGCTGGCATATTCCCGAGTTGCGGCATGCGGACGTGCCGATGCTGGACGTGCTGGCGGTGGTGCTGGGGCATGGTCGCAGTTCTCGCCTGTATCAGCGCGTGCGCGAGGGATTGGGAGTGGCGCATTCCGCGGACGCGTGGACCTACAATCCCGGCAGCACCGGTTTGTTCGGCCTGAGCGCGCTCATGGATGCGGACAAATTCACGGCGACCCGGGACGCCCTGTACGTCGAAATTGAGAAGCTCAAGACCGAGCCCATCACCGAGGCCGAAGTCAAAAAGGCCGTGAAGCAGTTCATCTCGGCGACGTTGGCGACCCGCAAGACCATGCAGGGTCAGGCGGCGGACCTCGGCGGCAACTGGCTCGCGGCCAATGACCTGAATTTTTCCGAGCGCTACCTCGACACCGTCAAACGCGTGACGCCCGCCGATTTGCAACGGGTGGCGCGGACCTACCTGACGACGGACAATCGCACACTCTATGCGTTGCTGCCCGAAGGCACCGCCCCGCGGTCGTCGTCCAGCACGGAAACGAACAGCGAACACGCGGTGCGGAAATTTGACTTCCCCAACGGCCTGCGCCTGCTGGTGAAGGAAGACCATCGGCTGCCCTTTGTGGAAATCCGGGCATCGTTCAAAGGCGGCGTTTTGTTGGAAACCGCCGCGAACAACGGCCTGACCCAACTCACCGGCAAGATGCTGCTGAAGGGCACGTTGACCCGGTCCGCGGAAGAAATCGCGCGGGAGATCGAGTCGGTGGGCGGGAGTATCGATGCGTTTGGCGGCAACAATTCCTTTGGCGTGAGCGCGGAGGTATTGAGCAGTGATTTTGCGACCGGCCTGGGATTGGTGGGGGATGTGTTGTTGCAACCGTCCTTTCCCGCGGCCGCGCTGGAGCGCGAACGGGAAATTCAACTGGCCAGCCTCAAGGCGCAGCGGGACCAATTGCTGCGGTGCGCGAGCCTCGCCATGCGGCGCGCGCTCTTTGGCAACGGTGGCTACGGACTCGACACGCTTGGCACCGAGACCAGCGTGGCGGCCTTGCAGGTGGCGGATTTGCAGGAATTTCACCAACGCTTGGCGGTGCCCAATAATTGTGTACTCGCGATCTACGGCGATGTGCAGGCGGAAGCCGTGCGGGCGGCCGTGGAAGCGACCTTGGGCGCGTGGGCCGCGGGCGCCGCTGTGCCGGCCCCGGCGGTGCCGCCGCCGGCTCCTCCGGGAGTGTTGCGTGAGCGCGAGACCCGGGACAAAAAGCAGGCGGTCTTGATCGTCGGGTTCCGGGGCACCACCGTGTTTGATCCGGACCGGTATGCACTGGAATTGCTGCAGGAAGCCTGCAGCGACCTGGGATCCCGGCTGTTCCTGCGCATTCGCGACAACTTGGGTCTGGCGTATTACGTGGGCGCGCAGAATTTCCTCGGACTCGTGCCGGGCTATTTCGCCTTCTACGTGGGCACGGCGCCGGACAAAGTGGAACAGGTGGAGACCGAACTGCTGCGCGAGGCCGAGTTGCTGCGCGCGGAAGGATTGAGCGAGGAAGAATTGCAGCGCTCGAAGGCCAAGGTCATCGGCCAGAAAAAGATCGCCCAGCAGGACCTTGGCGGGCTGGCGCTGACGGCCTCGCTCGATGAATTGTTCGGGTTGGGTTACCGGTATGGCGACCAGGATGACGTGCGCTATGAGGCCGTGACCCGGGAGCAAATCCAGGCGGTGGCCCGCAAATATTTGACGCCGGACGCGCTGGTGATTTCCAGCGTGGTGCCGGAGGAATAAACGATCCGTCCGCCGCCGCCCAGCGTTGCCCGCGATGGTGAACCTCAACACATTGAATCCGCAGCAGCGGCTGGCGGCGGAGACCATCCATGGGCCGGTGCTGATCCTGGCCGGCGCGGGCACGGGCAAGACGCGGGTGATCACTTTCCGCATCGCGCACCTGATGGACAAGGGCGTGGCGCCGGACAACATCCTGGGGGTGACGTTCACCAACAAGGCCGCCCGCGAGATGCAGGAGCGCGTGAGCAAATTGCTGCCGCGCGCGCCGCGGCGTCGGGACCCGAACGCCGAACGTCCGCCCCGGCCCACGATGTGCACCTTCCATTCCCTGTGCGTGCGCATTTTGCGCGAGCACATTGAGAAGCTGGGGTACAAGCGGAATTTCGTCATTTACGACACTTCGGACCAGTTGGGGGCGGTGCGCAAAATCCTCAGCCACATTTCCACCAAAGGCGAGAAGACCGATCCCTCGGCCATCCTGAGCCTCTTGAGCCGGTACAAAAACGGCGGGTCCCGGGCGGCGGCGCTGGACGATCCCAGCCTCACCGCGCTGGCAGAGCACATTCGGAAACATTACGATTCCGCCCTCCGGGCCTGCAACGCGGTGGATTTCGACGATTTGATCCTGCTCACCCTGCGGCTGTTCCAGGAGCATCCCGACGCGCTCGAAGCCTGCCGGGCGAAGTACCGGTATGTGATGGTGGATGAGTACCAGGACACCAACGCGAGCCAGTTCAAGCTGGTGAATCTACTCACCAAGGAGCATCGAAATTTGTGCGTGGTGGGCGACGATGATCAGAGCATCTATGGCTGGCGCGGAGCGGAGATCTCCAATCTGCTCGACATGGAGAAGCATTACCCGGAAGTAAAAGTAGTAAAGCTCGAGCAGAATTACCGCTCCACCACAACGATCCTCCAGGCGGCCAATGCGATCATCAAGCACAACGTGCGGCGGCGCGGGAAGTCGTTGTGGTCCGAGAAAGGGCAGGGGGAAAAGATCCAGTTGCACACCTTTTCCGACGACGAAGTGGAGGCGCGCACGGTGGTGGAAGGCATCGAATTCGCCCGCGTGGCGCGGCACATTCCGTGGTCCCACCAGGCCATCCTGTTCCGGACCAACCAGCAGGCACGCGTTCTGGAAACCGCGTTGCGGCAGGGCGGGGTGCGGTACCATTTGATCGGGGGCCAAAGCTATTTTGACCGGCGGGAGGTGAAGGACTTTCTGGCATATCTGAAAGTCTTCATGAATCCGAATGACGACATCAGCCTGCTGCGCATCGCCAACGTCCCGGCGCGGGGCCTGAGCGAAGTGACGATGGAACGGTTGCTCGGCGCCAGCCATGAGCGCAGCGTTTCGGTGTATTCCGTGATGCGGAATCCCCTGGTGACAACCACCTTCATGGCCCCGGCGCGGAAGGCCATCGAGGCCTTCGTGGAATTCATTGAGCGGACGCGGGGGATGCTCCACGGCGGGCACTGCACCTCGCTGCAAACCTGGGCGGATGCCTTTCTGGAGGAGACGGGTTATTTGAACGAGGTGCGGCATTCCGAAAAGACCTTGGAAGCGGGCGACAACCGGGTGCGCAACATCAAGGACTTGATCAATATCCTGGAGCGGACCGAGGCGGAGCCGGAAGGTCGGGGCAAGGGCAAAGGGGCGGAGACCGCCGCGCTCCCGGGGGAAGGCTTTCACAAAACCTCCTCGGCGGCCGAAAAATTGCAGGTGTTTCTGGAAGACCTGACCCTGGACAGTGACCGGGCGGAGGAAAAGGAAGTGGAGGGCGAATTTGTCACGCTCATCACCATGCACAGTTGCAAGGGGTTGGAATTTCCCCATGTCCACATTGTGGGCATGGAGGATGGCCTGTTGCCGCATTCCCGGTCCATCCTGGAAGGGACGATGGATGAGGAGCGGCGGCTGTTCTATGTGGCCATCACGCGCGCGATGGAAAGCCTGAACATCAGCCACTGCGCCACCCGGAAGAAATACGGGCAGGCCACGACGTGCATGCCTTCGCCGTTTCTTAAGGAACTGCCGATGGAACTGGTAGAACTGGCCGATGAGAAGGCCAAGCAGCCCGTGACCGTCAACACCGGAAAAAGCTTGTTCGATATGATGCGCTCCTCGCTCGACTGAGTGCGGTGGCGGCAAAAGGCGCAGTCCGCCTGGACGGCGGTTTAAGTCAGTACGCCTCGACCGTCCAATCCACCGAAGAACCAGTCACAAAAACCTTGGATGATTTCAGTTCAGCGAGGTCATCGGGCGGGTCAACAAACTGGCCGAAGTCGAGACCAACAACTCCACCGAACCAAGAAACGTGAACCCCGTTGCTGATAACAGAAGCAGTCGTATTAGCTGCATCAGCAAAGCAGAAGTCGCGCGCTCGTGAGACGACTAGACGGACGCAGACCCAACCATCGCTCGCGGTTTGCTTGGTATCACGGGTTCCGACCCAGACTGTGACGCTTCGTTCACCATCTCTCGTGTAGGAGATTTCAAGCTTCCGAAGCACCGCATCATTGAACGAATAAAAGCGGGCGAGGAACTCACCGGCTGTTGTTTGATCAAGTGTATTCATGTTGTTGGCCAATGGGTGGTGGAGCGGGCCGGGGAGTGGAGGTGCCATCCCTCCTTCGCCCCCGTCACAATTCCCGGCGCAGAGACGAAAAAGGCCGCCCGGCGAACCGGGCGGCCTGATGAATTTACGAGGTGAGCGAGGGGCTCACCAATGGCTTACTTCTTCTTTGCCTTGGCCTTGGCGGCGGGCGCGGCGGGGGCCTTGGCCTTGGCGGCCTTGGCGGTTTCCAGGGCGGCCTGGGCGGCGGCGAGGCGGGCGACGGGCACGCGGAACGGCGAGCAGCTTACATAAGTAAGGCCGAGGGTGTTGCAGAACTTCACGCTCTCGGGGTCGCCACCGTGTTCACCGCAGATGCCGAGCTTGATGTCGGGGCGGGTCTGGCGACCGAGTTCCGCGGCGATGCGCATGAGCTTGCCCACACCGGGCTGGTCGATGGAGGCAAACGGATTCTTCTTCACGATTTCTTCTTCCTGGTATTTCGGGAGGAAGGAGCCGGAGTCGTCGCGGCTCATGCCGAGCGTGGTCTGGGTCAGGTCGTTGGTGCCGAAGCTGAAGAACTGGGCGTCCTTGGCGATCTCATCCGCGACGACGGCGGCGCGGGGGATTTCGATCATGGTGCCGACCAGGTAGCTGAACTTGGTCTTCTTTTCCTTGGCGACTTCCGCGGCGACGCGGTTGACGACGGCGATCTGTAATTGCAGTTCCTTGGGGAACCCGACGAGCGGGATCATGATTTCCGGCTTCACCTTGATGCCGGCCTTCTGGACTTCCGCGGCGGCTTCGAAGACGGCGCGGGCCTGCATTTCGCTGATTTCCGGATAGGCGATGCCGAGGCGGCAGCCGCGGTGACCCAGCATGGGGTTGAACTCATGGAGTTCGCCGACGCGCTTGGCGATCTTCTCCGGGGACACGCCGATCTTCTCGCCGAGTTCGCGCATGAGGCTGCTTTCGTGCGGCAGGAATTCATGCAGCGGCGGGTCGAGGAAACGGATGGTGGCGGGCAGGCCCTTCAATTCCTTGAAGATGCCGACGAAGTCTTCGCGCTGGTAGGGGAGGAGCTTGGCGAGGGCCTTCTTCCGGTCTTCGGTGTTTTCCGCGAGGATCATTTCGCGCATCGCGTCGATGCGGTTGCCCTCGAAGAACATGTGCTCGGTGCGGCACAGGCCGATACCGGTCGCGCCGAACGCGACGGCGTTTGCCGTTTGGTCGGGGGAGTCGGCATTCGTGCGGACTTCCATCCGGGTGGCCTTCGAGCACCAGGTCATGAGCTGGGCGAAGTACTGATACGTGCGGCTTTCCTTGGCCGTGAGGGATTTTTCCACCAGCACCTGGACGATTTCGGAGGCGGCGGTTTTGAGTTCGCCGGCGTAAACTTCACCGAGCGTGCCGTCGATGGAGAGGTAATCGCCTTCTTTGAACACCTGGCCGTCCACCGTGAGGGTTTTGGCACCGTAATCCACCTGGAGGGCGGCGGCACCGCAGACGCAGACCTTGCCCATCTGACGGGCCACGAGGGCGGCGTGGGAGCTAACCCCGCCGCGGGCGGTGAGGATGCCTTCGGCCGCGATCATGCCGCGCAGATCTTCGGGCGAAGTTTCGACGCGCACCAACAGGACTTTTTCCTTGTTGTGGGCGGCGATGACGGCGCGGTCGGCGTTGAAGTAGATGCGGCCGGTGGCGGCGCCGGGACCCGCGGGCAGGCCCTTGGCGATGACCTTGGCGCCTTTGACGGCGGCGCGGTCAAACACGGGGGCGAGGACCTGGTCCAACTGTTCGGCGGGCACGCGCATGACGGCGGTTTCCCAGTCGATGAGCTTTTCCTTGACCATTTCGCAGGCGATGCGGACGGCGGCGAGGCCGGTGCGTTTGCCATTGCGGGTCTGGAGCATGAAGAGTTGCCCATCTTCGATGGTGAACTCGAAATCCTGCATGTCCTTGAAATGGCTTTCGAGGGTCTGCCGAACATCCGCGAGTTCCGCGAAGGCTTTGGGCTGTTGGGCCTGGAGCTTGGCGACGGGTTCCGGGGTGCGCACACCGGCCACGACGTCTTCGCCCTGGGCGTTCATCAGGAATTCGCCGTAGAACACTTTTTCGCCGGAAGCGGGGTCGCGGGTGAAGGCGACGCCGGAGCCGGAGTTTTCGCCGGTGTTACCAAACACCATGGCCTGCACATTGACGGCCGTTCCCCATTCGCTGGGGATGCCATATTTCCGGCGATACACCATCGCGCGGTCGTTCATCCAGGAACCGAACACGGCGCCGACCGCACCCTTGAGCTGATCCCAGGGGTTGTTGGGGAAGGCTTTGCCGGTGCGTTCCTTGACGAGCGCCTTAAAGCTGGCGACGAGCGCCTTGAGGCCCGCGACATCCAAGCGGGTGTCTTCGACATGGGATTCGCCGGGGAACAGTTTGGCTTTGAGATCGTCGATGGCGGTTTCGAAGGGTTCATGGTCTTCGCCCGGGGCTTTTTGCACGCCCATGACGACGTCGCCGTACATCTGGATGAAGCGACGATAGCAATCCCACGCGAACCGGGGGTTGCCGCTGGCTTTTTCGAGGGCGACGACCGTCTGATCATTGAGACCGAGGTTCAAAATCGTGTCCATCATGCCCGGCATGGAATCGCGGGCGCCGGAGCGGACGGCGACGAGGAGGGGCTTCTGGAGATCACCGAACTTCTTGCCCATGATCTTCTCCATATTGGCGACGCCGGCCACGATTTGCGCCTGCAATTCGGCAGGGTAGGAGCGCTTGTTGGCGTAGTAATAGGTGCA
Organism: uncultured Pedosphaera sp.; assembly: GCA_903918755.1. Lineage (GTDB taxonomy): Bacteria > Verrucomicrobiota > Verrucomicrobiia > Limisphaerales > Pedosphaeraceae > CAIXFN01. The sequence continues at coordinate 39,464 of CAIXFN010000101.1, forward strand.
CACCTCGGTGGTGATGGTGAAGCCCGGGGGAACGGGCAGACCAATGCGGGTCATTTCGGCGAGATTGGCGCCTTTTCCACCCAACAGGGCCTTCATGGACCCGTTGCCGTCGGCTTTCTTATTGCCGAACGTATAAACGTATTTCGTCGCTGTTTTCGATGCGGTAGCCATAGATTTCAACTGTTCGTCGGTCGCTTAACTTTCTTTGGAAAATTCCAGGAAAATTGAGCGGTTACCCTAACAAACAGGGCCGGGGTGTCAATGACGAGTTGGCGGGTGGGGGAAGGCGCTGAAAATGGAATGTCCCCGGGCCATTGCCATGGTAAAAATGCGCCCCGGGTTTACTTGCCTGCCGGCAACGGCACCTGCGCCGGGCGCGTCAGATAAAACAGCAATTCCTGGACTTCCTGGGGCGTCAGGGATTGCAGCAGGCCCTCGGGCATCATGGAAAGGGCGCTTTGCTGGAGGGAGGCGAGGTCGCCGCGGGGGATGACCAGGGTTTCGTTTTGGGTGAGGACGGTCACGGATTTGTCGTCCTGTTTGGTGACAATGCCGGTGATGTTGCGTCCGTCCTTTGTTTCCAGGTTCCAAGCCCGGTAGTCGTTCGGGATCACGGCATTGGGGTCGATGATGTTTTCGAGCAGGTAATTGATGTCGCCACGGTTGGAGCCGGTGAGGTCGGGGCCAACTTTGCCGCCGGTGCCGAAGAGGGTGTGGCATTGCTGGCAGGTTTTGACAAAAATGGCCCGGCCGCGGGAATCCCGGCCATCGCCAGCCACGGTGGCCCCGGCGTGGTAGATGCCCAGGTATTTTTCGATCTCAGCCTTTTTGTCGGCGGAGCTGTCGTGGACGACGCCCCAGACGCGGGCGACGGTTTGCTCAATCTCGGGATTTTTCAGCGTGCGCAACTGGCGTACCAGGTCGGCGGTGAGGTCTTTGGTGGGAACAGTTCCGTTACCTATCGAAATCAGCAACTGTTTCGCGAAAGAGACACGGGAAACCAGAGTGTTGAGGACATCCCGACGTGAAGCGGGGGTAAGGGTTGTAAAACCACAAAGGAGCGTGGCAGGCACCAAAGGATCGTCAAACGTGGCGAAGGCGCGTATCGCCGGACGCTCGTACTCCGGATCCAACAGCAGTTCCGACAAGTCATGCAGCAAAGTCTGGTCGCGCGCGGCGACCAGGGAATCCAGTGCGATATGTCGCGCCGCGGCGTCCAAATTGGTATTCAACAGGGTCTGATGCAGGGCGGGGAGGGCGGTGGGGCTGCCAAAGGTCAGGGAGAGGGCCAGCAGTTTGGCTCGGATGATACTTCCGGCACTTTCGCCCAGCCTGGTTGCCACAGCGTTCCAGCCCGTAGGGAGCGGAACGGAACGTTGGCCGCGCAATGCGAGGGCGAGTCCGTCGAGGATGTCGAGGCGGTGGGCATCGTCTTTGGCGCGACCGAGGGATTCGGTGATGGCGGCGAAGGCGGCGGGCGTGCCGAGGGCGGCGGTACGGCGGATGGTGAATTCCAGCAGGCGCGGCAGCGGGGAGGCCTCGGCCAGGGCGAGCGCGCGCGGGGTATCGATGGTCGGGAGCGGTTCGGCGGCGTACCAATACATCAGGGGCAGATTGTGATCGTTGGCATCTTCGGTGTGCGCGACCAAGGCGCTCAGGGTGTCCCAGCGGTCGGCCGGGGGAATCCGCTGGAGGAGGGCGCTCAAGTAAAGACGGACGACGGGCGAAGCGTCGGTGCGGGCGAGGCGGGCGCATTCCGTCAAGGCGGCGGCGGAAACCGGTCCGCGTTCGGCGAGCAATTGGAGCGTCCAGGCGCGCACGTATTCGTCCGCGGCGTGGAGTTGGCGGAGGGCGATGGCCTCGGTCAATCCGCCCGTGGCATGCAGGGCCCAGAGGGCGCGCAGTTGGCGGGAGGCATCGGGATGATGCTCCAGGATTTGCAACAGGGCCTGGTCGACGGCGGGATCGGGTCCGCGTTCCTGCAACGCGCGCCGGGCGTGGCGGACATACCATTCATTCGGGTTCAACGTCAAATCGACGAGAGCCGCGCTGGAGAGCTTTTCCAGATTGACCGGGGTGGTTTTGGTGGCGCCGTAAACAATCTTGAAGATGCGGCCGTTGGAGCGGTCATGGCCGTTCGGATCATTGTGATGGCATTGATTCTTGTCATACCAATCGATCAGGTAAACCGAGCCGTCCTGGTCGGATTCCAAGTTGAGGACCTGCGACCACGAATCATTGAAATTGATGAAATCCGCCCCGTGATGGCCGATGAAACCGGAGCCCGCGCGTTCCGGTCGATCCATGTTGATCCGGGAGCCATGGATGTTGTTCATGAAAAACTGGCCGCGATATTCCTGCGGCCAACTATTGCCTTGGTAAACCAGTAGGCCCGCGTGCGCATGGCCACCGCCGAGGGCATCACTGCCGAGGCGGTCGGCGTCGTTCCATTGATTGCCCAGATAATGGAGGTGGTCGGCGATGGTTTTGATGTCGTCGAAAATGTACGGGTTGACATGCTGGCCGCCCTGCCGTTCGTAACGGCCGCCCTGGATCATGTGGAAGAGATGCGGAATGACGCAGGCCTCGATCACGCATTGGCCGTGCGCATCGAAGTCCACGCCCCACGGATTGCTGGAACCTTCCGCAAAGCGTTCCAGGACATGGCGGGTGGGGTGGTAACGCCAGACGGCGGCAGTGACGTTGAGACGATCCTTGGCCAGGGTGCCGGGCGGGCCGACGTTGGAGTGGGTGAAGACGCCGTGGCAGCCATAGAGCCAGCCGTCAGGTCCCCAAGTGAAGGTGTTCAAGGTTTCGTGCGTATCCTGATAACCCCAACCGTCGAGCAGGATCTGGGGCGGTCCGGCGGGTTTGGGTTCATCGCCGTCCTGAATGGGGATGAACATCAAGTAAGGGGCCGCGCCCACCCAGACACCGCCAAAGCCGACTTCCAGTCCGCTGATCAGGTTGAGGCCCTCCATGAAAACCGTGCGCTTGTCGAATTTGCCGTCGCCATTGGTGTCCTCGAACACCAGGATGCGGTCCTTGCCCTGACCTTCGGCGGCGCGGATGGGATAAGTGTAGGCTTCGGCGACCCACAAGCGGCCCCGGTGATCAATGGCAAAGGCGATGGGTTGTTTGACATCCGGTTCCCCGGCGAACAGGGTGGCCTGGAAACCCGGCGGCAAAATCATGGCGGCGGCGGCGGCCTCCGGTTCGAGGCCGGCGTATTTTACAGCGCCGGACGGGGGGACGGGATCGGCTGGCGACGGGGCGGCGGGTAGCCAGGGGGCCAGGAGCAATCCGCCGACGAGGCCGACGAGTTGGAGGACGGGGAGTAGAAAACGAGGGGAGCGTGATTTCATAACTCGATTCAAATGGCGATGGACCATGGGGCGCAAAAAATGACCGCCTGGTTCCCGGACTGTTACTTGGCGGGAACCAGCCGGCAACATACCGGTTTCCGCGACGGACGGGCAATGACTAGTTTTGGAGCGCTAACAATCGGATCTCCGAGCACCAGGCCTGGTGCAACGCCGGGACGATGGGTGATCGGCGCATGGGACAACGATCCAGCTCGATGACTTCAACGATCCCCCAGCTGGACAGGGTCAGGAAGACGGCATCCGCGATGAAAAGTTCCGGCCGGAGCAGGGTGGTTTCCCGCACCGCGATTCCGAGCGGCCCGGCCAACTCCGCCACGATTGAACGGGTGATGCCGGGATGCGCCCCGCTTGCCAGGGGCGCCGTGCTGATTCTGCCTTCGCTGATCCAGAACAAATTCGCGGCGCACGCCTCCACCACCTCCCCGGCCGCATTGAGCAGGAGGGCTTCCTCGACCCCGGCATCCAGGGCTTCCGCCCGGGCGAGCACCTGGATCAGTTTGTTCGCCGTCTTGGCCGCCGCGATGGGTGAATGGGTCGGCAAGGTCTGGCTGGCGGTGATCATGCGCCAAGCCGGAGGGTGGCCGGGGAGGACCGCCGGGGAGGGATGCAGGGAGAGCATGAAGGTGGGGTGGGTGGCCCCTTCCGGGGAATACCCGCGGACGCCGACACCCCGGGAGATGGTGATCCGGAGGAGGGAGTCCGGCTGGTCGTTGAGCGTGACCAGTCGGGCCACGAGGGAACGCAGCTTGGGGCGCGAGTAGGGCTTGGTAATGTTGAGCAGGCGCAGACCGGTCTCGAAGCGCCGAATGTGTTCGTCCCACAGGACCGGCTCGCCGCCCACCAGACGGAGGGTTTCAAAGATCCCGTCCCCGTAGAGAAACCCACGATCAAAAGCTGATACTTTTGCCAGGTGCTCGGGCAGGAATTTTCCATTCAAAAAAACGATTGAAGAAGCCATGGGTGGGGTCTGGTGCTTAAGAGGGTTGCTTGGGCAGTTTGTCGTTCAACGGTTGGGGTGGCGCAGTGGGGAATTGCGCCTCAGGGAAGGCGCCGGATTCGGCGAGCAGGGGAGGCAGGGGACTGTATTGACGCCGCGCCAGCGACCACCACCGCGAGGAAGGGGGGGGCGGCAGAAAGCGCTGGCCGGCCAGGGTGCGAAATTGATATTGGAGTTTTTGTTTGGCGATGGCCTGGCAGAGGAGGGGCCAGGCGATCGCGGCGGGCAGGTAAAAAAACCAGAGGATGAAGGTGGCCACCGGCAAGAGCGGCAGGAACAGCACGTAACCGATGGTCTTGAAAATGGCCGCGCTTTCCTTGGGGGAGGAGATTCCCTGCCACATGCCGACCCAAGCCAGGGCCCGGGCGTCGAGATAAAAGCCCACGAGGTAACCCACGCCAATCACTCCCAAAAACAGGGCGCCAATGCCCGCGGAAAGCGCGCCACTCAAGGCCCAGGTCAGTCCGATAATGCCGCAGGCTTCCACGAGGAGAATCAGCAGCACCGGCACCCCGAAAGTGCGCCACAAGGCTTGCAACTGGCCGCTGATGATCTGCTGGAGCGTCAAGGGGGTGCACAGCAGCATCTCCAGGGCGGCGTTCGAGCGGGCGGTGGCGAGAAAATGGCAGGAGTCGGCGGCCAGGCGCATTTTGATGATAAAGTTAAGCACCAGAGCGCAGGCCACAAAAAGGCCGACCATTCCGGAGCCGCCCACCGCGGCGAACAGCACCGCCACGGCACAGACCAGGGCGACCAGCAGCCAGAGCAGCAAACGCATGCCCTGATCCCGTCCGGCCAGCCAGAAGATGGGATTGCGATCCAGCATCTCCGCCCGCCGGCGGCGGCGCTCTCCGGGGGAGCCGAATCGCCAGCGGGTCAGGCGGTTCTGCCAGGCGGGGGAGGTAGTGAACGAGGCGGATTCAGATTGGCGAAAACGGGTGACGATCAGCGCCGTGAGACTGAGCAAGATCCACGAGACGAACTGGGTAACCAGCAGGCTCCGCCAGTAGCCGGCCGCATCTCGAAAATAGGCCGACGCGAACGCCAGGTTGAAAGCGTGGCCGGGGCTCAGTGGCTCCAGCACCCGCAGGGTCGTCAGGGCGGGGAGTGCCAGCATGATCAGGACCACCGCGAGCGTGCCCGCCATGGCCCGCCGCTCCTCGTGGCTGAGGGACGAGATGAACAGGCCGGCCGTCAGGGAAAAGAACTGGGTATTCGTGAGCACCAGGGCCATGCGCCAGTATTCCCCGGCGGTCACCCCGCCGAGCAACAGGGCGAACGCTAGAATCGGGAGCATTCCCAGCAGTCCGTAAATCGAACCCAGGGAGGACGCCGCCAGCTTGCCGAGCACGATGTCGTAACCGCGGAGGTCCGTCAGGAACAGCAACCCCAGGGTGCCTTCCCGTCGTTCCTCACTGAGGCAGTCCGCCGTCTTGCGGACCCCTTCCAGCAGGCAATAGGCAAACATGCAGTAAGCCAGCACCGAGAACATGGTTTCGGCGATGCGCAGCGAAAACGGCAGCAGCAGGCTAAGGCAGAGCATGGCCAGGGCAATGAGGCCGAGGCCGCCCGCCGCGAGGGCGCGATTGCGGTAGGTTGCCGGCAGGCGCGCCGCCACCCGCATTTCCCGATCCACGATGGGTAGAAAGGTCATGGAGTGGCAACGGGTGAGGAACACGCCCGGGGAGACAAAGCAGCCAGGAAACCGCCGGCCTTTGTCAGGGTCTCCTGGTATTCCGCGGTCGGCGCGGAATCCGCCACAATCCCGGCCCCCGCATGGAAATGGGCCTCGCCATCCCGCACCACCGCGGTGCGAATGGCAATCGAGAGCTGGCTTTCCCGGTTGAACCCGAGGTAGCCCAGCGCACCGGTATAGGGACCGCGGGAGACCGGTTCCAATTCATCGATGATTTCCATGGCCCGGATTTTGGGCGCCCCGGTGATGCTGCCACCGGGAAAACAAGCGGCGAAGGCGGCGAAGTGGGTGACGTCCGGTCGCAGGCGACCTTCGACGGTGGAAACCAGATGCTGCACTTGCGGATAACGCTCCAGCCGGACCAATTCGGGCACGGAGACCGAGCCATATTCGCAGACGCGGCCCAGGTCATTGCGCAGGAGATCGGTGATCATGACGAGTTCCGCCATTTCCTTGGGGCTGGTCTGGAGCTCGTAGCTCAATTGGGCATCGCGGTCCGGTTCCGGCGAACGGGGCCGCGTGCCCTTGATGGGACGGGTGCGGATATGGCAGCCGCTCAGGCGCAGGAAGAGTTCGGGGGAGGAGGAAGCAATTTGGAAATCACCGCAGTCCAGATAGGCCGAAAACGGGGCCGGCGAGATCGTCGCCAGTTTTTCATACAATTCCCAGCCCGAGAGTCGACAGGGTACGGTAAGCCGATGCGAAAGGTTGGCCTGGTAAATGTCGCCGGCGCGAATATAGCGCTGAATGCGCGCGACCCGCGCCAAAAACTCGTTGGCCGTAAGATCGGAAGTCACCCGGCCGGCCGGTTCGGCTTCCCGCGCGGGGCGGGCGTCGGAACTGGCGGCGGGGGCGGATTCCAAATGCGCGAGCCAAAACCGGGTTTGTTGGTCGGCCAGCGCATCGCTCCGGGAGCCGTCTTCCGCCAGGCCGGTGCTGATGATCCAGGCTTTGCCGAGCAGATGGTCAAAGGCCACGAGGCTGTCGTAGAAGCCGACCTGGCAGTCGGGAAGTTCCAAATCATTGACCGAGGTGCGCGGCAGGCGCGGTTCCACGAAGTTCTTCAGATCATAGCCCCAATAACCAAAACATCCCCCGAGGGGGAACGGGAGATCCACCTCGTCCAGCAATTCATAGCGGGCCATGAGGCGGTCGAGGGTCTGCCAGGGGTTGCCATATTGCACATGCCGCCCGCTTTTTCCCATGATCTCGCACCGGGAACCGGTGGAACGAAAGTTCAGGAATGGCCGGGCCGTAACAAATGAATGCCGCGCCTGGTTGGCGTCATACAGGGTGCTGCGCAGGAGCACGGTGCCGGGCTCGCCGCGCAATCGCTCGACCAGCGATTCGGGCGTGTGCGCAGTAGCAATTTCCAGGTGGAGCGGATGCAAGCTAGCTGCCAAGCATCCGGCATTGCGCTAATAAAGGCAAGTTTAAGTCACGACATTTTGAGTCATGGCCGTTCCCACGCTGGGAGTTACAAATTAGGGAGGGAATTGCAATTGCGGCGCCGATCGACTTGTTGCACGATCCAATTAATGGAACCCGTCCGTTGTAAATCAGCCCCGGGAGTGCGGTGAGTGCCGTTTCCTCATGCCCGCATTGCGGAGGCGAGGTCGTCTTGCAAGCGGTGCCGGCGGCTTTTTCCGTGTGCCCGGCCTGCGGCACCATGCTGGCGCGGGGCGATTCCGGCATTGCCGTCATGGGCGTGGCCGCCCAACTGCCGGCCGACCATTCGCCCTTGCAGATCGGAACCAAGGGGGAATTTGAAGGCGAGAGCTTTACTCTGATCGGCCGTTGGCGGGTGGGGTATCCGGAAGGCGCCTGGACGGAGTGGTGCGCCCTGTATCTCGACGGGCACTATGGCTGGGTGACCGAGACGCAGGGTTTTTTCATGGCGGGCTTTGAAACACTGCCCCCGGCCGATTTTCCACCGGTGCGTGATCTAAAATCGGGTAAAGTGGTCTGGTTGGATCAGGAATTGTACCGGTTGACCGACCGGAAGGACACGGTTTGCCTTGGGGTGGAGGGAGAAATGCCTTTCGCCGCCCCGGCCGGGCGGGAGGAACTGAGCCTTGATTTTACCGCTCCCGCGGGCAAGTTTCTCACGGTCAAGTCCAGCGGTGACCAAATTCGCCTGATCACGGGGAGAATCCTGACGTTTGCGGAGCTGAAGTTCTCGAATTTGCGCGCCGTGCCCGGTTGGGAAGACGCCACGGCGGAGACAGCCCCAGCACCCCCTGCGGCGGTGGACTGTCCCTACTGCGGGACCGCCGTCAGCTTGCGGGCGGCGGGTTTGACGTTGTCGGTGGCCTGCCCGCGGTGCGGTTCGGGCTTCGCCAACACCGACCCCCGTCGGCGGATCTTATGGTCGACCCCGGGCGAGCGACGGGTCCAGCCCCGGATTCCTTTGGGTGCCCGGGGCACCCTCTTTGGCGTTTGCTACGAGGTGATTGGATTTCAGCGTATCCGGGTCGGGTCCGAAGTGAGTTGGGAAGAGTATCTCCTTTTCAATCCCTGGGCGGGTTTTGTGTGGCTGATCCAATCGGACGGGCATTGGACCTTTGTGCGCCGGTTGCTGGCGCCCCCGGAGATCCAGAAAACGGGACTGGCGCCGTGGCAGCCCCGGCTCATTTTTCAGGGAGAGAGCTACCGTTTCTTTTCGACGGTCCGGGCGGTGACGGATTCCGTGCTCGGCGAGTTTTATTGGCAACTGCGGCCGGGCGATGTCACGCAGGTAACCGATTACGTTTGTCCGCCCAAGATTCTTTCGAGCGAAGAATATCCGGGACTGGGCGAGGCCACTTGGTCGCTGGGGGAATATGTGGAACCCAAGCTGATCCGCCGGACTTTTGGCGCCGGTGTGCGGCTGACGGCTCGCACCGGGGTCTACCTGAACCAGCCCAACCAGTTTGCGGTGTCCGGGTGGCAACTGGCCTGGCTAGTGCCGGTCCTCGTGGTGCTGTTCAGTCTGCTTCATTTTGCGGTGGCTCACCAGGCCGAGAACCGGAAGATCATCGAATTCAACGGACAATACCAGGCGCTCGGCACAAATGAGACCCGGCTCACGGACACGTTTACCATGCCGGGACGCCGGGCGGTGGAGGTGCAACTGCGGGCGCCCGTGGACAACCATTGGCTGGAGTTCGAAGTGGAGGTGGTCAACGCGGATACCCACGAACTGGCGGCTTCCCTCACCCAGGAGGTCGCTTACTACGAGGGCTATGACGACGGAGCGTGGAGCGAGGGCCGTCAGATGGTGCGCCGCCTGATTCCAGCCCTGCCGATGGGGAGGTACTACCTTGCGTTGGCAGTGTCCGCCGACCCGGGAATCAGCACGATCCCGTTTTCCGTGACGGTCATCCGCGATGTGGTTCCGCGCGCCAATTATATTATCGCTTTGCTGCTGCTGCTCGTTTATCCGGTTTATGTCTGGATCCGCGCGGCCTTCTGGGAACAGGCGCGGTGGCGGGGGAGCGGGCCGGTCCCGCTCGGAATGGCACGAAAATGAAAATTCACAATCCTTTTTACCTGGCTTTTGCCTTGCTGGTCATCGGCTTGGCGGCGCTGGCGGATTGGGGCGGCTGGGATGCCACCCAAATGTCCCCTGATCCGGGGCAACTGAGTGGCGCGCGGGTCCATGTCGGCGGAACTTTTCACAAGTAAACGCCTCCCCGCATCCCCCGGCCATGACTGATCGTCGCCTGAAAATCCTGCTCCTGCTGTCTGTCTTCGCGATCGCAACCTGCGGACTGATTTACGAGCTGATCGCGGGAACCCTGGCGAGTTATTTGCTCGGAGATTCGGTTACCCAGTTTTCCACGGTCATTGGCACCTACCTTTTCGCGATGGGCATTGGTTCCTATCTTTCCGGGCATATCCGCAGGAACGAGGTGGCTGTTTTCATCCAGGTGGAGATGCTGGTGGGGATGGTGGGTGGTTGTTCGGCGGCCTTGTTGTTTCTGCTTTTCGGGCAGGTGGATTCGTTCCGGGTGTTGCTTTACGCCTTGGTGACAGTTGTCGGCACCTTGGTGGGACTCGAAATTCCGCTGCTGCTGCGGATACTCAAGGACCGGCTCGAATTCCGCGAATTGGTCGCGCAGGTCTTTACGTTTGATTACGTGGGGGCGTTGCTGGCGTCGCTGCTCTTTCCCCTCATCCTGGTGCCGCGTTTGGGATTGGCGCGGTCGGGCTTTCTCTTCGGCGCCGTGAATGTGGGGGTGGCGCTGGCGACGCTGCACCTGCTGCGGGAACATGTGCCGCGACCGCGCGCCCTGGCCGGGGCGGGTTGGTTACTCCTCGCGGGACTGGCGGTGGGTTTCGGGGCGTCGGACCGTTTGCTGGCGTGGTCGGAAAAGTCCGCCTACGTGGATCCGGTGATTTTTGCGCGCACCACGCCCTACCAACGCATCGTGCTGACGCGCGAGGCGAACGACCTGCGGCTCTACTTGAACGGCAACCTGCAGTTCAGTTCCCGGGATGAGTACCGTTATCATGAGGCGCTCGTTCATCCCGGGTTGGCGCGTCTGCGGGCGCCCCGCACGGCCCTGGTGCTGGGCGGCGGGGACGGGTTGGCGGTGCGCGAATTGCTCAAATATCCCAGCCTGGAGCACATTACCTTGGTGGATTTGGACCCCGCGATGACCCGATTGTTCGCGACGCAGGAGTTGCTGCGGCGGATCAATGATTCCTCCCTGCTGTCCCCGCGCGTGACGGTGATCAACGAGGACGCGTTCACCTGGCTCAAGGGCAATACGAACCAGTTTGATTACCTGGTGGCGGATTTTCCCGATCCGTCCAATTTCTCCATTGGAAAATTGTACACCACGGCATTTTATGCCCGGGTGCGGGCAGCGATGCGGCCGGGGTCGGCATTCGTGGTGCAATGCACCTCTCCCTGGGTGGCGCGAAAATCATTCTGGTGCGTGGACGCGACGTTGCGGGCCAGCGGTTTCGTGACGGAGCCTTATCACCTCTACGTGCCCTCGTTTGGGGAGTGGGGATTCATCTTGGCTTCGCTCGCTCCGTTGCCGCAGAGCTATCATTTCCCCCCGGGCCTGAAATTTCTGGATGAGGCGAGCGTGCAGGATTTATACCACTTCCCGCCAGACATGGGGCCGGTGATGGTGGAGGCGAACCATTTGAACAACCAGATGCTGGTTCGTTATTTCGAGGAGGAGTGGGCGCATTATGTGCACTGAGCCATGAAGTGGACCCGGCGAAAATTTCTAGCGGCGGGGGGAGCGACCGCAGCGGCCACCAGCCTGGCGGGCGCGGGTGCGTGGCGGGCCGCGCGGCCGCCCGTCCGGCGATTCAGCGGTGGAATCGTGGGGGGGAATTCCAACCTGGGTCATGCGCTACGCGACGGGAAATTTCCACCGCCAGACGGGATTCGGGACGTGGAAGTGGTGATTGTCGGCGGTGGGATAGCAGGTTTGGCAGCGGCGCGGCGTTGGCGGCGGGCGGGCGGGGAAGATTTTGTTTTGCTCGAGTTGGAAGCGCGGGCCGGCGGCAATGCCATCAGCGGACGCAATTCGGTTTCGGCCTTTCCCTGGGCCGCCCATTATGTGCCCATTTCCGGCAGTGACGCCGCGGAGGTCACCCGGCTGTTTGAAGAATTGGGCGTCATAACTGGCCGGGATCCGACGGGCACGCCGGTGTACGCCGAGGAGTTTCTTTGTGCCGATCCGATGGAGCGATTGTTCATTCATGGACGCTGGCAGGAGGGCTTTGTGCCGCAGACGGGCCTGCGGGCCGGCGATGAGCCGATCATCCAGGCGTTTTTGGCGGAAATGCAACGCCTCAAAAACTTCCGGGGGCGGGACGGGCGGCGGGCGTTTACGATTCCGGTGGATCAAAGTTCCGGGGACGAAGCGTTTCGGAAGCTCGACCGGATGACCATGGCCGACTACCTGGCCAGCCAGGGATGGCTGACTTGTGAACCACTGCGCTGGTATGTGAATTACTGTTGCCGGGATGACTACGGTGCGGGTATCAGCAGAATCTCCGCCTGGGCGGGAGTGCATTACTTCGCCGCCCGGGATGGCCGGGCGGCCAATGCCCCGGATCACGCGGTGGTGACCTGGCCCGAGGGCAATGGCTGGCTCGCGCAGCAATTGGAGGCCGGGGTGGCTGGTAAAGTGCAATCCGAGTGCGCGGTTTGGAACGTGGAGACCGCGTCGGACGGTTTCTTGGTGGATTATTATGACGCCCGGGCGCGAAAGAGTTTTCGCTTGCGCACCCGGGGGGTCGTGTGGGCGGCCCCCGCTTTCATTGCCCAGCGGGCGATCCAGGAGTTGCGCGAAGCGGGGAACCGACCCGCCGTGGTTTATTCCCCCTGGCTGGTGGCAAATTTGACCCTGGACGCCGTGCCGGACGGGCGTGGCATGGCTGCGGCGTGGGACAATGTCATTTACGGCAGTGAGACTTCCTTGGGATACGTGGTGGCCACCCATCAGAATGTGCGACCGGTGCCCGGGCACACGGTCATTACTTATTACCTCCCATTAGACGCGGATGAACCCGCCCTCGCCCGGACCAAGGCACTCACGCGGAGTTACGATTCGTGGTGCGAACAGATCCTCGCGGAATTGGCGGTGGCCCATCCGGAAATCCGCGCGCAGGTGCGAAATTTGGACATCTGGTTATGGGGTCATGCCATGGGGCGACCGGTGCCTGGTTACATTTGGGGGGGCGGCCGGGAGCGGGCGCAGTTGCCGCTGGGTAACCTCGTTTTCGCCCATTCGGACCAAAGCGGCGTGGCACTCTTCGAAGAGGCTTATACCCGGGGAGTAAGGGCGGCGGATGAACTCTTGGGGAGGCTCGGCGGTCCGCCCGGGCAAGCTTGAATAAATGAACGCACTTTGCCGGCATACGTTGTTGGAATATCACGGTTGCGATCCGGAACAGTTAAAACGCCCGCACGAAGTCCGGGCCTGGATGCGCGCCGCCGTGCGGGCGGGCGGGGGCACGATTGTCAAAGCCGTGTTCCATGCCTTCAATCCGTACGGGGTCAGCGGGGTGTTGGTCATCACCGAATCCCATGTGACCATTCACACCTGGCCCGAGCACGGCTATGCGGCGGTGGATATTTTTTCCTGCAACCCGAAATTGGATCACGGGTTGATCCGCCGACGGATCAAGGAAATGCTCGGCGCCAAGCGGGTGACGGCCCGCTCGTTTCGCCGCGGGGTGGCGCCCGGCCTTTAATCCTGCTTCGAACTCGGGGCGGGTTGCCCAATGGCGCCCAAAAGGGAATTGCCCGCGGGGGGCAGCGCGAGGCCAAAGAAATCGCAGAAGCCGGGTTCCACGCCAAATTTGCCGCGCAAATCCAACCCGGCGGTGAGGGCGGGCGAACCAGGGAGGGGACGGAACGCCGCGAGTTGGTTCAGCGCGGGCAGCGCTTCCGGTTGCGGCTCGGCTGGCGGCGGGCTAAGCGCCGGATTCTTCGCCATTCCGACCGGTGCCCCCTGAATGGATTCCTGCCCCGTGTTGTTCCGCCATTCCTCCAGGCTCGCGAACTCCTTGCCCTCCCAGGCGATTTGGAAAGGGGCCTGGTCGCGCCAATAGAGGTTGTTTTCGAAACGCAGGTGCTCCTTCGCCTTCTCGGCGCGCAGCGGCACCGCGCGGCCCTTGGCGATGAAGATGTTGTTGCGCAAGTGCGCCTCCACCCCGTTGCCATCCACATACACGGCCTGGTCCGTCCAGGGACCGACCTGGACGGTATTGTTGTAAATTTGCACGCCGGTCATGCCCTTGCCGTCACTGCGCACCCAAAGGCCGGCGTAGGTGCGGCTTTTGCGGGAATCATTTTCGGAAATATTGAAACGCACCACGTTGTCGCGATCCGGATGCTGGGCGTAAGGATAGGTGTAAACCATCAAACCGGGGCCGTCATTGTCATGACTGTAATTATACTGGAGCACGCAGTTTTCGCTGCCGCCATCAATGTCAAAGCCGCCGCCATCCGCGCTGCTGGTGCGGTTGCGAAAGCTCTCGCAGTGCTGGATCACCACGCGCCGGGAGGAGCACGTCCAGAGCCCCACCCCGCCGCCGGTGCGGGAACGGCACAGTCCGCCGTTGTTCCAGGCGGTGCAATGATCCATCAGTCCGCCGTCCACCTGGTAAAGCACAATGCCGCTGCCGGAATGATTTTTCATGTAATTAGGATCGCCCGTGTTATCGAAGGCCCGGCACTGGGTTACGGTGACGTCGGCATGCACGTAGGCGGGGGAGTCATAGGGCAGGCGCCCGGCTATTTCCATGCCGCCCCGGAGATTCTCGCGGGCCACACAATTGGTGATCAACACATGACGGAAGCCGCCGCGTTCCCCGCCCACCAGAATCCCTTGCTGACCGAAGCCGCGCACTTCCAGGTTCACGAGGCGCAGATAATCCAGCGGCACAGATTCCGGCCGCGTGTTGTCGCAACGGACTCCATACCCAACATTGGTGGTGGAGCCGGCTCCTACGATAATGAGATTCTCCAGGGCGCACCCCCCGGCATTTTCGATCAGGATGCCCGTGCCGGTACCGGCCAGGAGGGTGGCGGGTTGATCGCCGGTTGAGTTAATCACCACCGAGGCATTGGTTGCTCCGGAGCATTCGGCGGTCAGGTGGAGATTGCCCGCGAAGGATTCGCCGGATTGGAACGCCACTCGGTCCCCCGGATGGAGGTGGGCTTGATTCACCCGGCCAATGGTGCGCCAGGCGGTGGTGGGCGAGTCCCCGCCAGCGGAGTCGTTGCCGGTTTCGCGGACGAAATAGGTGGTCGCGCCAGCGGGCGTGCTCGCGATGACGAGCAATAGAATTCCCAGGCGGGCCAGGTTCGCGGGCGCGCGGGAATGCCCCGGTTTCAGCCAGGAAGTTGTCATTTATCCAGCTTATCACGGGTTGCGCTGGTTGTCATCCGATTAGAATCCCGCGGTGCCGGAAGGCGCGAAAGCAAGGTGGAAAAATGTTTGCGCCCGGGGCGGTGTTGCTTCATTATTTCGCCCAGCACCAATTTAACAACCAACGGGAACAGTTCCCCGCGAGCCGTTCCCCCGCAAACATTCAAGCCATGAAAAAGACTTCGTCAACGACTGGAATCAGCCGCCGCAACTTCCTGGCCGCCGCCGGTGTGGCTGGCGCCGCGGTCGGGCTCCCGACCTTTATCCCGATGCGCGCCCTGGGAATCCAGGGAAACCCCTCCCCGAACGGCCGCATCACGATGGGCGTGGTCGGTTGGGGCATGCAAGGCCCGGGTGATACCCAGAATTTTCTCCGGGAAACGGATTGCCAGGTGGTCGCCGCCTGCGACCTCGACAAGGGACACTTAGGGCAGGCCGTCAATACCATCAACAATCATTACAAGAATCAGGACTGCAAGGGGTATCACGACTACAAGGAGATGATGGCGCGGACCGACATTGATACCGTGCTCCTCGCGGTGCCGGATCATTGGCATGCCTTGGTGGCTATCGAAGCCTGCAAGAATAAAATGGACATTTATGGGGAAAAGCCCCTGGCCCGCACCATCGCCGAGCAACAAGCCATCGTTCGCGCGGTGCAGAATGCCAAGCGGATCTGGCAGACCGGTTCCTGGCAGCGTTCCGAGCGGAATTTTCATTATGGCGCCGAAATTGTGCGCAACGGATTGATCGGCAAGATCACCCGGGTGGAAGTGGGCTTGCCCAGCGGACACAACGATTTCGCCGGGACTGCCCCCGCGTTGAAGAAAAAGCTGGCCACGTTACCCGACAAACCGCAGGACCTGTCCAAGGTGCTGCCCGGTACCCCCGCGTGGGACCTGGCGGTCAGCGCGGCCCCCGAGGCCCTGGATTACCAGACTTGGATCGGGCCTTCCTCGGACGAGCCCTATATCGAAGCCCGGGTCCACAAGAACTGGCGCTGGAACTACAATACCGGGGGCGGGCAATTGCTGGATTGGATCAGCCATCACAACGACATCAACCATTGGGGTCTGGGGAATGATGACCATATCGGGCCCCTGTCGATTGGCGGCACGGGTGATTTCCCGGACCGGCGTGCGATCTGGAATACCTGCACCAAGTACCGACTCACCGCCAAATATCCGAATGACATCGAAGTGATCATCGCGGGCGGTCATCGGGACATCCGGAGCGGCACCAAGTGGATTGGCACCGAAGGCTGGGTTTGGGTCGATCGCGGCAATGCCTTCGAAGCCTCGAACAAGGCCTGGGAAGATACCCGCACCCTCCCGGACGATCTCCGCAAAGTGCAGTTGCATTTCACCAAAGGTGGACATTACCGCAATTTCCTGGATTGTGTGAAATCCCGCCAGCCCACGGTCACGCCGGTGGAAGTGACCCATCATTCGTCCCTGCCGGGTCATCTCGGTTTGATCTCCCTCCTGGTCGGTCGTGAGATCAAGTGGGACGCGGCCAAGGAACAGATCATTGGCGATCCCGAAGCCACGAAGCTGATGACCCGCGGCTATCGCGCGCCGTATTCCTTCGCGTAAATCTTGGTTGGGGGACCGGTGCGGTGCACCGGTCCCCGCTCCCGGCTTACTATTCCGACGGCCGCGGACGTTTGGCGAGGTAATCGCGCCAAACGTCCTTGGCCACGTACAGTTGCAGAAATACCTGGGGCCGAAGTTCGAAGATGCCCACCATCAAGTGGGTTTTCTGCTCATCCAACTCCGCGTTGAGCTTGGCGGCCACAATCATGATCGGGGCATAGGGGTCCGCCGGGAGGTTGCCGTAATAGCCGACTTGATCGAACTGGCGGAGATACCAGGGCAGGGGCCAATAATCGCTCTCCGGGGCCATGACTTTGAGCAGGAGATGATCCCCCGCAGCCGTAGTTTGGGCCACCGCTTTCACCTGGTCCACCAACTCCAACAAACTCGCGGAAGTTTGGGAGTAAATATAGGGATTGCGCCGGTTAGTGGCATAATTGGTGTTTAATTGCCCGGCTTGCCACGCGAGGTGACCGACTCCGGCGGCAATGCCCAGGCCCAGGAATGCCTTCGCGGGAATGCTTTTCGCCGAGCGCCACAGCGTGACCGCCCCAACACCCGCCAACAGGATGGCGCTGTGCCAAAAACTAAGCAGGCACCATGGGGTTTTGTAAGCCAGCCCGCTGTACATACCGGCCAGTAACAGGGTGTAGCTGGCCAGCACGCGCAGCAGGGCCGGGTTCGCCCCGGATAGCGGGACACGGCGAAACCCGGACAGACCGCCAACCAAGGCCAGGAGCGCGATCAAAGCTTCGCTGAAAACCGGGCCTTTGCGGGGATGGAACCACAGCAGGTGCTCGAAATAGTAGTTCCACGGATGCAGGTGGGGCGAGGCGCCGGCCGCGCGATTCACCCACGGCGCGTAGGTGCGCAGGGAATCCAGCGGGCCACTCGCGTTGGTGAAAAAGGAGGAAAACAGCAGGACAGCCACCACCAAACTCATGCCCAGACCAGCGACTATATCCGTCACGGCGATTCCGGCGATCCTGCGGCGCTCCGAGTGGGAAGCCGACGCGGGGTCGGTGTGCAGCCAGGGTGGCGTCGGCACTCTAGTCCAACGCAACCAAAGATGGTTGCACACCAGCGCCCCGGCGAAAGCCGCCAGCGTCAGAACGAACGTTTCTTTCGTGGCCTGCATCAGCCCCAATGCCGCCCCGGCCAACAGCGCCCACTTCAGTCCGGGCCGCACGTGATAACGCCAGGCGGCCCCCAAGGCCAGCAGGGTGAAAAAAGCCAGCAACATCTCATGGATGTAGTAGCGGCTGTAAAAGACCAAGGCGGGAGAAACCGCGGTGAGCACCGCCGCCATCGCCGTGCCACCCCGCCCGAGACCGTCCGCCACCAGGGGCAGCAGGAGGAGGAGTCCGATGCCGAATATCACGGTCACCATCCGGAAGCGTGCCTCCCCCATTTGGGCAAAGGTTGGGGCGCTCGTCAGCCGGGTCCACGCGAGCGTGGCGTAAAACAAGGTGGGACCGTGATGCTCGTTGGGATCGTACCGATACTGGCCTTTTTCCCAAAGGTCGCGGAATTTGATGGCGTTGACCGCCTCGTCATTGTGGAGCGGACGCTCCGCCAATTCCGGGCAGCGCAACCAGAGCGCTCCGCCGATGACGAGCAGCATCAACAGCGGCAGCGCCCGGTTCATTGGGCCGGCCGCCCGTAAATCTCCACTTCGGTGTACTCGTTCAGGGCGCTGTCCGTGCTGCCTTTGGAGTAAGTCCGCACATACCGCGCGCGCGCGCCCTTGGCGTCCACCAACCGGCCTTCGTGGCTTTCAAAATATTCCCTGTCCGTGCCCGCGCCCAGGTGCGAACTGTCATCAAAATCATTGTTGAAGAGGGTGCGGACGTTGGTCTTGAACTCCGCGTCATCGGCCACCCGCACAATCACATCGTGATACACCTTGGGCGAGTCGTGGGAATGCCAGATCACGACCGCAAACAAATCGTAGGCGGCCCCGAGATCAAACTGCAGAAATTGCGTGCCTTTGCGCAACATCACCGTGCCGGCATCCGACGGCTCCTTGCTGCCGTCCACAATCTTGCGCAGATTCGCGGCGGTGGCATTGGTCGAGCTGGTGGTCACCGTGCTGGCGGGGGCCAGGTTGCTGACGCCTTTGGGGACCAGCAGGGGAGGGCGCGGTTTATCGGAAGGCTTTTCCAGATTCGGACTGGCGGGCATGTCCTTGGGAGTGCCGATGAACATCGGGGCCGGGAGTTTCAAAACCAGCGGGACTAATTCATCTGCCGCGCCGGCCCGGCCGGCGAGCAGGGCGGTGAGCGTCAGCAGCCCTGCCGCCACGGCAAGCCCGCGAAGCTTCCGGCGGGGTGGGAGTTGGAAATCCGGCGGACTGGTTTTACGCACACTATTCATGTGCCCACCATTACCGCCAAGGCGCGCCGATTGACAAGCAAGATTGCCACTTCACCAGCGAAAATGCCGGTAGGGATCATCCCATTCCTCGGGCTGATCCAAATAGAAGCCGGTCAACCACCGCTTTTCGGTTTTGGGCGCGCTCACGGCCTGATGGAACCGGTTGATCAGCGGCGAAGGCGCCGCGACTCCCAGGTTCGCCAGCAGGCGCGAGAGCAGGAAGGAAGTGCGACGAAACGTGCGCTTGGTATTGGGCTGGGCGACGGAGAATTGCCAGGGTTCCAGTTGGCAAAAGACGATGTTCTCGGGCTTGCCCTGGGCGAGCACGCCATCGCCGAGGACCGTGGCGCCACTCACGACCAGCGGGAGGTTGCGGGGAGCGCGGACGTGCACATCCGCCGGCCCGATGCCGGCAAACGGCGTTCCGGGGCCGGACGAAGCAAAGGTCGTGGAAATGTGTTCCAGCGGTTTCAAGGTGATCGGCAAAGGAAACAGCGCCGTGACGTCTTTGGGGTCCAAGCCGATGGCCAGGGCGTTGCCGCCCGCCTTCAGCCAGGTTGCGATGGCCGGATTGTGACCGGCCCCGGTCGCCCCGGA
Source organism: uncultured Pedosphaera sp. (assembly GCA_903918755.1). Classification (GTDB taxonomy): domain Bacteria; phylum Verrucomicrobiota; class Verrucomicrobiia; order Limisphaerales; family Pedosphaeraceae; genus CAIXFN01. Next base: position 59,002 of record CAIXFN010000101.1, read on the forward strand.
TCCCGGACCGAGGATCAGCACCTGGTTGGCTGAAAGTGCCCCCCCGGTGTATTCGGGCGCCGCCAGTCCCAGTGACGCCAAGTGCTGCCGACCCGCCGGGGAACCGGCATAGACAGCTTCACGCCGCGGCGACGGGTTCGTCCAGGTGGCCGCATACTGGAGCAGATTGCGGGTCAGGAGTTCCGCGGCCGGCTCGGCTTCCGTGCGTCCGGTGACATCCAATTGGCAGAATACCACCAGGCCGCGGCCTTCGCGGAATTCCAGCAACGGAGAGAATTGCAAGCTGTAGCCGCCGTCCAGCACGGGGAGGAAATCCCCCACGGCGGGCTTTTCGATCAAAACCGACGCGAGGTTGCCGCGATTGCCGCAGCGCCAGAGATGGGACACGGGAATTCCCGCCCACGGCACCGTGGTGCCGTATCGTGGACCGGTTTCATAGGTCAACCGGGTTGGCGTCAGGGTGGCGGCGCCGTGCCAGTCGTTCAGGCTTTCCGGTGTCAAGCCCGCCAGGACGGGGTGTCCGGGAACCCGGGGAAAGAGCCGGCGCAAACCGTATTCCTCCACGCGAAAGCCAAAACGCTGTTCCAGGACGGCGGCGGTCTGCTCAAACAGCAGTACCTTGAGCCCCTCGCGTACGCGGCTGATATCGGGTGCCGCCCCGCCGACCGAGAGCGCGGACTTGCCCACAATCAGCAGATCGTAACCCGCCAGGTTGGCGTCGGCGGTTACCGCTTCAGTGGCCAGTCCCAACTGCTTGAGAAGCGCGGTGGTTTCGCCGGGCGGATCGAAAAGCGCAATCCGGGCGTTCGCCGCCGCTACAGGTGATGGCGGCAGGACGTCAATCAGGAATTCATCCGCCTGGATTTCATCGCTGCCAAATTTGACCGTGGCGCTGAGTTTGTAGCGGCCGGGCGCCAGGGCGGCGGGCAATTCGAAACTGAGCGGCAGGCGGGCCTGTTGGCCGGGGGCGATGTTGGTGGATTGATGATCGCTCCGGGGCTGCGGGAGGCTCAGCGTCCACGTGCATTCCGCGGCCACATTGGTGCGGGAATTGTTGATGAGGATCAGTTGTTTGGTGAAAGCCTGACCCGGACGGAAGTTATGCTCCTTGTCCGTGAAGGCCGCCGCGGGACCGGCAATCCAGGCCAGCTGCGGACGGTTGTTCCGGAGCAGGGCGGTGGCGGCCGGGGTGGTGACCCAATCGGCGCGTTCGAACGCCATATCCATGCGCTCGAATCGGACACCCCGGTAATCCGCGCTGTATCCCGGACGTTGCAGGTGGGCCCAATCGACCGGCAATTCCTTGCGGCGCCGGTCCACGCTCGCCCGGAGGATCCAAAAATGCTCGTATTCCCACGGCGAAATCCCCGAGACGCCCCAGGTGCGGAACGATCGCCAATTATCCGTGAGGTATTCGGCAAAGACCGGGAATCGCTCCGTGAATTTTTGGGAGCCAACCTGATTGGGATAATCCCAGCGGTGCCAGCCCGGGCTGGTTCCGAACTGGCGGGCTTCCCAGCGCAGATTCGACTTTTCGGGTTCACTGGCGGGAAAGGCCCGGTCCCCGAGGAATTGCGCATTCCATTCGGCGAGGCAGAACTCCCAGGGCACCACCGCGCTGCCGAATTCGCGTTTGTCCTTGTACCAGCCCCGATACATGGTCCAATCCCAGGTAAACGGGGCGCCGTATTCGCACATGAACGCCGGTTTCACGCCCGCCGTTGCCCAGTGGCCAAACCAATCGGAAAGTTCCTGCACGGGCACAAAGTTGGGATAGAAATTCATCACGTGCATGCTGCCCAGATTGCCCGAGGCGTGGTGGTAGATGACCCGGTCCGGATCCAAACGGTGCACGATGGCTTCGGCACGGTTGGCGAGCGCCACGGTGCGCGCGCCATATTTGTCCCGGACATCATGCTGGCCATCGAGCAGGTCCGGATTCATGTCCTCGTCATAGGCGGCGGCATTGTGGCTTAGGGAATACATCACCACGGCCGGGTGATTTTGGGCGGCGCGGGTGAAGAATTCCGCGTGGCTGGCATAGCCGTTGTTGCGGTCCGCCGCGGCGTCCGTCCACTCATAATGGCTGAAGTGGGGCTGCGAAAAGGAGACCAGCATGCCGGTGTCATCCGCCGCGCGCAGGATCTCGGTAAACGCCAGGTGCGCCCCGGGTTGGCAGCCGTAGTTGTGCGTGTAAACAAAGTTGATGCCGATGGCCTTCAGCCGTTCCAGGCTTTCCCGGGCTGCGGCATACGACGCCATTTCGGCATTCACCTGCGCGTTGTCGAGCGGCACGGCGCTCAGGAAAATCCGGCTGCCGTTGAGATAAAAGTCCCGGCCTTCGATCCAGAACTCCCGGAAGCCGAACTCCAGGGGCTCTGCCGTGTCCACGATTTGGGCCGCCTCATCCAGCAGCGACAATTCGAGTTGGCAGAGGTTTTTGGGGGTATGGGTGTCCCACAGCCGTTCCGGCATCCACTGGGCGGTGAACTTGAACCGGCCGTCGGCCAGTTCACGCGCCGTGAAGGGCGGGCTGGTCAACACTTTGCCCGGGCTTCCCTTCTGCGCGAAGGTGGCGCGGAGGCGGTACGATTTGCCCAGGGCGAGTTCGGTTACCGCGGCGTCGATGGTGCATTCCTGATGGCGGACGGAAGGCGCGGTGCGGATGTCCGTGACCCGGGGACCACGCGGGGTGCTCGTCAGGAAAACATCACCACAAAGCCCGCGGCGGTTAACCGCGCCTTTGACCTGCCGGGCGGAGGCGCTATCCGTGTAGGATAAGATCACCCCTTTGAGCGGCATCGCCACCACCAACATCGCCAGCGTGTGGGTTGCCCCGGGGCGGCAGGCCGCGGAAAGATCGACTTCCCCGCCCGGGAAATGCAATTCCCCGATCCGGTTGCCGTCCACGTAAACCGTGGCAAAAGAATTGAGATACTCGATCGCAAGCGCGATCCGGCGGTTGGACCACTCCCGGGGCACCTGGAATTCGCGGCGATACCAGGCCCCGGTCAAGCCGGGCAAATCGCGTTGTGTCCAAACCGGGTGGGCGAACACCGTCTGGCAATCCTTCTGCAGGTAATCCGTGATGCCCGGCCACGATCCAGGCACCTTGAAGTAGCCCCACTGGCTGACGGGGACGGACGCAGTGTCCGTCCCGGCGGGTTGCCACTGCCAAAGACCATTCAGGCAAAACCGCTCCCGCGTGGGGGTGGTGGCGCGCCAGGCGCGAGCGGAGTCCCAAACGGCAGTGACCCCGGGCGGCAGGGCCACGGCTTCCGGCGCGTCCGCCGCTCCGGCGCTCCCAGTGAGAAAAACCAGGCAGATACAGGTCCCGAGCAGCCACACTTTGAGGCGGCGAACCGGGCCATGAATTCGGAATCGCGTGAACACTCCGAAATACTATTCCGAACGGCGGAGATGGCAACGTTTTTGGCGCCAATGCAAATACCCGGCGTCGCCGGGCGGAGGGGCATAACGCGCGCTTAGGGCCTGGCCTTCATCTGCTTCAATTGCTGGACCAAACCGCCCACGGGAGCATTGCCTGAATCCAACTTTTGTGTGGTTTCAGCCAGGAGCAGGGCATCTGCCACGCGGTTCACCTCCGGGGAGGCCAGCAGTTGGACAAAGCGGTAGAGCGCTTCGGGACTGTTCGGACACAGCGCGTAGGCCTGCCGGAACGCGAAATCCGCTTGCGCGACCATCTCTTTGCGTTCCTCGGGGTTCTTCGCATGGCTGATCCTCCAATAATACACTCCGCCGATGGCGCTCCGGAGTTTGGAATAGGCTTTTTGGGCCGGTTGATCCGCCACAAAATCCCGGTCACCACTGAATCCAGCGAGATCGTGCTGTCCGTGTACTTTCTCGGCAAAAGCGGTCACCGCGGCGACGGAAGTTTCGGGTTTGAGCCAATCACCCAGCAGTCTACCGCATTGCTCGGACCAATAGTCATGGTCCTGGCGAACCACGTCGGCGGGGAGGGCACTCAAGGGTTCCCGGTTCACCTTCATGATCAGCCCATTGGGGGTAAGATGGGGATACATCCAATCCAGCGGAAAACTCTCCTCGAGGTAAAAATCCTTCGTCGCATTGCGATCGAATATCGTCCGTGCGATCAGGGAGTTGATGGCCATGACGGCGACCTGGCCGCTGACTTGGACGGAATCCCCTTTCTTGGTGACGTCCTCGCCGGGCCGGATTTGTCGCGGCTCCTTGGGGAATTGCGTATCGTGCTCGAGCCGTTTCCCCGCATCCGCCACGTAATCGGCAAAGGCCTTTTCCGAATCCGCTTTCGCCGGCAGGTCCAGTTGCGCCCCATACATTTTCCGGACGTAATCCAGATAGGTATTATCGGCCAGGGCGTTTTGGGTGATCGTGAAGAACGGTTTGCCGCTGGCATGCGCTTCACTCATGGCCGTGATGACGCCCCGACCGGGATCCGTTCCGCCAAAATAGATGCTGCCGGGTGGGATGGAACGGATGATGTCATTCCCGTAGGCCAGCACATCCTTTTCCTGCCAGTTAGCGAACTGTTCCCAGGCCAGTTCCGTCTCCAAGATCGGGGACCAGACGGCATCGATTCGCGCATCCGCCTTGGTTCCTTCGTATTGATGCGCCCGCGCCCGGAGTGCCTGCCACAGATTGGTGGCTTTCGTCCAATTCCCCTGGTTGCCGGCCGCAAAATAGCGCCAGACATCCTCGGTGGGCGTCAGGTCGGACGTTTTTGCCAATTCCCGGGCTTGCGCCTCTTTAGCAGAAAAGAAGGCCCGCAACCGGTCATCATACCACGGCTTGCCCGGGGGGGCGGATTTTTGCGCCGCGACCGACAGGACGAAAGCCGCCCCGAGGACACAATAAAGTGCCCCCAGGAGAGCGGAAGTTGGCCGCCGGGTGCGGGAACTGTCGACGATGGCCTCAATGCGGTTTTGCAATTGGGAAGGACGCGCCATCGCGATGGCGGCGGCTGAACGGACGGGCCGAAAACCCCGAGCAATCGCCAGCAGGTGGGAGGCATATTCGGAGGGCCGACACCCCCCATTCAGCACCAGATCGTCGCAGGCGCTTTCCCGTTCCAGGAGCATCTGGCGGGCCGCCAGCCAGACGAGTGGATTGAACCAATAGATCGCGCAAGCCAGGTGCGCCAACAGTTGGGTGAGGCAATCCCAGCGGCGAATGTGGGCGAGTTCATGGAGCAGCACGACCCGTTGGCGATCCGCCGCCCACTCGTCGGCGCCGGCCGGCAGGAGGATGACCGGGTGCCTGGTGCCCCAGGTTACCGGCATCAACTGCTCACCGGATTGCAAAAGGGTCACCGGGCGCCCCATCCCCATCTCCTGACACAAACTTTCCAGCAATTCAGCCCAGCGCGAGTCTGTGGGCGGACGTGCCTGCCGGCGCATTTGCGCGATTTGATAATGCCCCGCGAGGACGGAAAGCGTGAACCACAAAGCGCCCGTGAGCCAGGTTCCCAGAATCATGGCCGCCCAGTTCGTACTGAATCGCGCGCTCAGCCCATTGCCGAGGGGGCCTTGCGGCAGCGCAGTGACTGCCTTGTCCCGGGCAGTATCGTGGATGCCGGTGGGCGGGGTGGGCGGGGTCGGTTTGCCTGGCACCATTTCCACCCGCAAACTGATTTCATTGGCGGAGGTGGCGCGGCTGGCCACGGTCCACAGCGGATGCGACCAGCCGGGGAGAACGATGGTAAGGACGGGAATGATCAGCAACCCGGCCAGGGCCAGGAGCCAGATCAGGTGCCGGGCCGAAGCCGTGCCCTGGCGCCAAAGTCGGCACACCAAGCCAGCCATGGCCAGGACCAAAAAGCTTTTCAGCGCGTAATCCAACCAGGCGGCCGCCAGTTGGGATGAAGCAAACCAATGGGGTAATGTATTCATTTTAGCGACCTTCCTTGCGGGCCTGGTTGATGAGGTTTTGCAATTCGTTCAGTTCCGTCTCCGAGATTTCTTTTTCCGGGGTGGTCAGCAGGGCCGCCACGGCCTGACTCACGGAACCTTGAAAGAAGGTGGTCACCACCCGCTGGAGCGCCGATTGCCGGGCGCTTTCCGGCGAGCTGCTGGGGGTATAAACATACACCGCCCCGGCCCGGTGATGGCGGAGATGTCCCTTGGTTTCAAGGATCCGCAACAGCGCCCGGACGGCCGAATAGCCGGGGGGCTCGGGTAGGGCGGCCAGCACCTCGGCCGCCGTGGCCTGGCCGCGGGAGTGGATCACATCCATGATCTGGCGCTCGCGGCGACTAAGTTCTTGTTCGCGGTTTGGGTTCATGTGCTAAAAAATTAGCACCACCTGGTTTGGGGCGCAAGGGGAAAATGCTAAAAAATTAGCAGGCTCGATTTGACCTGTGTCGAAAGGCCTGCGTCGCTGTGTCAGTCTCTGCCGGAGACGCGGCGAATGCGGGATCGCGGAGGTGGGTTGCCAAACGGGTGGCTGGCCCCTAAGTTGGGGCGAATGTCGCGTGCTAAAACTCGCACTGGTAAATGGTTGTGGAGCGGCAAGGAATACTTTCCTGCGGTGACGGCGGCCCTGCGGGCGGCCCGTTCGAGCGTGCGGTTGGAGGTTTACATTTTTTCCGCGGACCAGGTGGGTTTGCGCATTCGGGAGGAATTGCTCCAGGCGTGCGGACGGGGCGTAGCCGTGCGGGTGTTGATTGATACCTTTGGCTCGATCCTGTTGCCTGCGAACTTTTGGCAACCTTTGGAAGCAGCCGGTGCCGAAGTGCGTTGGTTTAATCCGCCCTGGTTCAAGCGGTTGGGCTTTCGGGATCATCGCAAGATTGTGGTTTGCGATGAGGCGGTGGCCTTTGTGGGCGGTTTTAATTTCACGGCCGAATATGACGGCGATGGCGTGCATTCCGGATGGAATGACCTGGGCTTGGAATTGCCCGGGGCGCAGGCGGTCAATCTGGCCCGGGCGTTTGATGAAATGTTCGAGCAGGCGGCCAAAGCCCACCGGCCGTTCACCCGGTTGCGCCGCACCGCGGCCAGCCGGGGCGGCTCCGCGCCCGGGGGTGAATTGCTGCTGAGTGGGCCGGGCCGGGGATTCAATCCGTTTCGCCGGCGGTTGCGCGAGGATCTGGAAAGCGCCCGGGATGTGAGCATCATTGCCGCCTATTTCCTGCCCACCTGGCGTTTGCGGCGGGAGTTGGTGGGCGTCGTAAAACGGGGCGGGCGGGTAAGGCTGATCCTGCCGGGCAAGTCAGACGTGCCCATGTCCCAATTTGCGGCTCGGAGTCTTTACCGGCATTTGCTGAAGGCCGGGGTGGAAATTTACGAATTCCAGCCGCAAATCCTCCACACCAAATTGATTCTGATCGACGGGATTGCCTATGCCGGATCCTCCAATCTGGATCCGCGGAGCCTCTACATCAACTATGAATTGATGGTGCGACTGGAAGCCCCCGAGCTCACCCGCCCGGCCGGGGAGCACTTTGAACAAATGCTCCGGCACTGCGAGCCCATCGAACTGGCCGCCTGGCGCAAGCAAAACACCTGGTGGCGGCGCTTCCAGCAGAAGTGGTCATACTTTGTGCTGGTGCATGTGGATCCGGTGTTTGTCCGCTGGCGGATCAATCGGGTTTTCCCCTGAACGGAGCCGGCCTGGGGGGAAGGTGACCGGGGTGGGGCGGAATCAGTTTCCCAGGGCTGCCAGATAACGCTGGAAGCGAATGGTATCTTCCGGGCGCTCCGACTGACGGTAGATTTGATGGAGATTGTGGCAAATTCTGGTGAGCAGGCGGCGCGGCGATAGGGGGACCAGGTAATCGTCCTCCAGGGCATAATTGCCGTACAGTAAATACTGGATGCAGTTGGCCTTGGTCCAGAGCTGCCCGCCGTTGAAGACGTCCACGTACAACTCCGCCGCGGAAGATTGGAAACGGCAAATGAAATGACCGGGGAGGCCGATCCCGGTGATCGGCAGGCCCAAACGACGGGCGAGCAGGAGATACACCAGGCATAAACTGATGGGATTGCCTTTGCGGCGATCCACCACCCGGTTCAAATAGCTATTTTCCGGGTCATAGTAGTGCTCGTCGTTGCCCCGAAATCCGAGTACCCCGAAAACGTATTCATTCAAAGCGCCGAGAATGTGCTCGGCCCCGGCCCGGCGGTCCAGCCGCTCGCGCAATTCCCCCGCGTAACTGTCAAACAGGGCTTCGTAAGCCTCCGGCTTGCAATCGGGATATTCCGTTTGTGCCAGCAACCACACCCCTTGCTCCAAATCCAGATCCTCGCCCTGCCGCAGACAAAACCCCAGGAATTGATCGTCCGCGGATTGCCGCGCAAAGTGCCGGATGATTTCGCGGGCGCGTCGGCGGAGGGAGGCATCGTTGCTCAGGGTATGTGGGCGCAACCAGTCCACCGCCGTCGGCCCGTGGGCGATGATGCGCTCGCGGACCAACTGATAGACCGCGGCGTCCTCGTCGGTCAAAAGATTAAGCAGGGCGGCCTTGCGGACTTCCGAAGGCATCTCGGGTGAAAGGATGGCAGTATTAGTGCTCATGGAGCCGCCGACGCTTCAGAACATGCCCCAGGAACCGGAGAATTACAATCAGAATTGGCGGACAATCCCGGGTTGCGCGGTGAATTTGGATCGACGGCCGACGGCGACCGGAATACGTTGACCGCGAAGTAATGACCGCCCTACCTGCAAAATCCCGGTGTTGCCAATGCCTTGTTTTGGCCGTGCGATCGTTGGTCGTGCTGGTTGCGCTGGGCATGCTGGCTTCCTGCGGATCCATGCGCGGGGCGGCGGGCAAGCCGGTGCCGCCCGCGCCGCCCGCGCCCTACACCCGCGTGTTTCGGCCGGACACGAATACGGTGCAATTGCAAATCGCGGTGCGCCGGTTCGCGGCCCCCGGTCGGCGGGCCCCGGAACTCTGGTTGGTGGGCGTATCGCATATCGGAGATCGGGAATACTATCGGCGGCTCCAGGACCTGCTGGATGAGCGAACCATTGTCCTCTATGAGGGCGTCAACGCCGGCGCGCACCAGCGGCTGGCCCGCCGGACGGCCGTGGCGAAGCGAAAAGACCCGGATGGGGAACCCGCTTCGGGGATTAAGTCGGCGGCAGCCCCGGGGATTCAATCCAGCATGGCCACCTCCCTGGGTTTGGTCTTTCAGTTGGAGACCATCGATTACGAACGCACCAATTTCATCAACAGCGATTTGTCCGTGGGCGAGATCCAGGCGCTGCTGGCGGCGGGAGCCAAGGGGGCGGCCGGCGATCCGGGGGGCGGGGCCAGTTTTCAATCGCTCCTACAAATCATGGATGGCAGCTCGTTCCTGGGTGGGATATTGCAAATGGGGTTGCGATTCATTGGCGCGAGCGAAAAACTTCAGGCGATCACCAAACTGGCGTTCATTGAAACGCTGGGCCAGTTGAAGGGCGATTTGGCGTCGGCGGGGGGGATGCCGGCGGATTTACGCCAGCTGATGCAGGTCCTGATTGCGGCGCGTAACCGGCAGGTGTTGCAGGACTTTCAGGTGGAGTCGGGCGGACTTCGCCGGCCCGATTCGGTCGCCATTTTTTACGGCACCGGCCATATGGACGACATGGAGCAACGGATCACCCGCGAATTGCATTACCGGCCCATGGGGGATATCTGGCTCACGGCGTTCTCGGTGGATCTGAAAAAGACGGGTTTATCGACGGCCGAACTCCAACTTGTGCGCAACCTCGTGCAGTGGCAATTGTCGCAGATGAAATAGTCCGGCGCGGCCTCGTCCCGCGGACGGGATTACTATTCCGCAAAGGGGTTTCCCGAACCGTAATGAAATCCCTGGTCGTCCTCATAACCCATGGGTATTCGGCCGACGACAAAGTCCCTGGCCCAGGAAGTGAAATGCCACGACTCAGCGGCCTTTCCAGGCTGTTCCCCCCGGGCTCCCTCGTTGGATCGGGTAGCGGTTGTTGCCGAACCAGAGACCTGCGGTGCGGTCCCGCCTTTTTCCAAAAAATGTGGCTGACGCATGTGGTTATATGAGCTTGTCCAGTCCTTTGTGGCCCAACCATGTTTGCGATTTCCTCACCTTTAATTGCGCAACCGATCGCACGTGGTGTTCAGGAAAGTTTTCCTGGGAGATTCATGCCGACTCATACTGCTGACGGAGTATTGGCAGATTCCCGGGATAGGCTAGGGTTTCGCCTTGGACGACGTGGGACTCCGCTGCCGATGCGGTGGCTGCGCCGCCTGCAATCGCTTATGAAGAATTTTTGGAATTGGAGGGAGGAGCCGCAGCGCAATAAAGCGTGCGGATTACGAATTTGGACGATTCGGGCCATGGTTTGGCTGCTCGGCACCTCGCTGGCCGCGCCGCTCCTTGCGGCGGGACCGACCAACGCCCTGCTTTTTGTAACCCAGGTGCCGATCCCGGCGGATTTCACCACCATTGGTTCCACTTTCGGAAATCACCTTCCGAGCCTGGATTCCTGCGGGCGGGGAGGGGATTTATACATTCGCTATCCGGACGGCCACGTGCGCAATCTGACGCGCGCCGCCGGTTATGGCCAGGACGGGGTGCAGGCCACCAACGGCATCGCCGTGCGGCAACCCGCAGTCCATTGGAGTGGAAACAAGGCGGTTTTCAGCATGGTGGTGGGCGCCCCGCGCTACCAATTCGACTATGCCGCGGACACTGGCTGCTGGCAGCTTTATGAAATCACCAATTTCCTGGATCCGGCCGCGACCCCGGTCATCACCAAGGTTCCCAACCAGCCCGCAAATTATAACAACATCGCCCCCGTTTATGGCACCGACGATCGGATCATTTTCACCAGCGACCGGCCGCGCAACGGCGCCGCGCACCTTTATCCGCAGTTGGATGAATACGAGGAGGCTCCGACCGTTACAGGACTGTGGAGCCTGCTACCTGCCACCGGTGATTTGTTCCCGCTGAACCACACACCGAGCGGCGCGTTCTCTCCCCTCATCGATAACGCCGGGCGGGTGGTTTTTGTGCGGTGGGACCATTTGCAACGCGACCAGCAGGCCGATACGGATGTCGAGTACGGCACCCCCATTTACGGAACTTTTAACTGGAGTGATGAGTCGGCCCAATCCGTGGCCACCACCAACCAGGATGAAGTCTTTCCCGAACCGCGCGGCGTCCGGACCGATCTGCTGGCCGGGACGGGATTGGTGGGGCATACGTTCAACCAGTTTTTCCCCTGGCAGATCAATCAGGATGGAACGGCCGAGGAAACCGTGAACCATGTGGGCCGGCACGAACTCGGCGGGAGTTACGCGAATGCCGCGCTCGATAACGATCCCAATCTCCAGGACCTGTATTATTTCGGCGACAAATACAATACGAACACCATCGGGAACTTTCTGGAAATCCGGGAAGACCCCAACCAGCCAGGGCTGTTCTATGGCGTGGATGCCCCAGAATTCGGCACCCATGCGGCGGGACAGATTGTGTCGTTGACCGGCGGCACCAACGTCAACGCCGCATATATGCAGATTGCGTATCTGACCCCGCGCTCGACCCGCGAGCCGGCGCCTTCGCCCACCGACGTGCCGCCGGACCATACCGGATTCTACCGCAATCCCCTGCGCACGACCGATGGCTTCCTCATTGCCGCGCATACGTCTAATCCGCTGGATGAGAGCGGCAGTCCGTCGGATGAATTTCCGACCACGGCCTACGATTTCCGGCTCAAAATCCTTAATTTCACCAATGGTTATTATGCGCCCGGAGCCTTGCTGACTGCGGGGTTGACGAATCGCGCCGCCTACTGGACTCCGGATATCCTCGTAACTCAGACCAACGGATTGTGGGAGTTGGATCCCGTGGAAGTAGTGGCGCGCGCGCGCCCGGTGCCCACGCAGTCCAGTATTGCCGGACCCGAACTGGCTGCCTTTGCCGCGGCGAATGTGGCGGTGAGCGGATTTCAGGATTACCTGCGGACCCATGAACTGGCCTTGATCGTCAGTCGTGATGTCACCACGCGCGACCATGCGGACCGGCTGCAGCCCTTCAACCTGCGGATTGCCGGAACGGATCATCAGACGCTGGGGGCGGACGGAAAGATCTATGAAGTTGCGTCGTTACAGCTTTTTCAAGCGGACCAATTGCGCAGCCTGAACTACGGCAATGCGGACTCGCCCCGGGAAGGCCGTCGGGTCCTGGCCCAATACCTGCATGATCCGGCGGTGGATAATCCGGTGTTTTCAAATTCCCCCATCGCCAGTGTGCAACTGGGCCCCGATGGTTCCCTGGCGGCCCTGGTCCCGGCCCGTCGCGCCATGACCTGGCAATTGACCGATACGAACGGCACCGGGGTGGTGCGGGAACGCTATTGGCTGACCTTTCAACCCGGGGAAATCCGGACCTGCACGAGTTGCCATGGCATCAATGAGACCGACCAGGCCGGTCATCCGACTCCCACCAACAGCCCAATGGCGTTGGTGAGCCTCTTGAATTACTGGAAAACCAACACCGCCCTTCAACCGGCCGTGATCACCGATCCTGGTATCCAGCATTTTCAAATCTCGTTCGTCCGGCGCCCGGCGGAGTCGGGCGTTACTTATCACGTGCAGGCCGCGAATGACCTCGTCAATTGGCAGGACATTGCCTCCTACGCGGGGACCAACATCTTCCTGTCCGCGCAGGCGGTCGAAATCGGGCGGATGGGTACGCCGAACGAACAGGTGACCGTGCGCGACACCACGGCGATGGCGGGCAATTCCAATCGCTATTTGCGGGTGCGGGTCACCCGGCCTTGATCATGTTTTGGGAGTGGCGTACTTTCGGATGAACTCGACGATCGGGGTGGAATCCTCCAAACCGTGGGGATGGTGATTCACCCCCGGTTTGGCAATCAAGGTGATGTTGCCGCCCAGTTCCCGGTAACGTTTGGCCACAACCCCGGTGTTTTCATCCCAGGGCACCACGTCGTCCGCATCCCCGTAAACATGCAGGAGTGGGACGCCGGCCTTGGCCAGAATCGCCAGATTATCCACCGGGTTGCCCGGATAGGCCAGCGCGGCGGCCTCATCCGGCAGTCCGTAAATCTTCGGCACCCGGCCCCATTCCCCGGCGTCGCCCTTGCCTTTGCCCTTGCCGCCGGGCCAGCTTTTGAAATCGCAAACCGCGGCGTCCGCATAAATGCAGGCCACCCGGGTGGGATTCGCGACCGCCCAGTTAAAGGCATACAAACCGCCCCGGCTCAGGCCGGTGAGGGCGGGTTTGTCATTCAGACCTGCCGTATGAGTCAGGAAGTCGTACGCGGCATTCCAGTCCGCGACCGCTTCCGGACTGCCCAGCAGGTTCTGGGCGTTCACATAAACGATATGGAATCCCCGGGCCAGCAGGGCGATATCCGGCGCAGGTTTGTGACCGAAGAATTCGCCTTCCCAACACCAGGGTCTACCGGGCGCGGGATGGGCGGGGACCACGACTGTGACGGTGTGGCCGGCGACCGGGAAGTCATAACGCGCCGAACCGTTCCAATCCGTTTTCGTCCCGGGGAAAGGGGCAGGGGAATCGCCCAGTGCTTTGGTCGCCAGTTCCCGCGCGCTCGCGTCGAGTTCCGCCGCCGCCGACTCCGCTTCGGCCAGCGGTTTTCCCTTGCTCATTCCGGGGCGCTTGTGCCCGGTGGTCGTCAGCCAGGAATCCTTCAGCAGCCGTTGCTTGCGCGCCACCTTCTCGAGAATGGCCGCGTCCGGCGCCGTGTCCGCCAGCCCCAGGTAATCCGTCACCAGGCGGGCAAAGATCCGGTGTCCCGCTTCATCGGGATGCACGCCATCCCCGCTGAAGGTGAAATTGGGCTGGGTCTTCCGTTGCTCCGTGATCGCCCGCCGCATCGCAGTGTGCAGGTCCAGCACCGCCCAGCCCTTGACCCGCTGCGCCATCAACCATTCGCCATACGCGCCCAGCACATCGTCGTAACCGGCGAACGTCTTGGGGTAGGCATCCAGCCCGGCGGGCAGCAGATTGGCCGCGACGGGCAGGGCGTCAAAAACCGGGGGCGTGAGATGGATCATCCGGGCGCCACGCGCCAGCACCTTGGCCCGCAGCGACTCGATTCCTCGCCGGTACGCAGCAAACCGCTCCGGGTCCAGGGGATGGTAGATCCCGCAATTCATCCCGTAGCAGGCAAAGACCAGATCCGGTTGAGTTGCCGCGAGCACGCGGTCAACCCGCTCGGCGAGGTCGGGGCGGGGGAAGGAACCGCCGGCGTGGCCCGCCTCCGACAACCCAGACACCGTCTCGCTGGGCAAGCCAAGATTGAGCACCTCGTAGTGCGCCGCCGGGTGTTGGGCGATAAGGGCCGCCTCCACCAGTTCCACATACCGGCCGGCGTACGTGATGCTGTCCCCCAAGAACAAAATCCGGCACGGCTTTTCCGCCGCGCGCAATTCCAGGGAACCCGTGGCCAGCCCGAGGAGCAACAACCAAAGCAAAGCTTTCATGGGGTAGTTCTATCGGCAAATCGTGGTGCAAGAAAGCGAAAACCCCGCGTCCGGAGCAACGGGATTGTGTCCGGTTCAGGAAGCCGGTGCGGCCCATACCCAATCGATTTGCCATCCAGGGCAGGGTCATGGTCGTAGCGTGCCGGGATTCAAGCGCCAATTCTACCTTGCGTTCGTCGTCCTTGGGGCCGGATGACCACGTCCGCCTGCCGCCATTTCAGCGCCCGCAAATCGGCGAGGACCGACCCCGCCGCCCGCGCTTCTGAGACTTTCTGGACAATCATTGAATTCCCTGACGGCATTGGAGCTTGGGGTCGAAAATCGCGGCAGGACGCTCGGCAAAGTCATCTGTCCCGAGCCTCAAATGAAATCCCTTTGGCTACAATTCGCCAATTTGCTCCACGATCCCAATTGATCTCATGACTAATATAGTCATTACCAACAATATCAATTTCATCTTGCAACCAATCACCCAAAACAGTCTCCTCCGCGACACAACCCTCGATTTTAAATTCAATAATATTGCGATAAGAAATCGTTAGAATCCTATCGTGATAAGCGCCCAGGAGCTCAATGGTTCCGTCAAGCTGCCTGGTCGCCGATCGATGGTCCGCGCTCATGTGAATTCCCAGCAACCAGGAATCGTGGGGGCAATCATGGTGTCGAGGATTGTTATACCATTCGGCAAGAGCGAAGGCACGAGTATCCTGCGGGAGCCTATCGGCAATGGATAGCAAGTGAGCCCAGTAGGCTTCACCAGCCATCATACTTTCGCGTAAATCCCGTCTCAAATCCTGCAACTTTCCCATAGTTGGTGGGCCATTCGAAAAGAATTTCATATTTTTGCGGTAAAGATTAAAGGTGAAAGCGTTACTTTAGCAATATGTCCAGTCCCCGCGATTCATGACGTGGTAAATCGCGCCGGGATATTCGATGCGCTGCTTGCGTTTCATGCGCCAATTCTGCCAGCCTTGGAGGTTCCAATCAATCGTTATATCCCATTGACCTTAACTTACCCCTTTCAGCAGCAATGTGAGAGCCTGCATCATGGCCTACGCTTCCTCCACACCTCCTCAAACTCTTGTTTGGCAATTTCAACCGGTATGAACTGCGGGTCGGACCCAATCTCAGCCAAGGGAGGAATGGGTGCTTCACCCAGCCGAGTCGAACTCGCTGATTCGGTGGAACTGGCGAAACCGCAATGGCCCCCTGGGAAGATTTCGACCTTGCGCTTTTCCCGCCGCGACTCATCCAATTCGCTATACAGCAGAATCGGTTCATCAGCGTGTGAATGAATCCATTTAACTTTGATGTATGTCATTTTAAAAGGGGTCAACACCATAGTAGGGTTCGTTTTGTATATTTTAATACTGTCCGTTTGTAGCTCTTGGAGGTTGGTGCCGTGGATCCATTTGTGCAGGCGCGCGTTGTCGCTTTTGGAAGTCCCCAAGCCCACTCGCACGGCGATGCGGTTCAGTGTCAGGGTGGTTTCCTGCCGCAATCGGATGGTGGGGAATTCCTCTTCCGGCGCTTCCGACTGGCGTGGTGCTTGCAGCCCACGCTCCAGGTCCAGCACGTGGTAGATCACGCCAGGGTATTCGATGCGCAATTTGCGTGCCATGGACAAAGGGTCTTTTTTCTTGCGTCCGTCGTCAACCAAGAATGGATCATGCTATGGATGTGACCCCATGTGGGCATCGAGGCGAAAGAAAGCGAAAACCCCGAAGCCGGAGCATCGGGGTTTGGTCGGGTTTGGGGGAGCTTGGAATGAGGGGGAGGGCCGCGTTAGACGCCCAGCGCGTCCAGTTCCGCGTAGGCGGAGCGAAGCCACATTTTCACGCGCTGACGGTCCATCATGCCCAGGCCGGTGGTTTCCTTGTCGGCGGAGTTTTTGGCCGCCCAGAAACTGCTGCTGGTGGCGTCGATCTTCTGGATGGCGCTTTCGTTGAGGCGCTTGATGGTGACGGTCCTGGCGCCCAGTTCGAGCGCTTTGGCTTCCGCGCCGGATTGCTTCAGGATGCTGAAATCGTCGCCGCGCAGTTGGTTCAGAACGAGCACGTAGTTGAGCCGGTTGCCGAAGCGGTCGAGTAGCTTGCTGAGCAGGTCCACGGAATCCCGGCCGGCGTCCATGACGTGCCAGTAATTCAGTGTAAATCCCGCTTCGCCCCCCAGTTCAAAGACCCCGGACTCATCGAGCCATTTGGCGAGGGGTTCGTGCGTCTGGGCCGCGAGGTCCACCAGGACCCGGCGTTCCGGTTGTTCCACGGCGGCCTCCACGATGGAGTCCAATGCCTCATAACGATCAATGAGGACCGGGGAGGCGTAGCCGGCATAAAAACGCAGGAGCGCGCCATGGGAGCGGTCGGTATCGAAACCGATGAAGGGCAGGGGTTTGTCGATCAGGTATTGCGCGAGAACGCGCGCCACGAGGGATTTGCCCACGCCGCCCTTTTCGCCGCCGATGAAATGAATGTTGGCCATATTTGTCTTTGAGATCAGTGGTCGTTGCCGGTTGTTTTGGCGGGGGCGGCCGGCGGCCTGACCGGTTGCCGGCACGACCGACAGTCCAGTGTCGGAAGGTGCGTTCGCCGGGGTGCTGACGGGGTTGCCCTGATTGCCAGGTCGAACGGCGTTGGGTCCGGCCGGTCGTTCCACGGGAAACTCTGGGGGAAAGCGAAAAAGGCAGCAAGGCAAAAGCGGCGGGTAACTTTTCGTGCCGGAAAAGTCGGCACGCCCGAGTGCCCGGTCGTTGCGGGGCAAAATGGCTTCCCGGCGATTCGGTGCGCCTTGATGCTTCCGCCCTGCGGAAGTGGGAGCGCATTTTTGCATCCAGTAGGCCGACAAAGCTGGGTTTCTAAAATGGCTTGCCTCCGGGAGTGAAAATCGACTATGGTATTGGGTATGGTGGGTTTTAAACACGGTGCCGGAAGGAGCTTGGGGACTAATCAGGCATTTAAACAGTCGCGAATTTTGAAGATGCGATTTTCCTTTGGCGCCCTGTTGGTCTTTCTAATCACGGTCATTGGCGCCCGCACTCGCGCGGATTTCGGATCCGCATTGAACTTCGATGGCGCAAGCAGCTTTGTCGCCGCGCCCGCCATCGACTTTAGCAGCAGCAACGTCATGACGCTGGAGGCTTGGATCCAGCCGATTAACCTGACTTCCACCATCTATTCCGAGATCATCCGCCAGCAAAGCCCCAACAACTATCCGGATTTCCTGCTGTCCTTCCAAAACACCGGCACCGTGCTGGCTTTCGGCCTGAAATGTGCCGGCAATTATCAGGAGTTGCACGTCAACATTGACCCGGCGACGTTCGTTGACGGCAAATGGCATCACCTCGCCGCGACGTACGACGGAACCAACCAAAGGTTGTATCACAACGGGACGCTACTGGGCTCACTCCCCCAGACGGGCAAGGTCGACTTCACCGCAGTGACGAATAGTATCGGTGCGGCGGTCTGGCAGGGACCAGAGGAGTTTTTTAATGGGACCATCGACGAAGTTCGCCTCTGGCGGGTGGCCCGCAGCGCCACCGATATTGCGAATCACCTGTTGGTGCCCCTGACGGGCGCGGAATCCGGACTGGCGGCTTACTACGCCTTCAATGAAGCCGCGGGCAGCATAGTCGGCGACGCCAGTCTCCACGGTAATACGGGAGGCGGGTTTAATAATCTGATCTGGGTGGACTCGACCGTTCCCAACCGAGACGTGCCGCAGGCGGCTTCCGGATCGGCCACCGCCATCGTTTCCAATGGTGCCACACTCAACGGGACGGGATTTCCTTTCGGCAGCGAGACGATCGCTTATTTCGAATACAGCACCAATCGCGCTTACGGACAGCAAACTGCGTCGGTGAGCCTTGGCCATGGCTCGAGCGGTGTCCCCATCGTGGCAGCGATCACCGGACTTGTTTCCGGCGTTGGCTACCATTGGCGCGCGGTGGCGATTGCGGGCGGCGCCACCAACCATGGCGTTGACCGGGTATTTGTAACCACTGGCACGGTGGGCGGTTACGCCCTGAACCTGGACGGCGCCAGTTCCTGGGTGAGTATTCCCGTGCTTGATTTCAGCGCCACAAACAAACTTACCCTGGAGGCGTGGATTAAACCCGCCAACATTACCAACAGCCCGTTCTACGACATCCTCCGCCAGCAAGGGGCGGCGTACTACCCGGACTGGTTGCTGGGATTCCAGGCCGGAGGCTTCCTGCTTACCTTCGGTTTACAGACCACCAATGGGGCCTACGTGGAATTGCGCGCCCCCATCAATCCGCAAGCCTTCACCGACGGCCAGTGGCACCAGGTCGCGGCGGTTTACGACGGTGCCACCATGTTTTTGTATGCGGACGCAATCCTGATCGGAACCACGAACCAGACGGGCACCGTTGCTTTCACCGGGACGGGGAACGGGATCGGGGCCTGGCCGCGCGGTGCGCTGGGCGAGTTCTTCAACGGCATGATTGATGAAGTCCGGTTTTGGCAGGGGGCGCGCACCCCATCCGACATGGACGCGGACGGGTTTCACACGCTTACGGGCCTGGAAAAGGGTTTGGCCGCGTATTACCGACTGGACGATGGGGCCGGTCGGATTGCCACCGACTCCAGCACGAACGGCCGGAACGGCACCTTGGTGAATACCTCGGATTGGCGGGTATCCACCGTGCCATCGTTCTACCCGCCCCTGGCCACTTCGCTGGCCGCCACGGGTTTTAACACCAATTCGGCCATCCTGAACGGATCGGTGTATCTCCGCGGCAGTGCCGGTTCGGCATACTTTGAATACGGGCCGGACGCCTCCTATGGGACGCAGACGCCGCTGACGAGCATCGGGGCCGGTTCCGGCTTCACCAACGTGGCCGCGGCGATCTCGGGCCTGATTCCCGGCCATCCCTATCATTACCGTGTGAACGCCGTGGACGCGCGCGGAACATATCATGGATTCGACAAGATCCTTTTCACTCCCGCTGCCACAGCGGGGGCGGCACTGACGCTGGATGGCGCGAAATCCTGCATTTCCACTCCGGCAATTGATGTTCGCCCAAACTCCGCCTTTTCCGTGGAAGCCTGGATCAAGCCTAACAACCTGACCAATACCGAGACTTCCATCATCTTCCAGCAAAAGGGAGCCTTCGATCCCGATTTCATCCTTGGGTTTGAAAACCACGGCAGAATCCTGGTCTTTGGGATGAGAGTCTTTCGGGACTATGAAGAAACCCAGGTAATCGTGGACCCGCGCGATTTCACCAACGGCGGCTGGCATCATGTGGCGGGCGTATACGATGGCGGTTCCAAGCGTATTTACATTGACGGGATGCTCGCCGGATCCACACCCCAGGCCGGGCCGCCTTCCTTTACCGCGTCATTGCTTTCCATTGGCGGGTCGCTGGTGCCGGGGCCTTCGGAGTTTCTCAATGGTTTGATTGACGAAGTGCGGATTTGGACCATCGGACTGACTCCGGCCCAGGTGGCGCAACGGCTGGATCACGAACTCATGGGCACCGAGCCCGGACTGGCCGCCTACTACCGACTGAACGAGGGAACTGGAACGGTTGCCACGGACGCGAGCACCAATCATCATACGGGAGCTCTTTTTGACAACCCGGCCTGGGTAAACTCGACGGCCCCCGTCCATGCGCTACCCGCGGTTTTCACCCAATCCGCCGTCGTGACTTCCCCCAGTTCGGCAGTGCTGGGCGCAACGGTGCTCCCGGCGGGATTGCCGGCGGGAGTTTACTGGTCGTATGGCCCGACGACGAATTACGGCTTCACTTCGGGCACCCAATTGGTAGATAGCACCACCGCCAGCGGCGCTATTTCCAACCTCGTCGCGGGATTGACGCCCGCCACGCTCTATCATTACCGCGCGGCGTCGAGTAACTCCAGCTTCACCCTGTTTGGCGCGGACAAAACGTTTTTTTCCGCCGGTGTCACGGCGGGAAGCGCGCTGAGTTTGGACGGGACCAGCGGTTATGCCACGGCCAGCGCCATTGCCCTCGGCGGAGGTGCGAGCAACGCCTTAACGTTCGAAGTCTGGATCAAGCCGGTCGATCTTGCAGGGGCGTCGAACGCCACCATTTTACGCCAGGGCGCAGTCTCAAACACAGACTGGTTCCTTGGTTTCGCGAACCAGGGTGCGAATCTGGTGTTCGGTCTGCGCACCGGCGCGGGTTACCAGGAGCTGCGCTTGCCGGTAAATGCGGCCGACTATGCCGACGGCAACTGGCATCACCTGGCCGCCTCGTATGACAACACCACCCAACGCCTTTTCCGCGATGGCATTCTGCTGGGCTCGTTACCGCAAACGGGACCGGTGATCTTCCCCGCCGCGACGCTGACGATTGGAGCTTCGGCCTCCGCTGCGGGCTGGACGGATTTTTTTAACGGACAAATTGATGAAAGTCGGGTGTGGTCAGTGGCCCGCACCGCCGGCGATATTGGCTATTACCTGAACCGCGCGCTCACCGGTTCGGAACCGGGGTTGCTGGCCTGCCTGCACTTTGACGATGCCGCCGGAACCACCGCGAGCGACGCTTCAGGTAACGGCCACAATGCCACGCTCGTGGCTGGCGCGGCGTGGGTAACCTCCACGAGTCCGCTCCTGGCGCTGCCTGTGGGCCTGACCGGCTTTTCGCCGGCGACGGGAATGACGGGCGCGAGCGTAACCCTTACAGGCACGAATTTACTCGCGGTTACAGGAGTTTTGTTCAACGGCATTAACGCCGCTTTTGTCGTCCAAGCCAATTCATCGGTGACCGCCATCGTTCCGCCGGGAGCCGCGACCGGGCCGATTACTGTGATGAATTCCTTCAATTCCATGCTCACCAGCTCCAACTTCCTGGTGGATAACCTGGCCCCGACCCTGTCGGTCATTGCCCCTCGCGATGGATCGTTTGTGACGAACCTGACGTCCTTGAAAGTGGCGGCGGCGGACGAACCCGGGGGAAGCGGCCTGGCTTCGGTTGGTTTCTTCCTGCAACGCGGGTCGGATTTCGAGTTTTGGAACGGGACGCGCTGGGGACTGCCAGTATTGTTGCCAGCGCAAAAAGCGGGTGGCTTTTGGATCAAAACCAACGGCCTGCCCCTCGGGCAAAATTTTTTGGATGGCGCTTACACGATTTATGCCGAGGCCTTCGACGCCGTAGGAAACAGCGCGACCGTCAATGTCGGTGTGACCGCCGACGGGTTTCTCCCGGTGGTACCGATGGTTTTTTCCGCGAGTAACGCCACCGTCCGCTTTCCGGGAGTTCCGTTCCAAGTGTATCGGATCCAGGCTTCCACCAATCTGATCCATTGGGATGATGTGGGCAGCGTTCCGGCCACGCCGGACGGAATCGTGTTGTTCAATGACGGTGGGACGGCCGCCTTGCCGAATCGTTTTTATCGCACGGTCAAACCATAACCGGGGAGTCACAAATGCAGATGTTAAACATGACGCAGGCGGTGCGGCAGCCGATCCACAGAAATCTCGCCTTCGTATTCGGGGCCTGGATCGCCGCGATGATGTTGCTGCCGACCTTGCCGGCCCGCGCGAATTTCGGTTTTGCGCTCAGCTTTGACGGAGCGCAAAGCTATGTCGGCTGTCCCGGGGTGGATTTGAGCGGTTCCAATGCCATGAGCCTCGAAGTCTGGATTTTGCCCGGAAACATCACGGCGACCGACTACTCGGACCTGGTACGGCAGCAGGATCCGCAGTTAAATCCCGATTTTCTGCTGAGTTTTCAAAATCGCGGCACCATTTTGTCCTATGGCCTCAAGTGCGGTGGCGATTATCATGAGCTGCACGTGACCATCGATCCGGCGACTTATACCGACGGAAACTGGCACCATTTGGCGGCCACTTATGACGGAACCAACCAATGTATTTACCGTGATGGCCTGCTGATCGGCACAGCGCCGCGCTCCGGCAACCTTGATTTTTCCGGTGCCGATAACGGCATTGGTGCGACCCTGGTGCCCGCCCCCGGAGAATTCTATAATGGCTTGCTGGATGACGTCCGCATTTGGCGGATCGCGCGCAGCGCCAGTGATATTGCCACTCGTCGTTTGCGGCCGTTAACCGGAAACGAGCCCGGGTTGGCGGCGTACTATGCCTTCAATGAAGGGGCGGGGATCTTGGCGATGGATTCAGGCGCGCAGGGCCTGGGAGGACTTCTTTACAATAATCCCGTTTGGGTGGCGTCCACCGTCCCGACCCAAAATGAACCCGTCCCGACCACTGCCCCGGCCACGGGCGTGGCGCCGACCTCCGTGCGGCTAAACGGGTCCGTCATTCCGCGCGGAGTGGTCGCCACGGCATTCTTCGAATACGGATTGACCTCCAATTACGGCAGGCAAACTCCGGCTCAAAGCTACGGCAGCGGGCAGGATCCGGTTGCGGTGCAGGCTCTGATCACCAATCTGTCCGCCTCGTCCGCGTATCATTTCCGGCTCGTGGCCACGGGCGGAGGCAGCACCAATTTCGGCGCGGATATGATGTTTTTTACCGGCGGACCGGTTCGCGGGTATGCGGTGAGCCTTAATGGCAGCAACGATTTTGTCAGAGTTCCCGTCCTTGATTTTAGCGCGGGCGCGACCATGACACTGGAGGCGTGGATCAGGCCCGCCGACATTACAACTTCAGCCTATGGAAATATTTTGCGGCAGCAAAGTCCAGGCGCGCCGCCGGATTGGCTGCTTTCGTTTCAGAATTTCGGAACAATTGTGGCGTTTGGCCTGCGCAATACGGCCTTAACGTACCAGGAATTGCACGTGCCGATCAGCCCCAAATATTTTACCGACGGCCACTGGCATCACCTTGCCGCCACTTATGACGGCGGGACGATGACCCTCTATGTTGACGCCGTTCCGACTGGCAGCACAAATCAGTCTGGTCTCGTGGCCTTCACGGGGGCGTTGAACGAAATCGGGGAACGCCCGGGCACGATACCCCAGCAGGAATTGTTCAATGGCGCCATTGACGAAGTCAGGTACTGGCGGGTTGCCCGGACGCCGGCGCAAATCGTGGCCAATGCGTGTGTCACCCTGGCCGGCAATGAGCCGGGACTGGCTGCTTATTATCGCTTCGATGACGGCGCTGGCACGAACACGACGGACAACAGCGGCCGGAGTCTTTCCGGCACCTTGATGAATACCGCGGCGTGGGTTCCGTCCATCGTCCCGGCTTATCTGAGCCCGCTGGTCACCAATCAGCCGGTAATCGGCGCTGGCCCGAATTCCGCAACTTTGAACGGACTCGTTTATCAACGGGGTTCGGACCTCAATGCATTTTTCGAATTCGGGTCGGATACGAATTACGGATCACAAACACCATCATTAGACCTCGGAACGTCCATCGGTTACACCAATCTTTCCGTGCTCATTACCAATTTGGCGCCCGGACAAGCGTACCACTACCGGCTGGATGCGGTCGACTCCAACGGCCCCATTTTCAGCGCCGATCGAATCTTTTTTACGCCCGGCAACACGGCGGGTTCTGCGCTACGGCTCGAGGGAACCAGATCCTGTGTGGGCACGACCCCGATCAACCTGAGCAACGCGAACGCCCTGACGCTGGAGGCGTGGATTAATCCTTCGAATCTAACGACCGCCACTTTTGCGGACGTGATCATGCAAGGCAGCGCCTCGGGAGCCGACTGGCTCCTCGGGTTTCAGGGAAACGGAACAACGCTGGCCTTTGGGGTGCGCGCTGGCGGAAGTTATCAGGAGTTGCATATACCGGTCGCGCCAGCGGATTTTACGAACGGGAGTTGGCACCATCTGGCGGCGACTTACGATGGCTTGACCAAAAAAGTTTACGTGGACGGTGTTCTGGCGGGCGGGGATTCCCAAACCGGAAACGTCGGGTTGATTGGCAGCGTGTTAACGATTGGTGGCCCGGTCGTGACGGGCACGTCTGGCTACTTTAATGGCCAGCTTGACGAAGTCCGGATTTGGCGCACGGCGTTGACCCAGGCCCAGGTTCTCGCCCAAATGAACCGGGAAATGAAGGGAACCGATGGCGGGCTGGCGCTTTACTATCGCTTCGACGAAGCCGTGGGAAACACCACGGGCGACCTGACCGGCAATGGCCGCGTCGGCGGCTTTCAAAACACTCCGGCGTGGGTGGCCTCCACCGCGCCCGTTCAATCGTTTTCCGCGGTGACGACCGGATATGCCACGAATGCCGCCGGCGGTTCTGCCACTCTCTCCGCCCGCGTCTTTCCCAGCGGGTTGGCCGCCGCGAGCTATTTCAATTACGGCACCCAGGCAACCTATAGTTTTCAGACGGCGACCCAGAATCTTCTGGCTGCCGCAACACCCGTGGTTATAACGAGTTCCGTCGCCGGACTGCTGCCGGGTACTCGGTACCATTACCAGGCGGTCGCCAGCAATTCAACCACCATTGACTATGGTCGCGATCGCACATTTTTCACCCCGGGCAGGACGGGTGGTAGCGCACTCGGCTTTGACGGAGCGAACAGTTACGTCCGTTTTAGTGCGCCGGTTTTAAGCAACGGCAACGCAATGAGCCTTGAAGCCTGGATCAAACCCGCCATGTTGACCAACAACCCCAATGCGATGGTGCTGCGGGCAGCTTCCGGGGCCACCGTTGATTGGCTGCTCGGTTTTGAAAACCGGGGCACCGTTTTTGCCTTTGGTCTGCGCGCGGGCGGCACGTACGCGGAATTGCAGGCGCCGATCAACCCGGCGGATCTCGCCGATGGAAATTGGCACCACGTCGCGGCCACTTACAACGGGGCGACCAAGGCAATTTATCTTGATGGCACGTTGGTCGGGGCGGCCTCCCAATCGGGTAACGTCTCCTCCACCGCAAGCAGTGCTGCCTGCGGAGCCAGCTACAATGTCATTTCCGCGGCCGACTACTTTAATGGGCAGATCGATGAAGTGCGCGTCTGGTCCGTCGGCCGCTCGGCCGGCGATATCGCCGCCGGCCTGAATCACAGCTTGACGGGCCTCGAACCGGGACTTGCCGCCAGTTTACGACTCGATGAAGGGGCCGGCACCACCACGGCGGACGCTTCCGGGCATGGTCGAACGGGCACCCTGATCAATAATCCAACGTGGATCGCGTCGACGAGCCCGCTATTACCGGTCGCCATAGCGGTTTCCGGTCTGTCCTCCCCGGCTGCCTATCCCGGCGCCGCGGTGGTGATTTCCGGCACCAATCTGGCTGCGGTTTCCGCGGTCCTCTTCAATGGTTTCAATGCGGCTTTTGTCACGAACTCCAACGCGTCTCTCACGGCCATTGTCCCCATCGGGGCGACCACGGGCCCGCTGCTCCTCACGAACCTCTACTCGCAAATTATTGCCACCACGTCCTTTGTGATTGATTCGACACCGCCGGTCGTGGTTGTGACCAGCCCGACAAATGCCACCTTCGTCAATGGATTTTCCTCGTTGCAGGCCGTGGCATCCGATGAAAACGGCGGCAGCGGTTTACTTTCCGTAAACTTTTCCCTGCGTCGCGAAGTGGATTACTCGTACTGGACCGGCACGACCTGGGGCGCGCCAACTTTGCTGGGGGCACTGAGTATCGGTTCATCCTGGATGCGGACCAACGGACTTCCTGCCAAGTCCGATCTGACCAATGGCACCTATCGCGTCTTCGCCAATGCCATCGACAATGCTGGTAACTCCTCCATTGCCTCGGTGGGCGTCACGCTGGATCTCTCCGCGCCAAACGCACCCATTCGCGTCGAAACTGGCGGCGCCGTTCATGTTCGTTTTGCTGTGATTCCGGGGCATGCCTATCGCATCGAAGCTTCCAGTGATCTCAAAACGTGGAATGTCGTTTTGACGGCGATGGGCGATTTTAGCGGGGTGTTGGACTATGTGGATGCGAATGCGACGCGACCCGCCTTTCGCTTTTTCCGGCTGGTTTCACCGTGAGCGGGATGTGTTTCGGAGCCGCGGTTACAATGGCGCAAGGCACCCCGGCACAATCGATGAAGATCCCAACCTGACTTTTTCCCCAGCTTTCCGCCGGTCGATTTCCCGCTGCTCGCGGAATCAGGCTTACGTACCGATTCGTTAGGCTCCTGCCGGAGGCTGTTCCATCGCCGCATGAACGCTGGCGACCAGGGCGGCCACGCGCGTGGGAAGGGGGAAATCCGAAGGCGCTTCGACGGTGTAGCACAGGCGGGTTTGGTGGGACAGGAGGTAGAACGCTTCGGGCCATTGGGGGCGGGAAAGCGGGTCGTGGCTCGGGCGAATAATTCCGCCCGCCGCGGGCCGGCCTTCGATTTCGGGGGAGAGGTCGATGGGGCACACGGGGCGGACGCGCTCAATGATGGCGGGGGCCAGGGAGGGGCGGGCATCGGGGTTCAATTCGTAAACGTAGAAGCCGTGCGCTTCCCAGTCCTCATGCAAGCAGATCGTGAGGTCGAACAGCCCTTGGCGCTGCAGCCAGGCAATGTGGGCGGTGATTTCCTCGGATTGGGCGCTGAGGTAATCCCGGTTGAGGTCGGTGCCGGCACTGTTCTCCCGCGTGTTCCGCGCACAACCGGTGGGATTGAGGCAGGGGCAAAGGACGATTTCGGTGTCGTCCGGCCACTGGTTCTCCTCCAGCAATTGGAGCAGTGCCAGCGGGCCGGCCGGTTCATCTCCGTGGATGCCGGCGGAGAGGTAAATCCGCCGGGCGGGGGTGCCGCGCGTGCGTTTCAGGGCGAACAATTCCAAGGTGTTGGTCCGCAGAAAGTCCTCGGTTTGCCAGCCATGGGCGATGGCCGCCTGCTTCACTGCCGCGGTGAAGCGGTCCAGCGGCAGGCTTTCCCCGAAGTATTTCCCAATGTTCTTCCCGAGTCTTTGCATGGGCCATCCGTGGACCTGGGGCGGTTGGTCCCCGCCGGTCCCGCCGCAAAGATGCGGGAACTTGCGGGAAATCGCAACTGTCCCGGGGGGGCCCCGATCGGGCCAAACTTAGGCGACCGCCGTGGCGGTTTCGGCGATCTCCTGGTCGGCGAAATCGTGGTTGTCCCAACTCGGATCCAGGCCGAGGTCTTTCAGCATTTGCAAATCCTTGGCCACCGGCTGATTGAGGGTGGTGAGGTAATTGCCCACCATCAGAGCACTGGCGCCGGCGGTGAAGACCAGGCTTTGCATGTCGCGCAAATTGACGGTGCGTCCGCCCGCCACCATGATTTCCTGCCGGGGCAGGATGAAGCGGAAGACGGCGATGGTTTTTAGGATTTCCAGCGGGGGGAGGGGCGGCTGCTTTTCAAAGGGGGTGCCCGGGATCGGATTCAGGATATTGATGGGCACCACGTTGGCGCCGACTTCCTTCAGGGAAAACGCGAGGTCAATCCGGTCGGCGCGGGTTTCGCCCATGCCGATGATCCCGCCGGAGCAAATCTTGAGGCCCGCCCGCTTGAGGTAGCCAATGGTCGCCAAGCGATCTTCATAGCTATGGGTGGAACACTGCTCGGGGAAAAAGCGGCGGGAGGTTTCGAGGTTGTGCCCATAGCACTCCAGGCCCGCTTCCTTGAGCCGGTCGGCGACTTTCTGGCTCTTGATGATGCCGAGCGAGGCGTCGGGGCGGGTTTGGCCGGTGGCTTTCAATTCCCGGATCCGCTCGCACACTTCGTCGAGCATGGGGCCTTCATTGAGTCCTTTCCAGGCAGCCACAAGACCGACGGCCGTCACCCCGTGCTGGTTGGCTTCCGCAGCGGCTTCCAGGACCGGTTCGGGATCCACGAACCCGTAGCGGGGGGAGCCGGTCTGGTGAAAAGAGGACTGGGCGCAAAAACTGCAATTTTCGGAGCAGGCCCCGGCCTTCGCGTTGACGATGGAACACAAGTGGATCTTGTTCCCCTTGAAATGTTCCCGGATGCGGTTGGCCCAGGCGAGCAGGTCGAAGATGTCCGCACTGCTTTCCAGCGCGATCAGGTCTTCGGCCTCGGCCCGAGTTACCGAGCCCCCCTGCAAGACCCGCGTGCCGAGGCGGGCCAGTTTGGCGTGAATGTTTGCGTCAACCAGTTCTTCACTCATGGTTGACAGCCTACCTCCCGGGCCGCCCGTTGTGCAAGCGTTACCGCAGAATTTTGGCCCGTGGATTTGGATTGACAGCCAGTGCATTTGCGGCTGCCATGGAAGAAAATCAACCATGCTTATGAAATTTCTATTGGCCTTGGCCACCACCCTCTTGCTGGCGGCCACCTCGCCGGCTGCGGACCAGGAAACGCGCTGCTTCGAAATGCGCATCTACACCGCCGCCCCGGGCAAATTAGATGACTTGCTGGCCCGTTTCCGGGATCACACCGTGAAGCTGTTCGAGAAGCATGGGATTGATAATATCGGGTATTGGGTGCCGGTGGATAACAAGGAAAACAAACTTTATTACGTGCTGGCCTACCCCAGCCGCGCCGCCCGGGAGAAATCCTGGCATGAGTTCAGCGCGGATCCAGATTGGAAAGCGACCCAGGCGGCTTCGGAAGCCTCGGGCCGGCTGGTGGTGAAAGCGGATTCTATTTTTCTCGCGCCCACGGACTATTCTCCGCTGGTCAAACCCCTCGCCGGACCCCGCACCCGGTTGTACGAACTGCGGGAATACCAGGCCTCCCCGGGTAAACTGGACGCCCTGCACGCCCGTTTTCGGGACCATACCCTGGGCCTGTTTGCCAAACACGGTATGACCAATTTCGGTTACTGGACCCCCACGGATCCGGCGCACGGCCTCGGCGAGAAACTGATTTACCTGGTGGCGCATAAGAATCAGGCGGCCAGCGATGCTTCCTGGGCGGCCTTCCGGGCGGATCCGGACTGGGTCAAGGCCAAGGCGGATTCCGAAGTGAACGGTTCTTTGACCACCGAGGGTGGCGTCAAATCCACGTTCCTGACCCCCACGGATTTCTCGGCCTCGAAGTAAATCCGCCTTTCCGGAACTTATCACCCTGGCCGAGTGAACCCCCAATCTGTTTCGCGCCGCCGCCGTTTCCTTTCCGGGGCGGCGTTCGGCTGGGCGGCGGCCTTGACCGGCTCCGCGACTGCCTTGGGCTTCCCGGCTTCCTCCGGGGCCGCCGAGATCCGGTTGGCCTCCGGGGACTTTCAATTCCAGCACGACGGCATTCTGGGTACTTCGCTGGATCTCTTCGTTCGCGCCCCGCGGTTCGCGGACGCCTATGAGTGTGAACGGCGGGTTTTAGCCGAGATCGGCCGGATGACCCGCATTCTTGCCACCCGCGATCCGGGCAGCGAAATCAGCCGCGTGGCCGCCGGTGCCCGCATGGTGTCGGCCGAATTACCGGAGCTGCTGGCGCTCTATGATCATTGGGCGGACCGGACCGGGGGAGTTATTGCTTACCGGTTCGGACGGGTCCCGGAATTGTGGCGGGAAGCCAGGGGCAAATTGCCGTCGCGTGCGGAGCTGCAGGCGGCGCTCCGGGCACCGGGTCCTTGGAATGTGGATGCGTTGGGCAAAGCTTTTATCCTGGACCGCGCCGTGGCGCTGGCCCGGCAGGTGGCCGGCGCCGGCCTGCTGAATATTGGCGGCGATATCCGGGTTTGGGGCGACGCGACCTGGCAGATCGGGGTGGCGGATCCTCGGGAGCCGGCCGAGAATGCCCCCACCGTGGGCCGCTTTGAATTGCGCGAAGGCGCCGTGGCTACCAGCGGTGGCTATGCCCGTTTTTGCGAAGTGGCCGGCCAACGGTTTTCCCATGTTTTGGATCCCCGAACCGGTTGGGTGGCCGAGGGCGCGACGAGCGCCACCGTGGTGGCTCCGGATTGTGTCACGGCCAACGCATTGGCGACCGCTGCGTGCATCCTGGGGCCCTTGGAAGGTGGGGCGCTGGCGGCTGCTCACGGCGCCTCCCGTTACCTGCTGCTGGGGCCGGCCGGGGAGCGGATCGAATCAGGCATGACACCGACCAGTTCGCAGCCCGACACCGCCGGAGCGGATGAGCCGCCCGTGGCTGGGCCGGCGCGACCGGACGCCTGGCCGAAGGATTTTCGCGTGGTGGTCAACGTGCCTTTGAAGCAACCCACCGGGGGGAGAAGCAAGCGTCCGTACGTGGCGGTGTGGGTGGAGGACGGGCAAAAGAAAGTGGTGCGAACCATCGCCTTTTGGGGGACGAAGGAGAAATATTTTTCCGAAATGGGGTATTGGTGGCGTGCGACCAGCGGTGATGAGGATCGCCTGCAGACGGTATCCCGGGCGACGCGTGCCCCCGGTCACTACAGCGTGATTTGGGATGGCAAGGATGACAATGGCCGCGGGGTGGACCGCGGGCGCTACAAAATCTGCCTGGAGGTCAACCGGGAGCATGGTCGCCATGTGGTTGAAGAGGTGGAAATTTTTTGCGGCCTCGAGACCAAAACCGCTGAACTCAAGGAGACCCCTGAGTCCGAAGCCGCCCTCGTGGAGTACGGTCCCAAACGGGATTGATCAGGCATCGTGGTCATCAATCGCAAGTTCCTCGCTTGGTGCCGGACGATCCACATTTATCTCACCATGCTGGGGCTGGGAGTGCTCCTGTTTTTTGGGATCACCGGCTTTACGGTAAATCATGAGGAATGGTTTGGGGCCACCCGGCCGCGGATACGCGAAGCCCAAGGCCAGATGCCCCTGGAGTTGCTCCAACGGAAGGACAGTTTGCGGGTGGTGGAGCAGTTGCGAAAGACTTTCGGTATCACCGGCGCCCTGACCGACTTTGAGGATTTGGAGGACAAGGTTTCGGCGGGTTTCAAGGAACCGGGACAGACCTGGGAAGTGGAGATCGAGAAGGCTCGCGGCAAAATCACCGTCCATCAGGAGCTGTTCAATTTTGCAGCGGTGATCAACAACCTGCACCGCGGGCGCTATGCCGGACGCGCCTGGAGTTGGGTGATTGATGTGAGCGCGCTCCTCATCGTGGTAGCCTGCGCCACCGGCCTGGTCCTGTGGTTGGTCCTCCCCACCCGTCGTAAATTTGGCTTGGCGGCGCTCGCCTTGGGTACGGCGGGAACCCTCCTGATTTATTTTCTCTTGGTGCCGGGGGATTCCGAAATCCAGCCCGGGCCAGCCCCGGGTGCGGCCGCGAGCTCAATACTCGCAAAATGAAGCGGGCCTCGGTGCTTACTTCTTCGGCAGGACGCGCGCGGTTTTGATCACTTCCAGCATTCGGCCCCGTTCCGGTCCTTCGGCCCGGTTGGAGACCACGCGGAAATTGATGACCAGACTCCCGGATTTGACGAAACCGTGAGTGAGATATTTGTATTCACCCGGGCGGGCGCTGGCCGCCGTCACCGATTTATCGGTCAGGGTAAAGTAGCAACCACTGAATTCAGCCCCCGCGATGTCCACGAGATTCAGTGATTTTTCCTCGGCCCCGGGCAATTCTTCATTTCCTGGCTTTGCCAATTCGGCCCGGCAATTGAAATCCCGGACCTGCTCCACGGTGAGGTGATCCACAAACATGGCCACGGAGAACTCGTTGGTGTTCTGGGCATGGAAATTGAATTCATCCACCAGCACGCCCAGTTGCACGGTTCGTCCGAAAACATCGTGCCAGTCAGCCGGGAGTCGGAGTTGCAAACTTCCGACCCCGACTAAATCGTAACTCCGGGTCGTGAACCCGCCGTTGGTCTGGCCCGTCGTCGGCTTGGGTAGTTCCTGGGCGGGGGCCGCAACCGTGGTCAGCAGCGCCAGCACGAGCAGCACCGCGGGAAGAGTTTTTTTCATGGGAAAGAATCGGGGTGGGGTTAAAAGCGCAGGCCCAAACCCAGGCGGGCATACGGGGCGGGATCAAAGCGGGCGGAATCCCCAATGCGCTTAAAAGCGATATCGCGATACACCGAATATCCGATTTCCATTTCCGCGCGCAGGCCCCCCGGCAATTGATAACCAAGCCCCACACCCAGGCGGATGTCCTGATACGTGGCGAGGGCGTTATTATATTGGCTCTGACCGATTTTCGTGCCCAATGTCTGGCTGGTACGGAAGGTGGTGCCGCTGAAATCCCCTCCCGTGTAAACGGACCAATCGGGGCAGAGGTGGTAGGTCAGGCGGGTCCGGGGTAACCCCGCTTCCAGGGTCAGTTTGTCATCGATTATCCACCGCACGCCTACCGCCGGCAGCACTGGCACCTCGCTGTCGGGGGAGACAAACAAGCCCAGGGTAAGATTTAAATTGGGATTGATCCGGTAAGTGGCCAGGACGCCCCCGGCGATACCGATGGTATTGTCCTCGATATGGCTGAAGCGGTAGAGGGACGGGCTGAGCGTCCCGGTGATCGTCCAGTCTTCATCCATGCGGTAGCTGACACCGGCGGTGAGGCGCAGGGTATGAATGTTGGCCGTGATCGGGACGCCAGGAATGTGTCCGAGATAATAATTATCCGATTTGACTCCCAATGGGAGCGACCACTTTTCATTCAGGGCGATGCGGGTGCCCGCCTCAAAATTGATATTATAAGCGTCGGAGTCACCAAAACTTTGCCCCTGAAACCGGACCTTACCCTCGGCATCGTAAACGAAATTGGCGTTGGCATGCCAAAGGGTCTCCCGGGCCGCTCCTGATTGGGCGAAAAAAGTGGCGATGCCCGTGGGAGAATTCTCCTGCGCCATGACGCGCGATGCCGGTAAAGCGAGGGCGGCACCGATCAGGAAGCAGGAAGCAATGGTTTGGTTCATGGCAAAGTCAGGCTGCGCAGGTGGCGTGGTCCGTTTCCGCCGGTTGATCGCCCACCGCGAAGTTGGGAGCACCGTAGCGCAATTTTGTCCGGGAAGGAAGGGGCAATAAAACGGGGGAGTTTGGTCAGTTCTTCCGGCAAACCCGGTGGTAAAGCGCCTCATAACGGGGAACGATGACGTCCGCCGCAAAGAGTGCCCGGGCGCGGAGCCGGGCGGCCTGGCCCAGGGCGGCGCGGCGAACCGGATCCCGGATCAGGCTTTCCACCGCGGCGGCGTAATCCTTGGGATCGCCGAACGGCACCAGGATTCCCGTGACCTGGTCCTCCACCACTTCCGGAATCCCACCCACCCGGCTGGCCACGCTGGGGCAGGCAAAGAACATGGCTTCCAGGATGCCGAGGCAAAAACTTTCCGTGGCGGAAGTGAACAAGGCGAGATCGGCGGCTTGCAGGTAATCCTCAATCTGCGTCACCTTTTCGCGGACGATGACGCAATCTTCGAGCCCCAGGGAACGGACCTCGGCGGCAAAGGGCGCGAAAGCCTCGCCGGAGAGAATCAACAGTTTGAAATTGAGCCGGGCTTTTAACCGGGCGGCGGTGGCCAGCAGCAGGTCGATGCGTTTGACCGGGCGCAGGTTTGAGGTGTGCAGGATCAGGATTTCGTCTGTCAACCCCAATTCCTGGCGCACCTCGGCGCGCGAACGCGTCGGCAGCCGCGGATCGAAGAAATTGTGAATGACCTCGATGGGTTGCTCGCAATGCAGGACCTCCCGCGTTTCCCGGCGAAGGTCGGCGGAAACCGTGGTGATGGCATCAGAACACGCCAGCGCATGGGCGATGGCCGGGCTGTAAGCCGGATCCCGCCCCAGGAGGGTGGTATCCGTGCCATGCAGGGTCGTGACGACCCGCGGTTGCAATTCCGGCGGCAGCATCGCCCGCGCCAGAATCGCCGCCGTGGCGTGCGGGACGGCGTAGTGCACGTGCAACACGTCCAGGCCGTATTCCCGGGTGATCTCCGCCATTTTGACCGAGAGCGGCAGTGTGTAGTCGGGATAGCGGAACAGGCCGTAGTCGTTGATGGTCACCGGATGGAAAAATAGCCGGGGCCGGTTGGCGGGCAGTCGGAAGGGCCGTTCGTAACTGATGAAATGCACCTCATGTCCCCGCGCGGCCAATTCAAAGCCAAGAGCCGAGGCCAGGATTCCACTCCCCCCAACCGAGGGGTAGCACGTGATGCCGATCTTCAGCAACGGGTTGGCGGGTGGCGGCGACATGACTGGTTCAAAAGCGGCGGGCCGAGGCCCCCAATTGACTTAGCGCGGCGAGGAGGGGCGGATCATTGGGATAGAGCGCCTGCGCCTGGGCCACTCCCGCCCGCAGGCCGAGCAATCGCGCTCGCGTGAGTTGTAACTCCACGTAATTCCGCGCCCGGGCCTGGGTGGCATGCGCCGCCATGGCGGCGGTCCAGTTGGCCAGCACTTCCGGGTGGGAGATGTCCACCAAAATGGGGGAGATGTCGCGGGGTTCGGCCTCGGTGGTCACGGCATAATAATAAAGCTGCCCGACGGTGTGCGGTGGCAGTTCGCGCAGTTCCGCCACCCCGCCATAGCGGGCCAGGCGGGCGGCATCCCGCACCAGGTGACCCAGTCGGGAGTGGTCGGGATGCTGGTTCTCGACCAGGCTGGGGGCCAGAACTATCCCGGGCCGAATCCGCCGGATTGCTGCGGCCAGCTTCAGGGTGTGTGCCGCCCGGATTTCCAGGTGGGCATCGCCATCCAGTTGGATGAATTCAAGGGTGGCGCCGAGGATCGCCGCCGCGTTGGCCGCCTCGATCCTCCGTTCCGCCGGCGTGCCCTGCGAGGCGGATTCTCCCTCGGAACACACGATGAAATGGACGGACCGGCCGGCCCGCGTCTCGCTGGCGATCACGCCACCGCAGCCGAATTCGAGGTCATCCGGGTGGGCGCCAAACGCCAGAATCGGGGGCAATTCAGGCGGGAGAATCGGTGTAGGCTTCATCGGATCGGTCGATGACGTCGCGGTTGACATAGGTGATTTCCGGGGCATCCTCCCGGCGCAAATATTGGGCTTCCCCGGCGCCCGCGATGTAATGGGTGCACTGGACGACGGATTGCATCCACTTCAGCCGGGTATCCCGCGCGGGACTGACTTGTTCCGGGGTAAACGACCGGGCCGGCAGGGCGATGAACGCGTCGCCCCCTTCATGGAGGGAGAATTGGCCGTCGCGGACGCGGGCCCGCACCACTTCCCCCTCGTAAGGCATATCGACGAAATATTCCGGGATCGCGCATGCTGCCCGGCGCACGGCTGGGTCGCTGGAGCGCACCACGCGGACGCCTTCGAGCAGTCCCATCCGACGGTACATTTCGAGGCAAAAATCGGCGACGTTTCCCGCGGACACCGCCGCAAAGGCGGGAACCCAGGCTGGATCCACGAAGGGCGGTATTTGCAAGGCGGTTTTGGCCTGCCAATCGGCGGCGATCTCCTTGCGGTAGAGCGGGGAAAACTTGCGCTGAAGTTTGTTTTTGAAGGCGAAATTCAACAGCAGCGGTTCCTGGTTTTTGCGATGCCGCAACAGGGTGCGGGTCTCCCGGGGATTATGGTCGCTGTCATGCAGAAAGAACACGATTTCCCCGCCGATTTCCTGCCGGAGTCGGCGGGCGGTGAGGATTTTGGCAAACAGAAACCGCTTCGGGAAAAATCCGCAGGGTTGCTGGCCGAAACAGATGACCGGGGGATTGCTCATGCGGTGGGGGCTAGTTCTCCGGCGTTGACAGGGCGGCGCAGCGTACCCTGGAGGAGGGCGCTGAAAACCACGCAAGCCGCGCAACCGAGCGGATTGAACCAGATGTAGCTGATCTCATACCGGGGTAAGGATTTGCCCAGCACGAACAGGCAGATCACCAAAGCCTGGGCGGCCAGCGCCCCCCAGAATACAGCGGTCCCGCCGATCCAACGCAGGAAAAATCCCACGATGAACAGTCCCAGCATGATGGGGTAGAAAATCGAGCCAATGATGTTCACCGCTTGAATCAGGTTTTCCGCCAGCGTGGCGGAAAGGGCGAAGGACACGGAAACGACGCCCCAGAGCACCGTCAAACGCTTGGACACCATCAAGTAGTGGGCATCACTCGCCTGGGGCCGGATCACGTGCTGGTAAACGTCCACGATGGAGGCGGAGCCCAGGGCGTTCAATTCGGCCGCCTTGGCGGACAAGGCCGCCGCGAAGAACGCCGCGACCAGTAGTCCAATCAGGCCATGGGGCAGGTGATTCAGGATGAAGCCGATGAACACATAATCGGTGTCGTTGGTCGTCCCCTGGGGATCCACCAGGTGGCGCGCTTCCTGGCGCGCGGCATCCACGCGGGCGCGCGCGGCCGTGGCGGCGGCGACCGCCTTGTCGGCGCCGGCGGTGTCGCCCCGGTGGCGGGCGTCGACCCAGGCTTTCAGGCCGGCCCGTTCGTCCTGGTGGGCTGCCGCAAAGGCTGCTTCCACGGCACTGGCCCGCGCGCCTTCGGAGCCCGCGGCGTGCTCGTGCCAGGCGACTTCGTTGAAATAAACCGGGGGTCGCTCAAACTGGTAAAACACGAACAACAGCACCCCCAGGAGGAGGATGAAGAACTGCATGGGAATTTTGAACACGGCATTGAACATCAACCCCAGTCGGCTTTCGCGGAGCGAGGCCCCCGAAAGGTAGCGCTGGACCTGGGACTGGTCGGTGCCGAAATAGGCCAGCATGAGAAACGGCGCTCCGAGCATTCCGGACCAAAAGGTATAGCGTTCCCGGGGATCCGGGGAAAAATTGATCGCGCGCAAGCGGTGGAAATTACCCGCGACCGCGAAGGCATCCGGCAGGCTGAGGCCGGGCGGCAATTTGGTCACGAGAATCACCAACGCCGCCAGCATCCCTGCAAAGATCACGCCGATCTGGTATTTCTGGGTGACATTGACCGCCTCGCTGCCGCCCGACACGGTGTATACAATCACCACCAGGCCGCTGCATAAAATCGTCAGGTCCAGCCGCCAGCCCAGCACGGTGGAGAGCACAATGGCGGGGGCGTACAGGGTGATGCCCGCGCCGAGTCCGCGCTGCAGCAGAAAGATGCCGGCGCCCAGCAGCCGGGTCTTGGTGTCGAACCGCTGCCCGAGGTACTCGTAAGCGGTGTAAACATGCAGCCGCCGGTAGCGCGGGAGAAAAACGGTGGCGATGAGGATCAGCGCCAGGGGCATGCCGAAATAGATCTGCACGAAGCCCAGGCCGCTTTCGAATCCCTGTCCGGGGGTGGACAAAAAAGTTACCGCGCTGGCCTGCGTGGCCATCACCGAGAGGCCGATGGCCAGCCACCGGGATTGCTCGCTGCCGCGCAGGTAGCCGCGGAGGTCCGTCCCACCCCGCGTCCGCCACATGCCGTAGAGCGCGATGCCCAGGACGGTGACCAGCAATACGACGTAATCCAGGCGGCTCATGAATAGGCCCGGGTGAGCCACAGCAGCAGCCCGAGCCAGAGTAGAAAGGAGGCGACCACCAGGGTGTAGACCGCCCGCCAGGAGCGGAAGCCGGGCAGACCGGTGAGGCGGTCATCCACCGGTTCCGGGGCGGGCGGAGGAACGGCGGCGCGCTTCATTTTCCCAGGGAGACCAGGTTGGCGAACAGGCGGTAGGCACCCGGAACCCCGGCGGGCAGTTCCCGGAACCACACCAGCGAGGTGTAGACAAAATGGCCCTTGCCGTAAGGGGCCACCAGCAACCCGCTCCGGAGCGGGGATTCCCCCGGATCATTGGCGGCCAGGATGGGCACGAAGCGTTCGTCCCACTGCCGGGGAAAGTAGATTCCGCGCTCCTGCACCCAGCCGGCAAAATCCGCGCTGGTAATCTTGTTCGGAGTGTTCAGGACCGGATGATCCGGAGCCAGGAAGGTGACTGGGGAATTCTCGTCCGTCACGCGATCCGAGGAAATCGTCAGCTTGAGCGGGGCGGCGGTCAGCCCGTCCACCCGGTTGTATTGCATGACCACGTTGCCGCCGGCCTCGGCGTAGGCGAACAGGTCCGGGAGGTGGCCGCCCAGATCGCGGTGGGTATCAAACGCCCGGATACCCACCACCACGGCATCAAAGGCTTTCAATCGTTCCACGGTCAAATCCGCGTTGGCGAGCGTGGTCACGGAATATCCCATCTGCTGCAAGGCCTCCGCCACGCTGTCCCCGGCTCCCGGGAGGTAGCCGATCTCGTGGCCCCGGGTCGCGAGTTCCAGCACCACGCCTTTCAAGCTGGCTTCCGCCTGCAAGAGCAGGGGGGGGATGTGGGCGTAATGAACTTCCTTGCGGCCCGTGCTACAGACTACGCCATTCACGGTGGCGCGCGCCCGCAGCATTCCGCTTCCGGGAACCGCGGGAGCCGTCACTTTAAAGGTGTATTTTGCCTGGTCTCCTTCGGACGTCAAATGCAGCGGTCGGCTGGCCGGAATGATCGTCCAACCGGTGGGTGCCTCCAACCCGATCGTGCCGGCCGCGTTGGCGCGCGAGGCGGTGGCCGCAATCGTGATTTCCCGGCTGGCACCGGGGGCGAAGAGTTCCACCCCGGAAGGGAAGGCCAGCGAGACCGGCGGGATGACTTCCAGGCGGCGCTGGATGGCCACCTTGAGGTGATTGGTCAGTTGCACGGGTTCATCGCGCAGGATCACGACTTGGTCCCCGACCCGGAAGACTTGTTCCAAGGCAAAGATCGACGAGTTTTCCGGAGTTCCAATCTGGCCTTCCCAAGGCACCCGGAACAGCCCCGGCGAAGGCTCCGCCCGCAACCAGTAAGGCTGGCTGATCGGAGTTCCCGGCGGCAATTTCTGGGTGGCCTCCCGGCTGACCGTAGTGTTGGGCAGCAAGTCCAATTCTCCGCCCACCGGTTCGGCGCCACCGGGATAGAGCACTCCCAGCCACTTCACGGGAATGTTCGCGGTGACGGTGGCGGTTTGGTGGAGATGCATGGTTTCACCCGGCACGACTTCGGCATTCGTCACTTCGGTGACCAGCTTCAAACCCAGGCAGGATTGCAGGATGTGGTCCAATTGGAACCGTTTCTCGTTTAACAGGGCGTCGCGGTTCAACCGGGGATCCTTGGAGAGTTCATTCAAACTGGCGCGCAAACTGAGGACGGCCGGGATGGAGGCCGCCGGCGCTGTCGGGCTGAACTTGGCCACCAACTCATCAATGGCGGGTTGCAGGGCCGCGCCACCCGGAAAGCGGGCCCAGGTTGTGTCCACCCCGTCCAGCAAATCCTTGGTGGCGGGTTCGCCGTCCAAAAATCGGAAGGATTGATAGCGGACACCGCCCCCGCGGCCGCCGCCAAAACCGCCAAAGCCCTGGCTCTTGTGCATGGCCCGGCTCCGGCTGGCGATTTCCCCGAAGGAATCCCCCGGCGGAGCCTCGGTGTCATTAATTTCCATCCGGATCCCGTTGTCCCCGCCGCCGTCTCGCGTGCTCAGGCAGACCCTTTTGGGTTGCCAGACTTGCAAATACTTCAATTGTTCCGGATACGCCTTGGGGTCGCCCGCCAATTTAAAGGCGGCCAGGCCCAGCACCCCGGAAGCCGTATGGTGGCCGTGGGTGCCGCCGGGCACGGTCGAAAAGCCGGTCACGATGACGTCGGGGCGAAAGGTGCGAATGACCCGCACGATGTCACCGAGCACTTCCTCGCGGCCCCAAATACCCAGGGTTTCGCGGTAATCCTTGGAAAAACCGAAATCAATGGCCCGCGTGAAAAACTGCCGGCCTCCATCCACCCGGCGGGCGGCCAGCAATTCGTGGGTCCGGATCAGGCCGAGGGTTTCGCCAAACTCCGGGCCCAGCACGTTCTGGCCGCCATCACCCCGGGTCAGGGAGAGGTAACCGGTGCGGTAGCCTCTGCCCCGGGCCAGGTAGGCGATCAATTGGCTGTTTTCATCGTCCGGATGCGCCGCGATGTAGAGGACACTGGCGGTTTGGCGGAAACTGCGCAATTCCTGGGCGATGGCGGGACCGGAAAGCGCTTCCTCCGCTCCGGTTGACGGGGGCAATCCCAAAACCAATGATAATCCCAAAATGGCCAGACTTCTGCGGGCTGCGCTGAGTGGGTGCGGTAAGCCGGGACAGGGGAATTTTTTCATGAGATTGGACCCCGCAATCCAGAGAGATTGCGGGCTCAAACACGCGCTGGGTTCGGTAGCAAGATTCCCACAATCATTGATTTCCCGGGCGGCACCCGGGGATGATCGGGGAAGGCAATCGCCGATGCCTTGTGATCAATCAACAGCTTTGAATTGAACGTAGTACTGGGTCTTTTCCCAGGACCACTGAATTGTTCCCGGCGTGTCGAGGCTGATCGTGAATTGGTCCACCGACTTTTCCAGCGGGGATTTCATCACTTCTACTCGGGCGACGTCATTCTTCACGTCCACCGGGACGCCCCATTTGCCCGTGGTGCTGCTGATGGCGAGTTTGGAAACGCCATTCTCGGAGGGAACAAAGTAAAGGGTGTAGGTACCGGGTTTGATCAGGACGCCATTGAGTTGGAGGCTTTTCGGGGTCACGAGGGTCGTGGCCTGATCCGCGCCCATGCGCCAGGCTTCATTCCAAGGCACAAGGCCACCCCAAATTTTCCGGACTTCGGTGGTGCCGGGTTTGATGGTGTAGGGGCGACCATAGGAGATGGTCAGTTTGGCGTCGCCCAGCATGGTGCTGACGGTTTCATGCGGGCTGGCCGGTTTGCGTCCCTGGGCGAACGTGGGCGTGGCGAGCGCCAGCAAGGCAGTGATAAGGAAGAACGAGCGGAGTATTTTCATGGAAGTTCCTGAGTTGGCAGTTGGTTTCGATGTCGGTAATCGGCGCTACCATAAAACGTGGATGGAAAAATGCAATGGACAAATGGCAGTTGACCTTGACCCAATGGTCGTGCCGGGGGAGGGGATAAAGCTGCCGGCCACCCCCGAATCGTGGGCAAAATCGGGCGCCGCGCCGATTGACTCCGGGGGGCTTCGGGCTTAGCCTCACGAGGATTTATTTTATGAACGCCAAGCTCATTTTCAAAACGCTTTTTCTGATCGCGATCGCCCTCTTGCTGGTCATTATGGGGATGCACAACAAACGGGATGTCTCCCTGGATTTGCCCGGGATTTTGCCCAAAACCCTATCGCAGCCGGCTGCCATCATGTACATCGGCTTTTTTGGCCTGGGATTGATCACCGGAACTGTACTCACCGCCGGCGGCAAGAAGGGAAGCAGCAGCGGGGGGGCAAGCAAAGGCAAAGGTGCCTGATCAGGCAAGTCATTGGCAGACCCCGTGGGCAGGCGGTCTCTCTGGCGATGGAATCGCGGGGAACGGGAGCCATTACCAAACGCTTTTTTCCGCCCGCGTGATGGTCAAGCCGGAGTGGTGCTGGCTGTTGGTCGCGCTGCTCTGGCTTGGCGGCTGTCTGTTTGCGGAGAACTCCATTGCCGGTGAGCCGGAGCCAGCGGATAGTTGGTTCACCAACCAGGTGGTGCTGCCTGCCGACGCCGGGGCACCAGCCTCGGCGTCGGCCGCTTTTGCCTCCCTGCATGCCGGGGCGATGCTGGGCCGTTACCTGCTTTATTCCTGGACGCCCGAGCGAATGGACCTTTCCGGCGCCGCAACTCTGGTGGTCAGCGCGGGCGAACCGGGGCATTGGCCGGCCCGTGATTGGCAGACTTTTCCCATGGTTCTCTCCGGTAATGCCTGGACTGCTCGTCCCCCTTTGGCGAGCCTGCGTGCGCCGGTGCTTTATTACGTGCGCAGCGTCAGCGGCGGCCAAACCAATCATTCACCATTGCGGATGGTCCGGCCGGATGCCGCCGGATTGACCGGCCCACTGCGCCCTTTCTCCCCCTTTTTGGAAGGCTTCGAGCAGGGGGTGGCGAATTGGTGTCTCGTATTGGATCACAATGATAGCTCCCGGTTGTCAACCGATGCGCTCGCCCGCAGTGGCTACCATTCCCTGCGGGTTTCCCTGGCGGCTGGCCAACACTCCGTGACCGTGGCCACCACCCTGGTGCGGGGTTGGCAACTGGAGGAATCCGGCGCCACCGGGATCAGTCTCTGGCTGCGGACCAAAGCGGGTTCCGGCCGGGCCCGCTTCACATTGCACGCCAATGCGCTCACCGCAGAGCAGGTCGCCGTCAGTAGTTCCCCGGTCGCGGAGGTGGGGGATCGCTGGGTGAAGGTGGTGGTTCCCATCGAATCGTTTTCCGGTTTGCCGCTCCGGGACGTGGATTGGTTTGCCGTGGAATTCATCGGCGCGAGGGAGACCGACTTTTTGCTGGACGATTTGGAACTGGTCGGTCCCTGGCCCGGCGCGGAAAATTGAGCCCGCTACGGAACCGCGGGAAACCAATTACCGGGGGGTGACGCGCGCCTTCGGCGTCGCCTTGGCCGTCCGCTCGACTTCCGATTGGTAAGTGCGCACCCCGGCGACGATGGCGCGGGCCATCTGGTGCCGGTAGGCGGGATCGTAAATCTTGCGGGATTCGACGGGATTGGACATGAAACCGCCCTCCACCAGCACCGCCGGCACCTCCGCCAGGCGCAGGACTTCAAACCGGGCCCGTAATACCCCCCGGTCTTCCGCACCCAGGGTGTTCTTGAGCGCGCGTTGGATGGCGTAGGCGAGGTAGAAGTTGCGGTCATCGTAACGATTGCCCGGCCAGGAGGTGGTGCCAATTTCGTTCCCGCTGGCGTTCGAGGAGGGCGCGCCCGCCGGGGTCAGGCAATAGACTTGGGCGCCCTGCACGTCGTTGCGGGTAGTGCCGACACTGTTCCAATGCAGACTGATAAACAAATCCGCCTTCCGGACGCGCGCCAACTCCGGTCGTAGTTCGCGTTCGATGTATTTGTCTGTTCCGCGGGTGAGGAAGACTTCATAGCCCGCGCGCCGGAGCTCCACCGCCAGATCCAGCGCCAGCAGCAGGGCGTAGCGCTTCTCCTGGCGGCTTCCGTCTTGAAAGCCCGGATCCTTGCCGCCATGACCGGGATCCAAAACGATTCGGCGCACGTGCGAACTGGTTGGATTGCGCGGGGGATGCACGGCGGGTTTGAGGGCGGCCTGGGCATCGATGCGGGAGACCCAGAGCCCGCCGTCTTGCAGGAGGATGGGAAAAGACAAACGGACCTTGACGCCGTTGAGCGAAATATCCCGCGTGTCCGCCTCAAATTCAAGGCGGGTCAACCGGTTGGCGGCAACGAGGCTCTTCTCCTTCTTGACCCATTCGGGCTGGAGTTCGTTTTGCGTGACCCAATCCGTGAGGGAAAGATAATCCAGCCCGCCCAGTTTGCGGGATTGGGGGCCGTTGCTCCCGACCGGCGAGGACCAACCGGTTCCTCCCGCCGCCAGCCATACGAGCATCCAGGTCAAAACGGCTTTCATGCGGCGGCACTCTGCCGGTCACCGCAGGGGCTTTCAAGCGTAATTGTGCTCAAATCTTTGAAAAATCGTTGACGCTCGCGGGCCGCGTCCATAGAATTTTGAAGGTTCTCACGGATTCGCATCCGCGCCGTAAATAAGATAAACACTTTGTATTTGATCGACTCATGACCACTCCCGCTTCCTCCGCACCGTCCAAAGGACTTGAAGGCATTATCGCCGCCAGCACGCGCTTGAGCGATGTCCAGGGCGATGTTGGAAAATTGATCTACTGCGGCTACGACATCGACGAACTGGCCGGCAAGGTTTCCTTTGAGGAGGTGGTCCACCTCCTGCATCACAACCACCTGCCTAATCGCAAGGAATTAACCGAATTTAAAGAGCATCTCGCCAGTTGCCGGGAACTGCCCGCCGGCGTCGTGCGGATCATCGAAGAATTTCCGAAGGACACCCCGCCCATGCACGCCATCCGGACGGCGATCTCCGCGCTGGGTTGCTTCGACTCCACTAGTGACGACGACACGATGGATGCCCAACGGCAAAAAGCCCTCCGGTTGATTGCCCGGATCCCCATCGTCACCGCTTATTTCCATCGCGTGCGCCAGGGCAAGACCTTGTTGCCCCCTGATCCGGGCCTGGGTGAGGCCGCCAATTTTCTTTACCTCATTGATGGGGAGCGTCCGACCCTGGACAAGGAGCGCACCATGGACATGTGCTATGTGCTCCATGCCGACCATGGGATGAATGCCTCCACGTTCAGCGCGCGCGTGACCATTGCCACGTTGAGCGACATGTATTCCGCCATCACCACCGCCATCGGTACTTTGAAGGGGCCGCTGCACGGCGGGGCGAATGAGGG
Organism: uncultured Pedosphaera sp.; assembly: GCA_903918755.1. GTDB lineage: Bacteria > Verrucomicrobiota > Verrucomicrobiia > Limisphaerales > Pedosphaeraceae > CAIXFN01. The sequence continues at coordinate 103,325 of CAIXFN010000101.1, forward strand.
CGTGATCAAAATGCTCAAAGAGATCGGTTCTTTGGACCGGGTTGATGCTTACATCGAGGAATGCCTGGAACAGAAAAAGAAGATCATGGGTATCGGCCACCGGGTGTACAAGACGCTGGATCCCCGGGCGCCTCATCTCAAGCGCATGGCGCAGATTCTGAGCGCGCAATTGGGTGATCCCAAATGGATTCAGATGAGTGAACGGATCGCTGAAATCATGCTGACCCGGAAGAACCTCCATGCCAACGTGGACTTCTATTCGGCCACGGTTTATTACTCTCTCGGTATCCCCACCGATCTTTTCACCCCGGTGTTTGCCATCTCCCGCACCGCCGGTTGGACGGCCCATGTGCTGGAGCAACTCGCGGACAATCGCCTGATCCGCCCGCAGAGTTTGTACACCGGCCCGGTGGGCTTGAAAGTCATCCCGATCGATAAACGCTGATTGCGTCTGTAGGGGGGGCTTGGGCGGTTCCACTTTTGGATGCACGTCCTCCGGGTTTCCCGCCCGGAGGACTTTTTGTCTCCCGTGGGCCTGTTTTCCCCGCTTATCCCTCTCCAAATATGCTCCGAGTTCCGATTTTGGTTTGACGCCTCCTCTGGGTCCGTTAGGCTGAAAACCACGGTGACGGAATGCGCCACCATTGAATTTAAATGAACATCCACGAATACCAAGCCAAACAACTCCTCGCCCAGTATGGCGTAGCGGTCCCTGCCGGCGATGTCTGCGCCACGGCGGAAGATGCCCGGACAATCGCTGAAAAGATCTTCGCCCAAGGCGGCAAGTTGGTGGTCGTCAAATCACAAATCCATGCGGGCGGCCGCGGCAAGGGCACCTTCAAGAGCGGCTTTCAGGGCGGCGTCAAGCTGTGCAAGACGGCCGCGGATGTTTTTGAAAAAGCCACCGCCATGCTCGGCCAAGTTTTGGTCACCAAACAAACCGGACCCGAGGGCCGGCTGGTCAGCAAGCTGCTGGTCGCGGATGCCCCCGCCATTAAGAAGGAACTTTATCTGGCCGTGTTGCTGGACCGGGCGACTTCCCGTCCGCTCGTGATGGTGAGCACCGAAGGGGGCGTCGATATCGAAGAAGTGGCCGCCCATACCCCGGAGAAAATCGTCAAGGAGACCATCGATCCGGCAGTCGGGATGATGCCTTACCAGGCCCGCAAATTGGCGGCCGCCTTGGGGCTCAAAGGCGACCTCATCAATCCGGCCGTCAAATTGTTGCTCGGGGTTTATAAAACCTGGTGGGAATGCGATGCCTCCATGGTGGAGATCAACCCGCTTTGCATTATTACCGGCGCCGATGGCAAGGAATCCCTCATGGCGGTTGACGCCAAGGTGGGCATGGACGACAACGCCCTGTATCGCCACAAGAACATCCAGGAAATGCGGGATCTGGCCGAAGAGGCGCCGCTGGAAATTGAAGCCAGCAAGTTCAACCTGAATTACATCAAGTTGGATGGGAATATCGCCTGCCTCGTGAATGGTGCGGGCCTCGCCATGGCCACCATGGATATCATCCAGCATTTCGGCGGTAACCCGGCCAATTTTTTGGATGTCGGGGGTGGTGCCAGCCGCGAGCAGGTGACTGCCGCCTTTAAAATCATCCTGAGCGACCCCAATGTGAAGGGCATCCTGGTTAACATTTTTGGCGGTATTATGGATTGTAACGTGATCGCCACCGGAATCGTGGCGGCCGTGCGCGAAACCGGGCTGCAGCTGCCGCTGGTCGTCCGACTCGAGGGCAACAATGTCCAGGCGGGCAAGACTACCTTGAAGGAATCCGGGCTGACCATCATCAGCGGGGACTCCATGGCGGATGCCGCGCAACGGGTGGTGAAAGCGGTCGGTTGATCGGCCGATTTCGTGACGAATGGTGGCAACTCATGAACCCTAGTCCGGATTTCTCATCTGCCCACGATTGTCGCGTGGAATCCGCTCAGCCACACGAATGGCATGCCGGCGGGGTGGACATTTCGTTGCTGAAGGAAAGCCTCGCCATGTCACCTTGGGAACGAATGTTGGCCAACGACGATGCCCTAAATTTTGCCGATTCGTTGCGCGCGGCCATGCCACGAAGGAATGCAAAACCTTAGCGAATTAATGCGGCGATTGATTGCATCGCAAGTGGATTTCGTTTTGGTGGGTGGATTCGCCGCCGCGTCGCATGGCGCCCTTTTGGTGACGCGGGATGTGGCCATTTGTTGCCGCTTTTCTGAACCAAACTTGATGAAAATTCAGCAGGCTTTTTCCGGCGTGAATCCCGTCCATCGGGCGCGGCCTGACCTGCCTTTGAATTTGACTCCGGAAGAATGCCGTAGTTTGAAGAACCTGTACCTTAAAACTGATCTTGGCGTTGTTGACTGCCTCGGGGAAGTGCTTGGGGTAGGTGATTATGATGAGGTTTCTCAACACGCCATTGAATTGAATTTACCGGTCGGAAGATGTCAGGTGCTTGACCTTGAAACTTTGATCAAAGCCAAGGAAGCGATGGGACGCGACCACGATCTCGTCACCGTCCGGCATTTGCGGGAAATCGAAAATTTACGGTCGAAGAATTGAATTTACCATGTCCATCCTAGTCACTCCCCAAACCAAAATTCTCGTTCAGGGCATCACCGGCAGTTTCGGTGCCCGCCACACCCAGCTCAGCCTGGCCTACGGTTCGCAAGTTGTTGCGGGCGTCACGCCTGGCAAAGGCGGCCAGTTGTTCGAAAACCGCGTGCCGATTTTCGATACCGTGGCTGAAGCCGCCCGGGCGACCGGGGCCACCGTTTCGGCGATTTTTGTACCCCCGCCATTTGCCGCCGACGCCATTCTGGAGGCCGTGGATGCGGACCTCGACCTGGCGGTTTGCATTACCGAAGGAATTCCGGTCAATGACATGGTCAAAGTGAAACGGGCCATGCAAGGACGCCGCACGCGCCTCATCGGGCCAAATTGCCCGGGGTTGGTCACTCCGGGAACCGGGGTGGACTCCCACGGCGGTTGCCGGATCGGCATCGCTCCCGGCTACATTCACAAGGCGGGTCACATCGGCGTGGTTTCGCGCAGCGGCACGCTGACTTATGAAGCCGTCTGGCAGCTCACTTCCCGCGGCGTCGGCCAGTCCACCTGCGTGGGCATCGGCGGCGACCCGGTGAATGGGACTTCCCATCTCGATATCATCAAGCTGTTCAATGACGATCCCGAAACCCACGGCATCATCATGATTGGCGAGATTGGCGGCTCGGCTGAGGAAGAGGCGGCCGAGTGGATCAAGCTGCATTGCAAAAAGCCGGTGGCGGGTTTCATCGCCGGCGCCACGGCTCCCCCCGGTCGCCGGATGGGACATGCGGGAGCCATTGTCAGCGGCGGGAAGGGGACTGCCGCCGCCAAGATCGCCGCTTTCCGCGAGGCCGGCATCGGGATTGCGGTCACTCCTTCGGAAATGGCCGACACGTTGCTCAAGATGATGTAACCGGCGTGGACGTCATCTCCGCCAGCGGTGAGACCGCCGCACCGGCCGCATTAAGCCCCCATGTCGCTGCTTGATTGCATCCTGAACCTGGCGGGGTTGTTGCTCTGGTTAAATTGGGTCGCGCCCCGCCTGGATTCAGTGGTGCGGGTATCGGCGGCTTCGCTTGCCGGTACCCTGACTCGCGCCGAGGATTTCCGTCCCCGGCGCGACCGGTTTTTTCTCAGTCTCGTGCTATTGGTGGTTGGGCGGGGGTTTCTTTACTGGCGGATTGGGCCCAATGTCGATTGGACGGCCCACCTTCAAATGGGCTTGGTCGCGATCTCTTTTCGCAGCGATTTTCTCTTGCGCATGTTGTGTTATTCCGGTCTGAGTTTTTTGCTGACGCTGGCGACCTTTTACCTCTGGTTGTTGTTCCTTTCGGCCTTAAATACCAGCGTGCCCGAGAAGGACTCGGTGCAGAAACTGGTCCGCGTGCACCTGGGTTGGCTGGAGCGTCTGCCGCTGGCGGTGAAATGGCTGGTGCCCTTCGTCGTGGTCGCCCTCGCCTGGCTCGCATTGCAGCCGCTTTTCAGTTGGATGGGGTTGATCCCGCGATTGCAGGCGCGGGAACAACTTTTTGAGCAGGCCGCCGTGATCGGGTTGGGGAGTTACCTGGTTTGGAAATACCTTATCGTGGGAATCCTCGTGCTGCATGTGCTCAACACTTACGTGTATTTGGGCAATAATCCCTTCTGGATGTTCCTCAACACCACCGCGCGCCGGATCATGGGGCCGTTGGACTGGCTGCCCCTCCGGGTCGGCAAGGTCGATTTCGCCCCCCTGCTGGTGGTGGCGGCCATCTTCCTGCTCACGGAATTCGCCATCCCGCGGGCTTTTGCCCTGCTTTATGGCCAACTGGCGCTCTGAGCCGCCGCCAAAAAAGATTGCCTCCCCCGGATGCCTCGGCAATGCTTTTGCGCATGACGCGACCCCGTGCCATCGTGGCTCACCGAGGGTTGTGTCCCTGATTATTTTATGGCTGAGAAGAAATTTAGTTACGTGACGAACCTGTGGAGTGACGAGGAAGCGGCCAAGCTCGATCCCGCCGGTCGCCTGATTTATCGTTCCAATAAACTGGGCTCGGACCAGCGAATCACCAATACCGGCGGTGGCAACACCTCCTCCAAAACCATGGAGACTGATCCACTCACGCGGCAACCCGTGGAAGTGCTTTGGGTCAAGGGTTCGGGCGGAGATTTGCGGACCTCGACCAGGGAAAATTTCTCCTCCCTCTACCAGGACAAATTGATTTCCCTGCAGGGCAGCTACGCGGCTTATCCCGAGCGTGGCCTGAAAACGAAGGCGGAAGATGACATGGTGGGAATGTATAATCATACCACCTTCAACCTGAATCCCCGCGCCTCCTCCATTGACACGCCGCTGCATTCTTTCATCCCGGCCAAGCATGTCGATCACACCCACCCCAACGCCGCCATTTCGGTGGCCGCCTCCGCCAATTCGGTGGCGCTCACCCGCGAGATTTATGGCGACGAAGTAGTGCACGTCCCCTGGATGCGCCCCGGTTTTGAACTTGGCCTGGCGATGCAGGAGATTTGCCGGAAGCATCCCCAGGCGATTGGCATCATGATGGGCCAGCACGGCTTGATCAACTGGTCCGACGATGATCGCGAATGTTATTTTCGTACGCTGACACTGATTGAAAAGGCGGCGGCGTTCATCGAACAGAAATACGCCGCCAAGGGTGGGGATGCCACCGCCTTTGGCGGGGCTTTGCATGCCGCGTTGCCCGAAACCGTGCGGCATAAAGTGCTGGCCCGGCTGCTGCCTTGGTTCCGTGGTAAGGTCAGTGCCCAGAAGCGTCTGATCGCCACGCTTCAGGATGATGCGAAAGCCCTTCGCTTCGTCAATTCCCGGGATGCCGAACGGTTGGCGGAATTGGGGACCAGTTGCCCCGACCATTTCCTGCGGACCAAGATCAAGCCCATGTACATTCCGTTGGATGCCATCCCGGCCGGGACGGAATTCAATGACGCCTGGATCGATGGCTTCGTCGCCACGTTGAAAACCCGGCTCACGGCCGGCTTGGAGAAATATCGCGCGGACTATGCCGCCTATTATCAACGCTGCCAGCGGCCCACTTCCCCCGCCATGCGGGATCCCAATCCAACCGTCGTGCTCTTGCCCGGCGTGGGATTGATCGCCTGGGGCAAGGACAAGTCCGAGTCCCGCGTGACCGCGGAATTTTACAATTGCGCCATCGAGGTCATGCGGGGTGCCGAGGCTATTGACCAATATATTTCCCTCCCCCAGCAGGAAGCGTTTGATATCGAATATTGGCTCCTCGAGGAGGCCAAATTGCGCCGCATGCCTGCGGAAAAGGAACTGGCGCGCCAGGTCATCATCGTCATCGGCGCGGGCTCCGGAATCGGCCGCGAAGTGGCCCATCGCCTCATCAAGGAGGGTGCCCACATTGTTTGCGTCGATTTGAAGGCGGAAACCGCCCAGGCCACCGCCCAGGAATTGAACGAGAAGCAGGGGGCCAGCATTGGGGTCGCCGGTAACGGCATTTCCAATTGCGGCGTGGCCGTCGGTTTGGGTTGCGACATCACCAAACGCGACAGCATCCGGGCCATGCTCGATCAGGTGGCACTCGCTTATGGCGGGTTTGATTCCATCGTCGTTACTGCCGGCATTTTTGTGGCCCCCGATACCACGGGCCACATCCCCGACGACCGCTGGGGACTCACCTTCCTGATCAACGTCTCCGGTTCCTATTACGTGGCCGACGAGGCGGCGAAAACCTGGCGGGAGCAGGGTCTGCCCGGGAATCTGGTGCTCACCACCAGCGCCAATGCTGTCGTGGCGAAAAAGGGCTCGGTGGCGTACGACACCTCCAAGGCCGCCGCAAATCATCTGGTGCGGGAATTGGCCATCGAGCTTTCTCCGCTCATCCGCGTCAATGGCGTGGCCCCCGCCACCGTGGTGCAGGGCAGTGCCATGTTCCCGCGCGAACGGGTCATCGCCAGTCTGGCGAAATACAACATCCCCTACACGGAAGCGGAGTCCAGTGACTCCTTGACGACCAAGTTGGCGCGCTTCTATGCCGACCGCACCCTGACCAAGAATCCCATCACTCCGGCGGATCAGGCCGAAGCCTTCTTCTTGCTGTTGACCAACCGTTTGAGCAAAACGACCGGGCAGATCATCCCGGTGGATGGCGGTCTGAGCGAAGGTTTCCTGCGATAATCGTCCCATTGTGCTTTCCCCGGGATGACGGCTAGTCATCCCGGGGGAGACACGTAAGGCATGCGGCGGTTGGGGCAGGGGAGCCGCACCGGAGGTTTTTTCCATAATTAATTTGCCAGGGACGGATTCTTGCGTTATTGTATTTCTGTAACGACAGAAACAACAGATGTAACATAATTAAAAGGAAATTTATGAAACCAATGCTGGCAGCCATCGGAGAGACGGGGAACACCACCGCCACCCTCTGGCTTTACTTGATCTACCTCGCGGTGAGCGTGGGTTTGACGGTTTGGGTGGCCCGCACCCTGCACAAGAATGGCCGGATTTTTCTCGTGGATAGTCTGGCGGGCAACGAGGCCCTGGCCGATTCCGTCAATCAACTGCTCGTGGTGGGGTTCTATCTCGTCAATATTGGTTTTGTGACGCTGGCGTTGAAGTACGGGGAAAAGGCCATCGATGCCCAAACGGTCTTGGAAATCCTGAGCACCAAGGTCGGCCTGGTCCTGGTGGTGTTGGGATTCATGCACTTTTTCAACCTGTTCATTTTCTCGCGGATGCGCCGGCGGGCGTTGGCCGGACAACGGGGCGAGCCCACTCCCTCCGTCATCCCGCCGGGTTACGCCCCTCGCGTTCAAGGCTGAGCTGAGGCGGGGCTGGAACCGCGCTCGGGGAGGTGGGTTTTCCCTCTATACTCCGGGCGCGGTTGGCCGGTCCCGGAATCTTGCACCGGAAAGCGGGTGGTGGTGGTTTTTGCTACCCATCGCCTCGGGGATTTGCCTATAGTGCCGTACGAGATGCTCGCGAATACCAATCAACTCAATGAAGCGGTGCAAAAGGCGTCGGCGTGGGTCGGCACTTTGCGGCAGGAAATTGGCCAGGTGGTGGTGGGGCAGGAGGCCCTGGTTGACCGTTTGCTCGTCGGCTTGCTGGCCAACGGGCATGTGCTCCTGGAAGGGGTTCCGGGCCTTGCCAAGACCTTGTCCGTCCGCACTCTCGCTTCCGCCATTCAGGCGCAATTTCACCGGATTCAGTTTACGCCTGATTTGCTCCCGGCCGACATCATCGGCACGTTGATTTACAGTCCGCAGGATGGGAAGTACCATGCCACCCGCGGACCGGTGTTTGCCAATCTGGTCCTGGCGGACGAAATCAACCGGGCACCCGCCAAGGTGCAATCCGCCCTGTTGGAGGCAATGCAGGAACGTCAGGTCACTTTGGGCGGGGAAACAATGCCGCTGCCCTCCCCATTCCTGGTGCTGGCGACGGAAAATCCCATTGATCAGGAAGGCACTTATCCGCTGCCGGAAGCGCAGGTGGACCGTTTTATGTTCAAGGTCGTGATCGGCTATCCGACCTTTGAGGAGGAACGCCGCATCCTGGACAAGATGGCCTTCACCTCTCCCGAAAACCGGGTGAAAGCGGTGGTGACTCTGGATGACATTTTGAGCGCCCGTAAACTGGTGGATCAAGTGCATGTGGATGACAAGGTGCGCGATTACATCGTCCACATTGTGTTTGCGACACGCCAACCGGAGAAATATAAGCTGGATTTCAAGCACCTGATCCAATTTGGCGCCTCCCCCCGGGCCACAATTTTCCTCACTGTCGCGGCCAAGGCGTGGGCACTCCTGCAAGGCCGGTCGTACGTGACCCCGGAGGACATCAAAAGCATCGGCCCGGATGTCCTGCGCCATCGAATTATCCTGACCTACGAGGCTGAGGCCCAGGGCATTTCCAGTGACGACATTGTCAAAAAAATCTTCAACACCATCCCGGTGCCCTAGGAATTTTGCCGCTCGTTGCGATTGCTGAAGCATGACGCTGAATGAGATTTTGGAAACCGTCCGCCGGGTGGACATCCGCACCAATCGGTTGGTGAACGATATGATGGTGGGTGCCTACCTCAGCCATTTCAAGGGGCGGGGGATGGATTTCGAAGAGTTGCGGCAGTACCTGCCCGGGGATGATGTTCGGGACATCGATTGGAACGTCACGAACCGGATGGGCCGCCCGTTCGTCAAGCGCTTCCGGGAGGAACGCGAGCTGGGGGTAATCCTGGCCATCGATATTTCCGCTTCCGGAGCGTTTGGCTCCACCAATCGGAGCAAGCGCGAATTCGCCGCCGAGATCGCCGCCACCCTTGCCCATTCGGCCTCCCGCAGCAGTGATAAGGTGGGACTGCTACTTTTCAGCGACCAGGTGGAATTATTTTTACCGCCGCGCAAAGGCCGGGCGCACATCCTGCGCTGCATCCGGGAAATGCTCTTCTTCCCCGCCCAAAGGCGTGGCACCAACATTCCCGCCGCGCTGACGTTTCTGAATCACGTCGTCCGGCGGCGCGCTTTGATTTTTCTCCTGACCGATTTTCTCCAGCAATTTGCCTCCCATTCCGGCCCGGGTGCCGGACGGGACACCGGGCGGGAAATTGGCATTACCAACGCCCGCCACGACCTGATTTGTATCCACCTGCACGATCCGCGGGAGAGCGAGTTGCCGAACGCCGGGCTCCTCACTGTGGAAGACGTGGAAACGGGCGAATCCCTGGAAGTGGATTCCGGCCGGGCCACCGTCCGGCAAACTTATGCGGATCTCAATGCCCGGCGCCTGGCCGAGTTGGACCGCGCGTTGCGCCGCGCGGGTGTCGATACCCTGCGGTTCACCACCGGGGAACCCTTTGCGCAGGTCTTGCAACATTTTTTCGAGACCCGTCCGGGAAGGAGGCGGGGATGAGTCGCTTCCGGTTTAACTCCGGTCGGTCGGAGTGGCGCCTCCGGCTGACGCTTTTCCTGTTGCTCGGGGGCGCGACGGGCTTGCTGGCCGCGGCCAATGAATCGCCCGACCTCCGCCCCCCGCATCCTGAATGGCGGACTTCGACCTGGGAACACTGGCGCATGGTGATCGTTCCTTTGGTTGCCTTGGCTTTGCTTGCGCTTGCGGTGCTGGTGAAAGTGTGGCGAGCCCGGATGCCGGGAATGATCAGCCTCCCGGTCGTGGAGGCTCGGGAAGCCTTGCGCGCGCTGGCGGATCGCGAGCCGAATTACCCGGACCTGACCCTGGACATCACCCGGATCGTGCGCACTTACATCCACGCCATGATCGTGCTTCCTTCCGGGGAGTTGACCACCGCCGAATTGCAGGCGGCGCTTTCGGCCAACACCGAGGTGCGCCTGGCCGATGCCCGGTCGATCACGGAGTTTTTCCGCCGTTGCGATCAGGCAAAATTTGCCCCCAACCAGCCGGCGGCGCTGGGGCTGCTGAGCGACGCTATTGAACTCATCGGGCAACTGGAGTCGGGGCGGAAACCCGCGGGCACCACGACCATCCGCCGTCGTGCCACTCCGTCGAATTCCCCCCCGCCCGGGTGAACTCCCACTTCCAATTCCAATATCCGTGGGTGTTGGGCCTCCTGGCCTTGCTGCCGGTTTACGCCTTCCTGCGTGGCCGGGCCGGTGGCCATTCCGCCCTGGGTTTCTCCAGCGCGGACATCATGCGCGCGGCCGGGGGTGCCGCCCGTTCGGCGGCGGGCCGGCTCCTGATTTTTTTTCGGTTGCTCTCCGTGGCCCTCTGTTTGATCGCGCTGGCGGGACCGCGCTTTGCCAACGATCGCACCGAAACTCAGAGCAGCGGCGTGGACATCATGCTCGTCCTCGACTTGTCGTGGTCCATGATGTCTTTGGATATGGGGGGCCAGAACGAGGAAAGTTCCCGCTTTGGCATTGCCAGCGCCGTGCTGCAGGATTTCGTTAGCAAGCGGCCGAGCGACCGGATCGGCTTGGTGGCCTTCTCGGGTGTGCCTTATCTGGCCAGCCCCTTGACGCTCAATCACGAATGGCTGGCCGCCAATCTGCGCCGCTTGCATATTGGCACGATCCGGGAGTTGGGCACCGCCATCGGCGACGCCACTGCCACCGCCGCCAAACGGCTCAAAATGCTCAAGGATGCGAAGAGCCGGATCATCATTCTCCTGACCGACGGGGATAACAACACGGGCGAATTGGCGCCGGTACCCGCCGCCCAGGTCGCCGCCGCGATTGGCGCCAAGATTTACACCATCGGCATTGGGATCGAGGAGCCATGCCGGTTGCCGGCCTTTGATGTCACCACCGGTAAACTTCGCCACGGTCCCAGCGGCGAGATCATTCCCACGATCACGTTGCAGCCCGCGAATTACTCGGTCCTGGGCGAAATGGCGCGCCTCTCTCGCGGCAAGTTTTATCGGGCCACGAACCGGCAGGAACTGCAGAGCATCTACAATGAAATCGACCGCCTGGAAAAGACCGAGGTGAAACTGCGCCGGTTCACCACCTTCACCCCGTTGTTCCAATGGCCGCTCCTGGCCGCGTTTTCCCTCCTCCTCCTGGAGTTGATCCTCGCCAGCACCCGTTTCCGGAGGATCCCATGATCGGGGATTTTACGCACCCGCACTTCGCGGAACCCCACTGGCTCTGGCTGGCGGTAATCGCCCCGGCCGCCCTGATCCTGTTGCAACGCTTCGCCGGGTGGCGACGCCGACGGCAGTTGGCCCAGTTTGCTGACCCCGAGATCATGGCCAGTCTGCTCCAATCGCACAGCCCGGCCCGGCGGATCTTCAAAAATGCGCTGCTGGTCCTGGCTGTGGCCGGGTTCGGCGTGGCGCTGGCGCGACCGCAATGGGGGGAAACCACGGAAAGCGCCCGGGCCCTGGGGGAGGACATCATGTTCGTGCTCGACTGCTCGCGGAGCATGCTGGCAACCGACGTTCAACCGGACCGGCTGGGCCGCGCGAAATACGCCATCCTGGATTTTGTGCAACGTCACGGCAACGGCCGGGTGGGCTTGGTCGCGTTTGCCGGCCAGGCGTTTTTGCAATGCCCGTTGACCTATGATGTGGACGCCTTTCGCGAAGCGCTGTTGGCGATGGACGATCGAACCATCCCCGTGGGTGGGACCGATATCGGGCGCGCCTTGGATGAGGCCTCGCTGGCTCTGGAGAAGAACGATCGTCGCAAGGTTTTGGTGCTGCTCACGGACGGGGAAGACTTGGAAAAATCCGGGATTGCCAAGGCCAAAGCGCTGGCGGAAAAGCACATCGTCATCTATCCCATCGGCGTGGGCACCGCAGCCGGCACCGTTATCAAAGTCACCAATGAACAGGGCTTTCCGGAAACCGTGCATGATCCGGAGGGGAAAGTGGTGCAAAGCCGTCTGGACGAGTCCACCCTCACCGCGATCGCCCAGGCCACCCACGGTAGTTATCATCCGCTGGGGCCTGTGGGGGAAGGCTTGACGGCCGTGCGAAACCAGGTGGAAGCCGCGGCCGAACAGGCAGAATCTGGCGGTCAACGCAAATCCGGGATTGAGCGGTTTCATGTGCCCCTGGCCATCGTCGTCCTGCTGCTGGGCTTGGAATCTTTGATTGGCACCCGGCGCAAAGTGCGCCAGATTGGAGAGTCGCAATCTGCATGAAACGGAAACCACAAATGAGATTCCTCCGCCAGGTGGGCTGCGCTTCGGTCACCGCCGCGGTGCTGGGTGCCGCGTGTCTCAACGCCTTGGCGCGGGACCCGGACCGGGCCGTTTCCCCGCAAACGCTTTACAATCAAGGCACGCAGAAACTGGGTGAAAAGAAATTGCGCGAGGCGGAGGTCCTGCTCCAGACCGCGGTGGCCACGCAAGTCGAGCGCGTTCAAGGGCCGGCCCTTTACAATTTGGGGCATGTCCGTTTTCAACAGGGCCTGGAAGAACTCAAAAAAGGTCCGGACGCTCAAAAAGCCAAATCCGTGGCGCAGCAGGCGGATGAATCAGGGCAGTCGGCCTTGCGCGCGGTCGATGCCGCGCTCGCCAGTGAAGATCTTTCCGCCATGGTCAATGCCTACGTGCAAGGGCGGGGGGCCCGCAAGGAATTGAAGGCCGCCACCGAAGCCGTGAAGCAGGCCATGGAATCCAAGGGGACAGTGCTTTCCAAGTGGCAGCGCGCTTCCGGAGATTTTAAGAGCGCCCGGGAATTGGTCCCTGCGGATGCGGATGCCGCTCATAACGCGGAGGTGGTGGACCGCAGCATCGCCCAACTGGTGGACATGATCCAGATGATGATGCAGAGCATGGATGGCATGCAGCAAAAGCGGGCCGAATTGGGCAAGAAAATGGGACAATTGCGCCAAAAGATGCCCGGTGATCTCGGCAAGCAAATGAAGGGGGGCGAGGAAGAGGATGACGAAGAGGAGGGGAAGAAGCCCAAGGAACCGCAGGAAGGGCAAAAGGAAGGCCCCGTCAAGGATGGCAAAGAAATGCAAATGAGCGCTGAGGAGGCGGAGCGCCTGCTCTCGATGCTCCGTTTGGATGGCAACCGCAAGCTTTCCATGGGCGGGGATGAACCGGGCAAACCGACGAAGGGGAAATTGCGTGATTGGTAATCGACTCTCCCATCCTATGATCCCGGCCGGGCTCCGACTTTCGGCTGTCCCGCAGTTTGCCCTGCTGCTCCTTTTGCTGCTGCCGGCGCACTCCGCTCACGGTCAATCGCCGCCGCCCACGGTCCTCCGTCCCCGGCAACCCCTCCCGACCGTCCGTGTAAACCCCGGTTCGCTCTCCATCAATCCCCAGGGGCAGATCGACCAGTTTGACCAGATGGTGGGTTCCTCGGCTTCCATTGACCTGGATTCTCCCGTGACCGTCCGGGCCGAGTTTGAGCCGGCCACCGCGGCCTTGGGGCAGCGGATTACCTACCGGTTGATCCTATCCGCCCTGGATGAATCCGTGGAGAAATTGACCACTTTACCCGCGCCGCCAGGTTTGAAATTAAGTGCGGGAGGACGGGCTCAAAGTTACCAACCGGGACCCACCGGTCGCTTGCAACCGCAGACGACTTTGAATTTCCGCGCGACTGTCACTGCCAGCGGCGAGTTTGTCGTGCCGGCGTTTACGATTAAAGCGTATGGCAAGGATGTCGCCGTTCCCGCTGCCCGCCTGACCGTCACCTCCCCGGGCGCGGCGGTTGCCGCGGAAGCCCCGCATTTGTTGTTCGAATTGCCGGCTGGCGATATTTATGTCGGCCAGCCGCTGCGCGTTTCCCTGATTCTGGCCGACTCTGCCGACGGCAGCCTGCAGGGGCCGCCGCAACAACCCGCGATCGTGGGTGAGTCGATTTTCGTGGAGCCCCAGGCGTTGGGCGCGCGGCATGAATTGATCCAGCGCAACGGTCGGAGTTTCCCCGCTTATGTGATGGAGATGGTCTTTACCCCGGTGCGGGAAGGGCGTCAGACCCTGGTCGCGCAGGCGACCTCCTATGGACGCCGCCCCGTGCCCGGTCAGCCCGGCGCTATTCAGTTCGCCCAGATTCTGCTGGATTCCGATCCCTTGGAAATGACCGTCCTCCCGCTGCCCAAGGAAGGGGTGCTGCCGGGCTTCACCGGGGCTATCGGTAATTACCAGGTGGATGCGCCGGTGATTTCCACCAACGAAGTGGTGGCGGGTGAGGTGATCGTTTTGAATATGCATGTTCGCGGGGAGGGGAATCTGGGACGCTTGACCCCGCCAAAATTGTCGCCCCTCCGGGAATGGATGACTTACCCCCCCATCACCGAGTCCGCCCCGCCCATGATGATTCAGCAGCGCGGCTATGCCAATTTCAGTTACACCCTGATTCCCTTGAGCGACCGGGTCAAGGCTACCCCGGCGATTCCTTTTTGCTGTTTCGATCCGAAGCGCAAAGTTTACGTGGATCTGACCATTCCGCCCGTTCCCATCACCGTCCACCCCGTGGCGGCCGGGGCCGCGATGCGGTCGCCGGGTGCGGACGGTGGCACGGGGGGCAACGCCGCGGAAACCGCCGCCCGGGAACACGAACCCATCCTCAGCGGCTTGGTGGAACATCCCGGCCCCGGAGCCGGCGCTTTGCGACCCGGCCAGGAAAGTGGCTGGTTCTGGGCTGCGCAATCAATTCCCGCCGCGATCCTCGCCGGCATCACCTGGCGTGCACGGCGGCGCCGTTACCTGGCCGCGCATCCCGCGGTGCTTCGCCAGCGCCGGGCCCGGCGGGGACTGCGCCGGCAATTGCAAGTGGCCCGCCGGGCGGCCGCGGCTCGCGACGCCCGGGGCTATGTGACAGGGGCCATCAGTGCCTTGCGCGAGGCCTGCGCCCCGCATGGCGCCGCGAATCCCGATTCCCTCGTGTGTGCGGATATTCTGCGCGAATTGCCGGCGGAGGACCGTCAGGGACCGGGGGCGGAGATGGTGCGGCGTTTCTTTGCGGCCGCCGATTCGCTGCGTTACGGCGGACCCGTCAATGACGGGGCGGAATTGCTGGCCCGGCAGCCGGAGTTGGAACAATTGCTCAAGCGCTTGGGGGCCCGCATATGAGAATCGCTCATCATTTGATTCTGAGCCTGCTCCTGGCTTTTCTGGCCGGGCAGCCCGTCGGCGCCGTCGGATCAGCCGACGCGCTTTTTGACCAGGGCATGCAGGCCTATGTCGCCGGTGGGTTCGCCCAGGCGGCCACAAATTTTCGCGAAGCTTCGGCCCTGCGGATCACGGCGGGAACCCTTCACAATCTGGGCAACGCCGAGTGGCAAAGCGGCCACGCCGGTGCGGCTATTCTGGCTTGGGAACAGGCTCAATGGCTTGATCCCTTCAATCCCGATACGCGCGGCAATCTCCGGTTCGCCCGCAAAGCCGCGCAGGTGGAAAGCCCCGAGTTGGCCTGGTACGAGATTTGTTCCGCCTGGCTGCCGGTTAATGCCTGGGCGTGGTTGGCCACCGTCAGTTTCTGGATCGCCGCCACCATGGTGATTTTGCCGGGGGTGCTCCGCTGGCGGAAGGCGGACTGGCAACAAGGCCTGGCGGCCGCGGGCTTTGCCGTTCTATTGATCACCCTGCCGGCGCTGGTGGGGGTTCATACCCGCGCGCAACTCGGTGTGGTGGTGTCCGCGGCCACTCCCCTCCGGCTCACCCCGACCCAGCAAGCCCAGGTTCTCGCCAAACTTCCGGCCGGCGAATCCGCCCGCCTCGAGCGCCAGCGCGGCAATTACGTTTTCATCCGCACCGCCACCGCCGGGGGATGGGTGGAGCGCGGCCAGTTTGGGCTGGTTGCCAGCAGTAACTCCAATCCGTAGCCTCGTCCTTCCCCGGGTGCCCGCGGCCCATCGGCGCGGCTAGGGGGACCAATCAACATGACTGGAACACTTTTTGTTCAGGGGATTACCATGGGGTTTTGTATCGCGGCGCCGGTGGGGCCCATCGGCTTGCTTTGCCTCCGCCGTTCGCTCGCGCATGGCATGGCCTCCGGTTTGATGACCGGTTTGGGGGCCGCCACTGCCGATGCCTGCTACGGCGCCGTGGCCGGATTCGGGCTCACCGCCGTCTCCTCCTTTCTTGTTCGCCAAGGCTTTCTGCTCGGTCTGCTGGGCGGACTCTTCCTCTGCTACCTGGGTGTGCGGACCTTTCGCAGTTCGCCGGCGACGGAAGCCGCCGGCGCCCGGGGCGAAAGCCTGCTGGCGGCCTATGGATCGACTTTTCTCCTCACGATCACGAATCCCCTTACGATTCTTTCTTTCGTGGGTATTTTTGCGGGATTCGGCATGGGCACCAATCCCGGTTTTGGCGCGGCGGGTTTCCTCGTGGCCGGGGTGTTTACCGGCTCCGCCATCTGGTGGTTGCTGTTGAGCGGTGGGGTGGCCGCCCTCCGCAGCCATGTCACCCCCGGGTGGTTGCGGGCGGTGAACCGCATTTCCGGCGCCCTGATCTTTGCGTTTGGCGTCGGGGCCTTGCTCCGGTTGGGGCGCTGAGCCTCAGGCGCCCAGGTTGTCGAGCCAATGGGGTTGGTAGGTCGTCAGCATGAACATGAACGCAAACGTGCTGGCGTCAAAGAATCCATGCGCCAGCGTGGCTTCCCAGATGGATTCGTGCCAGAGCATGATCGCCCCCAGTCCGCCCCCCAGCAGCGCTGTGAGCGCCACCGCCCCCCAGCCTTGCACGGTGTGTCCCAGACCAAACACCAGCGCCACGAGCACGACGGCCCCAATCCGGCCTGGGAGCCGCGCGAAGGATTTGGGAAAGATGCCGCGCATTCCGGCGAACATGCCTGCCCGCCACAATTCCTCCCGCAATCCGGCGACGACAAAGCTGACCAGGGTGAGGGTGAGAATCAGGTAAAGCGGGTGTCCCACCAGGGAGGAGGCATTGATCAGTTGCTCCGTTTTGGGCCGTAGTTGGTTCAACCCCCCAGTCTGTGGGTTCCGGCTGAGCACCAACCAGACGATGATTCCAAAAATCAGGAAACCCATGATCACCACCCGCAGGATCACGGAATAGAGCAGGCCCAGCCAGAGCGGCCGGGCCCCGCGCCGCCACGGGAGCAATAATTGCCCTGGCGTGGCCCGGGAGGCGGCCCAGGCCAGGCCGAAGATAAGTCCGAACGTGCCGAGTTCGATGGCGGAAACCAGCAGCAGACCCCCGACGGATGACGGCAGCAGTGGCTTGGCGGCGGACTTGGTGTGGCCCAAACCGCGCAGGCCCACACTCAAAGGGAATGAGGCCAGAATGAGGAAATGCACCCACCAACGCCAGCGGGCGATCGTTCCGGCGGGCGCCGGTTCCGGCGCGGGGTCGGGAGCGGTGCCGGCTACCGGGAGAATCGGTGGCGGCGAAACGTCTTCATTTGTCATTCTTGGTGTCGCTCAAATGCCACTCATCCCCGATCTTCTTGAAAAAGAATCGCTCCACCAGGTTTTGTCCTTCCAGTTGGACGCGCATCATGACGGAATCATCGGGGAGGATGCTTTGCTCCATGATCCGGATGCCTGTCAACTTGGCAAAGCCTTGTTTGGTCTCCGCGATCATGTCTTCCGCGGTTTTGTTTTGTCGCTGGGCTTGCTCGTCCAGTTTGGCACGTCCGTCCGGGGTGAGACTGGCCAGGAAGACTTCCAGGTCACCTTGACTGCTGGCCCAAATGACCGATTGAATCGCGGCCTCCGGGTTGGAAAAGCCGGCGAACGTCCAGTCCTCGCGCGCGAAATAAATATCGGTGGTGGTTTCAACCACTGGCGCCCGGGGGATGGCGGCCGCGGCGGCAACCGCCGCCGGGGTGGCCGAGGCGCTGAGCGCCTTGACCTGCGCGCGCAACACTTCCAGTTCGTTGGTCATCGGGCGCAAGCGGCGCAGTTCCGTGCGCAATTTCAGCAAATCCTGGTTCTGGACCCGCAGGACCCGCAACTCCGTGCCGTGCTTTTTGATTTCCTTGGAAGCCTTGGTATCCACCGTGTTTTTGTCACCGGTGTCCCGCGCGCGTAACTCGGCGTTGTCGTGGTAAAGCTTGTTGAGAAAATATCCCTCGCCGGCGATGGCCACGAGGCAAATCAACAACAGCACCGAAGTATTGCTTCCGTTGGATTTCATAGTTGGTCCATGCGTCTTCGCCGGGCAAACGGCTTTGGGAGGCCAAAGTATACCAATCCGCCGGGGGCGAAAGGAAAAAATGGCCGCCGCCCGCCACTCTCCTTTAGCCCTCCGGGATCTTGAACTTGGGACACTGGGCCAGAAACCGGGCCGGATTCTGAAATATGAGTTTGTCAATCGCCGCCGCCGAATGACCGCGTTTGCGCATTTCCAGCGCGGTTTTCGGCACCGCCAGCGGGTCGCTCACGCCCCAGTCGCACGCGCAATTCATCCAGATGCGTTCATCGCCGTACCGTTCCACCATGTCCACCGCCCGGGCGGGCGAGCATTTGGACTCCGGATAAAGCGTCATGCCGGCCCACAGGCCCGCATCCAGCACCATTTGGACTGTGTGTTCCTCTACGTGGTCAATGATCACCCGGCCGGGCTGAATCCGGGAATCATTCCGGATCACGTCCATGATCAGGCGGGTGCCTTTCAGTTTGTCTTCCAGGTGGGGGGTATGCACCAGGATCAATTGGTTGTGCCGTGCCGCCAGGTCCACATGCTTCTCCAGCACCGTGATTTCATTGCGGCTGTTCTTGTTCAGCCCGATTTCCCCGATCCCCAGCACCGTAGGCCGGTCCAGGAATTCCGGGATGATCGCCAGCACGTCGTCCGCCAGCTTCACATCCTCGGACTCCTTGGGATTGATGCACAGCCAGCAGTAATGGGGTAGGCCGAATTTCGCGGCCCGCTTGGGCTCGTGCTCCGTGAGTTGACGGAAATAGTCGTAAAAGCCCGCGGCGGAACTGCGGTCATAGCCGGCCCAGAACGCGGGTTCGCAGACCGCGGCACAGCCGGCTGTGACCATGTGGACGTAGTCGTCGGTCACCCGGCTGACCATGTGGGCATGAGGTTCAATGTAGCGCATGAGAAAAGCAGGGTGGCCGTTATTGGACTCCGGGCCAGGCGCCGCAGGCGGCTTTGGTGGTGGCGGCCGGGATCGGTTCGGTGGTGGGATCGCTAAACGCCAGCAGCACCTGTCGCGCCTTGTCGTTGTTCCCCTTGCTCAATTCCAAAACGGCCGTCCGGAATGCCGCCATCCGAAAATCCTCCGCGCCTTCCGCGCGCTCGTAACGGTCGAGAAACGCGGCCAGGTCGATCAATTTGTGCCGGGCATCGACGAAATAAAGATCGAGTATTTGCGAGCGATTCATACGTTGGTCATCAGTCGGATTCCGCTTCCTAACTTATCCGACCGCGCGACCTGACGCAAATCAAACCGGACGCCCGGCGATGCCTGCCTCAGGCCGTCGTGACCCACCGCCACACCTGTTCCGCCGACCCTTCCGCTGCCGTGGCCAGTACATTGTGATCCGCCCGCCAAAACGTTTCTCCGCCCCGATACCCCGGGCAGTGGCGGCGCAACCACCAGCGGACGAGGTACCACGGCACAAGGGGATCGATTGCGCCGGCGAGGTAATGCACTGGAATTTGGGCGCGTCGTGCGACGGGTCGCGGGTCATACGAATCCATCAACTCCAACCGCTTCTGCACCGCCTCCCGATCCCGCTCGGTGCGCCGCTCGGCGAATTCCGCCAGACTGGCGCGAATTTCCAGATCACTGCCGTGCCGCCAATTGGCGTAGCGGACATACCGCTTGATTTGTGTCTGGTAGCGGCGGGTGGAAATCCTTTTGCCCAATTGCCGGAGCAGCCACGCTCCCCGGGGAATGGGATGTTTGACAAATCCCCCCGCGAGAATGATCCCCTGGACCTGGAACCCCGGTCCGGCCGGTCCGGCTATGGTCGGGGTGGGCCGCTGGCGATCATCCAGCAGACACCACGCCACCTGAGAACCCCAACTTTCGCCCAGGACCCAACCTTGTGTGATTCCGTGAGCCCGCAAGGCATCCTCCACGGCGTTGGCATAATCCGCCACCGACCACTCCAGCGAACGCGGATAGGTGATTTCGATAATCCGCATGCGTCGGCTGATGGCCCGCCTAAACCCGGCTACCAGCGTCCAATCCCCATGCAATCCTGGAAGGTAGATGAGCGTTGGTGAGTTGGCGTCACCGCTGACGCGGATTTGGAGTTCATCCTCCGCCATGCGGATCGGGGTGAGGGTGTTCGAAATTACCGGTTTGCAGGAACGTCAGCACCTGCCGGATCACCGGTTCCCGTTGCATCATCCAGGTATGAGTGTGATGGACCACCAGGAAATCTCGCATACCATCCACCCGCGCGCTGGCCACGCTCACCTTGCCATCATTGGGGCGGGGTAGCCAATGGGAGAGCAGGGGATTGAGGGAGCGGTCGCCCGCAATGATCCCGCATTCAAACTGCACGGGACCGAGGCGACGCGGAAGATCGGCCGCGCCCGTGCCCAGGGGCAGGCGGCTCCTCCCCAGCAAGGTCCGGGTCAATCCCCACGTGCGGAGATGGTCCACCACTTCGCTGCCGCCGTTCGGCGGCCCCAGCATCACGACCCGGCCCAGTTGCGGGAGATCATGGCGCGCGAGGTATTGCCGTACCAGAATGCCCCCCAGGGAATGGGTGACGAAGTAAACGCGCGTACCGGGATCGGTAATGCGCTCCCGCAGGAGCTTGGCCAGGTAATCCTCCGCCAGCGTTTCGACCGGCGTGTTCCAGGAAGGATAACTCTCGTTGATGACCCGGTACCCACTGTGTTTGAGCCGGAGTTCGAGCCGTTTCATGGACCACGCCGTCCGGCCGGAGCCGTGGAGCAAAATCACGTAATCTCCCTTGGCCGCCGCCGCGGTCTTCACTGGCTTGGCGGTGACTGTCAACAAACCGAAACCAAGCACCAGCGATGTCCAAGCGGTTCGGTGCATGGCTTAGATCAATTTGGCCAGCTCCCGGTGGTTGATCTTGCCGGTCCCGAGTTTGGGAATTTCCTGCACGACTTTGATTTCCCGGGGCGCGCTCAGGTTGCTCAAACCCTTGGCGCGGATCGCGGCCCGGATCTCCTCCAATGTCAGCTTGGCTTCATTCGTGACTGCGATCAACAACTCACCCTTGCTCTCGTCCGGGCGCGTGACCACCGCCACCTGGCAGCGCAGGCCATACTGTGGAAAGGCTCCGGCCAGCGCGTCTTCCACGGCGGTCAGGCTGACCATTTCGCCGCTGACTTTGGCGAAGCGCTTCAACCGGCCGCGGATGAAGAAGAAACCGTCCGGGGTCACACTCACGATGTCCCCGGTGTCATACCAGCCCCCGAGTTCCTTGAATTTGGCGTTCGCCTCGGGATTCAAATAACCCGCCATGATGTTCGGACCTCGCACCAGGAGGCGGCCGCCTTCGGTGACGCCTTCGACGGGTTCGAGTTTATACTCCATGCCCGGCATGATGCGTCCCACCGAGCCATAGCGCGGTTCCAGGGGCGTGTTGACACAGACGCACGGGGCGCATTCCGTCGCGCCGTAGCCTTCCAGGATCCGCACGCCAAACTTTTGGGCCCAGGTGGTGGCGGTGGTTTCCTGGAGCTTTTCCGCGGCGGCGAACAGGTAGCGCAGCGTGCGGAAATCATACGGATGCGCCCGGCGGCCATAGCCGTTGAGAAAGGTGTTCGTGCTGAGAAAAATGGTGGCATCGGTGTCGTAAAACGCCGCCGGTACGATGCGATAGTGCAGGGGTGAAGGGTAGATGAACACATACAGACCCCGCACCAGGGGGAGGATCGTGCCCACCGTGAGCCCAAAGCTGTGAAACAGGGGTAGGCAGTTGAACAGCCGGTCGGTATCCATGATGTCCGTGACCGCGAGCATCTGCCGCAGGTTGGCCAGCAGATTGGTGTGGGTCAGGGCCACGGCCTTCGGCATGCCCTCCGAGCCGCTCGTAAACAGCACCACCGCGGTCCGGTCGTCCAGCGACCGGCCATCGGCCGCCCGTCCGAGGGAACGCGGATTCACGGTCATGCGCAACAGTGCCAGCAGCTTTTGGATTTTGCCGATTTGCCCCCGCAGATCTTCCAGGTAGATCATCTCAATGCCGGCAGCCGTCAGGTTGTCCACTTTCAATTTGGCGCGTTCGAGAAAGAGGCGGGAGGTGATGATTTGCTTCATCCCCGCGAGTTGGGCGCATGCCAGCATCGTCACCGGTCCGGTGGAGAAATTGAGCACGGCCGGGACCCGGCCCAGATGCCAGAGGCTGAGGAGCAGGACGGGCAGGGCATTCACATTGGGCAGGAGCACACCTGTGTGCTCTGCGTCCGCATGCAAACGGCCGGCCAAAGGTCCGGCCAGCGCGCTGGCCCCCGTGAGAAAGCGTCGGTACGTCAGCGGCTGGCGCGTGGCGTCTTCCAGCGCGATTCGCTTCGGAAGTCGGCGCGCGGTTTCCACGATGGCGGCCAGCACGTTCCGGGGGCCAAAATCCATTTCCGCCTGAAACCGTTGTTGGAGCATCTTGTCCCGCAGCCAGGCGGTCATGTGTTCGCGGGCCTGGATCGTGCTCATATTCTCCAGTTTCGGCGGCGTGAAGACCGGGCTGAAATGGGCGGTGACCGGCGGGAACCAGCGCCGCCAGCCGGGCTGCGGGCAAAACGGCATCCGCTCCGCGCCGCGCAGGTAGCAGGTGATTACGCGGGACGGGGTTTTGTGCAGCAGGAAACCCGTGCCATCAAACAGCTTCATCAGCGCCCCGGTCTTGGAAATGCGCCCTTCAGCGAACAGCACCAGCCGGCCGTTGGCATTCAGATATTCCGCCATCCGTTTGACCGCATAGGGCGAACTTGTGTCGATCGGAAAAGTGCGGCGATTCAGCATGATCAGCCGGTGCAGCCAGCTCTTTTGCGCCGTGACACTCGACACCACGAATTTCCAGTCCTTATCCAGGCAGGCGACGAGGAAAAGCCAGTCGAACCAGGAAACGTGATTCGGTACCAGCAGGACGGGCCCGGGAGTTTTCAAGACGCTTTCGTCGTAGGCGCGGAAGCGGAAGAGCCAGCCCAGCAGGAAGCGGATAAAGGCGATCATAGTTCTTGTGAGATCAAGGCTTGGTAGCGACGACGCGGTTTTTCCGGCGGTTTTGCCAGCTCTGGCGCACTCCATCCACCACGCACCAACCGGTCAGGAGCACGGTGATCCCCACCGCCAGCGGCACCAGCAGTCGGTCCATCGGCCGGGTTCCGGCTGGGCCCAAAGTCAGTTTGCCGATCAGCGTAGCCGAATCCCCCGGAAATGGGGCGGTCGCCAGGACTTCGCCCCGCGGGTTGACGACCTGCGAGATGCCGGAACTGGCCAGCCGAAAAATGGGAATGCCGTACTCCGCCGCCCGCAGTGGGGCCACGCGGGCATGGAGCGCATGCTGGTGCGCGCCCCAGGTGGCCACATCCATCGTCGGCACGATCAACGCCTGGGCGCCTTGCCGCACCAGTTCATCCGTCACCTGCCGGTAGCTCAGGTCATAGCAGATGCAGAGACCGATTTTACCCCAGGGCGAATCCCACAAAGCCTGCGCGGCCGCCGGCTGACCGTCCTTGAAAAATTGAATGGGCACGCTCTTGGCCTGTTGGAAAAGGATGTCCCCCTGGGGCCCGATCACAAATGCCGTGTTGTAATACTGGTCGCCGGGAAGCATGGCCTCCGCTCCCACGATGAGGTATTTCTGGCGCTGCCGACACCAGGCTTTCATCCGCTCCGGGAGGGGACCCGGAAAGGTGTATTCGCTCAGCACCAACAATTGGGCCTCCGGATGCGCTTTGATCAGTTGGTCCAGCTTGAAAACCACTTCCGGCTCGGTGGGAAATTCCAGTTGCAGACCGGCCACCACCACGCTGGAATTCGGGGCCGCCGGACGCGAATCCACGGGCGCGGGCAGGGGCAGATTCACCAAACCGGCCAGCGCGGCCAGGCCGATCAGGCTGGCCACCATCCGGCGAGCCCCCGTAAGCCGGGACAGCAGCGCGATCCCTGCCATCAGGACAAAACCGCAGCCATACATCCCCAGTAGCGCGAGTGGCAGCCAACCCCGGTGTCCGGCGAAAACGTACCCCTCGTTAAACCAGGTGAAGCGGAGATAATACAATTCGCTCCGGAAATACTCCAACCCGGTCCACAGCAACGGCAGGAGGAGCGCGGCAACACCGGCCCCAAACCGCAACCGCACCCACCGCCCGAGCACCAGGAACAACCGAATCCAAAAGGCCAGGACAAACCACAACGCCACCGCCGCCGGACCAAAAATGGTCCACAGAAAACCCATTTGCGGCGCAAAAATCAGCATGCCGATCGCTAGTCCCAGATAAGAGGCCTGCTTGGCGGTGGCGAGCCGGGTGAGCTCAAATAGTCCGAAAAGATAAACGGCAATCAGGAAATTCACCGCCGCAAAACCGTAACCGAGGTGAAAAGCCGTCACCGCGAGCATAGCCAGCCCCAGGGCCGTCCCCAGGCTTAACGGTTTGAAATCCGCTCTGACCGTGCTATTCTCCATGCTGCCCACTGGTTTTGACGATCGGTTTTGCGTTTGCCCCCGCAGCCGCCGCCAGTTGCGTCGCATTGCTGCTAACCTGGCCCAGTTCCGCCACCAGTTGCCGGGCGCGTTCCGGCGGCAGATCACCCCAAACCGTCTCCGCCGCCGCGTAATATTGCGGCAGGATTTGGACAATCAAAGCCACCCCGGCCGGGGTCAACACGACATTAAATGCCCGGCGATCCGTCGCGCTGTCCTCCCGTCGCACCAGCCCGCGGGCCTCCAACCGATCCACCAGCCCTGTGACATTGGAGCGGTGCATGATCAATTGACGGCTCAGTTGCACCTGCGAACACCCCTCCCGCTGCTGGTGCAACAGGTTCAAAATATTGAACTGGCTGGGGCTGAGGTCCCACCGCTCAAAAAACACCCGGCTCGCCGACCACAATGCCTCCGCCGTGCGCAACAACTCAATCAGCGCCGCATAGCGCTCCCCCGGTTGCTGAATTCCCACGGTCATGAAAACAGTTTATACGTGGATGGTTTATATAGCAACAAGAAAATTCACCCCAGAAGTGGTGCGAGGGGGGATGGTGGTGAATGGTGCGTGCTGCACAAAAGCGCGAAGCGGTGAATCAGTTCCGATGGCCTGAAAGGGAATGAGCCCTCGGCCGAGCCTAACTGGCTCTATGATAATGCAGAAAAAACTACCCCTTCCGGAGCCCGTTAACCCGGCAATTTTGTTGTTCCGCCATCAACAGCCGCCTTGAGATTGGCCAGGCCGAGTTCAAGCTTATCCGCCATCATCTTGTCGCAACTGACAAAGACCAGGATGAGCTTGAAAAACCACGGGGCCTCGCCGGACATCTTCCAGGTCACGATGGTTTGGGAACCTTCGGCCTGCAAAGCGAATTCGTGGAGGTTGGTGCATTTGAGCGGCTTGCAAAAATCGAAGCGACAGCGGACCCGTTCGTTCGGGCGGCTTTCCGTGATCGTCAGCTTGCCCGCGCCGACCTTGCCGTTGCCTTCCCAGGTGCAATGGGCACCGCTGCCGATCGCTGGATCTCCGAAGGTCAACTTCATGTTGGGATCCTCATTCGCCCAAGGTGACCAAGCCAGGAATTTGTGGAGGTCGTCGAGGTAGGGAAAGATTTTGGCCGGGTCCGCCGGAAGGGTTGCCTGGCGTTGAATGGTCCAATCGTCAGGTTTGGTGGAAGCAATGAGGGCGATGATGCTGAACACGGCCAGCACCGCGAGCAGAATGTACCAAATCATTACTTTGCCTTTCGGTTTCGGTCGGTGGTTTGCGGAATTGCTTTGGCCAGTTTACGCGGAAGCGGTACGGACGCAATCGGAAAGGGCAGAGGCTACCCGTGGGCGGGCAATGTTGCCTTGGCAGTTCCCCTCAGGTTCAGCCATCCGCCGGGTCGCTCCCGGAAATCTGCCCCTAAATTCCTACCGTAGGAATACGTTTCCCGCAATCCCATGCTATACCCGAAGCATGGACGTCAAACGTCGCGGCAAAATCGCCCGGTTGCCCCAGCGCATCCGGCATGAATTAAATATCCGTCTCGACGACGGTGATCCCTTCGCGGAGATCCTCGCCTGGCTTAATGCCCTCCCCGAAGTCCAGGCCGTCCTCGCCGAACACTTCGCCAGCGAACCAATTCTCCAACAAAATCTCTCCCAATGGAAAAAGGGCGGCCACCAGGACTGGCTGCAATGGCAGGACGAACTCGCCGCCGCCGAACTCCTCCGCGATACCACCGCCGAACTGCGCGACCGCTCCCCCGGCGCCCAAATCCTCGAAAACCTTGCCGTCTGGCTCACCGTCCAACTCACTGTCATCCTCAATCAACCCGCACCGGACGATCCCACCGAGGAATTCGCCTTGCTTACCGCCGCCACCCAGGCCCTCACCCAACTCCAGCGCGGCGATGTCACCCGCGACCGCCTGGCCTGCCAGCGCGCCGAGTTCGAAAAAACCCTCCCCGCCGATCTGGAGGAACAATTTCTCGAATACGCCCGACGCCCGGAAATCAAAGAGCAATTCTGCGGTCCGCCGCTCACCGACGAAGAGCGCGATTACCATTTCCACGCCGCCCTCTGGACCGATTACGTTTACGAACGGGATATCGACAAAATGGTCCACGTCAGCCAGGCCAGCGAGTTGATCCGCCGCGAATACGCCGCCTACCATGACCTCCCTTGGGACGGCGAACCCGCCCCCGAACTCACCGAAGCCGACTACCGAAGAATTTTTGGCCTTTCCCCCGACGAACCATTTCCCACGGACCAGAACACCACCGACGAGTCGCCCTCAAAACCGCCCACCGCTGGACCTCCTACCACCACGCCACCAAAAACCAGCGACACCCCCGATCCCGCCGAAAGCGAAAGAGTGGATCCGTCCGAATTGCTGTTCGTCGTCGAAGGCCGCCCGCCCCGCCCTTGGAAGGAACTCAGCATCTGGGAGCAAGACCTCCTCTGGGCTATGAGCCAGCCGCCCGATCCCAACGAAAAGGAACCACCCGACCCGGAGTCCATCGATCCCTTGGCCCACACCCACCCGGAACCCGCACTCCGTGAGCCTACCGCGCCCGACATTCCAGACGCCTCCTCGGCTAGGAGTTCCGCCTTCAGGCGGCCGGGTGTTGATCCCAAACCCGCACCTCCTCCTCGCCAAAGCCGCCCGCACGAAAAAGACGAATAGCGAAGCCGCCAAGTCCGAACATTGCCTCTATCCACGGATTTTGCGCCCCGCCACCTAAAATGGCCGGGCTCGCTCTTTTACATCCTATCCTCCAAACAACCGCCTGCCGGGACTCGGCACCCCCGGCAGGTTTTGAGGCCGCGTATTCGCGCCAGCCCATCCAATCCCGGAGTGTGCCCATCCTTGGGCACAGCAACATTCGGCCACCAACAGCAATCGCACAGAACCTCGATTGCCCACAACAACCACGTCTGGATCTTTGTCTCTCATTCAACCGCCTATCCGCCGACCAGCGGTCCAGCCTCGACACACTTAATCCAGTTTCCCGCTCCTGCAATCGCCATCCGCCCCAACCAAGATTCTCGACCAAATGACGCATTGGCCCTAAGGAAGTCATATGTCCTTTTCTTTGTCGAATGCCCCCACGACGCGCCAGACGGCCGCCGGGCTGTTTCCCATTCCCACCTCGGCAGCCTTCTTTTTGCGCTTGCTGGAATCCCATTTCCATAGAAAGTTAATCTGTGAGTACGCAAGAAATGCTGATTGAAGAAATCAAGCGTCAGCCCGAGCCGTTGCTGCGCGAGGTGCTACATTACATGAAATTCCTCGCCCGGCTGCGGGCTCAGGAAGAGTGGGCGGATGTGCTGCCCGGGCGTCAGGTTGAGCAGGAAGTTTTGGATATTCTGGACAGCAAATGAACCCGCGCCACGGGGAAGTTTGGCTCGTGGACATGGGCATGGCTGCCAAGACCCGCCCTGCCGTGGTTCTTATGGCTGACGATTTAGATGCGCCCCGCTCATTGGTCATCCATGTCCCCATCACCCGACAGAATCGCGGGAGTGAGCTGGAAGTATCGCTCGACGGCCTGTTTTTTCTGGAGGCTGACTCCATCGCGAATGTGCAAGGTATCGGTTCGCTGCCATCCGTTCGCTTTGAAAAGCGGCTGGGAATCCTGCCTGAAGCCGATTTGAAAAGGATCAAAGCCGCTTTGGTAAAGGCCTGTGCGCTCTGAACCTCTCAAACAATCGCTAGTCCTTGGATATTGGTGGGTCGGGTGGTTGTCGTGGATTTAGCAGGTTATTTCCGCTTTACCGCATCATGAATCCCAATAACCGAACAGACCGAAAATTGATCTCCTCCGGCTCCACCTTCGAACAGGAAATCGGGTATTCCCGGGCGGTGGTAGCCGGGGATTGGATTTTCGTTTCCGGCACGACCGGGTTTAATTACCAGACCATGACCATCCCGGAGGGGTTGGCGGAACAAACGGAACAGTGCTTCCAGAACATCGCATCTGCCCTGGCGCAGGCCGGGGCCACTTTGCGCGATGTGGTGCGGGTGGTTTACGTGCTGCCGAATGGCGCTGAGTTTTCCGAATGCTGGCCGGTGTTGCGCAAGTATTTCGGCGAGGTGCGCCCGGCGGCGATGATGATTTCCGCGGGGTTGGCCGATCCAAGAATGAGGATTGAAATTGAGGTGACGGCGATTCGGCCGTCGGCGGTGCAGCCGCAGCAGAACCCGTGATCCGCGTGCCGTCCTTTTGACCCACTCGCGAAATGCCCACTTCCGCCAGATCCGACCTGGCCAAGCAGCTCCGGAGGGGTTTGCTATGCGGGGTCGCGGTTGCCCTGGTCCTGGTTCTGGTCGGACGCTTGCTGGCACCGACCTCCTCGATGATCAGCACGCTGGGCGCTTCCGGTATGCTAGTGGCGTACGGTGTCGCAGCCGCGATGTGTCCGCCGAGATTGAGCCGCCGGCAACCGGAGATTTTGTCCCGGGCGGTCCTTTTCGGAGGGTTGGCCGGGGCGGTGTTTGCGGGTGAAGTCCTCCTGGAATACGTGTTTTTGCCCGCTGACAATACGACCTACGGAATGGTGGAGTTTGGGATTGTTCTAACGCTGTACTTCGGGGCGGCTTTCCTAACCGCCTGGCGGTCAGGCAGCCTGCCAAACGCGGCGTTGACTTCCGTGGCGAGTGCTTTCGTCGCGTCGCTCATTTGGATCATTACCGTGTTGGGGGTGTTTTACGCCTTCCGCGGGTCGGCGCGCCAGACCCAGGTTTTGCGAGCCGAGGGTGATTATGAGGATTTCGCTCGCAGCGGCATGACCGATTTCAACGCGTTCATCATGGAGGATTTTATGGGGGCCGCTTTTTTCCATCTTTTGTTGGGTTTGGTCGTGGCGGCGATCTTGGGGCTTTTGGGCGGATTGGCGGGGAAGCTCATGGCGCGATTGCGGAGATGAGGCGGTAGCTCGGCGTGGGGCAAGCCATCACGATTTGGTACGTGCGGGTCGTTTTCATGCCGCTCCTCCGGAGCTTGGGACCGGTATTGTGGGGCGGTGTTATAAACATGGCGCTCCTACGGAGCTCGCCAAATCAGACGTTTAACACGCCGCGGAATCCCCGTCCGCTGTAGTACGACTGCGCACCGTTGTGGTAGGCAAACACGCGGCCGAACCGACGATCACCGAACAGGGCGCCGCCGAGTTCCCGCATCTCCGTCGGCGTCTTGAGCCAACTGGAAGACTTCGTATCGAATTGGCCCAGGGCTTGGAGGCCCCGGTATTGCTCTTCGGTCAACAGCTCAATGCCCATGGCGGCGGCCAGGTCCATGGCGCTATTGGCCGGGCGATGTTCTTTCCGGGATTCCAGTCCTTCCCGGTCGTAGCAAACGCTGGTGCGGCCTTTGGGGCTCTCCGGAGAACAATCGTAGAAGATGAATCCGCCGGTGGCTTCGTCCTGGCCCACCACGTCCGGTTCGCCGCCCGTCGTTTCCATTTCCTGGAGCGACCACAGTTTTTCGGGGTGCGCCTCCAGTCGGGCTTTGACTTTGGTCCAGGCGAGTCCTTTGTGGCGGCCCGGGTTTTTCTCAAAGCGGGTTTGCAGCGTGCGGAGCAGTGCCTCCGTTTGGGCAGCGGACAATTCCTTTTTTGCGGCAGCGCCTTTGGTAGCCATTTTCGTTCTTTGGGTTGCAGTTGTTCACCGCAGCGAGTGTGTGCAGGTGGTTGGATTCTGAGCGGTTTTTGCGGAAGCTGGCAAGAATTGGTTTGGCTGGGGTCGGGGTTGGGGGCGAGAAGGATTAACCGGCATTGAGACAGGATTTACAGGATTGAACATGATGGAGCCGAATAAAGATCCAGCGGCGCGGCGCGTCTCCATCGGCCATCCTGAAAATCCTGTCCATCCTGTCCAAATTCTTGATCCTCTTGCCTCATTTTGGGGCGCCCGTTTCGCGTTGACCCGGGCAGGTGCGGTGATTACATATGGGGGCGTAGCACGGCCTCACCTTTTTTGCGGGTGTTCCGCTGGTCGCGATGGCGGGCGGACGCAGGGAAGGGGGCGCGGACTGCCGTTCGATCCATTATGTCAAACACCGCCGCGCCGGGCCCGGTCACCAAAACCGAGGCCGCCCTCGTCGAGCAATTGTCGCATGCCCGGGCCGATCTGCTGGCCGAGATGCACCAGGTCATTGTGGGGCAGGACGAGGTGCTGGAGCAGTTGATTTACGCGGTGTTTTGTCGCGGTCACTGCCTGCTCGAGGGCGTGCCGGGGCTGGCGAAGACCGTGATGGTGCAGACGTTGGCGGCCGCTTTAAACCTGACCTTCCGGCGCATCCAATTCACCCCCGACCTCATGCCCGCGGACATCACGGGCACGGATATCATCCAGGAGGATCCGCAGACCGGCCGACGGCAGTTGGAGTTCATTTCCGGACCCATTTTCACCAACCTGCTGCTGGCAGACGAAATCAACCGAACACCCCCGAAGACGCAGGCGGCGTTGCTGGAAGCGATGCAGGAGCGGCGGACGACTTGTCGCGGGCGGACGTATGATTTGCCGAACCCGTTTTTTGTCCTGGCCACCCAGAATCCGATTGAGCAGGAAGGCACCTACACACTGCCCGAGGCGCAATTGGACCGGTTCATGTTCATGGTGAAAGTCGATTACCCGAGCCGGGCGGAGGAGATCGAGATTTTGAAGCGAACCACCAGTGATTCGGTTACCACCGTGAAGCCGCTGTTTTCCGCCGCGGAAATCCTGGAATTACAGCATATCGTGCGGCGGGTACCGGTGGCGGAGCACGTGTATAATTACGCGGTGGACCTGGTGACCTCGACTCGCAAGGGTCGGAACGAGGTGCCGGATGCCACGAACTGGCTCCAATGGGGGGCTGGACCGCGGGCGGGGCAGCAGTTGATCCTGGGTGGCAAGGCGCGGGCGTTGCTCCATGGCCGGTTTCATGTCACGACCGAGGATCTGGCGGCGGTGGCCAAACCGGTGCTGCGGCACCGCATCATTTGCAGTTTCGCGGCGCAGGCGGCCGGCCTGAACACGGACGTGATCGTGGAACGGTTGGTGGCGGCCCAGAACAGACTCATCCAGGCCCCATGAGCACGGTGCCGGCGGTGCAGCCCGAGGTGCTGGCACGGTTGGGGAGTCTCAGCCTGACCGCCCGGCAGGCGGTGGAGAGCATCCTGGCGGGCCAGCATCGCTCGGTGCATCACGGGCTTTCCATTGAATTTGCGGATCACCGGGAATACCAGCCCGGTGACGATTTGCGACATTTGGACTGGCTGGTCCTGGCGCGGAGCGACCGCTATCAAATCCGTCGTTACGAAGAGGAAACCCGGTTGCGAGCCACCATCGTATTGGACTGCTCCGGCTCCATGGGCTACGGCAAAACCGGGTCCACCAAACTGGAATTCGGCCGATCCCTCGCCGCGGCGTTGGGATATCTGATGGTGCGACAGAATGATTCGGTGGGGTTGGCCACGTTCGACACGGAAGTCCGGGAGTTTCTCCCGCCAGGCTCCACCATGTCGCATTACCTCCATCTGCTGGACGCCATGTCGCGGAGTCAACCGGGTGAGGAAACCCGGCTGGCTCCGGTGCTGGAGGAACTGGCGGGACGGTTGCGTCGGCGGGGTTTGGTCCTGCTGATCACCGATGCATTTGATGATTCCACGGCGTTGGTGCAGGCCCTCAAGCTGCTGCGTTATCGCAAGCAGGATGTGCGGCTGTTCCAGATCCTCGATCCCCGGGAACTCGACTTTCCCTTCTCCGGCATGACCGAATTTGTGGGCCTGGAACATGAACCGCGCTTGAAGTTTGATGCGGACCGGATCCGGACGCATTACCGGCAGGAGTTCGCGGAACACCAGGCCCGGCTGAAGGCCGGTTGTCACGCCGCGGGCGTGCAATTGGAAGTTTGCCGCACGGACGAGGACCTGTTCACGGTGCTGGGCCGGGCGCTGGCCGCAAGGTAATGGAATTTCTCACGCCCATTTTGTTTGGCGGCCTGGCGCTGGTTTCCGCGCCGATCCTCCTCCATCTCCTGCACCGGCGCAACATCAAGCCGGTCGATTGGGCGGCCATGCGCTTTCTCATCGAAATGATGACGCGGAAGCGCCGCCGTTTGTTGCTCAACGAATTGCTGCTCTTGTTGGTTCGGATGGCCATCATCGCCTGCATTGCGCTGGCCATGGTCCGGCCCGCGCTGAAGCACGCGGCGGACGGAGCCAGTGGCGCGGGCATCGTCCGGCATGGTCCCACGGCGGCGGTGTTGCTCCTCGATGACTGTTTGTCCACGCAGGCGGGGCGGGCGCAATCCTCCTTCGAGAACATGAAGCGGCTGGCCGTGGCCTATCTGGGGACACTGCGGGCCGGGGATGAGGTGAGTGTGGTGCGGATGTCGCAAGTGGGCCAGGCAGTGGCGGACCCGGGGTTTGACCTCGAGGCGATCAAGGCGGGAGTGTTGGCGGCGCGGCCCAGCTTCGTGGCGTCGGATGTTCCGGGTTTGCTGGAAGCGGGTTTGGGACAGCTCAAGCATCACGCGAATCCGGGAGCCGAGTTGATTTTGGTGACGGACGGGATGGGCAATGGCTGGCGGTTCGGGGAAATCAGCCGGTGGGAGGAATTGCGCCGGCGTTTGCGCGGTCCGGCGAGTGCCGCGGCCGGGACCAAGGAGCATCCGCGGTTGCTGGTGCTTTGCCCGGAAACGCCTGAGACGATGCGCAATATTGCGATTACCGCGGTGACCCCGGACCGGAGCATTCTGACCTCCGGGATGGAGTCATCCTTCAAAGTGAGCTTGAAAAGTCACGGGAACACCGTTGCGACCAGTGTGCCCGTCCAGTTCCTGGTCGATGGTCGCGCGGTGGGACAAAAAGCAGTGGCGCTGCCACCGGACGGGGAAGGGGAGGCGCTGTTTACGCATACCTTTGCCGAACCCGGGAGTTACGCGCTGGAAGCGCGGTTGGTCGATAATCATGACTTTCTCGGCGCGGACGATCAACGCGCGCTCGCGATCCAGGTGGAGCCGGGGTTGCCGGTTCTGTTGGTGGATGGCAATGAGCGGGCGGGCTTGCGGTCCAAGTTGGGCTTTCTCCGCTACGCCCTCGATCCGGGTGGCCCGGGCGGGTCGCCGTTCAAGGTGACGACGGTTTCCCTCGCGCAGTTTGCGCCTTCGCTGCTGGCCAATTACCGGGTCGTCGTGTTGGGCGATGTCCGCGCGTTGGAGCCGGCCACGGTGGATGCGCTGGAGCGATACGTCGTGGGTGGCGGTGGTCTGTTGGTGGGACTCGGACCCGAGATCAACCCAGGCCTGATTAACCGGGCGTGGTCCCGGGGCGGCGAGGGATTTTTCCCCGCGGCACTCGGCAATGCCACGAGTCCGCCCAAAGGGGTGCGGCCGGCGGGAATGAACTCCACGCATCCGGCGTTTGCCGGATTTGGCGCGCAGGCCGAAGGCGCGTGGAAATCAGCAGCGGTGAAATCCTACTTCGGCCTGGCGCCGGAGGCCGGCCAGCGGGGCGATCTGGAAGTCGTGTTGAAGTATGACAATGGGGATCCGATGGTGCTGGAGCGCCGCCGCGGTCTCGGGCTCGTGGCCCTGGTCACGACCAGCCTCAACGCCGATTGGAATGACCTGCCCCTGCAACCGGCGTATGTGCCGCTGGTGCGGGGATTGGTGGGGCGACTCGGGAGTTTCATCATGCCGCCGCGCAACCTGCTGCCCGGGGAACCCATCATCTACGCGCAAGTCGCGGAACCGGGCCATCCCATCACCGGGGAGGATCAGGCCGGCAAACCACTACCGCTGGTCGCCGGCGGCTGGGAAGGGCGCGACGCCTTCCTGAGCGAAGCCTTGCCGACTCCCGGCATTTATTTGTTGCGGGATCCCAAAGTGCCCAAGCCGATCCGTTTTGTCGTGGCGGCGAGTCCGGGGGAAAGTCAATTGCAGCCGGTCACCGAGCATGATTTGACGCAAGCCGTGGAACCCGGCACCCCGCTGTACCGGCGGGGAGATCAGGTGACTGCCGCGCTGGCAACGGCGAGCCGGAACAGCGTCGAGATTTGGAAATGGCTGCTGGCGGGAGCGATCGGGTTCATTTTCCTTGAGACTTGGATGACCCGGCGAGCTGCTGCGGGAGCCGCGATGGGCGCGGTGGTGGGGGAACCGGAAAAGGCATGAGCTCCAACTCCACGTCATGACATTCTCCGGTTGGCAATTCAAATGCACCGGCTGGCCCTGGTGGTTGGTCCTGCCCTTAGCGGGGTTGGGGATCTGGAGCCTCGTGCGGCTGCATCGGCGGGAGTTGGCGGACCTCGCGCCGCGCATCCGCCGGCGTTTGCTGCTGCTGCGGGCCGGGGCGCTTGGCCTCCTCATCCTGTTCTTTCTGGAACCCAACTTTTCCCGGACCACCCGGGAACGTCTGCTGCCGACCGTGGCCGTGCTGGTGGATCAATCCGGGTCCATGGCGGTGCGCGATGAAATGATGCCGGAAGCCGCGCGCGTGGCCGAAGCGCGGGGGTTGGGACTCCTGCCGCCTGCGGTGGCGACTACCACGGGTAAGACCAATGCCGGCGCCGCCATGGACGGACCTGCGCGGGCCGCGGTCACGAATGCCCTGCGGTCTTTGGACGGCGTGTCCCGCGCGGAGCGGGCCATGCGCCTGGCCCGGGAGAAGGTTTTACCGGCTTTGCAGGACAAGGCCCGGGTGGTGGTCTATGGTCTGGATACCCAACTCGAATCCCTGGACTTGCAGGGCTCGCCGGGATTGCCGGCCAACCGCCCCACGGATTTTGAAGCGGTTCTGGGCGAACTGTCCCGGCGGCAGGGCCAGGATTACCTGGGCGGGGTGATTCTGCTGACTGACGGGCGGCAAACCGCCGGGCTTGATCCAGCGCCGGTGATCCGCGGATTGCATGCGCGAGGGGCCACGCTTTCCGGGGTGCTGGTCGGCGATCCCGCAGCGCCGCCGGATGCGGTGGTGGCAGAAATTGCGGGTCCTTCCGAGGTGTTTGCCGGCGAGAACACCCCACTGAGCGTGCGTTTCCGGATCACGGGCGCGAAGGACATGGAATGGGATTTGGTCATGACCGGGAACGGCCGGGAAATCGCGCGCCGCGCGGTGCATGAAACCCATGGTTGGGAATATGAGAATTTCGTCTTCCCGGCCACCAACTCCGGGGTGAATGTTTACCGGGGGCGTCTGGAGCCGGCCCGGGATCCGGCGGCGAATCGGATTGGGGAACTGTCCAGCAACGTCCGGCTGGAGTTTTGGAAAAACGTGCCCGGGAATCGGGTCGAGGATTTCTTTGGCCAACCTGCCATGGGGAAACCGCCCACCACCACCGGGGACTTGACCACGCTGCAATACAGCGGGCGCGGGATGAATTACGCCGCCCGGGTGCGGGGCTTCCTGTTGCCGCCGCAAACCGGGGATTATGTTTTTTGGGTGTCGTCCGACGACAGTTCGGAACTCTGGCTCAATCCGGGCGGGGAACCGACGAACCTGGTCCGGGTGGCCTACATTTCCGATTTTGTGCAAGCGGGTCATTGGAACGACCGGCCCACCCAAAAGAGCGCGCCCTTCACGCTACAAAAGGCGCATCCCTGTTACTTCGAAGTCCGCCACAAGCAGAGCGCGGGGGAGGATCATCTCGCGGTCGGTTGGACCCTGCCCGACGGAACGCTGGAACGCCCCCTGCGGGGTTCCCGCTTTAGCCGGTTTGAGGACCAGGCGCTGGCGAAGCTACGAGAACGCCGGGAAGCCCTGATTGTGTCGCTGACAAATTTCTGGAAGGAAGCCAGCCTGGCGAACAACGCGGCGGACACGAGCGTGACCGTGAACGAGGATTCCTTGAAAGTGCTGCTGGTCGACGCCACGCCGCGGTGGGAGAGTCGCTACTTGGCGGCGATGTTCGAGCGGGATCGGCGCGTGGCACTCACCCGGCGCTATCACTCCATCAGCGCTGATGACCCATCCGTCCCGTTTCTGCCCCGCAACCAGGCGGAATGGAATGCCTACGACATGGTCTGTCTCGGGGATCTGGATCCCCAGGAATTGCCCGCCGCCCAGCAAAAGTTCCTCGTCGATTTTGTGGCCCGCCGCGGAGGGTTCCTGGTGTGTCTGGCCGGACCGCGGGGATTGCCGCAGGGTTTCAGCCTGGGGCCGTTGAGCGACCTCTTGCCGGTGCGGGTGGGCGCGCCCTCCAACCGCAACCAGGAACCGGTCCGCGTGGCTTTGACGCGGCCCGGGAACGATCATCCCATCACGCAGGTGTTGGACGATCCGGTGAACAACGAAAAAATGTGGCCGTTGCTGCCGCCCTTGCAATGGGTCGCGGACGGGGTGATCGCCAAGCCCGCGGCAACCGTCCTGCTGGCGGCCCGGACGCCGGCGCAGACACCGATTGTGGCGTTTCAGCGCTTTGGCGCCGGACGGGTGTTCTGGATCGGGACGGAGGAAACCTGGCGGTGGCGTGACCGCCTGGGGGATCGCATCCACCAGACTTTCTGGCTGCAAGCCATGCGCTGGGGCCTGGCCGGGCGGTTGCGGGGGAAGGATCCGCGGCTGCAGGTAGGGCTGGATCGCTCTTTGCTCCGCCTGGGCGAAACCGCCGAATTGAGGGCGCGGACGGCGTCGGCCGCCGGTGATGGGCCGGGGGCTGCTCCGGGATTGCAATTGGAACTTTTGGATGAGCAAGGGCAGGTGGTGACGAATCTCAGCGCGGTTTCGGGGTGGTCGCCCGTGGGCGAATCACCGGGATTGTGGCGGGTGACGCTGGCCGATCTTCCGGAAGGCCGCTGGCGCGCGACTGTCCGACACGCGGATCCGGCGCTATCCCAGGTCACCGAATCCCGCGAGTTTCTGGTACGGGGGCAGAGTAGCGCGGAGGGGCTCGATCTGAGCGGTGATTTGCCTGCCTTGAACCGGCTCGCGACAATTGGCGGGGGCCGCGCCGGTACCATGGATCAGACCGACGGCATCGTGCACGATCTCGTCGGCAAATTGAAACCGCGCTGGGAAGAACGCCGGGAAACGATCCGACTCTGGAACAACTACGGGAGCATGTTGCTGGTCATTGCGTTGCTCTGCGTGGAGTGGGCGTTGCGGAAACGGCAGGGCTTGCCATGAAAACCGCGTCTTCTCGACCAGCTGAATCGGAAGGGCGGGGCGCTGTCTGGCGCGGTCGTCGATTGCGATCTTGTCTTCCGAGGGGCAGGGGGTACTTTGGGATATGATCAAAACGGGAGAAACTGAAGCTTCTCCGCTTACGCTGCCGCCCGAGATTCCGCGGCGACTGCGCGAGTTTGAGCGCGCCCGGCAACGGTTGCGCGCTTTGCAGGTTTTGGTCGATACACTTTTTGCCCTCGGATTGGGACTGGTGGCGGTGGCGTTGATTGAAGGACTCGCCCATCCGGCGCTCCCGGGGCGGATGGTGCTATCCTATACGCTCGAAGGGGTGGCGGGAATTTGGTTGGTGGGGCGGTTGGGCATGGTCGCGCTTCGGCGTCGGGCTCTGCGCGATTTAGCGCGGGACTTTGAAAAAGCGGCCGGCCTCCTGGAAAAGGAGAGCATCTGGTCGGCGGTGGAGATGGCGGAAGCCCAGGTCGCGGGTGCGGGCACGAGTCGCTGGATGGTGGAGCAAACTCTGGCGCGAGCCGCGCGGCAGATCGCGGCGTTGGACCCGCGCGCCCTGCTGGACCGCGCGCCCCTGACCCGGAGCGGGCGACGAGCAGCGGGGGTTGCGGGGTTGCTGCTGCTCGGTTTGCTGGTTGGGGCGCGCGAGCGACTTTGGTTGGCGTTGAATCCCCGCGCGGCCGCCTTCGTGCTGGCCCGGGTGCAATTTACGGTGACGCCGGGAAATTGCACGGTGACGGAGGGCACCAATTTCGTGGTCACCGTGGCCACCGACCGTTTTCCCGAGAATGGCAAGCTCGCGGTGACGTGGGCGGATGGCGGTCACGAAACCATTCCCCTGAACCAGACCGGGACCAATCTGTTCCAAAGCGAGATTCCCGGAGTGGCCCAGTCCTTGCGCTACCAGGTGCTGGCGGAGGGAGCGGAGAGTCCGGTGTTTACTGCCCAAATTGTCCGGGCACCGAAACTGGCCCGCCTGGCGGTCCTGGTGCAACCGCCGGCGTACACCGGTTGGACCAATCAAACGGTGGAGGGCGGCAGTGCGGATTTTCTCGCCGGCAGCCGGGTGACGGTGGAACTCAGCGCAACCGGCGAAAAGGTGGCGCGGGCGGAGTTCCGGACGGAGGGCGGCACCAACCAGATTTTTCAGCCCGCCGAGGGGCAGTTCCGATTGGCCTTGGAGCCGACCGAGCCGATTCGTTATGGACTACGTCTGGCGGGGGAGAACCAACTGGTGACGGAATCCGCCACCGACAATCTCCTCACGCCCACCCCGGACCTGCCCCCGACCGCGCTGCTGACCGCCGTCGGCTCCGGCTATGGTCTCGTGGAACGCGATGAGATTTTGCCCCTGACGGTGCAGGCCGCAGATGATGTCGGCCTGCAAAGCGTGGATCTGGTCATTCTGACCGCCGATTTGCGGCGCACGGTCCGCAACCTTTACCACGCGCCGACGAACGGAGTTGGGGTGACGCAGGCCGGGCTCCGGGATTTTTCGGGCGGTCCCAATTTCAACCTGCTCGACCTACAGCCAAATGCGGGCGAGGAAGTGCAATTTGTCCTGCTCGCGACCGATGTGAAGGGGCAGACCAATCAGAGCAGCCCCGTCAGCTTCATCGTGGGTTCCGCGGAAAAATTGCGGGAAGCCCGATTGGCGGCCCGGCTGAAGTTGCTGTTGGGCGGGATGCAGGCGGGGGCGGAAAATTTGCGCCTGACCCGCACCGCCTGGCTCGCGGGGGGCCGAAATTTTCGCGAACAAGATGCGACCACCCGGGCGGAATCGCTCAAACTCGTGCAAAGCCGGGTGACCGAATTGGGACGCGAGATCGACCGCATCGGCCGGGAGTTGGTGACCGAATCCCAGACCAACGAAGTTCACGACACGCGTTTGCTGTACCGGTTGGGTTCGTCGTTGTCCGTGTGGGCGCAGGAGCAGGGCAGGGTGCTGCACGCGGAGATGGGGCGCCTCGGTCCGGCCAGCGGGGACGAAGCCCCGGTTATTTTCAACCGCGGGGGCGACCTGCTGAACCTCGCGTCCGGGGACCTGGCCAATTTCACCCACACCGTGGCGGTGCTGCAAGGCGCGCTGGAATCCGACGTGCTCGCCAGCCGCTGCGAAATGTCGCAGGGACGCTATAAACGCGTGTTCCCGGTGGTACGGGGCGAAGCCAAATCCCTGGCGGACGCCCTGGTGACCACCGGCGGTCTGCAGGCCACTTTCTACGAGGGGACCGAATTGCGGGGCAAGGTGCTGGAGGAACAAGTCGCGTTGCCCCGCGTGGCCAATAACGCCCCTGCGGGTCGCCGGGAGAACTGGAGCGCCCGGTATGAGGGCCAGTTCTATGTGACGGAATCGGGGGATTGGACCCTGGCCTGTGTCGTGGACGACGGGGTGCGCTTGTTTGTGGATGGCAAGTCATTGCTGCCCGGGAATGCCTGGGGACCCCATAGCGCGACCGAATTTCGGGCGGACGTGAAGCTCACCGCGGGCTGGCACCCGGTGAAGATTGAGTTTTATCAGGGAGCGTCGGAATCCAAGCTCCAATTCCTCCAGGCCAAGAAAGGCGCGCCGTTGGTCGAGGTGCCCGCCCATCGCCTGCGCCCGCGCGAAGCGACGGCTTCGCCTGAACTGGTTGCCAGCACCAACAGCGTGACGCCGGAGACGCTGGAACTACTGCGCGCGCGGCTGGCCACCAGCCTGGCGGCGACCGCCACCGTCCCGCCGAAATTGAGTGAAATCACCAATGCCGTGGAAATGCCCAAGCTGACCGCGCTCGTGGCGGACGGCGGCGGGACGGCGGTGCAACTGACCAACCACCTCGCCCGGGCGGCCACGTGGGAACCGGAGGAAAGCAATTTGATGGAGGGACAGGCGGATGACTTGACCGTGCTGGCGGAGGAAGCGCGCCGCCTGTTGCGGGAAGAGTTGGACTGGCATCGCTGGCAGTACGAAGGGGCAGAGGCTTTGAAAGAGGTCCAGACGGCCATCAACGAGTTGCGGTCGATCAATGAGCGCTTGCGTCGCCTGCCGTGGAACGATCACAAAAAGCTGGATGAAACGGAGCAGGCGCAGGTGGATCTGGCCAAAGTTTGGGAGAAGGAACTGGCGCGGGCCACCGCCGAGGCGGCGCATCAACTTTTTGAACAAGCGCGGCAGAAGGACGCCACGCTCGCGGAACGGATGTGGGCCTTGAATGCCAGCGTGAAGGCGGAACGGGAACTCGCCCCCGCCGTCGCCAAACTGGCGCCCAAACTGGAGGAGAACCGGAACAAGAACGACATGGGCGATGAGATTGACCGTCGCCTGAACGAGATCAACGACCGGTATCGCGAACTCAACGATCAGCAGGAACGGATCAACCGGGAACATGTGGCCGGGCTGGCCCGGGCGGCCTTGCCGACGGTGCGCGCGTTTGCCCGCGCGCCCCAGGGCGCGGATGATCCCGCGACCGCCGAGAAATTCAACCAGGCACATGAGGCGGCGGAGCGGATCGCCGCCGCGGAACGGGTGGTGGGGGATTATCAGACCGCCGCCAAACTCGAAGCGCTGGCCGGGAACTCGCCCCAAACCGCGGATGCCCGCGCCCTCGCGAATGAAGTGCGGGGGATTGCCAGCCAGACCGACCGCAATCCCCCGAGCCTGGCCCAGGCCATTCCTCCCCCGATGCAGAAAACCACCGCCGATCTGGCCGCGCAGCGCGCGACTCCGGCGGCGGCGGCGGACCAATTGGCCGTGCCGCGGCTCGCGATGTCGTTGGAAGCGGCGCGGCTCAACCGTCAGGGCGACGGAAAGGCGGCGGTGGCTTATGAACTGCTCGGACAGGATTTGGGTCAGGCCATCAACACACCCGACGCCTTGAACGAACAGACTTTGCAACCGCTGACCGATCGGGCCCTGGCGCTTGCGGGCGCGAAGGGGGATGAAGCGCGCAAGGCGGAATTGCTCGCCGCGGCGGAACGCGCGGCCAAGTTGCCCGCCAATGCGCCCGGACCGCTCGCGCTGGCGAATGAATTGGAGAGCCTGTCCGGCCTGGCAAAACAAGGCGAAAGCGATGCCTCCAAGGATGCCCCATTGATGGAGCGGTTGGATAAATTAAGTGGCTTGGCCGCACCGGTGCCCAACTGGTCAGAATCTTCCGATCCCGTTGAAGTGGCGGCCAGTGCCGCGCATGAATCCGAGGCGGGGCTGGCCGCGGCACCCCGGAATTGGGAAGCCCATAATCAGGCTTCCGAGATGCTCGGGGACGCGGCGCGGCAATTGCGCATGGCGGCCGCCCTGAAAGATCTGGCCGGGCACGAGCCGTTTCCCGCCCCGCCCGGCGACAAGCCGTCGGACCAGGCCTCGGATGACCCCGGGGCGAAGGACGACAAAACCACCCAATTGGAGGGGGCGACCGGCAAGGCCCTCACCCAGCCCGCACCCCGCGGTGTGGATCAAGCCGAATGGGCCCGGCTCAACGATCGTTTGCGCAAAAACATCCGGAACGCCGGGGCGGAGAATTTTACCGCCGAACAACGCGCCGCCATCCAGGCCTATTTTGAGAAACTCGGTTCCGCCAAATGAAAAGTATTCTTCACCTGCTACTTCTTACCAGCCTGCTGGCCATTTTGGGCAACCAGACCATTCTGGCTCAACAATCCGACCAGGAGGTCCTCAAAGCGCTCACGGCGGAACAGCCGCGCGATCTGGCGGTTCGCCGGGCATTGGACTATTTGCGGCGACAGCAAAAGCCCGACGGTTCGGTGGGTAAGCGTTTTCCGGCGGCCCTGACCGCCATGGCCGTCATGGCTCATTTTGCCGCCGGTCATCCGCCGGCGGATAAGGAGTACGGTCCCTGGCTGAAGCGGAGCATCAACTATGTGCTCAACCAGCAGACCGGCGACGGCTACCTCGGGGAGCGGGATGGCAGCCGGATGTATGGGCACGGCGTCTGCACGCTGATGCTGGCCGAGGCGTTGGGCATGCCGCGCGACGACGAACTGGATGAACTCATTCGCCGCGCGCTCAGGAAGGCGGTGCGCGTCACCGTGAACGCGGCCCTTGTTTCCAAGAGCAGCCGGGATGCGGGCGGCTGGCGCTATACGCCCGATGCCACCGACTCCGACCTCAGTCTTTCGGGTTGGCAGATCCTGGGGTTGCATGCCACGCAGCAAGTGGGAATTCCCGTGCCGGAAGCCGTCATGACCAATGCCGTGGCTTATGCCCTCCGTATGGTGGATGATGAAGGGCATGTGGCCTATCAGAATCCCGGGGACGACCGGCCTGCGCTGCGCGGGCTCGCGCTGCTCTCCTTCGTCATCGGACACCAGGAAAAAGCGGCGGTTACCCACCGGTTGGCGGAGCGGATTCTGGCGGAACCCCTGGCCTGGACCGGTGACCGTTTTTATTATCGCGCTTATTACGATGCCGTGGGGCTGAGCCGCGCCTTCCCGGCGGAGTGGCAAAAATATCTGCCGGTGTATGAGGCCACCTTGCTCTCCCATCAATCGGCGGATGGCTCCTTTGAAACGGAAGGCGACAGTGAGGCGAATGGCGCCGGGCCGGTGTACAGCACCAGCATGGCGGTGATGGCGCTGGCGGTGCAGCGGCACGTGCTGCCCGCTTACCAGCGCTGACCCAATCATGCCACAATCCGCGCGATTTGCCGCGCCGCTCCGCCACCGATACCGTTTGTGCAAAAGCCGTTCGGGGCTTAGGTTGAATTGTCAGGGCCATTGGGGTGCGCATCGCGCGCGCGTCAACGGCGGAGATTTTAAAGATGAAAATGTATTTGAAGCGACGGTTTTTTACGATGGCCGGCAGTTCGGCCTTTTTGGCGGGGGTGGTGTTCAGTGTGCCCTTGCCCGCGGCCTTCGCTGGTGA
Organism: uncultured Pedosphaera sp.; assembly: GCA_903918755.1. GTDB lineage: Bacteria > Verrucomicrobiota > Verrucomicrobiia > Limisphaerales > Pedosphaeraceae > CAIXFN01. The sequence goes on from CAIXFN010000101.1 coordinate 146,823, forward strand.
CGAAGCGCCAGTGACCAACGGTCCGGCAGTCACCGCCCCAGCGAGTGCCCTGGCACCGGCGCCCGATCTGGCTCCGGGAGTCCGCGAGGTTTTGAAGATGCACCAGGCCGGGATTCAAAAGGACATCCTGGTGCAATTCATCACCAGCACCCCCTTGCCTTACCACCTGAACGCGGATGGGATCATCTATTTGCATTCGTTGGGCGTGCCGCAGGAAGTGATTCAGACGATGCTGTTGCAGGATTTGAAAACGCGCCGGCCCGAGACCCGGCCTAACGTGGCACCGCCGCAACCCCAGCCATTGCCGCAACCGGCGGCACCGGCTCCCGTTTATCAACCAGCTCCGACGTCGACGCTGGCGCAACCGGTTCCGGAGGTGGTTTACGCCCCGACACCCGCGCCCACGGTGGTTTATACGACTCCGGACTATGTGGACCCCTACTACTACAGCTACGGTGGCTATCCTTATTATTACGGCCCGTCCGTGGTGATCGGCGGCGGATGGGGCTGGGGTTGGGGCGGATACCGCGGTTATTACGGCCATGGCGGCTATTATGGCGGTCGTGGCGGGTACGGTGGTGGCCACCCGGGTGGTTTTGGGGGTGGTGGGCATCCGGGCGGCGGTGGTCGGAGCGGTGGCGGTGGCGGCGGTCACGGCGGGGGCGGGCATCGCTAATCCTGCTTTTACGTTGCCGGTGTCAGGAAGTTGGTGTCGGCCCAAGCGCTATGACCGGACAACTTCCGTCATTTGACCGGGGAACATACGGGCTGCCGATGCGATGGAATCTGAGCGGTTGGTTTAGCTGGGAGAGAGGGCAGACTTCGAACCGCAGGAATTTGTCATGGCCCGGATGAATCGAGCCGGTTCGGTTGGAGGGGGAAGCGCCGATCCTCGCCGCGCACAAAAAAAGCCCCGGGTGTTCAGCACACTCCGGGGCGCGTTAAAAAGAATGGCTGACCGCTATTTAAGCGGAGGCAGGCCGGGAATAGTGGGAGGAGCGCCAGCGTCCGCGGGGGCACCCGGTTTGGCTTCTTCCTTCTTCTCCTCGAACAGGTCTTTGCGCTGTTTCAGCACTGGGTCGATGTTCCAAGCGGGCACCAGATAGATCCATTGCTCAAAATTTTTCGCTTCCTTCAGCTTGTCTTCCAAGGTCTTTTGACGATCTTTGAAGGCTTTGTCCGCTTTGTCTTTATCCTCGGGCTTCTCATCTTTGGCCGGGGTCCGTTCCTTGGGGAAATTGGCGGATACCGTCAGGGACAGGGAGTAATCTTCTCCGACTTTCTTGCCGATATTGACCGTGTAGGTGTAATCGTCAAAGGTTTCCACGACGACCGTGGTGGGATGATCCAGACCAAATTCCTCCGGCTTGGCGGTGGATAACGCGACATCGTTCAGTGACGGCGAGGCGAAGGGGGAGGTGACCCCGGACACCTTGGTCGCGTCCAATTTCTCGGTGGGCTTCGCATCGGCGAGCTTCCACTCCCCCGACTCGGTGTCTCGGGTGAGCTTCCAGGAATTCGTGGCTTCGGGGAACGTCACCGTGATGGCCTTGGGCCGTTCAACCTTGAAGAAATCCTTCTTCAACCATTGCTCGGGTTTGGGCTCCAGCGTGGTGAGGGGATCGCTGATCAAGAGCGCGTGGTGGGTGTCACTGCCGGCGAGCACGTAGCGGCCATCGGGGAATCCCTCGTCGCCAAATTGGGACATCTGGGCGGACTTGCGCACGTGCTTCTTGCCCAGCGTGATGGACTTCATGGTCTTGTCATCCTTGTCCTTGAGTTCCACGATGGTGCCGGAATTGGTCGCGGTGCCCGCGGCGAGTTCGAGGCGGCCGAGGTCGGAGGCGCCGATTTCATCGGCCTGCACCACTTTCAGTTCGGCGGCTTTGAGGAGGAAATCGCCGATCGAGGAGTAATTGGCGGAGTAATCGCTACGCTCGCGCACGCGCCAACGGTCATCCTTTTTGACCAGGTTTAACTCATTGGTGCCGTGTTTGACGACGATATGCGCGACATCGTTGACGGGGAACTTTTCACCGAGCAATTTCTGCCCGGCGCCTTGTTCGCCGGTGTTCGCGGCGGTGTCCCGGTTTTTCTGGAGCAGGAGGCCTGCGCCACCGAGGACGACCAAAAGGACGAGGAGGAGGAGGAATTGTTTGCGGTTCATTTTGCCGACGTGCGTTTCCGTTTGATACCTGCGAGACAGAGGCCCGAGAGCGCCACCAGCGCGGGCATCGCGATGATGTTACCCCACTTGATGGTGTTTTCGAGAGAGTCGATGTCATGCGCGAGCTTTTTGCGCTCGGCCTTCAATTGCACCGAAACATCCGCCTTCTTTTTCTTGAATTTTTCCACTTCGGCGGCCTGTTCGGGCGAAAGGATGAAGCGTTGCTGGCCCTGTTCCTTGGTCCGTTGCAACTCCGAGAGTTTCTGCTGCGCTTCCTGGAGGGATTCCTCCAGTTCCTTGATCTTGCTCTGGTAGCGTTCGGCCGCCTCGGTTTGCATCGCCTTGATGCGAGTGAAGGGGCGGTTCAGGGTGGTGCGGCTGCGGACGCCGATCAAATTGGCATCTCCGGTAAGTTGGTCCACCAGATTTTGTGCCAGGTTCAAGTTCGCGTTCATCGGTTGGGCGATGGCGCCGAAAGGCGTGTTCATCTGCCGGATCGTGAACTGGTCGGCCAGCATGTCGGCGTCGCCGAAGAGGACCACGACGTTGTCGTTCTTGGTTTCCTTCAGGGAGTCACCGGCTTTCGCCTTGTCGTCCGCGGGTTTGGTGGGATCTTTCTTATCATCCTTGGCATCCGCCGGCTTGCCATCCGGGAAGGCGGTCTTGAACTTGCCCTTCAATTCCACCGCGAGGGCGTACTGGGTGCCGGATTTCTTGAATTCCTTGATGATGTTCTCGCCCGCCATGGTCGCCATCATGCCATCCACCAATTGCGAGTCCGCCGTGGTTTTCAACAGCACGGTTTGCTTCAGGCCCGCCGCCGGGGTGCCGGTGAAAACGCCGCCAAAGGGAATCCAGATGTTATCGATCTGGCTGGTGGCGACGTCGTCCTTATTGATGCCATCCGCGGTGATCGACAGAAACGCCGGGGCATCGGTCGGTTGATTGTTCCGGCCCATGAGTCGCATCTTGTAATTGAGGTCCGCGGCCACTTTGCCGGTGTCAAACGTCAAGCCCCAGGCTTTGAGCAGCTTTTCCAGGTTGGAGCCGCCGCCCGGCATCTGGCCCATCATCGGATTCTGGCTGCGGCTGCTGTCCGAAAGGGAAGTGGCATCGAGGAAGGCCACCAGCTTGCCACCGCGCATGATGAACTGGTCGATGGCGAATTGGGCCGTTTCGGTGATTTCTTTGGGATGGATCACAATGAGCAGCTTGACCTCTGGATCAATCTTGTCCGCGGTCATCTCAATTTGCCGCACGGTGTAATCGGCTTTCATTTCCTTGACGAAGGTCCAGGGCTCCTGACCCTGCTGCTGGCCCATGCGCATCATCATGGGGTTCATCGGTTGCCCGAAGATCGGCAGCGGGCTCATGATGCCCACCACCGGCTTCTCGGGCGTCACCACGCGGGTGATGGCGCGGGCGAGTTCATATTCCAACAGGCGTTCGCGGTTGGGATCCAGGAAGGCCAGGGTCTCCTTGGAATCCAGCCGGCTGACCGCGATGCCGAGGTAGAATTTTTCCCCGCTGGGCAGCATCTGGCCCTCGACCCCATCCAAGCCGGCCGAATCCTCGGCGTCCGAATCAGGCTTGGGATCAAACTGCTCCAGGATGATCCGGCCCTTGGAAGCCTGTTTGAACTCCGCGAGCAAATCCTCGACATGCTGCGCGTAGGTTTTCAGGAACACGGTGTTCGGAGTGCCGCTGTCGCTGCGGGAGTAATAGAAGCGGAGTTTAACCGGCGCATCGAGCTTCTGCAGGATGGTCCGGGTGCCGTCGGAAAGCGTGTAGGCTTTCTCGCGGGTGAGGTCCACGCGCTGTTTCACGGTGCCGGTCAAGGCGTTGAAGGCGATCAGGATGACCACCATCGCGGCGACGCCGCCCACGGAGTAGAGTAACGTTTCGAAGGAATTTTTCTTCATCGCACTTAAAATCGTCTGTTAGCCCGCCCGATGTCCGCGAATAATCACGCCGGTGGTGAAAAGCGAAAAGACCATCACCGACAAAAAGAAGATCAGGTCCCGGGAATCCAGGATGCCCTTTTGGAACCCGTCGAAATGGGTCATGACGCTGAAGGCGGCGATAATTTCCACCAGCCAGGGTTTGAAGTTCAATACCTGGTAGAGGAAATTCGTCACCGGCGGAAAGCCGACCAGAATCAACAGGAAGCACAGGACCACCGAGATGATGAAGCTGATGACCTGGTTGCGGGTCATGGCCGAGGTCATGCAACTGATGGCGAGGTAACTGCCGGCCAGCAACCAACTGCCGACGTAACTGCCGAAGATCACCCCATTATCCGGACTGCCGAGGTAGTTGACCGTCAGTCCGATGGGAAAGGTCAGGATCAAGGCGATGGCCAGGAAGATCCAGGACGCCAGGAATTTGCCGACAATCGCTTGCCACGGAGTGATCGGCATGGTCAGGAGCAATTCCATGGTGCCGGAACGGCGCTCTTCGGACCACAGGCGCATGCCCACGGCCGGGACCAGGAACAGGTAGAGCCACGGATGCCAGATAAAAAACGAGGTGAGGGTGGCCTCGCCGCGTTCAAAAAAGCCGCCGAGCATGAAGGTGAAAAAGCCCGTCAGGAGCAGGAAGATGACGATGACCACGTAGGCCACCGGCGAGGCGAAATAGGCCAGCAACTCGCGTTTGGCGATGGTTTTGATGTTGTTCATTTCGCTTCTCCCTTCACGGTATCCGGCATGGTGATGCTGCGGAAGACTTCGTCCAAGCGGCCTTCCTCGGTATGCAATTCTTCAATCCGCCAGCCACGCACTGCGTCGGCGACGTTCTGGGTCAGCGCCCCGTTGACGCCCGGCTTGGGCATGATTCGCACGGTGGCGCTGGTGGCTTCCTCCTTGAGGAGGACGGCCCGTTTGGCGGACGGCAGCGCCGCCAATTTCTGCATGGCCTCGGCGGCGGAAACGCCGCTGACCCGCACGGTCACCGCCCCGGCCCAATCCGACTTTTGGCGTAGTTGTTGGGGAGTGCCATTGGCCACGATCCGGCCGCGGTCAATGATAATGGCGCGGGAGCAGACCGCATCGACTTCTTCCAGGATGTGAGTGGAGAAAATAATCGCCTTCTTCTCGCCCATCTTGCGGATGAGCGTCCGGACCTCGTGCTTCTGATTGGGATCCAGGCCGTCGGTGGGTTCGTCCAGGATCAGCACATCCGGGTCATGGATGATGGATTGGGCGAAGCAGGTGCGATGGCGGTAGCCTTTCGAAAGCGTGTCCACCGATTGGTGGAGGACCGCTTCCAGAAAGCACATTTCGACCGCGCGGTTGACCGCCCGTTTCCGGGCATCGCCCGCGAGACCGCGGATCTCCGCCGTGAAGCTGAGGAATCCGTAGACCGTCATGTCCGGATACGCCGGAGCGTTCTCCGGCAGGTAACCGATCAGGCGTTTGGCGGGGATCGGGTTTTCCACCATGTCGAAACCGCCGACACTAATGGAGCCTTCCGTGGGGGGAATGAAACCCGTGATCATCCGCATGGAGGTGGATTTCCCGGCGCCGTTGGGCCCGAGGAAACCGAGAACTTCGCCCCGTTCTACCGAGAACGAAATTCCGTCCACCGCCCGTTTGGGGCCGAAAGTTTTAACCAGGTTCTGGACCTTAATCATTGCTCAAACATTTATTGTTGTCGGATTGACGGCTGGAAATAGCCACTGCCGCACCCGAAGTAAAGATAAATTTCGTTATCTCATTGTCCAAACCCGTCACTTAGAACAACACACGTGCCGGGCGTGATTTTTGACAGTAACGGGAAAATATGTTCAAAATTTTTTCTCGACCGTCAAACTTTTTTTCAACCCGGTGGCCGGCAGATTTTCGGCGGCTCCGGGGCGGCCGGGTTTTATATGCGGCTTGACGGCGCGGAATCCAAATCTGATAAAGAGCCGGTCATTATTATTATCGTGAACAACCCGGCGGAATCCTTCGTTCCATATGCGCCCCCAACGGCCTGAGGAGGTCGCGGGGAACGCGCTCGAATTGGAGCAATGGTTTACGCCCGGTCGGTTGGCGGCCATTCTGGGGATGTTGCTGGTGGTGTCCTTCCCGCAAGTCGTTGGCGGATTGGAGTGCTTTTTTTATCGCGATTTTGGCAATTTCGCCTTTCCCGCCGCGTTCTTCCATCAGGAGGCGTTCTGGCGCGGGGATTTGCCGTTATGGAATCCCCTGCATTACTGCGGGATCCCCTTCCTGGCGCAATGGAACACCCTGACGCTCTATCCGCCCTCGCTATTCTATCTGGTGTTTCCCCTGACTTGGTCGCTGCCGGTGTTTTGCCTGCTTCATTGGCTGCTGGGCGGCGTCGGGATGTACTATCTGGCGCAGCGCTGGACCGGCACGCGATTGGGGGCGACCATCGCGGGGGTGGCATTTGCCTTTAACGGTGTGACGTGGCATTGCGTTTCGCTGCCGAACTACCTGGTGGCGCTGGGTTGGATGCCCTGGGTTTTGCTGGCCGCCGATGCGGTGGCCAAGGGAGGAACTCGGCAGGTGATTCTGGCGGCTTTGGTCGGGGCGATGCAGATGCTGTCGGGTGCGCCCGAGATTATTTTGCTGACGTGGTTTTGCGCCGGTGTGTTGTGGTGCCGCGAGTTGTGGCCGGCGGGCCCCGCCCGGTGGGCCATGGCCGGTCGGATGCTGGCGCTGCCCGTCCTGGTGGCGGCATTGGCGGCCGCGCAGTTGCTGCCCTTTTTGCAACTCGTGATCCACGCCCAGCGCGACGCCACCTTTGGTGGGGTGGGGGACACGCAAGGGGCCATCCCCCTGTCCGGCTGGATGAACTATTTCGTGCCCATGGTGCACCTCTTTCCGACGCCGCAGGGGGCCTGGGTGCAGCCGAACCAGGTTTTCTTTGGCTCGTATTACCTCGGCATTGGCACGGTTGTGTTGGCGGGATTGGCCGCCGTACGCGTGCGGGATGGCCGGCTCCGCTGGCTGGGTCTATTGGCGCTGGTCAGCATCGTCATGGCGATGGGCGATCATGCGGGACTCTATACGGTGGTGAAGCGGCTGATTCCGCAACTCGGGGTGTTCCGGTTCCCGGTGAAGTTCACCATGCTGCCGGTCCTGGTGGGGCCCTTGCTGACAGCGGCGGCGGTGGGCTGGCTGCTGCGGCTACCGCCGAAGCAGGGGGACGCGGGCCGGCTCGCTGTGCGCTGGGCGGGTGGGGGCGGGATCGCCCTGATCGCAATTATCGCACTGGCGGCTGCGGCTGCGCCCCGACCCGGGGATGTTCCCGCCGCCATGCTGGCCAATGCGGTGGAGCGCGCTTTGTTTCTGGCCGCCATCCTCTTTTGCGTCCTGGGATTGGGCCGGACGGCGGACCCGCGGCGCTGGCGGTGGCGGGCTTTGGCGCTGCCGTTGCTCTGCTGGTTTGATGTTTACACCCACCAACCCATGGTGGGACCGGCGATTTCGTCCAGCGTCTATGAGCCGGATACCGTGCGGGAACATTTTGGCTGGACCAACACGTTGCACGCCGGCGAGTCCCGTGCCTTGCAAAGCCTGGCTTCCATGAACCGGTTGCTGGCGGTGCCGGTGCCGGATACCACGGTGGATTTCAACGGTCGTCGGTTGGCGATGTATTCCGACTACAATGCGCTCGATCACATCCCGAAAGTGGATGGCAGTTATTCGCTCTATCCGCGGGAGTCACAAGAAGTGATCGCCCGCCTTTACACTTCCCGCGAGGAGTTGTCCGCCCTGGAGGATTTTCTGGGCGTGGCGCAGGTCAGTGACCCCGCCAATCCGGTGGGTTGGGTGGCGCGGACGAATTTTATGCCGCTGGTGACCATCGGGCAGGAACCGAAGGCCGCCGGCGAGCGGGAAATCTTGCAACAGGTTACCAGCCCCGGTTTCCGTCCCCGGGAGGAGGTCTGGCTGCCCCTGATAGCCGGGGCTGAGGTGCATGCCCGGCGGTGTCTCGGCGCCCGCGTGGTCAGCATTACCAATAGCACGCCCGAGGAATGGACCGCCGAAGTGGAAAGCCCGGCCCCGGCCATGGTGGTGATTGCCCAAACACATTACCCCGCCTGGCAGGCGGAGGTGGATGGCCGGCTGACGTGGTTATGGCCGGCGAACCATGCTTTCCAGGCGCTGGAGGTTCCGGCCGGTCACCATCAGGTGCGCTTGATTTACCGTGACGGCGCCCTCCGGATCGGCGTGATGATTTCATTGCTGTCCCTGGTTGCCTGCCTCGTGGTGGGGCGGGTGGCGGCAAAAGCGCCCACCGTGGAGCCGGCCTCCCCATAAGTTTACCACGCCCAACCGCCATGTTCTCACTCGATCCGGAAAGCGTTGTCAGTCGCGTGCGCGCGGCCAGGCGGCCGCTCCCGATTCCGACGCTGTGGCAATCCACGTTCCGCGGCATGCTGGGCTTTACGGTGGTCAGTTTGGGCGGATTTGGTCCGTGGGTGCTGGGGAGCGGGTGGTTTCACCGGCACGGCGGCGAACTGTTCATGTACGCGGTTTGTGCCGCCTGTTTCATCGGCTTGAGCGGGATGATGCTGGGCGGTTTGATCATTGGTCCCGGCTCGCTCCGCCCATTTTACCAGGTCTTTGGACTGGGGTTCGGCGTTTACGCCGTGGGCTGGACCGCCGCCTGGATGCTGATTGGCGGGGATATCGGGGGAGTGGTCGGATTACTGGCGGGGACTGCCGGCATGGGTGCAGTCATGACCCTGGCCTTTCAAGCACCCCGCACGTTCGTGCCGGTGGTGGCCGTCCTTTTCATAGCCAACGCGTTGGGTTATTTCGGGGGTGGCTGGGCGCATACCGTAATCCTTAACTGGCAACCTCCCGTCACGGGTGATGCTCAGTTTTTGGTTCCTTGGAAGGTGCCGGCAGCAAAGACTGTCTGGGGAATCGGGTATGGCCTGGGTTTTGGGTTGGGCATCGGTGTGGCGTTTCATCTGTGCCAAGGTCGCGCCCGGTGCCGGTTGGCAACGGAGCAAGCCCCACTCATCCCTCCCGCGCAACCACGGGCATGATTTGTCGGTCCTTGGTCGGTAAACGGGGGAAATGTTTACCGGTTTCGGAGCAGACAAGTGATCACCCATGCCGCAAACACCATCACCTCCAACGATGCCGAACTGAAGAGCAAAAGTTTGGGCTCCCTTCGCGGGGCGAACAGGCCGCCGAGCAGAAAAAGCAGGGCCGCCAGGGGCGCCAGCAAAATCCGGATGAACCCGAGACTGGCCGCCAGGGAGCGGGGATTCATGAACCAGGCAGTTAACGCGACTAATCCGGTCACGACAAACGTGAGGGCCAACGCGGCCGCCACCGGCCAAAACGCCCGTTTGGATCGCAGGAAATACAATGCCACGCAGGTGGGTGGGATGCAGCCGACCGTGAAAACGGCGAGGAAGATGAGAGCGTCGCCAAAGGCCGCCATGCCGCTGGAAGTTGTGCCGTCAGAATTGACGGAAAGAAGTCGGCTGGCCGCCACGACTCCGGCCGCGAATAGTAACGCCAGTAAATAGCCTGTGATCACCCAACCGACCTTGGCGAAAGACAGCTTTGAAGTGGGATGGGAGGGGACTTGGCCAGCGGGGACGGAAGCGGGATTGGAATTCATGGATGGGCGGGTTGTGTTTCCATTGTTTTGTCCATCACTGATATTAACTTTGTAAGACAAAGTGATGTTCGTCAAGCGGGATTGCTCGAGTGACCTTCTTCTGGCAGCGGGACCAGTCCAGGACGGAAGTTAAGGCTGGCCCTTTTTTGCTCGCCCACGTACTGGTTTCCGATTGACTTTGGCTCCTCGGCTGATTCAATCCTCCGCGCACTGGAGGCCGGTGCCCAGTTTCCTTGGATCATCGGTTGTCAACCGCGGATGATTACGGAGGTGGTTTGAACCCGGTGAGGTAACGATTTGCTCGATTATGAAAAACCGACTGTCCGCCGGCTTGATCTTGCTCTGGGTCCTAAATCTCCCCGGCTTTTCCCAGGCCGCGCAAATTGTCTTCGTTAATCAAACCGCGCCCCCTGGTTCTACACAGAGCGGCGCGTCCTGGGCCAACGCCTACCGGGAATTGCGGGATGCCCTGCCGCAGGCCACGGGTTCAGCGTCCAGCAACAATCCGGTGGAGATTTGGGTTGCCGCCGGCACCTACAAGCCAACCGCCGGTATCATTCGGTCATCTTCCTTCGCCCTGCCGGGCTATACGACGATTCGCGGCGGCTTTGCCGGTACCGAAAGCAGTCCGGGCCAGCGTTCGGCCAGCGGTTCCTGGACCGTGTTGAGCGGGGACATTGGAAGTGCGGATGCCAATGGGATCACTTCCGCAAACATTGGTGCAATTCTCACCGGGGCCGCGCCAGCCCCCAACCTCAGCGCCACGAATGTCACCGCCGGTTTCAACGACAACTGCTACAATGTGGTCACCTGCCTGGGAGTGGACAATGCCGTCCTGGACAACTTGGTTATTACGGGTGGCAATGCCAACAACCTCGATGTTCAAGGCAGCGTCCGGTATACTTCCGGAAACCTGGAGGCGATGACGATGCTGGACTTTGGGACGGATGCCAATCCCTCGCATGACGGACACCCGGCGATGCAGCCCGATCCCGTCGTGGTGGGCGGGGGTATCTTTGTCACCAATCGTCACTCACGGCCGAGCGGCCAAATGACGCTCACCGTGACCAACTGTGTGTTGCTCCATAATCTGGCGGCAAATTTTGGCGGTGGCCTGGGAGCTTACGAGGCCAACCTGAAAGTCACCGGTTGCGCCTTTCTGAACAATTTCGCAACTTGGGAAGGGGGAGCGTTCGCCGGTGTCAACACCTTATGCGCCTTCCAGAGTTGCACGTTTGCCAAAAACAGTGCCCTCACTGCGGGGGGGGCGGTTTGTTTCATGACCCTGCCTTCGGTCAACAACCTGCCGAACGCCGCGCAAATCACTGATCCGGACGCCGTTCTAAAAGCGGTGGCCGCCGGCTTGCAGGTCGTGGTCTCCGCCGGCAAATATGCCTATGCCCTTTATTCGCAGGCGACTGAGGGTTCCCTTTATAATCTCGCCAAACCGGCGATCAATCAACCCGCCGACCTCAGCACGGATCTGGCCCTGGACGGCCTGGCGGACGCTTACGCGGAGGTGGGACTGGCTTTTGCGATTGGCAATTTCGCCATTGATCTCGCCGTGGCGCTGGGGGGGGATCCGAACTCGCCGGCGATTAAGAACTGGATTGCCGCCGACAACTTTTTCAACCAGTACCTTACACCGCTCGGAATATTGGAGTTGTTGAGCAGCGCGACCGGCGGGAGTTTGGGGACGGTGTTCCATCAGCCATCTCCGGAAGACCAGCAGAACCAATACGCGCAGGCGCAGTTGGTGAACTTCAATGCCGCGGCCTATTCCACCATGCGGGATTGTTCTTTTACGGGCAACAACTGCTCCGGAATTGGCGGCGCAGGCTATGTCGTCTATGACAACGTTGAATTTAATCGGTGCTGGTTCCTGACCAACAACGCCGGCACCGTCGCCGGCGGGTTGGCCTTGATAGGGTGGAACACGCCGCGGGTTTTCGATTCCGCCTTCAGCGGCAACACCTGCCAGTCCGGCTGCAGCGCATTGCTGTGCAGTTTTCACGACCGCGCGCAAATCCTCAATACCACTTTTGTGGGAAATACTTCGGCCAAGTCGGGCAGTTGCCTTCAAGTGGAATTGGGCGCAGCGGCCAAGCTTTTCAACTCGCTCGTCTGGGGGAACTCGGCCGGGCAGATGACCAATGCCGCCGCGCAGATTTACGTGGCGACCGGCGACAACCTCAGCGGCAACCTGCGGGACGATTACAATAATGCCGGACCCGGCAAAGGCGATTACGTGGCCACGTTGGATTTGCGGTTCAGCACGGTCCAGGATTTTGACAATTTGCCCCATGGTTTCGATCAATATGAGTATTATTCGTGGAACGCGGCGGCGGCTGAGATCTTCAATGCCACCCAGGCTTTTCAGCAGGCCGACGACAACGGCGTCGCGGATCTGGCCGGCTATGGCAATTTGGGTGAGGGAATTCGGCCGGGAGCTTTTGTGATCCTCGCCGGGAACGGCAATCCGTATAATTATTATTATAACAACGGGATCCGCCCACTTTTGGTGGGAAAAGGAGGGGTGGTGCCGCTCGGCGCATCCCGGGATTTATATTCGCAACGGCTGGCTAGCCAGATCCTGTGGGGTTCCAGTTCGGCGCACAGCCCGTTTATCGACATATTTGGCCAGGGTGTTGGGGTGACCGGAGCACTGCAACGGGGCTGCGCGCAATTTCAGGGGCCCCGCCAGCAGGGGCTGCGCGACAGCAATGGCGCGCCGTACGCCATTTATCATGTGCGCGCGGGGGCGCCAGCCAATGGCGATGGCCTTGCCTGGGGCACCGCCTTTTCCAGTCTGGCACCGCTCTTGCCGGGGGATGACACGGTGGCGCCTTTGCCCGTCTGGGTGGCGGGCGGCTCCTATGATATTTCGGGCAGCGCCATTCCCGCGGCGGAATTTCACGGCGGCTTTGCCGGCACGGAAACCAATTTGAGCCAGCGCAACCCGCTCAGCAGCCCGACCCTGCTCGCGGGCGGCCTGATTTGCCCCGGTGATGTCCTGTTCGACGGCTTGGTGTTCACCAACTACCACAGCGCCGATTACCCGTTGATCAGCGCTGCCGAGGGTGGCAGCGTGGCCACGATCACGAATTGCACGTTCGTCAATAATTCCGGCGCATACGCCGGAGCGATTTACTGGTCCGGGTCGTTGTATCTGTTCAATTCCAGGTTTGTGGGCAATGCCTCCCCCAGCGCCGGTGGGGCGGTCAACGCCGACAACTGCACCGCGATCAATTGCTGGTTTGAGAACAACAGCTCCGGTTACGAGGGGGGCGCCATTTTTGGCAATAACAACATTACGGCGATCAACTGCGTCTTCGCCGGCAACCACGCGCCGGAGGGCGGGGCGATTACGGGAAATGGCATTTCCAACCAATGGCAACTTTACAATGACACTTTTTACGGCAATGGTCCGGCCGCCGTCGTCATCAACGGCTCGTACAATCCCAACTCGCCACTCCAAGGTGTAACCGGCCCGGCCCCGGTACCGGTAAACTGCCTTTTCTGGGGCAATGCTTCCGATGGCGTGACCGCGCAGGGATACGATCCCTTGTTCCTCAATCCACCCGCTGACAATTTTCAACTGAGCCCCAATTCCGCGGCCATCGGGCAGGGCACCACCAATGGCCTCCCCGCCAGTTTTCCAACCAAGGATCTGGCCGGCAATCCGCGCATTGTGAACGGGCGGTTGGACTTGGGCGCGCTCGCCTTCCAAACTCCCCACGGGCTGTTCACGGAAATCTCGGTGAATGGCGCCACGCAGTTTTTTTCAGCGTTTGCCGCCGGCACCACATTTGGCGGCTTGCAGTGGCAGACGTTTACCAACGGGGCCTGGGCGAATCTGGTCAATGGTTCCAACTACGCCGGGGTCAACAGCACGCAACTCGTCGTTACCCCCACCGCGGCGCTCTACGGCAGTCAATATCGCGTCACAGGAACTACGAACGGCGCGCCCTTTCAAAGCGTCCCGGTGGGGCTGGTCAGTTCGGTTCCCAGCGGTTTGCTTTACGTACGCCAGGGAGCGACCGGCAGCGGCGACGGCTCCAGTTGGCAGAATGCCTTTCCCAGCATGCAGAGCCTTTTTACCTATGCGGGAGATACGCCGGTGCAAGTTTGGGTGGCCAAAGGTGCCTATACGGGAACCGGCCAGGGCAATGCCGGCATCCAGCTTTATGGGGGTTTTGCCGGCAATGAAGTCGATCTCAGCCAGCGCAATTGGAGCAATAATTCCACCTTGTTTACGGGCCAGATCGAAGCCCGCGGGGATTTCCTCCTCGACGGATTCATCGTGACCAATTGTCATAGTTCCAGCTACGGCGCGATTTACAATCTGGCCGGTTCCGCCACCATCAAAAATTCCCTCTTCATCAATAATTCCGCCGCGTATGGGGGGCCGATTGATTGGCAGGGCTCGGTGACAGTTTCCAATTCCCAGTTCATTGGCAATTCCACGGGGAATAACGGCGGCGCAATCAGTGGCAACGAAGTCACGGCGCTCAACTGTATTTTTCTCAGCAACCACGCTGATTTCGCGGGGGGCGCCATCTGGTGCGTGGATTATGTAGCAGCGGTGAATGGTATTTTTGCCGGCAACACCAGCCCGCAGGGAGCGGCCATATTTGGCAATCAAACCCCGCCGGCCGCCTGGCATCTGTACCACGACACCTTCTACGGCAACGGTGCGGCCACGCTGGCCATCGCCGGATCATATGATCCCCGCTATCCGTTGCTGGGGTTCCTGGGGCCGCTTCCCGTTCCCAGCAATTGCCTGTTCTGGGGCAACCTTTCCGACGGGGTGGCCGCGCAGGGTTATGATCCGTTGTTCCTGAATCCGGCGGCCGGGAATTTCACCTTGAGCGCCAGTTCTCCGGCCATCGGGTCCGCCACGACCAATGGCCTGCCGGCCAATTTTCCCACCATCGACCTGGCCGGCAACCCCCGGATCATCAACGGGCGTTTGGACCTGGGAGCTTTGGAATTTCAAAGCCCCACCGGGTTGAGCACTATCATCACCCTGAGCGGCGGATCCCAGGATTTCAGCGTCCAATTGGCCGGCCAAGCCGCGCCCACTTCATTACAGTGGCAAATCCTGACCAACGGGAGTTGGGTGAATCTGGCCAGCAACTCCCTCTACCAAGGGGTGAACAGCCTGGACCTCCTCATTGCCAATCCGCCCGCATCGCTTTATGGCGGTCAGTATCGGTTAAGCGGCATTGGCGCGGGAGTCCCAACGACACCCGTGGAATTGAGCAGCCCGACGCCCAGTGGAGTTTATTTTGTGCGACAAGGAGCCACTGGCAGCGGTGATGGCTCCAGTTGGCAGAATGCCTTCACCAACTTGGCCAGCCTGCTCAATGGCGCGGGAAACCTCCCGGTTCAGGTCTGGGTGGCCGCCGGTTCCTACACCGGAATCGGTCAGGCTAATGCGGGCATTCAGGTTTATGGGGGCTTTGCCGGCAACGAAGTCGTGTTGAGCCAGCGCCAGTGGACCAACCATCCCACTCTGTTCACCGGCAGCATCCAGGCCCGCGGGGACTTCCTCATGGATGGATTGGTCATTACCAACTGTTCGTCTTATTTTGGGGCGATCTACAATTCCGGGGGAGGTTCGGCAACCATCAACAACTGCCGGTTTGTGAACAATTCCGCCACGCTTTACAGCGCGGTCAACTGGCACCAGGGATTCCTGACTGTCTCCAATTCCCAGTTTTTCGCCAATAGCGATCCGGTCTTCGGCGAGAACCTCCTGGCGGTAAACAGTGGGTTTTCCGGCAACACGGGCCACGCGATCTTTGTCAATAATGCGGCCAGCGTCATCAACTGCGTCTTTGCCGGCAACCTGGCGGGGCAGGGATCGTCCATTTACAATGACGGCCAGGGGGGCTGCCAGCTTTACAACGATACCTTTTACGGCAACGGACCGTTGACCGTTTACAGTAACTTCGCGGGAACCACGGCTGTTAATTGCTTGTTCTGGAACGATGTTTCCGATGGCCTGCCCGCGCAGGTCTTTCCGGGTTACTCTTCCGATCCGCTCTTTCTGAATGCAGCCGGCGGGAATTTCCAATTGAACGCCTTTTCGCTTGCAGTGGGTGCCGGCACCACCAACGGATTGCCGGCGACATTTCCAGCCGTCGATGCTGCCGGCCATCCGCGGATCGTCAATGGCCGAATCGATTTGGGTGCCTATGAGTTTCAGGGAACTCCGCTGGTGCCGCCCGCCCTTGCCACGCAAACCAGCGCCGGATACCGCAACGGATTGTATGGTCCGTACTACACTTTTTCCGTCGCGCTGGGAACCAACGCCCCGCTCGCCTCCCTGCAATGGCAGGTGAATGCCGGCAATGGAACGTGGCTAAACCTTACCAACGGCGCGCAGTATCAGGGGGCCACGAGCTTGCAATTGAGCGTCTTCAACCCGGACGCCACCCTGAACCAAAGGCAATATCGTTTGACCGGAATCGCGGCCAATGGGGCCTTCTTTCAACTGGCACCGGCGACCCTGCAACTGCAAAACTTCACCAGCAGCTATTCAGCCAACCAGACAGTGCAAGGCGGCCTTTCGCCCGGTGGGCAATGGGGACCCATTTACGTGGTTACCACCACCCTCGGCACGAATGCCGTCGGCGCGGTTTTGCAGTGGCAGGTGAACGGCGGCAACGGGATCTGGTCGAATGTGGTCAATGGCACGCTCTACCAAGGGGCCACCAACTCGCAATTGACGATTGGGAACCCCGGCGCCTCCCTGGCGGGCTATCAGTATCGTTTGACGGGAACCGCCGCGCCGGGCGCCTTCGTTTTACCGGCGGTAACCATTGCCCCGAATTTTCCCCGGGTCATTTATGTCGATGGCAGCCACGGCTATCCTTATTACACCAACTGGGTCGCCACCCACGGTGTGCCGCCCAAGTATGACGGTCTCGGTTGGAGCACCGCGTATCCGACGCTGCATGATGCCTTCGCCGTTGCCCAACCTGGCGCCGAAATCTGGGTGCGGGCCGGCGCCTACTTTCCGTTGCGCCGTCTGCCGACGGATCCCAATGCTCTACCTGCCTCGTTGTCGCTGGCCCGCGGCGTGCGGGTTTTGGGCGGATTCCTGGGCACGGAAACGAACGACTCGCAGCGCAATGCGGGCGTCAATCTGACGATTTTAAGCGGCAGTTCCGCGGCGCCGGGCGATGATCCGACCCTGTCCGCGTACAACTACGCCGCGAGTCCCAGCATCTTTGTGAATGGGCCCGGCATCACGAACGATTCGGTCCTGGATGGGGTTACGCTGACAGCGGCGACGGGCGGTGCCATCGTCAATCTCGGCGGCAGCCCGGTCGTTCAAAACTGCTTGTTCGTCAGCAATTCGGCGCCGGTGGGTGCCGCCATGGCCAATTGGAGCAATGCCAGCCCGCTCCTGATCAATTGTACTTTGTTTGCCAACAGCGCCAATGAAGGTCCCCTTTACTTCAACGGCGCTTCCGGCACGTTGGAAAACTGTTTGCTCTTCCGCAACACTTCCTTCCAGGAGGGTGGCGCTCTTTATGCCAGCAATGCCGTGGTTTCCCTGCTGAACACGGCCGTGCTGTTCAATTCCACAGCCGGCACTGCGGGCGGGATATTCACGGGCGGGGGCAGCAATTCGATTATCAACTCGATCCTGTGGGGAAACTCCGGCGCGCAAGCGGGCGGCTCCGGCAGCATCGCCGCTGCCTATTCCTGCATCCAGGGCGGGGGAACGACCAATCACAATTTGGCGGTCGATCCGATCTTTGTTTTGCCCGCTTCCAATAATTTCCAACTCTCCGCGTTCTCGCCATTGCTGAACGCCGGCGGTTCGGCCGCGGCTGCCGCCGTTGCCGTTGATCTCAATGGCAACCCCCGCACGTCCAGCGGACTGGTGGACATCGGGCCATATCAGCATCAGTTGTCGCCGGCAATCGCGCTGGCCGTGACCTCGCTCCCGTATTCGCTGACGGTGACCAATCTGGGCATTTACAGTTTTGTGATTAGCGGAACGCCGGGGACATTCACTAACCTGCAATGGCAGGTGAACTCCGGGAGCGGCTTTGCCGCTGTCACCAATACGACTCTCCTGAACTACGGCACGACTGCCGCCGGCAATTCCGCCTCGCTGAACCTGTTTTTTACCAACGCGGCCACCGCTTCCACGGCCTACAACGCTTTGAATGGTGCGCAGTATCGATTTATCGTTCCGGGCCTGAATTTCACCTCGCCGCCAGCGGTGCTTTTGGTGCAATTGCCGGTGCCGCTGTTCGTCAACAGCCAGGCCCAGGGTGCCACTCACGATGGTCTGACGTGGGCAACGGCCTTCACCAATCTCGCGCCGGCGTTGGCAGCGGCCACGCCCAATGTCAGCCAACTCTGGGTGGCGGCCGGAACCTATGCCCTGCCGGCGACTGCCATCGACGCGGCTCTCTATGGCGGGTTCGCCGGCAACGAGACTGCGCTGTCACAGCGCAATTGGAGCAATAACATCACCGTGATCACCCCGACGAATGGCAATTTATCCGGCACGCTGGATGGGGTTCAAGTGCGTGGTTCTTCCTCCAGCCCCAGCAGCATCGCCATTAACAACGCTTCGCCACTCATCCAGAATTGCGTTTTTTCCGGCGGCAACACCCAGGTCGCCCTCAACCTTGGCCACCCGACCATCGCGAACTGCGTTTTCAGTAATGCTGCCGATGGCATCAACATCACGGCGGGCAGCCCTAACATTGTGGACTGCCGGTTCGGCGCCGTCCTCACGAATGCCGTGCTGGCCGGAGCCGGCGGCACGCTGATCTCCAACTGCACTTTCGCGTCAACCTCCACCGGCGTGTTGGTGGCGGGAGCGGGAGCCGGTGCCACCATTTCACGGTCGCTTTTTTCCAGCAACAATTTGGCTTGCGTCGTGGACGGCCCGGGCGGCGCGGTAACGGTAAAAGACTGTTTTTTCGTCAGCAACAGTTGCAATTCGATCATCCACAATGGTTCCCTGGGCGCCACCATGGCGGTGCTGAATTGCACCCTGGCCAATAACCGGCAGCCCGATGGCGCCATCACCGCACTTGGTGAGTCTGACGCCACCGGCCTCCAGGTCCGCAACTGCATTTTATGGAACAACTACTCCACGAACTGGAATGCTTACGTGGTTTCCAATCCATCCATCTTCGCGGGTCCAGTAGCGGCCGCCTTTGCCAATGGCGAGCTCAATGAGATCGATACTTACAACGCCTACTACTATAACCGCTACACCGCCGAGGCGCAGTCCCTGGCCAACGCCGGTCAGCCCGATGCCGCCGCCACATACCAAGGCCTGGCGCAGCAGTACGCCATGACCAACGGCGTGCCGACCGCGGCCAATTCCTGCGTGCAAGGACTCTTCTTCTTCAGCGGCAACAACAACCAGCCAACCGATCCGCTGTGGGTGAATCCGTCCACCGGAAGTTTTGTGCCGGGAGCATACAGTCCCGCGCAGGATGCCGGCGATTCCACGTTCGTTGCCCCGGGCGATCTTGATCTGGCCGGAAATCCGCGCGTTTTTGGCGCCGCGGTGGACCTGGGGGCGTACGAGGTCCAAACGGCGTCCGCGGGCGTGATAGGCATTCTGCAAGGGCCGCAATCCGTGATTGCGACCACTCCGGGTGCGGCGAGTTTTTCGGCCGCCGTGGCGACGAACAGTTCGTTGACCAATTATGTTTGGCAGATGAACCTCGGCGCGGGTTGGGTTGCCGTGGTCACCAACACCATTTTTACCATTTCCAACGCCGCCAATGCGACCACGCTGAAGATCAATCCGGTGGACTTGACCATGAACGCCGAGCAATTCCGGCTGGCCGCGCTCCCGATTGCTTACTCCTCTGCGCCGGCCGCGCTGACCGTGGGACCGGGACCGCTGGGCGGGACGCCCGGGCAAACGGCCAGCACCACGGCGGTCCTGCCGCCGGGCGCGAACGCTGCGGGTTACGTCTGGCAATTCAATGCCGGTTCCGGATGGGCCGGGATTTCCAACGGGGGCAATTACGCCATTACATACTCGGGCAATTCCAGCTCTTTGACGATTCTTTCCCTGCAACCCGCCTTGAACGGGCAATATCGTTTAGCCGCCACCAACGGTTCGTTTTTCTCCGCTGCGGTCACGCTATCAACATACGTATCACCGGTGCTCTACGTCCGGTCCGAGGCGACCGGGAACGGTCTGGGAACCAATTGGAACAACGCCTTCCCGACTCTGGGCCAGGCCCTGCGCGCGGCCGCTCCCGGTGAGCAAATTTGGGTTGCCGGGGCCACGTACACCGCGACAAATGGACTCTGGCAGCTTCCCCCGGGCGTTCCGATTTATGGCGGCTTTGCCGGTTTCGAAACCAACCTTTCCCAGCGGCAATGGACTTCCAATCCTTCTGTCTTGGTGGCCGGATCGAATGCGCCCATACTCAGTCTCCTGGCCGCGCAGCCAACTCCCGCCAGCCTCCTGGATGGGTTTATTTTGACGGGCGGCAACGGCCTGCCCGCCTTGGTGGAGGTGGGCGGGAGCGCGACCATTCAGAACTGCACGTTTTCCAATAATGTGGCTTCGGCCGTCTCCAACGCCAACGCTTCGGTGACTTTCTCAAATTGTCTATTCCTCGCCAATCAGACGACCAATGGCGGCGGGGCGATCATGGCCTTCGGCGGCACCAACTCGCTCAACCAATGCAGGTTTCTGACCAATACCGCGACCGGTGATGGCGGCGCGGCCTTTGCGCTGTCCGCGCGGATCAATGCTACGCAGTGCTCCTTCAGCGGCAACCGTTCGGGTGCCAACGGCGGGGCGTTGGCGTTCTCCGGCGCTTCCGCCCTCGCGAGTTTGCTGGCATCGTCGTTTGTGGGGAATTCCGCCAGCAACGGCGGTGGTATCTATGGCGACACCATCCTCAATTCCGGCAGCATGATCAGTTGTTTGGTGGCGGAAAATTACGCCGGCGGCGTGGGAGGCGGTATCATGTGGGGACAAATCAATGTTGCGAGCGGCATGATTCTCAACAACTGCACCGTGGCCAACAATTCTTCCGGGAGCAACGGCGGCGGACTGTGGACGGCCAAGAATACGCAGCTCCACAATTCCATTTTTTGGGGAAACACCAGCGCCGCGGGCGACACTGTCGAGTTCCAGCAAGTTTACGGCACTAATTTTCTCTCCGACCTGGCCACCTATCCCCAAGTTGGATTCCCGGTGCCTTACGACCTCGAATACTACAACTCGATCATCCAGGGCTTGAATATTTTCAACGCCACGCACCCCGGAGCCACCGGCCTTTATGTCCGAAGTGTTGCCAACAATTCCGGCCTGGATCCGGCTTTTGTTAATCCGGCCGCCGGTGACTTCCGGCTGCTGGCGAATTCGCCCGCGGTCAATAACGGCAGCAATTATTGGGTCGGAACGCCCTTCGACCTGCCGGGCAATCCGCGCATCTACAACTCAACTGTGGATGTGGGTGCTTACGAGTTGCAGGTCAACCCCGCGCCTCCGCTGCTCGGTGCCGTCTTTCCCGCCTCCCAATCGGTTTGCACCGGGGCCAAGGTCAGTTTCACTTTGACGGTCACCAATGCCCTGAACATTGCCAATCTCGTCTGGGAGGTCAGTTCGGGCGGGGCTTTTTCCCCGGTTGTGCCCTCTGGCATTTACAATATCAGCACGACCGCAACGCAAGCGGTCCTCACCATCAATCCCGTGACATTTGCCCTAAATGGCTATCAGTTCCGGTTGCGCGTGAATGGTTGGGTGTACACCACCCCGCCGGTCACTCTCTCAGTGAGTCCCCTGGCCGTCGCGTATGTCAATCCGGCCGCGACGGGCAACGGGACCGGAATCAACTGGGCCAATGCCTTCACCAATTTGCCGGCGGCCCTGACCGGCTCCGATTGTTTGCAGGTCTGGGTTACGCAAGGCGCTTACGTCATTCCCACGGGGACGAATGGCACCACTTCCTTCCGCCTGCGCCAGGGACTGGACCTGCGGGGCGGATTTGCGGGTGGCGAAACCAATCTTTCCCAGCGGGACTACGTGAATCACCCAACGGTTCTGCTGGCGACGAATGGGCAGAGTATTTTCCTCAATGACGGCACCGCCGGGACCATCGACCAGACCGCGATCTTGGATGGTTTTGTGCTTGCCGGCGCGACGATTAATCCGGCGATCATCAATCTGGATGCCAGCCCGGTGATTCGCAACTGCGTGTTCACGAACAATCAGGCGCGCGCCCTGCAAAACCTCGGGATCATCACCGGCTCGGACGGCACGATCAGCAATTGCCTGTTCCTCAACAATCCGGGCGGTGGCATTCTTAATCGATTCTCCGCCCCGGCCATTGTGGCCTGTTCCTTCACCGGCAACGCCACCACGGGAGCCGGTGCTGGCATTGACAATGAGCAAGGTTCTCCCTCCATCAGCAATTGCTTGTTCGCGCAGAATGCGGCCAGTCTGGGAGGGGGTATTTACAACCGCACGACCAACTCCGGCACGGTCCTGTTCCGCAATTCGTTTCGCAACAATTCCGCCCGGCAGGGCGGTGCGCTCTACAACACCTTCGGCAGCACGCTTTCCATCCGGGACTCGGTCCTGGGGCAAAATTATGCCTCCGTCCAGGGCGGTGCCATCTTTGATTCCGGCGCGCTGGAAATCGTGAACTGCACTGTCGCGAACAACGCGGCGGGGTATGCCGCGGGCGGTTTGTGGCTGGACAGCGGCGCGGTCTTGGCCGCGGGTAACTGCATCCTGTGGGATAACGTCGTCCACACCCCGGGCGTCGCGCCGTTGCCGGCCCAGATCAATGGGGCGTCGCCTCCGACCGTATTGAACGGCGTATCCAATTCAATCGTCCAGGGTTGGGTGGCCGCATCGGCCGCGAATAATCTGGCGTTCGCTCCGCTCTTCCTGAATGAATCAGCCGGTGACTACCATTTGACGGCCTCCTCTCCAGCGGTCAACGCCGGCAATAGCGCACTCCTGCTGCCCGGTGAGGCCGATTTCGACGGCAATGCGCGGTCGGCCCGGTCCAGCGTCGATCTCGGCGCTTATGAATTCCAAGGGACTCCCGCCTTGCCGGTCGATCTTTCTCTGGTTCCCCAGTCCATCACCGCCTGCGCTTCGAACACGGTGGTCTTTTCCGTGGCCGGCCCCGCCAGTCCCGCGCTCACTTTCACCTGGCAGCGACAAAACGGTGCTATTTTTACCAATCTTGGCTCCGACAGCGTCTATTCCCTGGCCGGAACAAATGGCGCGGCCTCGCTCACCATTGCCAATGTCTCCGAAGTTTTGAATGGCTCTGTTTACAGAGTCATTATTGCGGGGAACTCCTTGTCGGCCACTTCGGCGGTCTTTACGTTGACGGTCAATCCGCGCCCGGTCATTTATGTTAATGGCCAGGCCGCGCCGGGCGGAAACGGCGCGAGTTGGGCCACGGCCTTGGCCAACCTGGCCGATGCGCTCGACCAGGGGGATTGCAGTGACATCTGGATTGCCGGTGGCACCTATGCGCCGACCAACGCAACTCCGCTGGCGTTGACGAGCGGCGCGCGCCTGTTCGGCGGCTTTGCCGGAACGGAAACCCTGCTGGCCCAGCGCAACCCGGTTGCCCACCCCACAGTTTTAATCGGTGCGGCCGGGACAACGGCGCTGCAGGGACTCGGCACGGGGGTTCCGATTGATAATTCCACCGTGCTCGACGGCCTGACCATTGCGGGCAGCAGCAACGCGCCGGCGGTGCTGCTCTCCGGTGCCAGCCCGCTACTGCGCAACTGTGTGTTCACCGGCAACTTTGCAGGCGCGGTTTTGGCGCAGGCGGGCGCGCGGCCGTCATTTGTCAACTGTGTCTTTAAGAACAACACGGGTTCCTCGGCCGTTTCGGCGCAGAATGCCGGTTTGTCGTTCGTTGGCTGTCTTTTCGCCGGCAATCAGGCGCCGAATGGTCAGAGTGGCGGCGCGATCTCGGCCACCGCGGCTTCCACCATCTCCCTGGCGCAATGTGCCTTTTCCAACAATGTGGCGGGGGACAACGGAGGCGCGCTTTTCCTGGACACCTCGTCGGGCGCGATCACGAATTCGCTGCTGCACGATAATGTCGCGAGTGCGGGCGCGGGCGGCGCCATTTATGGCCTCAACGCTTCTTTGTCGCTGATCAATGATACCGTGGCGAACAATCAAGCGCCCACCGTTGCCGGCATTTGGATTCAGGGCGCCGCCGGGATCACCAATTGCATTCTCTGGAACAATGGTACCACGGAAGGTTCGCAGCTCTCCGGCAGCGTGGCGGTGGCGTATTCTGATATCGAAGGACTGAATCTCTTTGCGGGTAACCAGAACATTTCCGCCGATCCGCTTTTCACAAACCCCGCAGGCGGCCTGTTTACGCTGCAAAGCAATTCGCCTGGTATCGATGCCGGCGATAATGCCGCGATCAGCACCAGTACTGATTTGGCGGGGAATGCTCGCTTGCAGGGTTATTCCAGCGACATGGGGGCATACGAGGCCGCCGGATTCGGCAGCTACATCCAGGTCATCCGGCAACCGCTTTCACAAACCGGTTGTGTGGGTGGCAGCGTCTCCTTCACCGCGGTAGGCCCGCTCAATTTTGGCAGCAATTTTAACTGGCAGGTTAACACCGGTTCCGGTTTTGTGCCCCTGGTCCCGGGTCCCAACTATTCGATCATCACGAACCGGAATGCTTCCGAGTTGGTGGTCAGCGGCCTGAACCTCAGTTTAAGCGGCCGGCAATTTCGGGCGCAGATTGCCGATTTCGGGATTTATTCCAGTGCGGCGAGTTTGACGGTTCGGACGCCGGGAGTTTTGTATGTCAACGCCGCGGTTGGCGCCAATGGTTCCGGAGCCAGTTGGGCGCAGGCTTTCAAGAGCCTTGACGCCGCCCTGGCGGTGGCGAGCGTTTGCGACCAGGTTTGGGTCGCCGCCGGCACCTACGCTTCGAGCAACCCGGCCGGCGGTCCGGGGTTTGCCTTCGCCACCGGCACCTCCGTTTATGGTGGCTTTGCGGGGACGGAAACCGATCTGTCCCAGCGAAACCGGGCCGGCCACCCAACCGTACTGACCAGCGCCGGTCAGCGCAATGTGCTGAGCTTCTCGACGGGCGGCGTGCTGGATGGCTTCACCATCACAGCATCCCCCGGTGCCGGCGGCATTTTCATCCAGCACGCCAATCCCAGCCTACAAAATTGCACCTTTGCCTCCAATTCGGCTCCCGCTCTGGTCAATTCCGGCGGCGCGCCCAGCTTTCAAAATTGCTCCTTTGAATTCAACACGGCCACCCCGCTGGTCAATCTAGCCAACGGTTCGGCGGCACTCGCTAACTGCGTGTTTGCGACCAACCACGTCGGGGGCCCGGGCGGAGCGATCCTGAATCAAGGCGCGAATCTGTCGGTCACACAAAGTTCGTTTATCGGGAACCGTGCCACCCAGGGCGGCGCAATTTGCAACTTGTCCAATTGTCCCGTGGTCTTGCTGGATCACTGCGTCTTTGGCGCGAATACCGCTACCCGCGAAGGCGGGGCGGTTTTCGGCGACCAGGGAGTTGGGCTTTCGGTCGGCAACTGCCTGCTTTACCAGAACTCGGCCGTCAACGGTGGCGCGCTGGCCAACTATGGACAATTGACGGTGCTCAGTTCCACGTTCGCCGGCAACCAGGCCGCATACCTGGGTGGCGCGTGCTATGGCCCGCAGGGCGGGGGCCAGTTGACCAATTCCATCTTGTGGGGGGACCTTCCCTCCGAGTTGCAAGGCTCGGTCGCCGCCGCTTATTGCATCATCCAGGGAAACACCGATGGCAGTACCGGCAATTCGGGTTTTGATCCCCAATTTCAAAATCCGGAGGGTAACGATTACCATCTGCATCAGTATTCGCCCGCCATTTCCAGCGGCTCGCTGCCGGAGGCCGCGGGGATCGCCACCGACCTGGATGGCAATCCGCGGGAGGCGGCGTGGGGACTGGATCTCGGCGCCTATCAGAGCATAGCGGGGCCGTTGGATACCGTTTACCTCACCATGGAACCAAGGCTGCCGCCCGTTTGCGGCAATCAATCCACGGTCCAAATCACCTTCGCGTCCCCCAATCCTGATAACTATGCCTGGCAATTGACTACGCCTTATTTGCAGATGATCACCGACGGTTTCCGAGGCGGCGCCGGCGAAGTCTATTCCATCAGTGGTTCAACCCTGACCATCAACAACGTCAACCCAGGCATGAATGGTTTTCAATACCAGCTCTACGACGTCAATACTTACGACTATATGTCTCCCGTGCTGACCCTAACCTTCCTGCCGTCGGGGCCGATCTATGTCAATGCGGCGGCCTCGCCGGGCGGCGATGGCGGTAGTTGGGGCAGCGCGTTGCTGGATCTGACCTCCGCCCTTAATGCCGCCAGCGACTGTCAGAATGTCATTTGGGTCGCGGCGGGCACCTACTATTCCCCGGCCGGCGCCAACTCCAGCATGGTCGTTCCTTCCCTCCCGGGCGGCCTGAAGATTTATGGCGGGTTCGACGGTTCTGAAACGGACCTTTCCCAACGCCATTGGGCGGCCAATCCCAGTTTTCTAACCGGCTCCAACACCGCGGCTGTTGTCACTTTCAACGGATCGGCGGGGCTAATCGACACCAATACGGTGTTGGACGGCTTCACCATCACGGGCAGCGGCACCGGCATCAATATCACGCTGGCCAGTCCCCGGATCATCAATTGCACCCTTGCTTCCAATTTGCTCGGAGGCGTCCAGGTTGGCGGTGGCAGTCCGGTTTTTGTCAATGATCAGTTCCTGGTCAATGCCGCTGCGACGGGCGGTGGCTTGAACGTCAGCAGCAATCTTGAACCTTCAGCGGTCATGGTGCGGGCCTGCGTCTTTCGCGGGAACACTTCCGCCACCGGCGCGGCCATCTATGCCCGCAATGCCGCGCTGACAGTGGCGGACACCCTCCTGAGTGGTAATGCCGGCACCGCCCTGATCTTCAGCAACAGTTCCGCCACGCTGATCAATGACACCGTGACCGCCAACGAAGCCGGCCTCATCGCCACCGCCGCCCCGGTGCAAATCTTCAACAGCATATTCTGGAACAACGGCGCTTCGGGAACGAACGTCGAGCTAACGCAATTGTCCGGCGCCGTCACCGTCGCCAATTCCTGCGTCCAAGGACTCAGTGTCTACTCCGGTTCCGGCAACATCGGATTCGACCCCCTGTTTCGTGCGCCGACACAACCGTCCAACGCCCCAACCCTCGGCGGCAATTTTCATCTCTTCGCTTCTTCACCCGCCTTGCGCGCTGGCAATCCCGGGGTGGACGCTGCGCTCCTCCTTGATCTGGACGGAAATCCGCGGCTCAGCAATCTTGGGGACGTGGACATGGGCGCGTACGAATTCCCGGGAGTTCCAATGACACCGCTGATTGTCTCCAACCTGCCGCCTTCCCTCAACGCGTCCATCGGGACTTCCTTGACCGTGGCTGCCGCCGCATCGGGTGGCGGCCTGAGCTACCAATGGCAGGGCAACTTTGGCCTGGGCTGGATTGCCCTGGGCAACGGTGGGGTATACAGCGGTGTTGCGACCCCTTCGCTCACCCTCCTCAACGTGACCGCCAACCTCGCCAATGCGCAGTACCGAATCCTGGTCTCCGATGCAACCGGAGCCAGTACCGTTTCCTCCGCAACGACGCTGCTGCTGACCCAACCCATGATTACCAGTTTCGGTCTGACCGCCGATCACACTTTCCAAATGAGCATCACCGGTTCCGGCAGCACCTATACCATGTTGGTCTCCGCGGATTTGGTGCACTGGTCCGTGCTGGGACCTTTTGTTCCGCAAGGCAACAACTCGTTTGGCTTTACCGACACCAATGCCCCCTCCCAAATTCGGTTCTATCGCGTTCGCTCACCTTGAGATGATGCAGTAGTGGTTAATTTCTGATTGCCAAGGAGCGGGCGGGCAATCAATTTAGCGGCGGAAGAAATCGGTTTAAGTTTTATGAATCGCCGAAAATTTCTGATGGTTTCGGGGGCTGCGGCGGCAGTTTCCGCGGGTATGGCAACGCTGCCCGCCCAGGAGGTTCGTCCGCTGACTTCCGGGGGAGGTAACGGGGTTGGGGGGAGCAAGCCCCGGGTCAAATTGGGGATTTCGACCTATTCGTATTGGCATTTCCGGGCGCCAAAAATCTCGATTGAAACGGTGATTGACCGGGCCAGCGAGATCGGGGTGGAAGGCGTGGACATTTTGCATCGGCAGATGGAGGGGGAGGAGAAGGGGCCGCTGGATGCCGCCTACCGGGCATATTGCAACCGGCTCAAACGGCGGGCTTATGTGAACGGAATCGACCTGATCTGTCTTTCGACCCACCAGAATTTCGTGATTCCCGATCCGGCGGAAGTGCGGGTGAACGTGGAGCACACGAAGAAGTGCATCGAGATTGCGTATCAGTTGGGGATTCCCTGCATCCGGATCAATACGGGCCGGTGGAACACGGTCAATTTTGACACGCTAATGGCGAACCGGGGGATCGAGCCGATTTTGCCGGGGCACACCGAGGATGAGGGGTTCAAGTGGTGCCAGGACGCGATTGAGCAATGCCTGCCAAAGGCCGAGGAGTGCGGCGTGATTCTGGCCCTGGAGAATCACTGGGGCTTGGCGCGCACGCCGGAGGGGCTATTGCGAATTCTGAACGCGATTCACTCTCCTTGGCTGGGCTGCTTGATGGATACGGGGAATTTTCTGGAGGAGCCCTACCCCAAATTGGAAAAAATTGCGCCGAAAGCTGTCTTTGTGCAGGCGAAAACTTATTACGGCGGGGGCGAATGGTATTCGCTGGATCTGGATTACGACCGGATTGCCGGGATCCTGGCGGCGGCGAATTACACGGGGTACGTGTCGCTGGAATTTGAGGGCAAGGAGGATCCGAACATTGCGGTGCCGAAGAGTATCGCGCAGCTGCGGAAGGCCTTTGGGAAAGCTTGAAGGGTAGCCTGTCGCGCAAGCGGCAGGTGCCCTTAAAATAAAAAAACCCCACCGTAATGCCGTGTGCGTCAGGTTCCTTTGAACGTCTTAGGAACAGGTGGAACCCGATCGATTTCTTTCGACTTCCAGTGAAGGCCTG
Source organism: uncultured Pedosphaera sp. (assembly GCA_903918755.1). Lineage (GTDB taxonomy): Bacteria > Verrucomicrobiota > Verrucomicrobiia > Limisphaerales > Pedosphaeraceae > CAIXFN01. The sequence goes on from CAIXFN010000101.1 coordinate 175,716, forward strand.
TCGGCCACAACCGAAATAGAGGCTCCGTGTTTGGTTAATTACGGTTCAAGGACATATGACGAATCACGAACATGGCAGGGCAAATTTGACTGCTGCCAACTCTGGCAAAGAACAACGCGCGACCCACTTTTCACCGCGCTTCTGACTGATTTGATGATCGCACGACAGGAGGATGTTTTCAACTGATTTATTGCGGTATTTTATCGCTGGCGGGGGAGCAACAATGGCGGAAATTCACCGCGTAACATTCCCTGAGCTTCGGCCCGGGGCTTCCCGCGAGTGGGGAATCAAGGCCCCACCAAGACGCGGTAAAACCGCGCGGTGCCGAAGGTGCCCGGATCGCTGATGATTACGGAATCTCCCGGGGCGTTGGTAGTGATAAGGCCGGTCCAGTGGGCGAGGTCGGCGGAGAATTGCACCGTGTAGTTTTGCCCGGGAACCGTCGTGATGGCGAATTGGAAAATGTTGGGAGCGGAAAAACCCAGGGGCGTCAGGGTGGGGCGGGGGACGATTCGGGGGACGTTTAGGCCCAGCATCTGATCCAAGAAGTGCCCCTGCGCATCCGTCACCCGGACGACGAAGAAGAAGATGCCGGCGGCGGTGGGAACTCCGGTGATTTGTCCGGAAGAGGTCAACGAGAGGCCGGTCGGCAGTGGCGAGGAGGTCTGATTCGTGGTCCAGGAATAGGGCGCCTGACCATTGGTGGCGACAAGTGAGGTGGTGTAGGGGATTCCCAGCGTGGCATTGGGTAGAGAGGTGGTGAGGATCTGGAGCGGGGCGTCGATCCGGAGAGCAACGGCCTGACTGCTGGTGCTCTGGCCGTCGCTGACGCGGACCGAAAAATTATAGAGTCCGGCGAGTCCGGCCGGACCGCTGAGCAGACCGTTGGTGGCGAGGGTGAGGCCAGCGGGCAAAGGCGCGGACCCGGGGGCGAGCGACCAGACCAAAGGGGAGTAGCAACTCGCGGCCGCAAATTGATAGCTATATTGGTATCCCGATGAACCGTCCGGAATTTGCGATGGTGCATTGATCGCGAGCGGAGGACAGGAGCGGAGGACAAAGGTGGCGCTGTTCGTGTTATGCGCGACCGTTAGGGACTGCTGGGCGACGTTGCCGGGATATCCCGCGTTGACCACATCGGCGTTGTTGATAAAGACGTTCCAGGTGCCATCGAACACTCCGAAGAGGGCATTGCCGCTGGCGTCGGTGCGGAAGGTGCCGGTATAATAATTCGTGCCGTTGGCCGTAATAGTGGCGCCCGCTCCAATGCCCGGGATGCCAGCGTTGGTGCCGTTGCGCACCAGCACGGCGATGGCAGCGGTGAAATGGCGCGGAATCAATTTCAGGCCGCCGTTGGTGGTGTTGTCGGCGATGGTGACGTAAAAGTTGGGACCGACGAGTCCCCGCGCGGGGAGCCCCGAGTTGGCATCCACGTTCAATTGCACGAGATAGGTGCCGCCCACAACCCCGAGGTCAAAATTGCCGCCGGCGTCGGTCGTGGCCTGGAATTGGGTGCCGTTATTGGTGGTGGCGGCGAAAATGTTCATGAACGCTACCGGGGAGCCGTGATCGTCGATCACTTGTCCCTGCAAGTGTGCCGTGAGCAAGGGCACGGTGAAATCCAGGACGACATTTGCTCCGGCGATATTGGTGCTGCGCTGGTTGATACAAGGATAACCGAAGCTGCTGAGGCTGGCGTCGCCGCCGTTGCAGTCAGGACCGACATTCCAAGCGCCATTGGCCACGGGAAGGGAATAAGATCCGTCCGCAGCGGTGTTCTGTCCGACCGCTAGAAAACCGGAGCTGTCCTGCGCGAAAATATAGATCCCGGCGATGGGATTGCCTTGGCTGTCGCGCAAATGGCCAGTGATCTGATAAGGGGCCGGCTTCATCGTGAAATTCTGCCGCACCGACTGAAGCGGACCGAAACTGAAATTCGCATAACCCGGGGCAATGATGGAATTGGCCAGGAGTGGGTTGTTGCTGTCCAGACTGAGTTCCCAACTCGCGCTGAGGGAGGCGCCGAGGGCGTAGTTCCCGTCCCCGTCAGTGACCGTGTTTTGATCGCCCGCGAGGCCGCTTTGATCATGGCCATCCAGGACAATTCCCGGGACTGGCTGGCCAAGGGTGTTGGTGACCGTGCCATAAATCAAGGCCGAGGCTTTGGCCAGGCTGAGAGTTACTCCGGAGACACTGCCGGTGGTGGTGTTGATGGAGGCATCATCCGGGGGGCTGAGATAGCCGTGAAAAGCCACTTCCCAGTCGGAAGGTTTGAAACGCCAGATGTCCGGGGTGACGGTGGCTACGAAATTGCCATTCACATCCGTAAAGGCGATGGCCAGGGACCCGCCGGCGGATTCCATGGGGAGGAAAAGGCCGGGGATGCCCTTGGCGGGATTGGCGGCATCCACAATCTGGCCCGCGATGGAATTGGCGGCTGGGAGAAGCGCCAGCGTGCTGGCAAGGTGGGCGCCAGGGGCCAGGGTGCTGCCGGGACCGGCAAGGCTCGCCACGTAATTGCCAGCCGCTGCTGCCAGCAGGTAGGTTCCCGGGGGCAGAGGCAGTTGATAATTGCCGCTGCCATCCGCCAGCGTGCCCGCGACGAGCCTCCCCCCGCCGGAGGTCGAAGCATCAAGGGCAATCACAATGGCGTTGGGTATATTGGTGCCGACACTTTGGACCTGTCCGGTGAACCCCTGGGCGGCGGGAGGGTTCGTGACGGTGAAGACATTGGTCAGGGGCGGGGGCCCGCCCGCGGGAAAACTGAGCCGGTAGAGATACTGCGCCGCGATGGGGGCCATCTGACTGCTTTGTTGAAAGTTAATGCGCGAGGTGATGCTGCCATTCATGACGCCGTCGTTGTCTCCCGCCACATTCAGATTTGTCGCTCCGCCAAGCAGGCTTAACTGCCCATCCAGGACGCGAAACCGCTGCACGGCAATTTCCCCGGAATCAATCACGCCATTGCGATTGGCGTCCAGATACTTTTCCAGAAACACTTGCTGGCCATTGGTCAGCCCGCCGATTTGAAAAGTGAGGTAGCCGGTGTGCTGGCTGCTCACCGCTGGAGGGGTGATGGAAAAGTCCACCGCGGAAGCGGCGGAAATGATTGTGAAGGAGAGCCAAAGCCGAATTAGCCACCAACCCCTGCGGGAAAAGAGAATGTGCGTCATAGGGAGCTTGCGGTCGCAATTGCGACAAAATTAACTACACCAACAATGTATGGCTGAAAGGTCCGAGAATTACCAGCCAATAAACCGCCATGTCGCGCCTTGCTTACGGTCCTTTCGACGGGGTGACAAAACACTGGCGGGGCATCATCGTTTGGGCTAATTTTCCGCCCGCATGAAGAAGATCATTATAGGCGTCGTGGCGGCGGTGGTAGTGCTGGGCTTGCTCGGTTTGGTCGTTGTCTTTCTTTCCCTGAATCCGATCGTGAAGAAAGGCGTGGAGACCGTGGGTCCGGCTTTGACCAAGGTCGAAGTGCGGTTGGGCGCAGCGAATATTTCCCCTTTCTCGGGCCGCGGCACGCTGACGAAACTGTTTGTCGGCAATCCGGAGGGCTTTAAGACACCTTCCGCGATTAAACTCGAAGAAGTGACTCTCGCAGTGGAAGCTTCAACGCTGACCAAGGAGGTCATCGTGATTGACGAACTCACGATCAAGGAGCCCCACGTCACCCTGGAAGGCACGTTGACCGGCGACAACAACGTTTCCAAAATTCTGGCCAATTTGCAGGCGGTAACGGGTGGTGGTGGAAAAGGCACGCCCGCACCCGTCCCGGCGGCCGGGGGCAAGGAGAAGAAGTTTATTGTCAAGAAATTGGTTTTTGAGGGCGGTAAGGTGAGTCTCAGCCTGAATCTTCCGGTCCTGGGTGGGAAATCCGCCACGGCGCCACTTCCGCCCATTCACGCCGAAAATATCGGCGTGGCGGAAAACGGGGTAACGGCCGCCCAGTTGGCCGTCGAGATCGTCAAGCCGATGCTGGCGGGGGCAGTTTCGGAAGGCGGCAAGGTGATTGCCGAATTGACCAAGAACTTCACCGATTTGGGCAAGCAAGGTGCCGACCAGTTGAACAAGACCATTCAAGGTGGGACCGGTGATCTGGGCAAGTCCATCAAAGACGTGGGCGGCTTGTTTAAGAAGAAATAACGCGGTTCGGCTCGCAACGCCCGCGGTGCCGGAAAGCGTTTTCTGCCCCCCAGGTGGTCCTGGGACCCACTGAAAGGACCGGGGTTAAGTTGGGGCAGTCCCGAGGTCGAACTACCAAGGCTTCTGCTCATTCAGGGCCTTGACGATGACGGGCTTGAGGGCAAGGGGATCGATGCGGTCAAACTGGCGAAATAATACTTTCCCATCAGGGGAGAGCAGGATGGTATAGGGAATCTGACCTTGCCAGTCGGGGTCGAAGGCGTCGATTAGTTTGTCCCGGTTTTCCGAGGCAAACAGCAGATTCTCACCGGAAGATTGACGTTTTTGCAGGAAGGCCAGAACCTGCTTTTGTTCGTCGGGATCATTAAGCGCCACCGTGATTAACTCAAAATCGCGCTGGCGGTACATGCGGTTGATCGTGACGAACTCGGGAAACTCCGCGACACAGGGGGCGCACCACGTCGCCCAGAAATTGATCAACCGGAATTTGCCGGAATCATTTTTACGCAAGGCCTTCAGCCGCTCCGCGTCCGCCAGTTGGACAGTTACGGGTTCGGCGGCCAGTATTTCCACGTGTGCCCGGGCGGATTCTTCTTTCGCGGCCCATTTTACAGAACAGCCGACGATCTTGGTTTTCGTCACCGCTGGTTCGCGACCGGCGAGGAGGGCGTCGATTACCTCCCGCGCGTAGCGCTGTTTCACATTCTTGATGCGTTCGGCATCATCGAAGGCACCTTGGTAGCGCAACTTGCGAGCGGCATCGAAAATAAAGACATGCGGGGTGGCCACCGGCCCATAGGCGTGGGCTACGGACTCCGTTTCGCCATCGTACAAATAAGGGAAATTGAATTGGCGATCCCGGGCGCGGAATTTCATCTCCGGGAAAGTGTCACCCAAATCGGTATAACCCAACTCGTCCAGACGTACGGATTTGGGATCGTTGGGCATGATTGCAACCACCGCGACTCCTTGCGGAGTGTAGTCAGTCACGAGGGCTTTGATGCGCTCTTCATAATACTGGGCACTGGGGCAATGGTTGCAGGTGAAAATGACCACCAAGACCTTCGCGGCGGCGTATTCCTTGAGGGAGTGGGTTTGATCATCCACTCCGGGCAGTTGGAAATCCGGCGCGGGAGAACCCAAGGACAGCGGGACGGGTTGGAAATCCGCGGCGAGAGCGGGGCGCAAAAACGCGCCGAGAACGAGCAAGAGCAGTGCGGCACGGTTCATGGAGGAAAAGTAGACGGAGCGGGGGAAACCGGCAAGCCCGGACTCCGGTGGCAGATTCAACACTTTGGGAAGGCCCTGGTTAACAAAAAACCGCGGTTGGCTTTGGGCCAACCGCGGATGAAAGCGGAAGTTGATTTGCGCTACCAGCGGATCAGAACTCGCGCAGGCGGGTCAAGCCGGGACGCGGGATCGGATAGACTCCGTCCGCATTGGCCACGAGGGGCGCGGGTGAATCCATCGTGAATTTGTCCACGCCGGGGGCGTATTCGTGATCGGAATTGAGCGTTTGATCAAAGGTGATTTCCTGACCCGTGTGCGCCGCAATGCGGCCCATGGAGGTGACCACGCTGGCTTCCACGCCGCGTTTGACTTCATTGTACGGCTTGTCATTGCGGATGGCGAAGATAAGTTCGTTCCACTCGTTCTGATAAGGATCACGTTCATCTTCGGGGACATTGGAAGTCCAAATCCGGTTGGCACGGTCCGCGTTCTGACCTTTGTAAGTGCTGGAAGGACCGTCGCAATCGTTGGCGTTGGAAACAATCGCCATGCCTTTGCTACCCTGGGCAAAACTGCGGTAGAGGGGCAGGGCGCCGTTCATGCAGCGGCCGTCCATGAGCATCTTGGCACCGTCGGCGAAGGTGTATTCCACGCTGTAGGCGTCGAAGTTCTGATCCACATAAAGCGTGCCATCCTGATTGTGGCGATAATGACGGCCACCGAGGGCCTGGGCCTTCACCGGCCAGGCGTTCTTCATCCAGCACAGATGGTCAATAATGTGAATGTAGAAATCACTAAAGCAACCGCCGCTGGCCCAAATGAAGCTGTGGAATCGTTTGATCTGCCAGAGCAATTCGCTCGGGGAACCACCGGGGTATTTCAGGGAGAACGCCGATCCGAGATCGCCGCCGGCCATCCGGTAACCGCGCATCAGCACGATGTCGCCGATTTCGCCGTCCTGGATCCGCTTCTGCAATTCCTGCAAATGCCGGGCATGGCGGCTCATCAGGCCCACGCCTACCTTGAGGTTCTTGGCCGTGGCTTCCTCGGCCAACTGCAGCATCTTCCGGGAACTGGGGCCGTCCGCGGTGAGCGGCTTTTCCATGAACACATTCAGGCCCTTGGAAATGGCATAGGTGAAATGGACCCAGCGGAAGGCCAGCGGGGTGGTGAAAATGGCCACATCTCCGGGCTTCAGGCAATCCATCGCCTTTTTATAGGCGTCGAAACCGATAAATTTGCGCTCTTCCGGCACATCTACGCGGTCTTCCGCGGCCCGTTTCAAAGCATTGTACGCGCCATCCAGCCGGTTGCGGAAAACGTCGGCCATGGCCACCAATTTGACGGGGCCGTATTTGACGTTCAACGCGTTGGCCGCCGCGCCACCGCCGCGTCCACCGCAGCCGATGAGGGCGATTTGAATGGTGTTATTTTCCGCCGCGTGGACATGGGGCAGGACCATGCCTGCCAGTGCCGATACGGCGGCGACCCGGCCGGTCGTTTTCAAAAACTCCCGCCGGGTGGGATTGGAAGATTCGTTGGAATTCATGATGGGTGACTTTGCTTTAAGTAGACGGATTTTGCAATCGCCTTGTTACAACAATTTTTGTTGGAAATCACCCCGATTAGCAATTCGTGGCGGACCGGTGGGTTGTCCGCCAGTCCTTGTCCAGCGGTCGGCAATTCCAGTGGGGTCGGCAGCGACGATCAGGCAGGGACTGGATTGCTATGGGGACAACGGGCGAATCGCCAGCACCCGGTAGAAACGGGTGGGCGCAGCGCTTTCGTTGAAGGTCCGGGCGGTCAGGGCACCGTCGGGAAAGATTAATCCCAAGGGGCTGTCGGCCCACGCAGCACCCGCCAGATCGGTGGTATCCTGCAGCCGGTAAAAACGGTTCGGCACGCTGGTCCAGGCCAGGCTGGCACTGGTGCCGTCGGGGGTGGGAGAGAAGTTGACAATCCGGAGGAAATCCCCGGGATCGCGGGGATTGGTGCCCGCGAGGTATTCGGCATAATTCGTGACCCCGTCGCCATCAGCGTCGCCGTTTGGATCCACGTTGGTCATGCCGAAGTACAGCAACTCCCAGGCGAGGGGCAGGCCGTTGGCATCCAGAATTCCCGGGAAAAGGGTGTCGGTTTGGATCCGGGCCACGGCATTGCTGAGACTGATCCAGCCGCAATTGGCACTCCACACATTGCCACTGAAAAGGCCGGTGGCCAGGTCGAAGCGGGGGGCTCCGGTGGCCTCAAAATTCAACCAGCCGATGTTGGCGCCCCAGGCATAGCCGCGCAAATTGCCCACGCCATCCTGGTTGACGCCGAAATCGGAGGCGTCCAAATTCTGGTATTGGATGCCGTTGGTGGGGGAGCCGCTGCCCAAATTGATCCAGCCCACGTTGGCGGAATAGAGAAAACCGGAACAGACGTAATCCCCGATCACGGCACCGTTGGTGCCATCGGCGCGGGCATCCACCCAGCCGATGTTGGCGCCATAGGCGAACCGGTTGGTGAGGTTGATCGTCGAGTCGGCGGAGGTGGACCAGCCCAGGCTGATGAAGCACGCAACGAGTATGGCCGCCGGAATTCTCATCCGCACCTTCCCGAGGTGCATATGCCACTCGCACACTGGATGCCAACCGTGCATACCTGCCCGCTTTTCAATTTGCAAATGCCACCCGCACAAGTGTTGGTGGAAGAGCAAACCGTGCCGCAGTGCCCGCAATTATTAGAGTCTGTGTTGATATTTACTTCGCAACCGTCAAGGGCGTTGCCGTTGCAGTCGGCGAAACCCGCATTGCAGGCGCCGGTGACGCAAGATCCCGAACTGCAGGCGGGGGTGCCGTTGGGCGTGATGCAGACCCGGCCGCAAGCGCCACAATTGTTGGGATCGACGGCGGTGCGCGTTTCGCAACCGTTGCTGGGATTGCCATCACAGTCGGCGAATCCCGCATTGCAGGAGGCCGTGACGCAAGCGCCGGCGGTGCAGGCGGGGGTGCCGTTGGGCGTGGCGCAGACCCGGCCACAAGTGCCGCAATTGTTCACATCCGTGGCGGTGCGCACTTCGCAGCCATCGCTGGGATTCCCATTACAGTCGGCGAAACCCGCATTGCAGGAGGCGGTGACGCAAAGGCCGGAAGTGCAGGCGGGGGTGCCGTTGGGCGTGGTGCAGCGTTTGCCGCAGGTCCCGCAATTGTTCACATCCGCGGTGGTGCGCACTTCGCAGCCATCGGCAGGATTCCCATTACAATCGGCGAAACCAAAGTTGCAGGCGGCGATCACGCAAGCGCCCGCGGTGCAGGCCGGGGTGCCATTGGGCGTGGAGCAAGCCCGACCGCAGGCCCCGCAATTGTTTGGATCCGTGGTGGTGTGCGTCTCGCAGCCGTTGCCGGCATTGCCATCGCAGTCGGCGAAACCCGTATTGCAGGAAGCAGTGACGCACGCGCCGGCGGTGCAGGCGGGTGTGCCATTGGGCGTAATGCAGGCGCGGCCGCAGGCCCCGCAATTGTTCAGGTCCGTGGCGGTGCGCGTTTCGCAACCGTCCAAGGGATTGCTATTACAGTCCGCAAAACCTGCATTGCAGGCGGCAATCACGCAGGATCCCGAGAAACACCCCGGTATGGAGTTGGGCCGCGTGGGGCAAACGACGCCGCAGCCACCGCAGTTATTTTGGTCAATCTGGGTGTTGATTTCGCAGCCATTCCCGGGATTTCGATCGCAATCGGCGAAGCCGGAATTGCAAGCCGCGATCACACAGGCACCCGCAGCGCAGCCGGGAGTTGCGTTGGCGGTGGTACACACCGTTCCGCAAGCCCCGCAATTACTGACGTCGGTCGCCAGCGCTTTGCAAATCCCATCGCCACAAAAACTCTGTCCGGGAGGACAGGCGGAAGAGAAATTCGCCCAGGCCGAGGCGTTGGCGAAGCCGGCTCCCGGGGCCACCACCAATTGACCGTAACTGCTGCCCGGGGCGATATCGTAGTCCGTAAAAGTGTTGAACGCCGCGTTATTGCGGATGATCAAGTTGGCGCCAGCGTCCACCCGGATGCCGCGGCCGGAGTTGGCGGTGAGATGGTTCCCATCAATGCGGTTGCCGGTCCCGAGGGCGTGGATGCCGGCATCCGTGGCGCTGGTGCCGTTGGTGCTGCAGGCGTTGTTCTGGACGAAGCATTGGGAGTCCACGACAATGCCGTCGCTTCCATTCGCGGTCACCAGGCAATCCGCCACCACGCTATTGAAGCCGACCGCCAATCCCGCGCCGGCATTCCGGGTGGCGAGCAAATGTTCTGCGCGGACGCCCGTTGCTCCCAGCGCGGCCACTCCGGCAAGACCCCAGCCTCGCAAGACTCCATTAATCAAAACGATATTCTGCAGGTTGGTGTTGACGGCGATTCCGGCCCCGGATCCTGCGGCGCCCAGCAGAGTGAAGCCGTTCAAGTCCACGGTCACGTTATCGACTTGAATTATGATTCCCGATTGTCCGGGACTGCCGGTAAGATTGGCGGCAAGGTAAAACGAACCGGCGTTGGTGATAGTGAAGGGCAGGGTGGAAATCAACGTTCGTGGCTCCACTTGAGCCAAGGTTTTCATGGATGGGCCCGGGGCTCCTGGAGGGGTCAGGCTGCCCTGGCCGAAGGTCAAGCCGCTGGCGGCAAAAAATAAAAGTAAACCAAGACCCCAGATCCGAAGCTGGAGATCCTTGGTCAACCCCATTTTCGCAATGGCACGCATCGTTTTTTCAGTAGCAAAATGGCGGCTGGATGGCAAGCGCAAAGTTGTCCGCATCCACCCCAAAACGTGCGCCAGAGCCGGTTAATCGGTGGCGGGATTTTCCGTCCGAACCGGTCCCCGAAAAAGATAAACCGCCACGATCCCCAGCAAGCTGGCCCGGACAAACGCAAACCCGGGGGATTGGAGCCAATGCACACCGGCGCCCTTGGGATCACCGCCCAGTCCCAGCCAATCGAGGTTGAGGCAACCGCAGGAAATTTCAAGACCCCGGCCCCAGGCCTGACCGGTGGCCAGGACGAAAACCCCGCAGAGTAACACGGTCCAGGCCAGGGCGGCCCGCAACCAGACGCCACTCAACAAGGCCAGACCGCAGCAGAGTTCCAACCAGGGGAGCACCACCGCGGTGAGGCGCAGCAGACCGGCCGGCAGGGGCAATTGATATGCCACCAAGTGGCTGAAAAAATCCTGGGGATTGGCTAATTTTGACAGGGCAGCCCAAAGGAAAATGATCGCCAGCAACCCGCGGAGCAGGTGGCGGCGGTTGAGTTCCAGGGTGATTTTCATCGGGCGCCTCCGGGGGCTGCCTGGGATTCGACCTGCCGGTATTCCACGAACCCGCCCGGCATTTCCCGGATATTGGTGTAGCCATACTGGCTCATCAGCAGACTCACGAGTTGGTTGGACAGGGGACACGAAGCCGAACCGCAGTAAACCACGAACGGTGTGGCTTTGGGATATTTGGCAGCGAAGGCCGCGAAATCCGCCGGACTGCTCGCCGCGGGAAGGGATATCGCGCCGGGAATGTGCTCGGTCTGGTAATACGCGGCGGCCCGGGCATCCACCAAAACGATTTGGCCGGTGGCCAGGAGTTGGCGGGTCTCGGGCCAGGTCAGGCTGGGGACTGACGGGACCACGCTCGGGGCCGGGGCGATTGCGGGCGCGGCCACCGGGGCGACGGCCGCGGCGCGAGCGGCGGTGGGAGATTCCGCTTCCAAGCTGAGACCCAGGGTTTCGTTGTTATACAGGGGGACAGGACCACGAGGGGACGTGGGCCCTTGATTGGCGGCCGGATTGGCGCTCGCGGCGGTGTCTTTGGCAGGCAGGCTCCAGCGGACCCCCAGAGGGTTCATGGTGTTGAAGGCCAAACCAAGTAACAGCGCCACCACCAGCATCGCGCCCATGCGGGCGGCGGTGGGGGGCGTTTCGGGAACCGTGGAATCAAGCGGGTTCATGAAAAGGGAGGAATTGGCTTGCCGGTTACCTGGCCGCCAGCAGCTTCTGAATTTCGGCCGCAAAAACGTTCACCGGCTGCGTGCCCACAATGATCAAGCCCCGGACATGGTCTCCCTCCGGCTTGCCAACGACAAAACTGGGAGTTCCGGAGATACCGACCGCTTCGGCCTCTTGACTGTCCTTTTTCAAGGCTGCCTCGAAGCCCTTGGCGTCCAGGCATGCCTGGAATTTCGGCAGGTCAAGGGTTGCGGCGGTAGCGGCAAGGAGAATATTGGTGGCGGTTAATTCGCTGCTGTGGGCGAAGAGCTTCTCGCGCATGGCCCAGTATTTGTCCTGCTGGTTGGCGCAGGCGGCGGCCAGCGCGGCGGGACCGGCGTTGGGATGGAAGGGGAGGGGAAGGTTACGGCTGATGATTCGCAACTTGCCCGTATCCACAAACTGCCGGACCAATTCAGGCATGATGGATTCGTGAAATTTCTTGCAGAAGGGACACTGGTAATCGGTGAATTCCACCAATACCACCGGGGCATCGGCCCGGCCCATTACCGGACCGGCCAGGGTCACGGTGCCATATGTCGGAGGCTCCGGCGCCGGCGTGGGCGCGGCAGCGCGATTGGGTTGCGTTAACGCGATGCGCAGTTCACGCAGTTCCTGCAGGATGGCGTCCGTTTGGTTGCCCGTGAGGGGACGTTTGCCACTCTCCGCCAGACTGGCCAGGAGCGGATCCAGGGGGACATCGTCACCCGCCCGCTGCCAGCCATGGCGGGCATCATTGAACCAAACTTTCAGGCGGGGATGGGATAAACGCTGCAAGCCGCCCAAACCCAGGGGTGGCATCCCGCTGCCGGTTTGACCCAGGCGCACGGAATAGGCGCCTCCCTGGGCGGATAGCCGGAGTGCGTTGGCAGGGATGTTGGTGGATCCGGCGAATGGAAAATCGCCGGAAGCCCAAAAGATTTCACCATTCGCGCCCTCGAGGCTGAACATGAAATATCCGGTGCCGGAAAAGGGGCTGCCTTCAACTTGCACCCGGCCCTGGTAATTCAGCACCACCCCATCCTGGGCCAGACCCTGGTTCTGTACTGCCAGAACCGCAAAAATAACCCAAAAAAATGATTTGATGCTCATGCAACCATTCGCTTGTCCAGCGGGGAAGCAGTTCGGTTTATCCAACTGCGCACCTGGCACCATCGCACCCGTTGTGGTGTTGTTACCAACTCTTCAGTTGACCGGCCCGTCGGTCAAGCAAATTAGGCTTGCGCTTTTCCTGCCCACCGCGCGCCAGCGGGGAACGCGTGAGGGAGGCCCTGCACCGTGATCGCGCGTAATCCGGCGGTAACCCGATTGCCACACAATTGACGCGCAATCGTTGGTGGCCGCCTGATGCGGCGGTGCGCTATTTTTGATTTGTGCCGCTGGCAGTTGGGTTGGGGCGCGGCCTGGTCGCGGTTGCGGCTTGACGACGCGCCTTGCGACTGGTTAGCTCGGCACGAAACACAGCGTAATCACGGATCGCCAGCATCCTGTGGCTTTTCGTCCATCAATGGAAAAGGGTAACTTGGAAATGAACGATATGTCTGATCTCATGAAGTCTAAAATCCTGCAGGCCGTGTGCCTGAGCGCACTCGCCGTAGTGCCCGCCCGGGCCGACGAAAAGTCGTCGATTCTCGCCGATGGCCCCAAAGCTTACTATCGATTTAACGACGATAGCAGCCGCGACATCATCAATTACAACCTCGGCAGCCTCGGCAGCGCGGGCAACGCTGTTCATGACCTGGCCACGATCACCGGCGGAGTGGTGCATTCCATTCCGGGGGCGATTGTGGGAGATTCCGACCGCGCGTCCTTTTTTGATTACACGACCCGCACTGAAATTCCTTTCGATCCCGGGGTGAATCCTCCGGCCACGCAGCCTTTTACGGTTGAAGCCTGGCTTTTGCCCTCCACCGATCAGGTGGGCTTGGGCATGGGCGCGATCTGCAATCGCTGGACGCAAGGCGGGGCGCGACAAGGCTGGGTGATTTATCAACGGGCGGCGGACACCAACCATTGCACCACCTGCGGGCCTGGTCTCGGGTGGGAATTCCGGATGTACAACGGAGTGGATACCAGCACACACCTGGACGTGATCAGCGGGGTGCCCTTTGCTTTGGGTCAATGGCAGCATGTGGCAGCGGTTTATGATCCGGTGGGCGGCGATCCTACGCACGGCCAACTCGTCATTTACATCAATGGTGTGGCGGCGGCGACCAACATCAACACCTCCGCGACTCCGGGATATGGCGCCTGCACGGGTGACCATGATCCCGGCCAGGCGATCAACGGCCAACCGGCCCTCTCGATTGGTGGTTACAATAATGCCAACAGCGGGACGGCCGGTTTTGCCAACCCCTGGTTCGGTGGCGCGGATGAATTTGCGATCTACGCCAGCAAACTGACCCCCGCCCAACTCCTGGCCCACTACCAGAACGGCACGAATGCCCAACGCAGCCAATCGTATCAGGCTCTGGTCCAGGGCGACCACCCGGTGGTTTATTTGCGTTTGAATGAAATCGCTCCGACCCCGGATCTGGCCAACAACAGTGGTGATGCGCGCAGTGCGGGCAACGGCATTCATAGTGCCGGGGTGAAGCACCCCGCCGCGAGTGCCCTCGCCGGACGCAAGGCGGGGAGCGGAGCTTCCTACCATCTGCGGAATGGCAACACCACCACGGACATCCCGTTCCAGGCGAACCTGAATCAGAATGCCGGAGTGCCGTTCACCTTCGAAACGTGGTTGCGGCCCACCAACGACCGGCAGAATCCCGGCGCAGCTCCCGTCAACAACCGTTATGTCAGTTCGGGAAACCGCACCGGTTGGGTCATCTTTCAGCGGGCTCCGGACGCCACGTATTCATCGGTTTCCGGCTATTCCGGCGTAGGTTGGAATTTCCGGATGTATTCGGGCGCCGGGGGCAGCGGACAGGACGTTACCACCGGAGTCTCCTACCAAATGGACCAGTGGCAACATTTCGTGGTGACCTGGGAACCTTACCAGGAAAATGGAGATGTTCTCGGAAACGGTAATGATCAATGGGTCGGCGTGTTGACCGCCTACTTTAACGGGGTGCCGGTGGCCACGAATTCGGCGGCCAAGTATTCGGCGAACACCCAGTCGACGGAAGACGGAAGCCCGGCTTCGGATCTCGCCGTTGGGGGTTACAATGCGGCCTCCGGTTTAGGGGCGAATCCCTTCGAGGGCGATGTGGATCAACTGGCCATCTACAACAACCTGGTGCTGACGACGAATCAAATCCTCGCCCACTACCAGGCGGGAACCAATGCGAATGTCAATGCCCCGAATTATGCGAATTTGGTCTATTCGGCCGGCGTGGGCAGTATCACGAACAATAACGGGCAAACCTCGGAACGCGTGACGTTGCCGGCTTTGTTCCTCCAGTTCAATGATTCCGCTTATTTTGGCGCTGCCAACAACGGGACGCTGGGAGCGCTGGCGAATGGTAGCCTGGTCAACACAACCAACATCGCATCGGGTCCCCAAAGTCCCGCCTATGCTGGATTCACCGCGACCAATGCCGCCCTTTCCCTGGACGGCACCTCCCAATTCGCCAGCCTCAACAACCCGGCTGGTCTCAACATTTCCGGCCAGATCACTCTGGAAGCCTGGGTGCAACCCGCGGCGACGCTGCCCGGTGCGGTGGCCCGGATCATTTCGCATGGGCCGGACACTGTAACCGTTTATCCCGTGGGCTATGTTAATGCCGTGACCAACACGAGCGAGGTTTACCTGCGGCTCGATGGCAACGGCGCCAATTACTCGGTCGGTTCGGCGCAATACAGCCTCGCCACGGGCAATACCGACATCCATCAGGCGACCGCGCCTGTGCCCGCTGAGGATCTCACCGGTTCCGCCTGGGTCCACTTGGTGGGAACTTATGACGGTTCCGCTTGGAACCTCTACCGCAACGGCGTTCTCCTGGCTTCCCAAGCGAGCGCCGTCGGCGCGGTGCCGGTGGCTGCGGGCGATTGGGCTATTGGCGCGACCGGCCAGGGCTGGGGCGACAACTTTGCCGGCAACGTCGGCGACGTGGCAATCTACGACAAGGCCCTCACGGCCGCCCAAGTGGCGGGTCATTACGCCGCTGCCAAAGTGGGAACCAGCGGCATCACTATCACTCCCGCCCCCGGCGGCAAAGTGACGGTCACCTGGCCGGCGGGAACCACGCTGCAATCCGCCACCAAGGTGAGCGGCCCGTACACCAATGTGACCGGCTCGCCGGTTTCGCCGCTGACCGTCTCGGCCACGGCCGCCAAGTTCTATCGCTGGGTCTTGCAGTAAGATCGCAGGTCGCCAGTGGACGGAAGTCCATTGCAGAAGTTCAGAGGCCGGGATTCGTCCCGGCCTCTTTTTTTGTACCAAAGGAACGGGGACGAATTCCGCTAAACCCGCCGCCCAACGATGATCAAGTCGCGCTCCACGTCATCGAGGACGGCGATGCGGGGCAGATGGCCCCAGCGGACGAAGCCGTGCTTCTCAAACAGGCGCAAACTGGGCTCATTGTGGCCGAATATGAACCCGAGCAGAGTGGTGACCCGCACGGCGGGAGCGTGCCGGAGGCAATGCTGCAAGAGTTGACTTCCCCAGCCCTGGCCCCGCGCCTCCGGGGCCAGATAAATGCTGATCTCGCAAGTCGCGTCGTAGGCCGGTCGGCCGTAAAAGGATGAGTAGCTCAGCCAGCCGATCGTCCGTCCCGCTGCCTCCGCCAGCCACAGCGGCCGGCGGTCCGGGGAATGCTGGTCGAACCAGACCTGCCGGCTGGCGACGGTCACTGGTTCCGTGTCGGCCGTGACAAGGCGTGTCGGCACCGTGGAATTGTAAATGTCCACGATGACGGGGAGATCGGCGAGGGTGGCATCGCGGATCAGCAAACCAGAGGGTTCCGGATTCATGGCGTGGTGCTCGTGGGCGGGGGCGCGGCCGGACGCAAGTGGGCCTGGAGCCAGGCCTGTTCCGGGAGCGCGTAAGGGCGGAACACTTCCAGGTAGCCTTCCTGCTCGTTGTAGAACAGGGCCCGGTTGAGCCCCAACATATTCGCGCGGGGGTTATCGATCAGGCTCGCGGAATCATTGGCGCTCATTTGGAAGACGACCCGCATTTCGAATTCGCCAAAGGCTTTTTTGCTGAGGAAGCGGTTGACGTTGTTGTAGGTGTCGAAAGTCGCCAGCACATGGAAACCATGCGTCGGCCCTTCGCAAATGAGCTGATTCAGCAGGGTGGCCGGATTCGGACCTGCTTCGGCATCCGGGGCGGCAAAGCCAAAATCCTCCTCGTACCGCAATTTGGCATAGCGCTGCATGCCATGGAAAAACAGGAAAGTGGCGGGGGGCGTTGCCATGGATTCAGCCGCGGCTTGTTGCTGTAATTCCCCGACCAGGGATTGCAACAAGCCGCCGAGATCACCGCTTTTGGGCACCAACACTGGGTGGGGGAGCAGCGCGATAATCTTTTCGAGGTAATCGCGCGCCGGTGATCCGGGAGGGGAGCCGTGAACCAGGATGAACCGGGCCGTGCCGGGCGGGTATTGCGCGGCGAGCGCAATCAGGGCAAGTGAGAGTATGGCCAGGGCGGCGTCATCCCGCTGCCCCACCAGCAGTAGATTGTTGCCGGATTGACGGTGGAAAATCGCCTCCGTGGGCCCCTTGATGGAATTGGGCGCGCCCAGCCAAATCCGCGGGGCGAGCGCCGGGGCGGTCACCGGGTGGGCGAGGAGTTGCGTGAGCAGCGGATTCTCTCCGGCTTCGGCCGGGGCATCCCCTTCGTAAACCAACGGTCCGGGATAAGCCACTCCGCTGGCGCGCGCCTTGGCGCTCACCAGGTCCAGGTATTGATCGCGAACTTCATCCGAAAGCCAGACGGTTTGGAAGGGACTGTTGCCGGCCATGTCCCCGGCCGCATCATTGTAAATTCCCTCGCCCGGTCGGGACAACAGCCGCGGGGCGGGGTTGTTTTCGTCCATGATGAGGTACGAATCGGCCTCATTGCACTGCAAGGCGATCCGGATAACCATTTGTCCCATGGTCGTGCGGGCGACCGTGTAGGCGCCGCCCAGGGTTTGGGAGCCCAGGAGGACATGGATCCCGAAGGCCCGACCCTGGCGTACGATCCGGTCCAGCAGCACGGAAGCGGACTGGGAGATTTTGTCGTCCTCCACGAAGAATTCCTGAAACTCGTCGATTAATAGCAACGAACGCGGCAGGGGTGGGGATCCTCCGGACCGCTGGTAGCCGGCAATATCCTGCACGCCCAAGTCACGGAACAAGTCGCCGCGGCGCTTTAATTCCCCGTCGAGTCGTTGCAGCACACTGAGGCCGAACTCCCGGTCACTTTCGATGGCCACGACCCGGGCATGCGGCAATCGTTTGGCGCCGTAGCACTTGAATTCCACGCCCTTCTTGAAGTCCACCAGGTAGAATTCGACCTGCTCCGGGCTGCACCATAAGGCCAGATTGGTGATGATGACGTGGAAGAGGGTGGACTTCCCGGACCCGGTTTTGCCGGCGATCAGGCCGTGCTGGCGGGTGCCTTTGCCCATGGCCAGATATTGGAGTTTGGTCGCGCCGGTCCGCCCGATTGCCACGCGCAATTCGAGGGCGGTTTGGCCGGTCCACATTTCTGCCGCCGCCGGGGCCACCTGGGAGAAGGGGACCTGGACGCGGCCGGAATCCTTGCTCGCCCGTCCCACCCGATGAATGAATTCCGTGGCCGCATCCGCCGCCGGTGGCGCCTCCGGCACCAGGGTCAGCCCCGGCAGCCACTGGCCGGTGAGCAGAAACTCATTGCCCTTCCAACCGACCGCCACGCTGGTGGCCCGCAATTCGTCCGGGACGAAATCCTGCGGGCACGGTTGTCGGCGGTCCCAATGAATCAGCGTGTAGACACCACAGCGTGCCCCGCTGGCCGCGATGCTCAGCAGCCGCCGGGCCGCCGTCTCGCTGAAGTTGGCGGGAAAGTCCGCCACCACCAGGAAGTGATACTTCTCGGCGATATCACCCGCCTGCGCGTTGTACTCGGCGATCGTGGGATACTCATTCCGGAGGTACATCTGGATGACTTTCTCCATGTGCTCGTTCAGTTCCGCGAGCTTTTCCTCGATCTGGGCGGTTTGGGTCCAAATGCGGTGATTGATCAATTGCTCCGCGTGATCAGCCAGATGCATGACCCCCGCAAAACTCTGGCCCAGACCAATCGGATCGATAATGGTGAACTGACAGCGTCCGGGTGCCGTCACGGAGAGCAGTCGGAGAACAACATTATTCAGCATGCCCGCCATTTCCTCCCGGCGCGGTCCGGGGCTTTCCAGGAGCAGGGAGCCGGAATCCGGATACGTCAGAAGCAAAGGCAGGGTAAACCGTGCCGGTCCGGGCAATGCCAGCCGGGGATCTTTTGGCAGGGCGCCGGCCAGGAGAGCGACATCGACTTCCAAGTGGCCAAAGGGGGCGGCATTGCCAAAGGTTTTCGGCGGACTCCAGTTTGCCCAGGAGGTGGCGTTCCAGGGGGGAAACTGCCGATTGGCCTCGGCCCTGGCGGCCGTAAAGGATTCATAGAGCGGGCGGAGCGCGATCGTCCATTCCGCCGCCAGGCTTTGCCAGCGCGAATCCAATTCGGACCGCAGCCGGGTGTCATTCGCCCCGGTCGCGGTTTGCAGTTCCTGCGCCTGGGAGTCGGTGGTGAGCCGGAGGCTGGCCAGAACCTCCGTGGTTTGTCGTTCCAGGCGGGCCGATTGCTCCCGGAATAAGCGCTCGCAGGTGCCCCCGGCCCGCAGCGTCTTCTCGTCCGCCCGAATCCGGCAAGCCACCCGCTGGTCGGCGGCGGTTTCGAGGGCCGCCTTGAGTTCTTCATCAATCTGGTGGCTCACTTTCTGGAATTTTTCCCGGATGCCGGTCTCCCGCTGCCGGAAGTCCGCTTCATTCCGGGACAGGCACCGGGCATGCAAATTCCGGGAGTTGGCCAGCGCGCTGGCAATGCGCCGGGCTAGATCGGTGGCGCCGGCGCGCCCCACGAAATACAGCGCCAGGACCAGTACCAATCCGGCTACCGTGCCGGCGGTGGCGGCCTGCCAGATCAGGGTGCTGGTGGCCAGGTGAAAAGCGGCGGCCCCCGCCACGACGCTCAGGGGAAGGACGGCAAGGATGACCCACAACGGCGTGAATTTTGCCAGGCGCGGCAGCAACCGGCGATTGAACTGGTCCAGGTCCGCTTGCAATTGCGCCAACTGTTGGCGCAATTGTTCCAGCAAGGCGCCCGGCTCGCCCGGCGCGGTTTCCCCGGCGGCCGGCTCGGCCGGGGCGAGCAGTTGCAGAAATTTGCCGTAACCTCGAAAAGCCGCGTGGGCGGCCTGATCCAAGGTGGCCATGGTCTCCTGTTCATGCGCCAGGCCGGTCAGGAAATCGGCGTGCGTCACGCCGTTTTGGGCCAGGTCGGCATCTCGCTCCCGCTCCGCTTGCAACATGCGTTTTTGTAACTGGAACTTCTTGGCTCCGAGGATCCCATCAACCCGGGCGATGCCTTGTTCTTTGCTGGTCGTGCGGGCGCGACTGATCCAGGTTTTGCGGCGGCGGTGACGTTCCTCCAATTGGGAGCGGGCGGCGGCGGCGGCCGTTTCCGCCGCGGCTTCATTCGCGGCGGTTGTCGTGCCCAGTTGGGCGAGATTCTGGTCATGCCGCTGGCGTTCCCGGGAACGCCGGATCTGAAATTCCTGGTTCAGATCGTTTTCCCGGGCGGCAAACGACTCCACGGTGGTCCGCAATTGTTGCAACCATCCCACCGTATTTCGAACCCCGAGTTGCTTATTCACAATCTTTTCTGATTTTCGTGATGAGTTTGTCCACCTGTTCGATCACCGCCACTGATTTATCCACGCTGGCCAGCAGGTCGGCGAGATAATCGCGCTCAAATTCCGGCGCTTTGGTGTCCCGCCAGTATTGCCGTGTTTCCGCCCAATGGCCGGCCAGTTCGCGGGTGATGGCCGAGAGCCGGGTACCGTTGCCGCTGAGACTCATATGAGGGGGGCGCCAGTCGCCGGAGGAAGTATCGGATCGGGCGCCGCCGCTGCGGGACTTGGGGCGGCGGGCCCGGTTTCGGTATATGCGGAAAGGGCTTTGCTGGCCTGGGCCAGGTAGGCGATGCCGGCAGGGAGATCGCTGGCCAGCACCGTCTCCAATCGTTCCAGTTGCTTGACCATGGGTTCCACCCGGTGTTCGAATTCGCGCGTCCAGTATTTGACCATTTTCAACTTCGCTTCGGCTTCCTCCAGGGACTGTTTGGCTTTGCGGACGGCTTGTTGTTCCGCGGTGGTTTCATCGCGCAGACTCGCGATGCGCGCCCCGAACAATGCCTGGCGGGCATCCTCGAGCCGGCGCAGCCGACGTTTGACCTGGCCCTCCCAATGCGTCCGTTGGTCATTTTCCAGCCATTGCCGGGTGCGCATCACCTCGGCGCTCACTTCGCCGAGGGTCGGGCGCGCCTTGCTGAGATAAACAATCAGGTGTGTCTTGAAGGTCTCCAGGACCTCCACCGAAGTGACATGGGCGGCTTCCGGCATGCGGGTCAGCGTTGGTTCAGGTACTCCTCGATCCGCTGCGCCTTGCGGAGCAGATACGGGGTGTGCTGATGCGAAGACTCGATGAACTTGCGCAAGGCTTTCATCGTCTGCTGAAACTCATCGGCGAATTTGGTGTGTTCCTGGTCATTCCAGGTGTCTCCGAGCGCCGCGAAGCGGGCTTGCAGCGAGGCGAGCCGGTTTTGCAGGTCGCTGTTGAAGCGCTTGAGTTCCTCGGCAAATCGCCGCACTTCCTCGGGGTCCATCACTGCCTGCGCCATAAATTTGCTTTCCGTTATTGATTTGACGTGCCCGGCCGCCGCCTGCTCAAAAATGTCTCAGCCGGTGGGGGCAATGTGCCCCGATTCATTCGGTTAGGCAACCGGTTTCCTTGCCGGATCCGCGCCGGTTTACGAGTGTGGCGGGAGCCCCTGGTGGTGGAACAAAGTCGCCCCGTGAGCTGATCCGGCAGAAAATTGCGGCGAACTCCGATTTCCACTTGACCGTTGAGGTCGGGTGATTAGCATGGCCACACTTTCACGTTGAGAGCAAACTTCGAAACAGTTCTGGCGGACTCCGAATTTGATGGGGTCAGTGAAGTGGTATCCCACAATTCCGGCAGGGGCTTGGTTGCGGCCGCCGATTTGCCGCCCGGGAGCCGGGTGGCGCGTTTCGCCGGCCCGATTCTTGACTACGCGGCCATCCCCCCGGCCGAGGCCAATTATGCCTTGGGCTTGCGGGGCGGCAAGTGGCTCGTGCCGGCCACCAAAGCCCGCTTTGTCAATCATTCCTGCCGGGCCAATTGCGAGGTGTGGGATGATCTGTCGGTGGTGACCATACGGTCGGTCCGCCGGGGGGAGGAACTGACGATTAGTTATAATTTGGTGGCGGCGGAGGATTACCGGGAAGCGCCGGAGGAGTACCTCTGGGATCCCCGCTGGTCATTTGATTGCCGCTGCGGGGCGACGCACTGTCACGGCCGCATTGACGCCTATCGCCTCCTGCCCGAGGGCGTGGATGGTTACCAGGCCGGGCGGCTGACAGTGCGGGACACCTTGAATCGGGGCCGCGGAGTCTTCGCCAACATCCCTTTTGCCGTCGGTGAATTAATCGAATCCTGCCCGGTTCTGGTCATTCCACCAGAACAATGGCGGCACATTGAACCAACGATGTTGTTTGATTATTCATTCAACTTTGGTCCGGACGGTGAACACGCGGCGATCGCCCTGGGATTGGGTTCGATTTACAACCATTCCTACCAACCCAATGCCGAGTACATCCCGGACTGGGAACCAGCGCGGATCCGGATAGTGGCCCGGCAGCCCATCCGGCCCGGGGAGGAAATAACCATCAACTATAATCGTGATCCGCACGACGACACATCCGTGTGGTTTAAGGTCCAGGAATGAGTGAAGCGATGTCGGTTGTCAATGGGGAGGGAGGCAGCCGGACGCTGGGGCCGCTCGATCGCCTCGAACAACACTGGCCGGGAAAATGGGGGGAACTGCTTTTCAGCGCCGATCCGGTCGCCCCGCATCTGGAAAGCCACCAGCAATGGCTGCGTTCCTTGCTGGAATTGCTGCCGCACCTGGACCTGCGGCAGGACCACCGGGTGCTGGATGCGGCCTGCGCCACCGGCAGCCGTTGCCTCGAGTTTGCCCAACGGGGCATCCGGCGGATCTGGGGGGCGGACTTCTCGGCCAAACGCATCGAAACGGCCCGGCGCCGGGCCGAGGAAGCCGGGTGGGCGATTGAATTTCATGCCCTGGATCGGCCCCCGCGGTTTCCCTTCCCGCGCGGAGTACGGTTTGACCGGGCCTTGTTGCTGGCCAACTCCCTGGCGATCGGCGAGCAACCGGCGCGGCAACTGCTGGAGCAAATTGCCGCCCACCTGAGCCAGGACGGACAATTGCTGTTGGAGGTGGCCGATGGCAACTGGTTGCGGACCAATTTTGTACCGCGCTCCTGGCACTGGGTGGACCAACACCATTTTGTCTGCCACGAGCGGGCGCTGGCGGAGGACGGAATGAAATTGATCTGCCGCGAAGTGTTAATCCACACCGAACAGGGGATCACCGCCGACCAGATTTACACGGAGTCGCTGCAACCGCTCGAGGAGATTCTATCCCTCCTTCAGCAGGCCGGTTTCCGCGTGGCGCGACAGCAGCACCTCGAGCCCGGGCGACGCATTCTGCTCGCGGCCCACAAAGCCACCACCATGCCTCCGGGAAGCGCTTCCCCGGCCGACCCAACACCGGTGAGCGGGACGGTGCGCCAGCGGGAAATCACCGTGCTGCTGGGAGATCCGACCCGCCCGGATGAGACGAAACGGGGCGGTATTTTCAACCCCGATGACTTGGCGGTCGTGGACAAATTGCGCGAGAATATTTTGTCGCTCCAGGAATTCCGGTTTACTTTTCTGGATCACCACGATTCGCTGCTGGCCGAGTTGCAGCGTAATCGGCCCGGACTCGTGCTCAATTTCTGTGATGAGGGCTATCGTAATCTACCCACCATGGAATTGCACGTGCCGGCGGTGCTGGAGATGTTGGGAATTCCTTATTCCGGCTCCGGCCCCGCTTGTTTGGCCCGATGCTATGACAAATTTGCCACCAGCTGCGCGGCGCGGGATCTCGGCATCCCGACGCCCCGGGAGGTTTACTGTCCCGGGGCGCAACCGCCAGCCGGGCTCCCGGGCGACTTTCCCCTGTTGGTGAAACCGAATTTTGGCGATGGCAGCTTCGGCATTACCAAGGAATCGGTGGTGCGAAATCGGGAGGAATTGACGGAATACCTGGCCAACTTCCGCCGCCGGTGGCCCGGCCAGCCGGCGTTGGTGCAGGAGTTTTTGAGTGGCCGCGAGTTTACCGTGGCCCTGTTGGGCAATCCCGGTCAGGAGTGGCGTTTCCTGCCGGTCGTGGAAGCCGACTTCCGGAAATTGCCCGCCGGGCTCCCCCGGATTTGTGGTTTTGAATCCAAGGAGGTCCCGGACAACCCCTACTGGGAGGAAATTGAATACCCCCGGGCCGAACTGACCCCCGCCGACCGGGAACGAATTTACCAGCTGGCGATCCGGCTTTTCGAGGGCTTGCACTGCCGGGATTACGCCCGGTTTGATTTTCGGGAGGATGCCTCCGGCACCTTGAAACTGATCGATGCCAACCCGAACCCGGGCTACAATTACTTGGGCTATATGGCGGAGTTGGAGCATTCCTCCTATCCCGAAGTCCTCCGCTGGTTGATCAACACCGCCGTGAGGAGGCTGGCATGAGTGGTGAAGCCCCCAAGCCGGTCCCGGCAAGCCGGGGACCTCTGCCCAGTCTCCAGGCGCACCTGCCCAAGGATTGGTGGCGCACGCTCTTCACGGCCACGTATCTCAAGACGGACGGGGATGTCGTGGAAAATGACGAGAACACCCGCAATGAAGTGGACTTTTTGCTGGCTGCGACCGGGCTGAAACCGGGCGACAAGTTGCTGGATCTGTGTTGCGGGCAGGGCCGGCATACCATTGAACTGGCGCGGCGGGGGTACCGTGAGCTGACGGGCATTGACCGTTCGCGGTACCTCATTCGATTGGCCCGGAAACGGGCCGCGGCGGTCGGCGCCCGGATCCGGTTTTGTGAAGGGGACGCCCGCCGGATCCGCGTGGACCGGGGCTCCTTGGATGGCGTCTTTGTCATGGGCAATTCCTTCGGCTATTGCGACCGGGAACAGGAAGACATGGACGTCCTGCTGGCCATTCATCGTTCGCTGAAAGCCGGGGGCATTGTGGCGCTGGATTTGACGGATGGGGCCTGGCTGCGGGAGAACTTCCAGACGCGGAGTTGGGAATGGATCGGGAAATCCGAGCTCGTGGCCCGGGAACGGGAATTGGGCACCAACGGGAACCGCCTGGTGTGCCGGGAGATCATTGTCAGCGCGGAAAAGGGGGTGGTGCGGGACCAGTTCTACGCGGAGCGTTTGTATACCGTGGGCCGCATCGAGGACTTGCTGCACCAGGCCGGCTTTGAAAAGGTGGTGCATCACGGGGAACAGCAGTGCGGTTCGGACCGCAATCAGGATTTGGGGATGATGGCCAACCGCATGTTCATCACGGCCCGCTCCGTTCCGGCTGGTCGGCGGCAGAAGCAGCGGGCTCTGGCCGTGAGCGTGATCCTCGGGGATTCCACCCTGCCGGACCCCGTGAAGCGGGATCAGCGGTTCAATCCCGAGGACGCAGATGCCCTCGACCGGCTGAAAGCCGCCCTCGCGGAAATCGATGGCTACGAATTTGCCTTCCTGGAGCGGCATGCGAGCCTTTTGGAAAACCTGCAGAACCGTCCCCCGGGTCTGGTGCTGAATTTCTGTGACGAGGGCTTTCGCAACTTCCCCACCATGGAGTTGCACGTGCCGGCTTTGCTCGAAATGCTGGGCCTGCCGTACACCGGCTCCGGCCCCGCGTGCCTGGCGGCCTGCTATGACAAGCGGCTGGTTCACCAACTCGCCGCGGGGTTGGCGATTCCCACGCCGTGGGAGTTGATTTGTCCTCCCGGCGGCGCGGTTGATTGGGATCAGGTGCCCCTTCCGGCCCTGGTCAAACCAAACTTTGGTGATGGCGGATTTGGGATCAACGCCGGATCTCTGGCCCGTTCCGGGCCCGAATTGGCCGCCAGCGCAGCTCGCTTGGTGCGCCAATGTCCCGGGCAACCATTCTTGATCCAGGAGTTCCTCCCCGGGGCGGAATACACCGTGACGCTGCTGGGTAATCCGGGCACGGGACTCGCATCGCTGCCCATTATCGAAGCGGACTTCAGCCGACTGCCCGCCGATCACCCGCCCATTCTGGGCTATGAATCCAAGTTCCTCCCCGATTCACCCTATTGGAGTGACATCATTTTCCGGCCGGCGCAGCTCGATGGGGCGGAACGTGACCAGCTCGAACGGTCGGCGCGGGAGTTATTTGAACGATTGCAATGCCGGGATTATGCCCGCTTCGATTTTCGTCGCGGCAGTGATGGGATCATCCGGCTGCTGGAAGTAAACCCGAATCCCGGTTGGTGTTGGGATGGGAAAATGAACCTGGCGGCCAACGCGGCGGGCCTCAGCTACCCGGCTTTGCTGCGGCGCTTGCTGGAGACGGCGCGCGCCCGGATTTCCGCCCACAGCCAGCGGCAACCGCAAGCGTCCACCCTCTAGTCCACCACCTTTAATGCCGCCCATTGTCGGAATCCGGCCGCAAACTCGGCCCCCGGGGCAATAGGGCTTTACAGAACGGTTTTGCGGCCTTAGATAAGCTTTTATTCGACGGATGGAAGCAGCCAAAATCTTGCAATTCGCGACCATAATCTGGCATCGATTCATGTCCCGGGCGTTCTTCAAATTGCCGGCTGATGGGCGATGCCTGGCCGGGGCTCCGCGTCGCTGGATGCGGTTGAGAGTGGGCGCCAGCCTGCCCGCATGGTTCTTCCTTGGATTTCTGGTGATCGTGGGCGCACCGGCCGCCTGGGCCCGGGTGGAAAATCCCCATTACCTGATCCGCCGCTGGGCCACCCGGGAGGGCATGCCGGACCATTCCGCCCTGGCGGTCGCCCAGACTTCGGAGGGGTATATTTGGGTGGGTTCCTCCGAAGGTCTCTCCCGGTTCAACGGCAAGGATTTCAAGCGGGCGGATGAACTGCAACCTTTGCCGCTTTTGGGTTCGGTGGTCCAGGCTCTCCAGGTGGACCATGCGGGACGGTTATGGATCGGGACCGAGGCGGGGATTGGCATCAAGGACGGGACATCCTGGCGTCAACTCACCACCACCAACCTCGAGTTGCGGTCAGTGGATTCGGACTCCGCCGGTCACACCTTGCTGGGAACTCACACCGGCAGGACTTTCGAGTACCGCAACGGAGAACTACGGGAATTGGCACCACCCGCCGGAATGACCAATTCCGGAGTGTTTATTTGCACGGATGCCAAGGATGGGACCCTTTGGGTGGCCAACCGGGGTTTCATCGGACGATGGAGTCGCGGGGCCTGGGAACGGGTCGGTCCACTGGCCCCCAACATGCATTCGCTGGTCGCCGCCCCCGCTCGCGATGGCGGACTTTGGGTTTATGAGGGGGACCACTTGTCGCTTTATCGTGTTGGCCAGCCAACGCTCATACGGACGGTAGTGGAGGTGGACCAACCCCGGCAGATTCTGGAGGACCGGCGGGGCCGGATTTGGATTGTGTCCAATTCCGTCGGCCTGATCCGGTTGAATACCGACGGCCCGGCCCTATTCATCACGGCAAAAAACGGTTTGGCTGACAACACCGGTTGGTGTTTGCTGGAGGACTCGGAGGGGGACCTCTGGTTTGGTACGAGCAATGGTGGATTGCATCGGTTGCGGGAACGGCTTTTTACACAACTTGGTTACCCCGAAGGGTTGCCCAACAGCATTGTCCGTTCGGTTGCCGAAGCCGGGCCGGGACGAATCCTCGTGGGGACTCATGGCGGTGGCACCGCCCGCATTGAGTCCAACCACGTGGTCTGGGTTCATCCTCCTTCCGCCGATCCCGGTGGTAGGCGAGCCTGGAGTGTTTTGCGGGATCGGGGGGGAAGGCTCTGGACGGGCACCTATGACGGCGGCCTCTTGGTCGACGAACAGGGCGTGGAGCGGGAGTTTCCCTTGCCCGCGGACGCCCGGCAGGCGATTTACGCGCTGTTCGAAGACCGGCTTGGTCGGCTCTGGGTGGGCACCCACCGCGGCGTGCGCGTCATTGAGAATGGCGAATTGCGTTTGCTGCCGGAACTGGCGCCATTGACCAATTGCGTGGTCCGGGGATTGGCCGAGGATCGCCAATCTGGCGCGTTCTGGATCGCCACCCATGAACACGGCTTGTTTCGCCTGGCCGGGGGCAAATTGACCTCGTTTGGCCTGGCGCAAGGTCTGCCGGGACTGTGCATCAACTCGGTCACCCTCGATGATGACGGTTGTGTCTGGGTGGGTGTCCATGGCTTCGGAATCGTCCGGATTCGCGATGATAAATTGACCGAAATCGGGGTGGAGAAGGGGTTGCCGGCCACGACCATCGGCTCGCTGCTCGATGACGCCGCCGGTTCTTTCTGGATGGGCTCCGACCTGGGAATTTTGCGCGTGTCCAAACCTGAGTTGCATCGGCTCGCGCGGGGCGAGACTTCCTGGACCCAGTTCACTCTCTACGACGAATCCGATGGTCTGGATACCGCCGGTTGTTCCTCCGGCTACCAACCTGCCGCGGTTCGCGATGCTGCCGGGAAAATGTGGTTTGCGACCTTTAGCGGAGTGGTCACGTTTGACCCAACTCTTATCCCGCGGGAGACCAACGGGCCGCTCATCACGATTGAGCATTTGCAGTACTTGGATTCCGCCCGGAAATTGCACGAGTGGGCCGTGCCTCCCGCCCGGCTGGATTTACCTCCCGGCGCTTCCGAGTTGGACGTGCAATTTTCCGCGCTCAGTTTTGCCACGCCGGAAAAGATCCGTTATGCCATCCGGTTGGAACCGCCGGATAAAGACTGGGTGCCCTGGGGCAACCGGCCGCAAATCCATTTTCATTCCATCGACCCGGGATTGACCACCTTGCGCGTCCGGGCGGCTAATCGTGATGGCAGCTGGTCGATGAAGGAGGCCCGGCTGATTATCAACGTGCAGCCCTTGATCATTCAGCGAACCTGGTTTCGCGCGCTGGCTTTAATCTTGGTGGCCGCGGGGATTGGTGGTGGTTGGCTCGTGCTGCAACGGAAGAACATGATCCGCCAAAAGGCTGAACTGGAGGCCGCGCGAAAAGGGGCGGCGGCGAAGACCCGCTTGGTTTCGATTCTCGAAGGGGCGACTGAACGTTTGCAAAAGAGCGAGAATGCCTTGCGCGCCTTCATGGATTCCCTGCCCGCTCCGGCCTTTATGGTCGGTCGGTCCGGAGAATTGCGCGCGGTCAACGCGGCTTTGTCCCTGGATCTAAAGCGCCCCCGGCAAAAACTTATTGGGCAGCGCCTGGAGCAACTGTTCCCGCCGGAACTCGCGGTGGCGCGGCAGGCGGCCGTGGACCGCGTGTTTGATGGTGAACCCGGGTTCAGCTTTGAAGACAGCCGCGATGGCCGGCATTTCATCAATTACCTCTCCCCGGTGCCGGACGCCGATGACGGCATCGCCGGTGTCGCGCTCTTTTCGCTGGACATCACGGACCGCAAAAAGGAGGAACAGCAGGCCCTTTTGCTGGCGCAAACGCTCAAGTCGGCGCGCGACTGCATTGCCGTCACGGATTTGTCCGGTAATATCCTCTTTGTCAACGAGGCCTTTCTCCTGGCTTATGGCTACACGCAGGAGGAGATCACGGGGAAAAACCTGAACGCTTTCCGGGGTACCCCGAACCCCGGGGAGGACCCGGTGCCTTCCGCCCTGCCTGCATTATCGGGCACCTGGCATGGCGAGATCAATCAACGCCACAAGGACGGGCGGGAGTTTCCAATCGAACTGTGGACCTCCGTGGTCAAGGATTCAACGGGCCAACCGATCGCCTCCGTGGGGGTGGCCCGGGATATCACCGAGCGGCGGGAAATCGAATGCGGGCGCCGCCGTATGCAGGAGTTGTTGCGCTCCGTCGTGGAGAATACCCAGGATCTCATCACCATTGTGGATGCCACCGGCACCATTCGTTTCTGCAGCGGCTCCTGTGAGACGGTCCTGGGGCTGCCCCGGGGGCAGGTCGTGGACCACGACAGCCTGGAGTTCATTCATCCGGATGATGCCAAAAATGTCCGGAAGGTACTGGCCCAGATTCTGGCCCATCCGGAGTCCGCGCATACCGTCGAATACCGCGTCCGGCATGCCACCGGCTCGTGGCGTACGGTGGAGTCCATCGGACGCCGGCTTGTCAACGAGGCCAGTCCCATGATCCTGATCAGTACGCGCGATCTGACGGATCGCCGACGGCTGGAGGAACGGTTGTTGCAGGCTCAAAAAATGGAGGCCTTGGGGCAGCTGTCCGGCGGAGTGGCGCATGATTTCAATAACTTGCTGACGGTCATCATGGGGCATGTCGTGCTGTTACGCGAGCGGACGGATCTGCCCGGTGATGTTCGCGATTCCATTTCCGAAATCGGCGACGGTGCCGTGCGGGCTGCGAACCTGACCCGGCAACTGCTGACCTTCAGCAGTCGCCAGGTGCTGCAACCGGGTTTGCTGAATCTCAACGAAGTTATCCTCAACTTCGGCAAAATTCTGCGTCGGATCCTCGGCGAAGATGTCAAGGTGCAGCTGAACCTTTGTGCCAGCTCCGTGATGATCAAGGCGGATCCCAGCATGCTCGATCAGGTGTTGCTGAACCTGGCGGTCAATTCCCGCGACGCCATGCCGGCTGGGGGGCAGTTCATCATTGCCACCACGGAGCAGACAATTTCCGGCCCGGAAGCGCCGGGGGGTAAGGATTTGGTTCCCGGGCGTTTTGCCTGTCTCACCATCAGTGACACCGGTTGCGGTATGACCGAGGAGGTAAAGTCCCGCATTTTCGAGCCTTTTTTCACCACCAAGGAGCCGGGGAAGGGGACCGGGTTGGGGTTGGCCACCGTTTTTGGAATCGTCAAGCAACATGCCGGAATCATCCGGGTAACCAGCGAAGTGGGGCAGGGCACCACGTTTCAGATTTTGCTTCCCGCTTCCGATCTCCCACCGGTTCCGCGGCTGGAGAGCCCCGCGCCCGCCACCTCGTCCCGGGGAAAGGAGACAATTCTTTTGGTGGAGGATGAACTGGCGGTTCGGAAATTGACCGGCATTGTCCTGCGCGGGGCTGGTTATGAAGTGCTGGAAGCGGAAAACGGGCCGCTGGCGCTTACGGTTTGGGAGCAACACTCCGCCCGGATCCAGTTGCTTTTCACCGATATGATCATGCCGGGCGGGATGGGCGGGAGTGAGTTGGCGGAGAAATTGCAAACCGGCAAGCCCCAACTCAAGGTGATTTTCACCAGCGGTTACAGCATCGAATTGGCGGGCCGGGCCTTGAAGCTTGGGCCGGGCCAGGCTTTCCTCCCCAAGCCGAGTGATCCCCGGAAAATGTTGGAAACCATCCGGCAAACGCTCGACGGCCCCGTGGTGGCGTAAAATCCTCGCCGATAAACCGCATTTGCGGCTTGATCCCGGGTTACAATTTGGAAACAGTTTCCCGGTTCAGACCGAACCAGCGCCTATGATCCGAACTCCTGATTCCCACTCCCCCGTCCTCCCGGGACCGCCAATTGCTCCCGGTCATCCTCGCGGACTTTACACCCTTTTCTTCACCGAAATGTGGGAGCGATTTAGTTATTATGGCATGCGCGCTTTATTGGTGCTGTACATGACCAAGGCGATCAAGGACGGCGGCATGGGCATGAATGACAAGGTGGCGAGTTCCATTTACGGGCTCTACACCGCGGCGGTGTATCTGGCCAGTTTGCCCGGCGGCTGGCTGGCGGACCGCCTGTTGGGTGCCCAGAACGCGGTTTGGTATGGTGGCATCATCATTGCCGCGGGTCATTTCACCATGGTCATTCCCCGGCCCGAAACTTTCTTCCTCGGACTGGTCCTGGTCGTGGTTGGCACCGGTCTGCTTAAACCCAATATTAGCGCGATTGTCGGCGGACTTTACCCGGAAGGGGGAACGCGCCGGGATGCCGGCTTTACGGTATTCTATATGGGCATCAATCTGGGGGCGTTTCTCGGGCCTTTTATTTGTGGAACGCTTGGGGAGAACGTCAACTGGCATTATGGTTTCGGCGCCGCTGGGATCGGCATGGTGCTCGGCCTTCTTCAGTACCGTCTTTCCCTCCATCACTTGGGAGAAGCGGGGCGGTCTCCCGGCCACCCTGACCGCTTGGGCGGGGCCGGGCGGAGTGTCCTGGTCCTGTTGGCGGCGGCGGCGGCGGTGTTTGTCGGTTTGTGCATGACGGGTTTCGTCCGGATCAATCCCGTGGCGGTGGCCCGCTTGACCACCTGGTTCATCGGCTCCGTGGCGGTGCTCTATTTTGTTTTCATTTTTTTGGCCGGCCGTTTGGAGCCGGTGGAACGAAACCGGGTGATTGTCATTCTGGTTCTTTTTGTGGCGGCGGCCCTTTTCTGGGCCGGATTTGAACAGGCCGGTTCCTCGCTTAATCTCTTTGCCGAGCGCTTCACCAACCGTTCGTTGCCGGGCACTTCCTGGTTGATTCCCGCCAGCTGGTTTCAGTCCATCGGCCCCGTTTTTGTCATCACCCTTGCGCCCGTGGTCGCGGCCATCTGGGTCCGCCTCGCGCGCCGGAATCTGGATCCTTCCATCCCCGCCAAATTTGGCATCGGGCTGCTCTTGCTCGCGGCGGGCTTTCTGGTGATGGTGGGGGCCTCGGTCTTTGTGGCCCGGGGCGACAAGGTCATGCCCACCTGGTTGACCATGACTTACCTCATTCACACTTTTGGCGAGCTTTGCCTGAGCCCGGTGGGACTTAGTTCCGTGACCAAACTGGCCCCCCGGAGACTTGTCGGGCAGATGATGGGAATTTGGTTTCTCGCCTCCTCGATGGGCAATTTGATTGCGGGATTGGTGGCGGGCGAATTCAAAGTGGATACTCTTTCGGCCTGGCCTGGTATGTACCTCCAAATCGTCCTCATGCCGGCGGTGGCCGGTTTGTTGCTGCTGGTGTTTGCCAAACCCATCAAAAAACTCATGGGGGGAGTGAAGTAAACCCATGAAAACACCGCGAATTCTTCCGTTCTGGTTCCTGCTTTTGGCTTTGGTTTGTGCCGGCCCCGTGGGCGGACAGGAGACCCGCACCAATGTTCCCGCGGCCCGCGTCTACCGGACCGTCGTCACCCCCCACTGGTTTGCGGACAATCAAAAGTTCTGGTACCGCGTGGAAGTAGCTGCGGAGCGCTTTGAATTCGTGCTGGTGGAAGCGCCAGCGGGCCGGCGACTCCCGGCGTTTGATCACACCAAACTCGCGTCCGCCTATAGTGAGAAATCCGGGAAAACGGTGAGCGGCGACCTGTTGCCTTTTACCGCCTTCAAATACTCGGCCGATGGCAAAAGTGTTTTCTTCAAGGGACCGGCCGATGTTACCTGGCGGTGTGACCTGGATTCTTATCAAATCTCGGAGGCGAAGGAGGAATCTGTCGAAGCGGCGGGGGAACCCGCCGCCGCCACTCCTGCTGGTCGGCGGGGTGGACGGGGAGGGGCCCGAGGGGGCGGACGTCGTCCCGCCGCAGAAGTGCCGGATGGCAAGTCACCGAACGGCAAATGGGAGGCCTACGTTCATGGCCACAACCTATTTGTTCGCAATCTCGATTCCAAAAAGGAATTCGCCCTGACCTACGATGCCAATCCGGATAATTCTTACGCCCACTCCTTTGCTTCGGATCGGGGCGTGGGAATGGATTACACCAAGCCGGATCCGGAATCCTCCTATCCCGATATTCAATGGTCACCCGATTCGCGCCATCTGCTCGCGCTGAAACACCGGGCGGGCACCGATCGGCGGGTTTACTATGTCGAATCCTCCCCGGCCGATCAGGCGCAACCCAAGCTCCATTCCTATCCCTACCTCAAGCCCGGAGACGAAGTGCCGGTGCAGAAGCCGCACCTGTTTGAGGTGGCGGCGCAGCGGGAAATCCCCATCAGCGAAGCCCTGTTCCCGAACCCCTGGTCCATCGGGGACTTTCGCTGGAACGCCGATTCTTCTCGATTTACGTTTCTCTATAACCAGCGCGGCCACCAGGTATTGCGGGTCATTGCCGTGGACGCCCAAAGCGGCGCGGCCACCCCCGTGATTGATGAGCAAAGCCGGACCTTCATTGATTACAGCGGCAAATTCTATGCCGACTACCTGGATGGGACAGGGGAGATCATCTGGATGTCGGAGCGCGATGGTTGGAACCATCTTTACCGCTATGACGCCAAAGCCGGGCAGGTCAAAAACCAGATTACCCGCGGGGAATGGGTGGTTCATGGCGTCGATCGGGTGGACCAGGAAAAACGGCAGATTTGGTTTCGGGCCGGCGGCGTGATTCCCGGCCAGGATCCCTATTATGTGCATTATTGCCGCGTGAATTTTGACGGCAGCGGGTGGACGGTGCTGACCGCCGGGAATGGCACCCATGGTGTGACCTGGTCGCCGAACCGGCAGTATCTTTTGGACAGCTATTCGCGGGTGGACCAGGCGCCGATTACCGAACTGCGCCGGGCGGAGGATGGTAAACTCGCCTGCCTGCTGGAGACGGGCGACGCCAGGGAACTACTGGCGACCGGGTGGCGGCCACCGGAGCCCTTTGTGGCCAAGGGGCGGGACGGCGTCACCGATATCTATGGCGTCATCACCCGACCCAAGGGGTTTGATCCGGCCAAACGGTATCCGGTGATCGAGAATATCTATGCCGGTCCGCATGATGCCTTCGTCCCGAAGGCCTTCAACCGCGCGAACCGCGACCAGAATCTCGCCGATCTCGGCTTTGTGGTGGTGCAATGCGACGGGATGGGGACTTCCAAGCGGTCCAAGAAATTCCACGATCTTTGCTGGAAGAACATTGTCGATGCGGGTTTTCCGGATCGGATCGCCTGGATCAAGGCGGCCGCCGCCAAGGACCCCGCCTTGGATGTCACCCGGGTCGGGATTTTTGGCACCTCCGCCGGCGGGCAGAATGCCCTCGGTGGGTTGCTCACCCATGGCGAGTTTTACAAAGCGGGGGTGGCGGATTGCGGTTGCCATGACAACCGCATGGATAAGATTTGGTGGAATGAGCAGTGGATGGGCTGGCCCGTGGGACCGGAATATGAGGCGAATTCCAACGTGACCCTGGCCCATCAATTGACTGGAAAACTGTTCCTGATGGTGGGCGAGGACGACGAAAACGTGGATCCCGCCACGACCATGCAAGTCGTCAATGCCCTGATCAAAGCCGACAAGGATTTTGAACTCTTGGTGATGCCCGGGCGCGGCCATGGTGTTGCGGGCACGCCCTATGGTCAGCGGCGTTTGCGCGATTTTTTCACCCGCACCCTTTTGAACGGTAATCTCCCCGCCGATTCCGCCAGCAAGAAGTAGCCTGCGCCGGACAATCGGTTGCGTCGACCGGCGGATCGCGAAAGTCGGGTCAACGTGGGCGTACGCCCACGTTGATGCTCATCATGCCGCCCATGAGGTTGATCACCTGGACCTCCTCCAGCCCCAGTTCGCGCATCTTTCGGGCAACGCCCGCCTGCGCGGCATAATGCAGGAGTGACTCCAAAATATATCCGTGGGTGTCCCGGTCTCCGCAAAGTGCCCAGCCCAGCCAGGGCACCACGTGTCGCAAGTACGCGAAATAGCATGACCGCCAAACCGCATTGTTGGGTTTGCCGAAATCAAGGACTAGCAGTCGACCCCCGGGACGCATCAGGCGATACATTTCCCGGAGTCCCCGGTCAAAGTCCGCCAGATTGCGCAAACCGTAACTGATGGTCACGACATCAAAGCTGGCATCGGGATAGGGAACTTCTTGGGCATCGCCCTGGAGAAAAACCGGATCATTCCTGCCTTCCCCCTTCGAATCGGCGGCCGACGCAGCGGTGGCGGATCGACGCCGGGCCACGGCCAGCATCGGTTCGCTGAAATCCAAGCCCACGGTTTCCACTCCGGCACGGGCCAGGGCGAACGTCACATCCCCGGTGCCGCAGCACAAATCCAACGCCCGCAGTCCCGGCCGCGCGCCGGCCAGTCGGACCAGTCGCCGCTTCCAATAGCGATGCAGTCCAAAACTCTGCAGATCATTGATCAGGTCATACCGGGGCGCGATTTTGGCGAATAAGCCGCTGACTTGCGCGGCGCGTGCTTCACCCGGGGCATAAAACTTGTTTGTCACCGCCGGGAAATTAACACGCGCTGGCGGGCTTGACCATGCCGGGTTGCAGCCGGCTAGCGGGGTGTGGGGTAGGAACCGTGCGGGGTCGCCCGTCCGACTCTTTGAAAATAGTCATAAAGCACCCGGGAAATCTCCCGAAACGCCTCGGTTGCTTCCCCTTTGCTGCCATAATTTTCCATGATCGCCAGCGCATAGGGCCGCTCCGGAGCCAGGACCATCGCCCATTCCACGTTTACGCCGCCGATCGCGCCGGGTTTGCCGGCCAACGGGGTTCCGGGCGGCAGTCCGGCGGTGATCGCGCTGGATTTCGGTAGGCGCAGAATCTCGAGAATGCTCCGCGAGACCTCCCGCGAAACAAACTCGCCGCGATAAAGCAGCTCGAGCAATCGGACCGCTTCGGCCGGGGTCGAAAGATTCTCGTCCCCGCGTTCGCCCGCCGCCTGATCCATCATCCGCCGGCGCAACCGGGTGTGCGTTAATCCCAGCCCGGCCATCGTTTGGTTGACCCGGTCCATTCCCACCCGGTCGATGAGCAGATTCGTGGCGGTGTTATCGCTCACCAGGATCATCAGCACGCACAGGTCCCGCAAACTCATCGTCACCGTGCCATTGCCCAAATCCTTGAGGAAACCGCTCCCGTCCGTTTTGTGGACTCCTTCGACCCGGCAGGCCGTCCCCAGATCCAATTCGCCCGCCTGGGCCTGTTGGAAAACCTCCAGGAGCACGGGTATTTTGATGGCACTGGCTTGTGGAAAGCAGAGGTGTTCGTGCTGCCCAAAGCGTTCGCCAGATTGCAGGTCGAGCGCCGCGAATCCCAGCGCGCCCGCCGTCCCTCCGGCGATTTGCCGGAGTCGTGCTTCGGTTTTCTCGCGGATCACCTGGCGGTTGGCTGGGGAATTGGCGGTCATTTGGTTGTGCGCTGGCGGGACTGGGTGCCGTCAATTGCGACCGGGAAAATCCCGGCGACTCCGGTCCGGAAATCGGGCTTTCTTTGAATTTGATCCGGCTTTCGGTTGCGACCGGGCCGTCAACATTAGGATCCCGAAGAAGCTGAGGAAACCGCCCGTGATGCCCAATCCCAAAGCGACCTTGGGATTGGGAAAACTCGGCCGCCGGGGCAGGGTGGCGGCGGCAACTATTTCCGCTGCCAGCGCCGTCGGGTGCACCGACATGACGGCGATCGTGGCGAGATCATTGGTCAGTTGCTCACGCTCGTAGCGGGCTTTGTCCAGGCTATCCAACGCGGCCTGGTAATCGGGATTGCGGGCGGTCAACCCCGCCTCGGTGCTGGAATGGGCCCGGGCCAATCTGGCCACCAGCTCCTCCAGAGTCTGTTTGAGGGCGGAAACCTCGGCGTCCCGGGCGTCCAGAATGCCGCTGATCACTTGGTCCACTCCCGATTGCAGCAGTGCGACGTTGGTCGTGGCCTCGCGTACCTCCGGTGCCTCTGCTGGCAATCTGGCTTGTGCATCCCGCAAACCATTTTGCGCGTGATTCAATAAGTCCAGGGTTTTGTCCAGCAGATTGTTAGTGATCAAGGTCGGGACCACTTGCCGCAATTGCGGGGGGGGCAGCGCCCGCAGTCGCTCCTGGGTGGTCCGGGACGCGGTGAACTCGGACTCCAGGCGGACTCGTTGCGCCTGCATGCTGTCCAGGGTCCGGGCGTCATAAACCGTGATCCCGTTGCTGCGCAGGGACTGGCTGATCGCCCCCGCCAGCTCCGCCAGCCGGTCCTCGGCGGTGAGAATTTTTTTCGTCGCGGTATCCCACTGGAGCTTGAATTTGCCCGCCAGTTGGCCGGCGTCGCCGTGGACGATCGGCGCCTGGGATTGGCGGTGTTCCCGGAACCGGTTGGCCAGTTGGTTGGCAATCTCTGCGGTTTCCTCCGGGTCGCGACTCGTCACCTGAAAAGCAAACACCTTGCTGTGCGAAATTGCCTCGATGCGCACCTTGGTGAGGAATATCTGTCGCACTTCCGGGGGGGTGAGGGGGGAGGAACTCCCGCTGGCTTTGGCCCACCGCTCCGCGAGATGCAGGTCGGCAATAGCCGGATCCACGAATTCATTGGAATGAAGGTATTTGTATTCGGCCAGTAAGGTGGCGTTCTGGGACCCGTCCGGGGTTTTCCCCCCGTTTTGGTCCGCGGTGCCAATTTCAACTTTGGCTGTGGCTTGGTAAAACGTCGGGCTCAGGAACCAGTACGCCAGGGCAACCCCCGCCAGGACCATGCCGACAGTCAAAAACTGGATGGCCGCCGACCGCAGTTTGCTTTTCTTTTTCGCTACGACGATCATCTTGAACTCACCCCACAGTGCGCCGGGTGATCAGAATAAGCAACCTCGGAGCGTTCGCTTGCCGGGGACGCCGCGGCGGAAAGGTCACGGTTGCAGGGGCGCCGAAGCGTGCTCGTGAACGATCAACCAATGGCCCTCGCGCCATTCCCAAATGGCCGTTTGGCGTCCGTCCAGGCTCAGCCCGGTTCCGTCCTTCAATTCCGCGTTCAGATGGTAGGTTACCGTCGTCCACGCCAGATTACCCCGGCGGTTGACCACCAGATCATCATTCGGTGTTATGACGTTGCTGCGGGCCAGATCGAGAAAAGCCGTGGTCACTCCGGTGGCGTACTCATTCCAACCGGTAAATTTCAGCGGGGCCACGTCGAAGAACACCAGTCCGGGGTCCGGCGCATAGAATTTGGCGGCGGCGGGAAGTACCCGGTTGGCTTGCCCCTCGCCAAAACTCCAAGCTTGGAAGAAGCCCGTCACCAATTGGCGGAATTCCGCCTCCTCCCCGCGGGGCGCGGTCGGGGAAGATTTCGTTGGCTTTGTCGCGCAACCTTCGAGCACGAGCAGGCTGAGGAGGAGGATCAGGGCGGACTTGATGGATTTCATAGGTTTGCTATTGCTGGCCGGGGCCAAAGGAATTTGCGGTCAGCCGCCGAAATGGCGACGTCATTGATGCTCGCGAAGCGTTGCCGCATGTAGCCTTGGTCGTCAAATTCCCAATTTTCATTGCCATGGGAGCGGAACCATTGGCCGCTGTCGTCATGCCATTCATATTCGAAGCGCACGGCAATCCGGTTGTCGGTGAAGGCCCACAATTCCTTGCGCAGGCGGTAGTCGAGTTCCCGCTGCCACTTCCGGCGCAGAAAGGCCACCACTTCGGCGCGACCCTGGAGAAACTCCGCCCGATTGCGCCATTCTGTATCGGCGGTGTACGCCTGCGCAATTCTTTCCGGGTCGCGGCTGTTCCAGGCGTCCTCGGCGGCTTGCACTTTTTGCCGCGCGGTTTCGAGGGTAAACGGGGGCAGGGGCGGGCGGGAGATTACGGCGGTCGGTTTCACGAGGGCTTACGCTGGGGTTCGTCGCGGTTATTAGTCACGTCAGCTTGCGGAAAAAATGCCTGCGGGTGTGTGGGCGAAAACCGTGGCGTTCGTAAAGCGGCACGGCGCGTTCATGATCCGTTTCCACCTCCAGATCCAGCGCGCGCCAACCCCGGCTCCGGGCTTGGCCCAGGATTTCGGCGAGCAACCGGCTCCCCACGCCTTGCTGCCGGCATTCCGGCCGGACATAAAGCTCCTCCAGCCAGCCACTTTCGCCGCCATGCTCCACCCCGAGGAAGGCACTGGCCAGGGCCACTCCAACGATTCCGACTCCGGTCAGTCTGGCCACCAGGATGAAACCGCGGTTGGGTTCCTGCAAAATTGTCGCTATGACGTTTCGCAAGTCCGCCTCATTTGATTCGATCCGGTGTTCCAACAACTGCCGCCGGAACAACCCGATCACCTCCCCGACGTCCTCCGCTTCCAGGGGCCTTATCTGGATCTCCGGCGGGGGGAACGGTGGGACTACCGGACTCATTATTTCGTTCGCGCCCGGTATTCCGTGGTCAACACCCCATCGAAACCCCAATTCTCGGGCTCGATCTCGTCGATAACGATGTGAATCTGGTCCGCTCTTTTCCGCAAGGTTGTCACGAGGGTTGCGGTGATGTCTTTTACTATTTGGGCCTTTTGGGCCTGCGTCACGCCGTCCCGCGTGATTTTCACATTAACATAGGGCATATTGTCGTTTCGTTCCTGGCGCGTACTTTATTTCCCCTGGCTGCGCAGCCTTTGTTTGATCCGCTGCCGCGCCTCGGCCGGGAGGTTCTGCGGAACGCACCCGGTCAAATCATCGGAGTGTTCTTGCGCCGCGTGGCTCAGAAAGCGGATTTGCCGGCCATATCGGCGGCACCATTTGCACACCAATAGGTGCAGCCACATCCCCAACCGTTGGGAAACGCCGAGCGGTCGCTCGAGAGCGTCCGATTGAATTCGGGCGACTTGCCGGCAAGACGGCATTAGCGTGCGCAACCCGGTTTTCAGGGCTTCGGTGGTTTTCTTCAAAAATTCCATTTTACAGCGCAACCGACCCCACACCGCACCATAGCTTTGTCGGTTGATCTGCCGACTCCTTACACTTTTTTATGGTCGTGGGCATCACTTTTCTTTCGCGAACCAATTAGCCTCGAGGCAGCGGCGCAACGCCATGCGAGCGCGATGCAGCATTACCCAAAGGTTGCTTTCCGAAATTCCCAGCAACGCGCAAATCTCCTTGCCCGTGACTCCATCCAATTCGCGCAGAGTGAATACGGCGGCAACCTTTTCCGGAAGCTTGGCCGAGCAATCGCGATACGTTTGCCAGAACCTTTCGTTGTCGAGACTTTCACCGGTCTTCTGCCATTCACACGGTCCGATTTCGCTGATCCAATGACCTTCATGCGCCCCCTCCGTCACAAAGCGGTCGCCTTCTTCCTCGGCATAAAATCCCAGGTCGGTAAAAGATGTTTCGCGACTGGCCTTCCGGAAGTGGTCGCAGATTTTATTTTTTAGGATTCCCACGAGCCAGCTTTTCTCCTGGGATCGGCCGGCAAACGTCCGGCCGCCTTTGAGCGCGGCGAGAAAGGTTTCCTGCACTGCGTCTTCCGCCCGGGCCGCATCCCGCAGTCGCAGCAGCGCGAACTTGAACAGGTAATCTCCATGCGTCTCGACCCAGCGCTCCGGATCAGAGAGGCCGGTCGAAGGGTTTTCGTCGGTCGGTGCGGAAGGATTTTCAGTTTGCACGCTTGGTTTCAAGATTCCGCGAATGAGTAGTGGTCCCGCGCCAATCCGGAAAGAAAATCGCATGCCCGGTGGGAAAAGTGAAGCAGAAAGCAACGAAGTCCTCCCTGTAAGGTTTGGCTGCCAGCGCCGACTAAAGGGTGCATGGGTTACCAGAAATCAAAGCTTGTTTGCCGACCAGTGGGCTGCCGGTTTCAGCCGCGAATCAACATTTTGAATGGCGAATTGCATTCAGAAACACAACTGGAGGCCCTCGTAACATGATTGCCAATGCCATGCTGCTCCTGCTCGCCATCTATCTGGCGTGCGGTTTTTTGTTTGCCTTTCCCTTCGCGCTTTTTGGGGTCAAAGCAATCGATCCGCGCGCGGCGCATGGTTCGTGGGGATTTCGCATTTTGATCATTCCGGGAACGATTGCGCTTTGGCCTTGGCTACTGCGGCGCTGGCTGGGGGGCGTCCACGAACCGCCGGAAGAATGTACGATCCACCGCCGGCTCGCACGGCCGGGCAACACCTCCACGCAATGACCCGTTCCTTGCGCCAACGCCATCGTCGCATCTTCACCGCGCTCGCGGTGCTTCTGCCTGTCGTCTTCGCGGTCGGTATTGCCGCCCGTAAAACCGTACCGCCCGTCGGCGCGACGACGCCCGATCTTGCCTTGTCACGCGTACCCTTCGGTTCCGAGCAATGGCGGCGCGAGGACTTGTTTCCCAAGACCAGGATCCAAGTGGGTCTGTTCCGCGAAACTGCGGACCAGGGCCGCTTTGTGATTAGCCTGGCGGTGGCAAAGGATTTTGCCCGACCGGATTTACTGGTTTATTGGGCGGTAGGAAGGCCAGTTGCCACCAACGCGTTGCCGGCCAATGCGATTCTGCTGGGAGCCTGCGCGCCGTCGGTAAAGCTGCCGCTCCCCGCTGCCTCCTTCACCACCGAGGGCGCCTTAATTATCTACAATCTGGCCGAAAACGAGGTCGTGGACATTTCCCGAACCATTCGTTTCGACGGCTCAAAATTTTAACCGCAGGAGTAATTCATGGGTATCGCCTATATATCAGTTCAATGGAATCGGCAGAAGAAATTCTACGACGCCGTGCTCGTCGGCGGAGTGGCGGTGTACCTTTCTGTATTTGGGGCGTTGACCAAGAGCCTGTTTCCTTTCGTTACCGATGAGATCATGCTCATGCGCGCCTTCGGCACGGCGGCGTTCCTGCTGCTGCATGTCATTCTCGCGATCGGCCCCCTGAGCCGCCTGAATCCCAAATTCCTGCCGCTGCTTTATAATCGGCGGCATGCGGGCGTCACCCTGTTCCTGCTCGCCCTCGTTCACGCCACCTTGGTCATTCTGACCTATCATGCGGGCAGCACCGTCAATCCCATCGCCAGTATTTTCATTTCCAGCCCTTTAAACGGGGCGGTCACGGGGGTGCCATTTCAGCCTTTTGGTTTTTTCGCGCTGGTCATTCTATTTCTCCTGGCCGCCACGAGTCATGATTTTTGGCTGGCGAATCTCAGCGCGCCAGTCTGGAAATCTTTGCACATGCTGGTTTATTTCGCCTACGCCCTGCTGGTTCTGCACGTGACGTTTGGCGTGCTCCAGGGCGAAACCCATCCGCTTTACGTGGGCGCGACCGCGGCGGGTCTGCTTGGCGTGGTCGGCCTTCAGCTCGTCGCCGCCCGGAAGACCCGGCCGCTGGACGAGGAAAAAGCTCCGGATTCGGGCCCCGACGGGTTTGTGGATGCCTGCGCGGTGGCTGATATTCCCGAGAATCGCGCTCGCATTGTTTGTCTCTCGGGTGAGCGGGTGGCGATCTTCAAGTATGACGGCAAAGTATCCGCGGTTTCCAACCTCTGCCAGCACCAGAACGGTCCGCTGGGTGAGGGCAAGATTATTTACGGCTGCATCACTTGCCCGTGGCATGGGTATCAATACGCGCCCGACACCGGGGCGGCGCCCGCGCCATTCGTCGAAAAAGTGCCCACCTTCAAGGTGCAGGTCCGCGGTGGTCGCGTTTTTGTTCACCCACAACCGAACCCCGCGGGCACCCAAGTCGAGCCGGCGCTGATTGCGGCGCCGGC
Organism: uncultured Pedosphaera sp.; assembly: GCA_903918755.1. GTDB lineage: Bacteria > Verrucomicrobiota > Verrucomicrobiia > Limisphaerales > Pedosphaeraceae > CAIXFN01. Next base: position 218,659 of record CAIXFN010000101.1, read on the forward strand.
CACTATTTTATGAAGCAACCTGACGAATTCTACATCGGCTGGGAAGCCAAGGCTGCTCCTGGAATCGGCAAGACCATCCGCATTACGGTGGGCGGTCTGCTGGCGGTTGTGGTGGTCGCTGCCATCGCTTTCGCGCTTGCGCAACGGCTGATCACCGACGGCGTCTTTGAATGGGGCCATCTCAAGATGGTTTCAGGAGTTCTCGAGTCCCAGCCCTATCCGCATCTGCTGGTGACCCGTCCGGGCAAGGTCGCCGGATTGCCGGGCTTCTCATCGTATTACCTGGTGGCGCCGTGGAAATTTGGGTTGCCCCAGGATGCCATCGCCCCATTCGCGGGCAAACCCGTCACCGTCAAGGGCACGCTCATCTATCGTGGCGGCCAAACCATGATCGAAACGAAGCCGGAATGGATTCAAGCCACGGCCCCATCCGCCCCTGCCATTACCCCCACGCCCGTGTCCCTTGGCCGCCAAACCCTGACCGGCGAAATTGTGGACAGCAAATGCTTCCTGGGCGTGATGAATCCAGGCCAGTACCTACCCCACCGCGCCTGCGCCATCCGTTGCATCAGCGGCGGCGTGCCGCCGATCCTGGTGGTTCACGCCCAAGACGGTTCCCTGACTCATTTCCTACTCGTCTCCGCGGCAGGCCAACCGGTTAATCAACAGGTTTTAAATCTGGTGGCCGAACCCGTCGAGATCACCGGCGAAGTCGTCCGCCAAGGGGAATTGCTGATCTTGAGCGCTGACCCGGCGACCTATCGTCGGAGGAAATAGCCACCGCAAGGGTAGCAGACTCGCGTCGGTGCCCGTAAGGAACCAATTTATGAGAATACTCCAAATCTGTTTGTTTTTGCTCCTCACCGGCTCCGGATACTCGCAAACGGTGCCCGTCACCTTCCAGAGCCGGGCCGAAGCAACCGCTTTGCTGGAGCTTTACACCTCCGAAGGCTGCAGCAGTTGTCCGCCCGCCGAAACCTGGTTGAGCCGTCTGACTGAATCGCCGCAATTGTGGCAGGATTTTGTCCCGGTGGCCTTTCATATTGATTATTGGGACCGATTGGGCTGGCGCGATCCATGGTCTTCAGCCGCATTTTCGGAGCGCCAAAAAGCCTATGCCGCCGAATGGCGGAGCGAATCGGTTTATACGCCCGAGTTCGTGTTGGCCGGTCGCGAGTGGCCCGATTGGGCTGGCCAAAAAGTGATCCCGAAATCGGGTCGAGCCAAACCGGGCGTGCTGACCGTGAGTTCAGTCGCAAGCAATCGCTGGACCGTAAAATTTGTGCCGACGACCGCTGGCGCCAAAGGATTCGAAGTTCATGCGGCCCGGCTGGCCAGTGGTTTGCGATCCGACGTCAAATCGGGAGAAAACGGTGGCCGGCGGCTGATCCATGATTTTGTCGTCCTGACCCAGGTGCACGCTCCTTTGACGATCGCTGGAGGCGAGGCTACGGGCGAGTTCGTCTTGCCGCGCGGGCCTGCCAGTTCCGGCCGCCTGGCCCTCGCGGTCTGGATTACTCCCGCGAGTGGGCTTGCCCCCTTGCAGGCCACCGGCGGTTGGCTGGAACAACCAGCGGCCGGTCGTTAATTATGAGGCGGCGGAAAAGGTTGGAGTAGCCTGTAAGGTTTCGCTTTTCGCCCCGACGAATTGGCATATGAAAACATTATTCTCGCTGATCCTCGTGCTGGGACTCGCGTTTCCCACGCTCGCGCAAACCAACAAAACCCTGCTGAACCTCGACAAGACTGGCGTGGCCATTCAAGGCTATGATCCCGTCGCCTTTTTCACCGACGGCAAGCCCGTGAAAGGCAAGCCGGAGTTCGTGACCAAACGCGACGGGGCGGTTTACCTTTTTTCCTCGAAAGAGCACCAGCAGTCATTCGTCAAAGATCCCGCAAAGTATGAACCGGTTTTTGGCGGCTATTGTGCCTACGGGGTCTCACGCAACAAGCTGGTGGAAATCGACGTCAACGCTTTTCAAATCGTCGACGGGAAGCTGGTACTCCAGTATAGCAAGGGCGTGCGCGACGATTTTAACAAAGATGCGACGGGCAATTTGACCAAAGCTCAGCAATACTGGCCCGGATTGGTCGAGAAAAAGGGAAAATAGTTGGTAAGGAAACGTCACCCAAGCCGACCCACCATCGGAATAATTATGGAATCCTGCAAGACCCACCGCGCTGTCAGTTGGATCTCCCGCCTCATCCCGGCGGCGATCCTCCTCCAAACCCTGTTTTTCAAGTTCACCGGCGCGGAGGAATCCGTGTATATCTTCACCAAGGTTGGGATGGAGCCTTGGGGCCGCTGGGGTTCGGGGGTGGTGGAGTTGGTGGCGGCAGTTTTGCTCCTCACGCCACGCTTCGGCTGGGCGGGCGCCCTCCTGGCGCTGGGCGTGATGGGTGGCGCCATCATGGCGCACCTGACCGTGCTTGGCATCGAGGTCAAGGATGATGGCGGCCTGTTATTTGCGCTCGCCGTCACGGTTTTCCTTTTCAGCGCCTTCATCCTCTTTTTGCACCGCCACGAGATTCCTTTCCTTTCCCGGCTTTTGAAAACGCAAACCGCATGAACTTGACTTCTCCCCATCAACACCAGGAGATCCTGGACTCTGCCATTGAGATCTTGTCCCAGGGCGAGGTCCTCCTCGGCGAGATCACTGACGAGGCTTACCTCCGCAAGGTCACGATCGCTTTTAACGCCTCCATCGGCGGACACTACCGCCATTGCCTCGACCATTTTCGCAGCCTGCTTAATGCCGCCTCGGGCGGGGATCTCAATTACGACGACCGGGAGCGGGGAACGCTGGTGGAGTGCGACCGTTTTGCGGCCCTGAATGCGACGCGGGAACTCCGCGACGGGTTTGTGGCCCTCGACCCGGCGGTGCTCCTCCGCACGCTAACGGTGACGTGCAAAACCAATTATTCCACGATGGGGTCCCAGTCGTTTCCCTCCACCGTTGGTCGCGAAGTGATGTATTCTGTCGCCCATGCCGTCCACCATTATGCGTTGATCGGGATCATCGGGGGGCTGCTGGGATTGTCCTTGCCGGCCGGCTTCGGGATTGCGCCTTCCACGTTGAAACATCAGGCAGAAACAACCAGGACAGCCTGATTTCCTCCGGAATTCCCCAGTGATATGACCGAAACCCTCACACTGTCGGCGCCGGATCTTGCCGCCTGGTTTCCGCTTTGGAAGGCGGCGGGTTTCTTTTTCGCCACCTTCATCCTGGAGGATGCGGCAGCCATCGGCGCGGGCTTGTTGCTGGCCACCGGTGGGCTTTCCTGGCCGGCCGCATTCACTGCCTGCTTCCTGGGAATTTGGTTGGGTGACGCGGGGCTCTACGCCCTCGCGCGCGTCGGTGGCCGGCGCTGGTTTGACCGCTCCTCCTTTCACCGGTTCGCGGCCAAAGTCACGCAATGCGAAGGCTGGTTCGCCCGGCGTGGTACGATGGTTCTGATTTTTAGTCGCATGGTTCCGGGCGCCCGCCTGCCCACTTATCTCGCCGCCGGTTTTCTCCGGGTTCCGCTCCGGCGTTTTCTGCTCGTCACTGGATTGGCCGCTTTCGTCTGGACGTTCGCAGTTCTGTGGCTTGCCCAGACCGTCGGTGCCCGGGTGGCCCACGGGCTCGCTGCCTGGAAACACGGATCGTTGATTTTGCTGGGAACCGCGCTCGCGGTATTTGTTGGCCTCCAATTCTTCCGCCGCGCCGTGCAGCAATGTGATTGGCGGCGTCTGGTCACCCGGCTGGGACGCTGGCAGCATTGGGAGTTCTGGCCGGCCTGGGCGTTTTACCCGCCGGTAATCGCCCGCTGCCTGTGGCTCGCGGTCAAATACCGGGGCTTGACCACTCCCACCGCGGCCAACCCCGGCATCTTTTCGGGCGGCATTGTCGGAGAATCCAAATCCGCCACCTTGGCCGATTTGTCGGCCACCAGCCCGGAATTCACCGCCCCAGCCGCTTTGATTAGTGGCGCCAGCTTCCCGGAGCGTTGGCGTTCGTTGGAGAAAATCCGGGCGCAACTCGGCATCGACTATCCGTTCATCCTCAAACCGGAGGAGGGCCAGCGTGGCCTGGGGGTAAAACTCATCCGCACGGCAACGCAAGCCGAAGCCTACCTGCGGCAAACCGCAGCTCCACTCATCGCCCAACGGTATGCCGCCGGCCCCGGCGAAGCGGGGGTGTTTTATTATCGTTTTCCGCATGAGCCGCGCGGCCGCATTTTTGCCATCACCGAGAAGATTTTCCCGGTAATCATCGGCGACGGACGCTCGACCATCGCGGACCTCATCGCCGCCGACCCGCGCGCCCGCTTCCTGGCCGACAAATACCTAGCCCGCTTCCGTTCGCGCCAGGATCAGGTGCTGGGCGAAGGCGAAAGCCTCAAATTGGTGGAGGCCGGCAACCACGCCCAGGGTTGTATTTTCCGCGAGGGCATGCACCTCTGTACTCCGGCATTGACCCGGCAAATCGACGAGATCTCGCAAAAAGTTCCCGGCTTCTTCATTGGGCGCTACGACATTCGCTACCCCAACGATGAGGATTTGCGGGCGGGAATTAACTTCCAAATCATCGAGCTCAATGGCGCGGCCTCCGAGGCCACGAGTATTTACGACGCCCGCACTTCGCTGCTCGAGGCTTACAAAACACTGTTTCGGCAATGGGAACTGGTCTTTGCCATCGGCGCCGCCAACCGGCAGTTGGGCTGCCGCCCGACGAGTCTTTTGGTTGTGTGGAAGAAATGGCGGGAGCAACTCCAACGGGCCGCGACTTACCCCGCAGCGGATTAGCCCCGGCCATGTGCACCGTGACTTTTATCGCGCGGCAGCGGGGCTATGCCCTGGGGATGAACCGCGACGAAAAATTGACCCGTCCGCCAGGTCATCCTCCCGAGCGGCGCGATCTTGGCGGCCACGCCGTATTATGCCCGTTTGAAACCGGCGGCGGCACCTGGATTGCGGTGAATGATCGTGGAGCGACGTTCGCGCTCATCAACTGGTACTCCGTAAAGGCAGCCGTTTCCGGCCGGACCGTAAGCCGCGGCGAGGTAATAAACGCGGTGAGCGGAAATCATCTGCCCGGGAACTTGGAGTCCATATTGTTGGGTTTGCCCCTGAGTCAGATCAATCCGTTTCGGCTCATTGCCGTGTTTCCCGAGCCTGGACTGGTCACGGAATGGCGTTGGAATTTGTGCCGGCTCCTCCGTCTTGATCACTCCTGGAAGACCCGGCAATGGATCTCCTCCGGCTTCGATGAGCCAACCGCCGAACACGCGCGCGGCAAAACTTTTGAACGCGTGCTGCGGCAACGCTCGGCGGGCAGTTTGGATTGGTTGCGGCGCTTGCACCGTTCCCATTCACCCCACGCCGGCCCTTTCTCCACCTGCATGCATCGTCACGACGCGGCCAGCGTCAGTTATACCGAGGTCGCCGTTTCTTCAGTCCGGGTGGAAATGCGCTACCACCCGGAGGCTCCCTGCCACAATCTGACTCCTGTATTGTCGCAGCTGAAACTGCGGCTTCCTCTCAATTCCGGCGCTGCAATTCCGCTTCCAACTCCGTGATCCGCCGCCGCAAGGGTGCGACAGCTTCCTCCACTTCCGCGGCGGTATATCGGGGGGTGATGTACTTGGGACAATTCCAATCGTAGGACACCACATCAATGAAAAAGAGTCGTTCGACCAGCGGACGCTCTGCCGGTTCGGTCAATTGCGCCACCAGCTCCGGATGTTCGCGGGCGTCTTCGACCCGCGCCTGGCCCAGAATCTTAAGCCGGGCGCGCTGGGGGTAATCCATCAGGAACAGGGAAACCCGGTCATTGGCTGCGAGATTTCCGGTGGAAATCAATTGCCGGTTTCCCCGGTAATCCGCGAACGCCAACTGTCCCGGGTTTACCACCCGGAGAAAGCCGGGTTTGCCCCCGCGATGCTGCACGTACGGCCAACCCGCTTCGGTCACGGTCGCGAGATAAAAACTGTCCCGGGACGTGATGAAGCTTTGTTCCTCTTCCGTGAGGGCGTCGTTTGCGCGGGTCCCGCCCGCCGCCATGGCCCGGCCGAAGTAGTGGCGCTGGGCCTCCGTGACTTTCGGCGTCAACATCAGTTCGAGATATTTGTCGGCCATGGCGGGGGCGGTTTTGGGGTTCCGGATTGGGAGCGGCTTAGGCGGCGGCGGTCAGGGCTTTCACCATGACCGATTTGGACTGCACGCCGCGCAACGTGGTGGTCGCCTTGCCGTTTTTGAAGACGATCAGGGTCGGAATGCCGGTGATGCCAAAACGCACGGCCAATTCCGGTGATTCATCGATGTTCACCTTGGCGATGACCGCCTTGCCGGCTTGTTCCGTGGCAATCTCCTTTAATACGGGGGCGATCATTTTGCACGGACCGCACCACTCCGCCCAGAAGTCCACCAGGACCGGTTCGTTTTTGCTGTTGATCGCCGCGTCAAAACTGTCTTGGTTCAAGTTCAGGATGCTCATATTTTCTTTCCGGAGGGCATTGCCCTCCACTGTTTGGATGTTGGGGGAAACAAATTTCTTACCCCGCCGATTCATCGGCGGGGAGTTGGGATTTTCAGCCTTGGGCCATGCCGCCGTCCACCAGCAATTCCGTGCCGGTGACATACGCCGCGTCAGGGGAGACGAGGTACGCGACCGCCTTCGCGATTTCCTCCGGTTGGCCGAACCGGCCCAGGGGCACCTGGGACAGGATGGCGCCGCCCATTTCCTGGACAGCCGCCGCCGGCAGTCCCATCTTGTCAAAGATCGGGGTGGCGATGGGGCCGGGGCTGATGACATTGACCCGGATTTTGCGAGGGGCCAGCTCCAGTGCCAGGGTTTTGACCAGATTGACCAGGGCCGCTTTGCCCGCCGCATAGATGCTCGCGCCGGGCATGCCGAAATGCGCCACGGTGGAGGCGGTGATGACAATCGCGGCGCCTTCCGTCAGGAGCGGCAACGCCTTTTGCACGGTGAAATAGGCGCCTTTAACGTTGGCATTAAACATTTCGTCGTACAGGGCTTCCGAGGACTCCGCCAACGGCGCGAAGTGAGCCACGCCGGCATTGGCGAACAGAATGTCAATGTGCCCGACCTTTTCGCGGATCGTTTGGAAGGCCTTGTCCAGATCGGCCACCCGGGACACGTCGGCGACCACCCCGAGGGTGTCGCCGCCCACGGCGGCGGCGGCCGTGGCGACGGCGTCGGGTTTGCGGCCGATGAGGATGACGCGGGCGCCTTGCTGGCGGAATTCATGCGCGGCGGCGAGGCCGATGCCGCTATTGCCGCCGGTGATGACGGCGATTTTATTGGTGAGTTTCATGGTTTGGGAGTGGGTTGTCAGTGAATGGGTTGGGTTTGCTTTTCGTTGCTTCAAATCGATCACGCGGAACGTTCCGCAGGTTGCTGGATCGGTCAAAAAATATTTTGTTGAGAACCTGCCGGGCCGCCCGATGCGGCCCGGCCGAATCGGCTCAGAACACCAGGGTTTGCCAGCCATCGGCCAGGTACTGGCGCACGCTCAGCAGTCCCGGGGTGCCGCCAATGGCGTTGTTTTTGACCTCAGGTATGCCGCAGGCCTTGACGCCCTCGGTGGCCCCGAAAGCCGCCGCGCAGCCGCAGGAGGCGCCCTGGACAGATTCCCGCACCGAGTTGTAAAGCGCATTGAACGGGTGCGCGAGTTTGGTGAGTTCCGCCGGCCAGCGGGTGCCGGCGCCGATAAAGGTCACGGCGACTTCGTCCCCGTGTTGGCGGGCTTCCTGGGCGAGGGCGAGCGCGTTAAAGACGCGGCCGTTGGCTTCTTCCGAGTTCGATTTGGGGTCCGAGATGATGACGATGGCGATTTTCATAAGGTTATGCTTTGTATTTTGGTTTTTATCGCGCCGGTTTTCCGGCTCCCTGATTCGATGCGACGGGGGAGGGGAATCTTACCTCGATGTTTCGGAGCCCCAACCAGCGATTCCTCCTTCACCCAGCGCCAAAGGCGCGCTTTAACCCCAGCCCACAGGCCATCGGCCTGGGAATTCACATCCATCATCCCCCAAGCTCTGAAGGTGCGCACCAATCCCATCGCCGCGCCGACCCATCCATTCCATCAACCCGCCCCCCTCCGCCGCCGGGCTGTCGCCCCTTTCTCCAACCTCAAAGAGGTTGCGTCATATAGCCCGGGGTTGGCGCGAGGAACAAGCGCCTACCCCGGGTGGTCATCCTAAAAATCCCTCAACCTCAACGAGGTTGCGCCAAACCGGGTTCCGCGCGATGAGATAAGCAATTCAAGATTCCAAATCCGGGATCATGAGTCTTGCGGCTTCCTCGGTGCTGAGGGCCAAGTGGTGAAAACGCATCACTTCGTGGAATTGATCCATGAACGTCAATTTTGGATTGAGAACGAGCAGTTCCCTCGGTTTGATGGTCGAGTTCGGCGCGGGCACTCCGCCGAAATACATTTTGCGATCAAACAAGAACAGGCTTGATGTGCGGTGAAAGCTGAATTTAAGTTGAGTGGTGGTGCATTATAATTTTAGTTAAATCACATGCGCAAATTTAATTCCATACTCGAAAGATGGCTTGCCTGCACAATTGTCTGCGCTGCATTTTTCGTGGCTGGATGCGGGCAATCCAGCAAGCCAGCCGAGAATAAGTCCCAGTGGATGGATCCGAACAAGCTGACGCCGGGGCCTATCCAGCATGCAAAATTGACGGACGAACAGTTGGCACGGATCACGCACGTCCAGAAGGTGTTTCACGAGGTCGATTCGAGTCCGCTTGAAAAGTGGGTGGACGATTTTAAGAGAGATGTGCATCCAGATAATGAGATTACAATTTACGAAAATATGGCGACTGCATACGAAGCATTTGCGACTTCCAAAGCGCTGAGCATAGACGCGAAAAAGGAGGTGTATCAGGTGGTATTGCTCCGGTCGGGAGCTCCCGAAGTGGACGTAATCGCGCACCTAAAACTGAAGGTTCTTACGGAAAAGGATGCTCGGGAAATCATGGCCCATTTTTCTGCTGCGCCAGAACCAATTAAAGTCGTCAAACCATGATGGGGTCAACACAGCTCTGCGGCGAACCCGGCATGAGCTTCGCGGTTGCAATCGTAGCGCCCGCGTGCGCCAGGTCCCTGAGCTTGGTTCGTTAGGCCGCTTATTATGTCGCAGTCACTGAGACATTTGATTTCCGAGCGAGGCTTTGACAACTTTCGGGACGGATTGGAGGCGCGATTCAAAGCGCATAGCTTGAGTTTTCGCATTCATTACTCCAAAGGTTCTCCGGTTCCTTCATTGCTTGTTTGCCTTGAAAATACGGAGCGTGCTGGCGAGGTGTGCGTTTGGGAGAGCGGTCATTGCGACATCACCGCCGGTTCGCTTGCTGACGGCGAGGCGAGGGACAGGCATGTCGTCCTTAAGACAGCCGAGGGTTTTGATGAGCAGCTCGCGTCACTATTTTTATATGTCACCAAGAGAGAGTGGACACAAGCGGCCTGACCATGCGCTCCAGCGAACCCGCCGACCGCGCCCCGTTTGCAATCGTGGCGTCCCGTCCGTCCTCCACAGTAGCACTGCTCCGGAGGATGGATGTGCCGGGTACTGAGCTTTTGTCTTTGGGCGCTATGAAATCAAACCTGCCTCTCCTGGTTGTGACACTCGTCCTCGCGGACTGTTCCTCGCCGCCCTCAGAGGGAACCAACATTATCAAAAACGATTGGGCCGGCCTGCCTCTGAGCCGGAACCTTAGGCCGCTTTGAGAGTGCCATGGCATCACAAACCGTCAGACTCCTGACAAAGAGCATCACCGATTGGGATAGTTTCCATTCGGTTTTTGCCGAGACGATGGGTTTTCCCGAATTTTATGGTCGGAACCTGAACGCATGGATTGATTGTATGACCGGCTTTGACGACGGCATGACACGTTTCACCGTTGCACCAGGCGAGTTGTTTCATTTGGAGGTCTCCGACACCAAGGATTTCGCGCAGAGACTGCCAGAGATTTGTCAGGCTTTCCTGGAGGGCACGGCGTTCGTAAATTGGCGGCGTGTTGAGCAGGGAGAGCCTCCCATATTGGCGCTCGTTTTATTATAATTGAAACGATGACGAAACCTAACATGCGCCGCAGCGAACGGCGGCGGGCCGTCGCAGTTGCAATCGACGCGCCTCGTGGCCGCCGTCGCTGCGCTTGGTTCGTTAGGCCACAGCACACCTCAGGATTATGCATCGCCTATTGATTGCGGTTTTCTCGACCGGTTGGTTGATTCCCATGTGGATTTCGGCACAGTTGCTTTGCAACTTTCTTGGCGCGGAGATTTGGCCACTGTTACGCGGGGATCATCCGGCGAATAGTTTCCCCTTCGTCCACTGCAGCTTCATGGCATTCACAGTAGGCACTGTCTGGTTGGCCGTGGTGATTTTTTTCTGGGCATGGAGGTTGAGCAGCGTTAAGAAGGAGACAGCGAATGTGGTCTAACACACATGTGCTGCAGCGAGCCCAGCATGAGCGTCGCGGTTGCTATCGGCGCGTCTTGTGGCCGCCATCGCTGAGCTTAGGTCGTTAGGCAGCATTTCGCACACCATGGTCCTCAACCCAACAGCCCTTGATGCATACCTCGCCAAGAAAGGTTTCACGCCTCGGGTCAGCGATGCCGAGTGGGAGGTCATCTTGCAGTGCGTCGCCGCCTTGTTCGGTCGAGAGCTGTGGCATCGTTGCCGCCTCATACATCAGGCCGAGGATGCGCTTCGCCGAGGCTGCACCGATTTCCCGGCTGCCATTCAGCAGCCATACCGCTACCTCCATCACTTGGAGTTCTTTGCTTCTCCGTCTCCGCAGTTGTCGGAGCTTCAGCAGTGGCTCACCCATCGCGGGATTGTCTGGCGCGAGTGCCGGCAGTTTGACGCGGACACCGACCAGGAGCAAGTTGTGGGACTTCGGATTTTTGGTTATGACACAGACCATGCCTCCTAGCAACCATGCGCTCCAGCGAACCCGGCGCTTGCGCTCCGGTTGCAATCGGCTCGCCTCGTGGGTCGCCATCGCTGAGCTTGGGTCGATAGGCTCCGCAAAAATCTCATGTACGAGAACCGCGAAATCGTCCACACAGTAACGGATTACTATGATGGTCCGAGAGGCGGCATCGCTAATTATCACGGCGAGCCGCACCTCTACAGCTCTGTTTGGGACGAGGGTGCTGAAGATTGGAGCGAAGTGTTTTTATTGCAGCCCGTTGACGAGGCGACGTTCCGCCTGGCGATGGAGGATTGGGCAATATGGTGTCGTTGGGAGCGCGCGTTCCACAGTGGGCAGACTACCCATGCAACGCACCCGGCACTGCCAGACGAGCGAATGCGACACGATCAGCTCAGTGCCATTCTCACGCCGAGTTTGCAGGTTGACTCTGAGCGAGCCATCCGTGTCAAAGGCAAGTTTGAAGTTCGCACACCAGGACAGCCGGGAATCACATCGAGTTGCGAGCTCGTTGTGGTTTGGTCATGACATGAAAGCGCAACCTAACGAAATCGCTGGAGCCGGCCGCCGTCGGTGAGCTAGGGACCTACGGCCACTACGCACGCCATGAGACATCTTTCATCTTCTCTGTTGGCTCTGTTGATCATTTGCCCGTCAGGATGTATGCATGCAGACTCACAGCTCGTACGGAGGGTTGAGATGTCACCGAGCTATCGGAAGTTGGCTGCTGTGCGCCACGATGCGAGTTGGATGGCGGACTACACGCTGGGCGATTACACAGTCGTTGCGATTGGCGCGCCGCTGGACGAAAATTTTTGGCATCGCTGGGACACGCTTAGAGTCTGGCGTTCGGGGCGAATCGAGCGCATGGTCATTTGTCCCGAGTGTCAGGACGATCAGCAGTGGATTGAGGATCGATGATGATGTGGCCTACCATGCGCTGCAGCGAACCCGGCACGAGCGTCACGGTTGCAATCGCACGCCCTCGCGGGCCGGGTCGCTGAGCTTGGGTCTTTCAACAACAACATGAAACGTCGCCTGATTCCACCCTTGGCACCAGAAGCCTTGGCGAGTATGCCCACGAAGCAGTTGCTGGGGCGGTTGCGCTCCTTGCAACGGTGTGAGGAATCGGCGGCTCTCTCTGACCGGACGCCGGAGGAGATCGCGGTCAGCGAGAATATCCTCTTTAAGGGCACGGCTGAGTGGCAGAGGGCTTACGCGGACCTGAAAGCCGTGCTCACGACACGAGAGCATGTGCGGTCCGCCGCCGAGCGCGCCCAGGCCAGGCAGCAACGGGCGACAAAAAAGTCGAACAAGCGTGGTCCGGGCAAGGGCGGGACCCCGTCTCTGTTGCATGTAGGAACTCCTCGGCCCGCCCGGGTTGACCACGAACGTTAGGCCGCACCGCGCGTATGGACAAACAGACGATCACACCACGCAGTCACATAGAGATGATTCGCGATTACCCCATCACCGGCTTGGTCGAGGGCTGGTATTTCCGGGAGCGTGAGGTTGCCAACGGTTGCTACGTTGTTGAGGGCAGCGACGCTTACGGGCGCACGGTTGCGCGACAAACCACAGCAGACCCGGACGCAGTCTTGGCAGAGTGCGTTGCGTTTGCGCGGCAGTCGGTTCAGAGTCACGTAGGATCCAATGCGGCTTAACCATTCGGTCCAGCGATCCTGGCCAGCGCTCTCCGGTTGCGATCGTTGCGTCCCGTCCGTCCTCCGCAGTAGCACTGCTCCGGAGAAGGGATGCGCCGGGTCGGTGAGCTTGTTTCGTGAGGTGGACTGCGCGCATTACATTTTGTAGAATCACAACCACGGTAATGATTATGGGGCTATTTGATATTTTCGGACGCTCGAGGCCGCCGGCGCCGAACACGATCGCCAACCTGAAAACGATGGCTCTCCAGTCCCCCGATGGCCCGGTCACCGCGATTGTGATGGGGCTAAATATTCCCGACCTGCCGGGCGCGGATGCTTTCATTCAGGAGGTAGCTGAGAAGTTTAAGGTTCAGCGGATGTGCAGTTCGCCCGATACAAGCGTCATGCTTATTACGATTGTCGGTGAGCTGCCAGCCAGTCATTTTGTCCAGCGATGGAGGCAGTTGGCAGCTGATGACAAGGTTCTCGGACATTTCATGTCACAGATGCGCAAGTCCGATGTGCTGCGCGGCACGGTTGCCGGCCAGACATTGGAGACTGTTTCACTGCTTTCATGAGGCATTGGCATCGGCCTAACAAGATCGCTGCTGCGAGCCCAGCCATCGGGCGTTGATGGTAATTCACGCGTCCCGTCCGTCCTCCGCAGTAGCACTGCTATGGCGGATGGATGCGCCGGGTCGCTGAACTTTGGTCATTAGCTGTCATCGCCATGCACTTTCGAATTTACATTTATGTTGATGGTTCAGACCTCGATGATGTGGCGGATTTGCTGCTCCGGCGGTTGGGTGAGATTGCGCGTGAGGTTCCGCACGTCAGATTGATAGATGACAGGTTTGCGAAGACGCCAGACATGCAACCAGACGATTTGCCGGACTGGAATCTCGGTCTGAATTTTGACCTCGATCAAGTTAGTGTTGGTCATGTTCCCCTTTTGCTTGAGAGCATCCGGTCACTGGCCCAAGAGTCAGGCCGCGAGTTTGCGGTTGGGTATTCTGATCGACGCTCGAAGTTTGGTGAGGACATTGGTTTCATTGAGCCTGCTAAAGACTACTCTGGCATCAGCCGAGTCTTGGAGTCATTGGCGCACAACGGCTAAGGAGGGCGCTGTAGCGAACCGTCGCCCCGCTGGGCAGTCGGACACTTCAATTCATTTGGCAGCGATTTTTACGGCTGACTGGGCGTTTCTGGTTGCGATTGCTGAGCTCGGGGTCGTTGGTGTTCCCTTGCGCTATCACCTTTCCAATTCTCCAACACATCAATGTTTATGAAGTGTCATGCGGATGCGCGCATTTGCCGGGATTTATGTAATGGCGATCTGGACTTGACCCAACCAGTCAGCCCTCCTTCCCCAAAGCAAGGCGCAAGGGCACCATGTTGGACCGTTGAAATCCCGCCCGCCCGTAAAAGCGCATGGCGGGAGCGTTGTCGGCGTCGGTCAACAAGGTGATCCGGGTGCAGCCGGCGGCTCTTCCTGCGGTGATGGCGGCTTGCAGCAGGGATTGGCCGACCCCCTGATCCCGGAAGTCCGGGCGCACGATCATGTCCTCCAGCCAGGCGGCTCGTCCGCCTTCCGCGGTGCTCACGGTATAGAGCAGACTGACCATGCCGGCCAGTTGCGTGCCGGCGGTGGCGCAGAGAATAATGCCCACTTCCGGCTGGGTGAGAATCAGGCGTAAACCGCTTTCCTGCCGGGCGTGGTCCGGTTGAAAGTCGGCTTCCTGGGTGAACAACAACCTCAGCAAATCGCCGAGCTCCGGCAGGTCCGCCATCGTGGCGGGTCGCGCGGAAATTTTCTCGCTGGCCGGTTCCATGGCTGAGCCCGCGCGGCTTCAGGCACCCGCCCGGAGGATCTTGAGCAGGGCCTCATATTCCTCCCGGCATTCGGGGCAGAGCTTCAGGTGCTGCTCAATGCAGGCGATGGCGGCGTCCAGTTCCTGGCCGGTCATTTGGTGCTCCGCGTATTCACTGACATGCTCCAGGCATTCGCTGCAATTGAATTCCCGGTCGCGGGTCAGTCCGATCATTTGGACCAGCCCTTTGACTTGCGGCGCCGTCAGGCTCGGGTTTTGCGGTTTCATAAAGTAAAAGCGGATTGAATGTCGGTGCCGGTGATCCCGGCTTCCAACAGGCGGTTTTTCAGCGCCCGCCGCGCATCGTGCAATAGTTTGTAACCGGCGTTCCGGCTCGTTCCCAGCAGCGCGGTAATCTGGTTGAAGGGCATTTCCTGCAATTCACCCAGAATCGCCGCCCGCTGCTTGGGCGTCAGTTCCTCGGCAATGGCCCGCCGTAACGCGTTGACCAAGCGCGTCCGGTCTTCGTCCCCGCCCAACACGTCGTCCGGCAAGATGGCGGGTTCCGCCATTTGGTCGCCGGCGGTGAGCAGGGCATCCAGGGAGACATCCCGCCACCGTTTCCGGCGGAGTTCCGCAAAAGCGGTGTTCAAGGCGATGGCCTGCGCCCAGGTGGTGAACCGGCTCCGACCCTGAAACTGGTCCAGCCGGTCCAAAACCCGGAGCAAGGCATCCTGGGCGAAATCCTCCAACTGGGCTTCGCTGACTTCGGGGCGGTTGTTCAGGGCAATCCGCAACCCGTTCAGCAGGACCCCGCGGAGCGCGTCCACCGCGGCGGCTTGTTGGCCGCTGTCTTGGGCGCGCAAGGTTTCCGGCCAGTTGATCTCTTCGTCCGTCATGGCGGCAGACTAACCGGCCGCGCCGGTGCGGGCGAGCGGAATCAGTGACCGCAACCGCAGGTTTCCAGCTTGGGCGCGACCGGAAAGTCCACCGTGGTGCCCGCGATGTGGTTGAAGTAATTCGTGAAAATATTCAGCGCCGTGTTGGCAATGATTTCCGCGATCTCGCCTTCGGTAAACCCGTGTCCGCGCAAGGTGGCCAAATCCGCGTCCTCCACGATCCCGCGATCGCTGACGATCTTCTGGGCGAAGGCCACGGCGGCGGCGCTGCGGGGATCGCTGGACGTCGCCTGCCGGGCGCGCCGCACTTCTTCCCGGGCCAGGCCGGCCTTTTCGCCGAGCAGGGAATGGGCGGCGACACAATAGTCGCAGGAATTGGCTTCCCCGACGGCCAGGGAAATCTGTTCGCGGAGTTGCGGGCTCAATGCTCCTTTGGAGAGCGCCTGATTAAAGGCCAGGTAAGCATTCGCCGCCGCCGGCGATTGCGCCAGGGTGGCCACCAGGTTGGGCACGACGCCCAAGGCGTGTTTCACCGTGGTGAAGATTTGTTGCTGTTCGGGGGAGGCAGACGCGGGGCTGATAGGTTGGATACGGGGCATAAGTTTTATAATTTGATGGTTTTTCGTTTTCACCGGATCACCGGCTTGTCTCTTGGATGTGGCCATCGCCCAACTTCTTACCCCCGCCGCCCGTCGCGGGAAATTAAGGTTGCAGGACCGAGCGAAAGAAGATCTGCCCCGGGCCGGAAAGACCGGCCGCCGGCCATTGCACCCGGCCGTTGGTCGCGACCAGCATGGCCAGGGTGATCCAGTTGCGCAAATCGGTGGAAGATTGCATCGCATACGAAAACCCGTCCACTCCGGTGAATTCCACTTGCAGGGATCCGAGGTCCGGCCGGAGGGAGCCGATCGAATCAGGGCGCAAGACCGTGAGGAGTTGTGCTGGAATGGCTTCATACGCGGCATCGGTCAGGCCCCACTGCGGTTGCCTCCCGGTGAGGTCCAGCCAGGGGGATTGAAGGCTGAGTTCCGGCGTGGCAAAAATATCCGCCGGGTCACTGAACCAACCCGTCGGCTGCTGCGCTCGGGTTTGAATGATGGCGGCGATAATCCCGGGAAGTTGCGGGGCGTCCGCGCCAATCGACAGTGGGGTCAGCGAGGGGAAAGGCCCCGTCAAACTAATCGCCGGGTTGGGATTGGTCAGGACCGTGAACCCGTTGGGATCGGCGGCCGCCCATTGGACCAAATCCAGGTTGTTGGCGGACAACGGGTTGCGGGGTGAATTGGTGTTGATGAGCGAGGCCAGGGCGCTCAGCAGGTGCCAATCATTCGTGGGTTGGGTGCGCCGCGCATCCGCGGCGTCCGGATTCCCGGTCCAGGTTTGCCAGTCGTTGGCCTCCACCGCGGCAGACTTGAGATAAAGCGTTTGCCAGGGGGTGCCCCGGTGAATTTCCCCCAACCAACGGATATCGAGGGGTAGCCCGACCGGCAAGTCCCAGGCAGCGGCGCGGATGATCATCGGGTCCTTGTAGGCGGGGTTTAGATCGACCCGGGCGGTCGCCGGATTACGCTTGAGCGGATTGCCACCCCAAGGCTGGTATCGGTTATTGATGATCCCGATATTGATCAGGAGGTTGTTCGTGGCCGCGGCGGTCGGCGGTTTAATCGGGGTTGCTGGGTTGGTGGGGGAAACGACAGTTGCCAAGTCACCCAAAGTATAATGAACCGAAGGATCATTGGCCTGCCAGGTCCAATATTGCCAGAATTTGGCGGTTGGTGTGAACGGCGCTTGCATGACCAGATTGGTGGATTGGTCGTTGAGAAAGCCTCTAAATTGGCTGGTTGCCAGGCTGATGGTCGGGCTGTTCCATTGGGCCAGGGTGTATTCATTCCAGGTGTTCGCGCTAATTGGGGTGGCTCCGGACGAGATCAAAATTTGGTTATTGATGCCAATGGTGACCGCATTGCCCCCTCCGGAACTGACCAACAAATTGGTATTCCAAAGCCCGAACTGGTCGGATGTCATCAATTCGGCACGCAAATCCCGGGTGGTGTTGCACCCGTCCAACTGGACGAAATCCAGCAGTTTTCCGGACGCGACATCCCGCAAAAAGAAGCGCACCCGGTTCGTGACGAGGAGAATGAATTGGGGCGCTGGCGCGATAGCCAAATTGGTTTCGAACAGGTCAAAAGGTGGGGGCGAAGCCAGGCCCGGCGGCGTTTGGTGATAAAGGCTATCCGGCAGGAACACCCAATTGGTGTAAACCGGCAGTTGAAAGGAGGCGCGCGCGGCGGCCGGATTGGTCACGGGATTGGCGGGCACTCCGGTCCAGGAATTGGCTGGGATTTCCTGGCGGTTGCTGACCAGGAGGTTGGTCGCGAGCAAAAGGACTCCGGGTTGGCCGGGTTGATTGGTCACCCAAAGCGATAGCCTGGAATCCACCACGGCCGAAAGGTCCAGGGCGCGCGGGTAGGGGTTGGTATAGGCATTCCAAGCTTCGACCCCGATGGCGTTGGAAATGCCGATCAGATACGCAACATTCGTCACCCAAGTTGCCCGGGGGCTCCCGAGGCTGGGCTTGCTGATTTGGAGGGACCGGGTGATTTGGGAAATCGTGGCAAAGGAAAATTCGTTGAAATTGGGATAACCCTTGCGGGCGCCGATGACGTAGGGCACGCCGTAGACGTTGGTGGTGTTCTGGTCCACGAGGTAGGCCTGCTCCGGAAGGATTAGGGGTGGGGCGGCATAATCGCCGGCGGTGGGGGTGGAATTCGTGACCTCCACAAAACCGGTGATGTAAATATTGGTGCCGGGGGCATTGGTAAACCGGGGACGGAAGACGGTGGGATACGGCGGCTCGCCCGCGGCGGCATCGGCAAAGGCCCGGTTCGTGCTGGCGTCATACAGATTGGCCGCCACCTGGAGCAGGCGATGCACCGCGGGAGTGTAGACGAACGTATTATTGGTGAAAACCGGCAGATTGGTGACCGAAAGGCCCATTTGCGTTTGCAATAATCGCTCCGCCACGGTCATGAAAAAGCCCGTCGCATCCGAGTTGTCCAGGGGTGGACCTCCGCGGGCGACGGATCCAACCAGCAGCCAGAAGAGTGGTAAACTCAGGAAGAGGTTTCGCCCGTTTTTTGCGGGAAGGCTCATGGTTGACTCCAGGTGGATGATTTTCAGGGAACATTGTGGAGGGCGAGGGCAGTTTTGGCCAGCGACAAATTCCCGCCGCAAATCGCGCAAAATTCCTGCCGGAATTTGCCAGCAATGTTTTGCCATCCGGAGCCGGTTCGATTATAAAACGCCCGACTAAACTATGAGTTCCGGCAAAGCAAAATCGAATCCGCCTTCCGAGGCAACGCCCCCCGCCAAACAGTTCAAAAAACTCCTGGTGGCCAACCGCAGCGAGATCGCCATCCGGGTCTTCCGGGCCGCCACGGAACTCGGGTTGCGCACCGTGGCCATTTACGCCCAAGAGGACCGGTTGTCCGTCCACCGCTTTAAGGCCGATGAAGCATATCTGGTGGGCGAGGGGAAGGGGCCGGTTGGGGCTTATTTGGACATTCCCGGCATCGTGGCACTGGCCAAGGCCAAGGACGTGGACCTGATCCATCCCGGTTACGGCTTCCTTTCCGAAAATGCCGATTTCGCCCAGGCTTGCGAAGATGCCGGCATCACCTTCGTGGGGCCCCGCCCCAAGCTGTTACGGATGATGGGCGACAAAACCACCGCGCGCGCCTTGGCGCAAAAGGTGGGTGTGCCCACACTGCCCGGCACGGAAAACCCGGTGGATGACCGGGCTGAGGCGCTCAAGATCGCCAAGGAAATTGGTTTTCCGCTCATTATCAAGGCGGCCTTTGGCGGCGGCGGCCGCGGCATGCGGGTGGTGACCAAGGCGGCGGATTTGGCGGATTTGCTGGATGAGGCGCGCGCCGAAGCCGGCCGTGCCTTTGGCAATCCCGCCGTCTTCCTGGAAAAGTACATCCCTCGCGCCAAGCACATCGAGGTGCAGATTTTGGGGGATAAGCACGGTTCCGTGTTGCATCTCCACGAGCGCGATTGCTCCGTCCAGCGCCGCCACCAAAAGGTGGTGGAGATAGCTCCTTCGGTCGGCTTGGAACCACGCGTCCGCGAGGAATTGTGCGCCGCCGCCGTGGCCCTGAACCGGGAAATCGGCTACGACAACGCCGGCACCGTCGAATTCCTGCTCAACCTGGATTCCAACGAATGGTTCTTCATCGAGATGAACCCCCGCATCCAGGTGGAGCACACCGTCACCGAGGTCATCACTGGCATCGATCTGGTCCGGGCACAAATTCTGGTGGCCCAGGGTCATGCCCTCCACGGACCGGAATTGGATATGCCCGCCCAAACCGATGTCCCCCGCAACGGTTACGCCGTTCAGGCTCGCGTGACCACCGAGGATCCGGAAAACAAGTTCATGCCGGATTACGGTCGCATCCTGACCTACCGCTCCGCCGGCGGTTTTGGCATCCGGCTGGACGGGGGCATGGGCGCATCCGGCAGCGTCATCACGCCGTTTTATGACTCGCTCCTGGTCAAGGTGACCGCTTCGGGTCGCTCCTTTGACATTGCCTTGCAGCGCATGGACCGCGCCTTGCGGGAATTCCGGATCCGCGGGGTCAAGACGAACATCCCCTTCATCGAGAATTTGATCCACAACCCGGTGTTTCGCGCTGGCGCTGCTACCACGACGCTGATTGATACCACGCCGGAGTTGTTCGAGTTCAAGTTGCGGCGCGACCGCGCCACCAAGTTGCTGGCGTTTCTGGGCGATGTAATCGTCAACGGTAACCGCGAGACCAAGGGGTATGTGCTCAAACAATCCCTCCCCGTGGTCACCCCGCCGGCGTGCGATCTCCTGCAGACTCCGCCGCCCGGCACCCGGCAGTTGTTGCTCGAACTCGGGCCCAAGAAATTTGCCGAATGGGCCCACAAGCAACGCCGTTTGCTGATCACCGACACCACCTTCCGGGATGCCCATCAATCCCTGCTGGCCACCCGCGTGCGCACCTACGACATGCTGGCCGTGGCTGCCGCGGTGGCCCGGCGGACCCCAAAACTATTCAGTATGGAATTGTGGGGCGGGGCGACCTTTGACACCGCCATGCGGTTTCTGCATGAAGATCCCTGGCTCCGCTTGCGCCAGTTGCGGGAGCGAATTCCCAACATCTGTTTCCAAATGCTTTTCCGCGGCTCCAATGCCGTGGGTTATTCCAATTACCCGGACAATGTGGTCGCCGGTTTCGTCAAACATGCCGCCGCCCAGGGCATCGACATTTTCCGCATCTTTGATTCGCTGAACTACACGCCGAATCTGCAAGTGGCCATGGAGGCCGTGCAGGAGACGCACGCCGTTTGCGAAGCCGCGATTTGCTACACGGGCGACATCCTGGATCCGGCCCGCGCCAAGTATTCCCTGAAATACTACGTCAAGCTCGCCCAGGAACTGGAGAAAATGGGCGCGCACTTCCTGGCGATCAAAGACATGGCGGGCGTTTGCCGTCCCTACGCGGCCTATACGCTGGTCAAGGCCCTCAAGGAGGAGATCGGGATCCCCATCCATTTCCATACGCATGACACCAGCGGCGTGGCGGCCGCCTCCATTTTGGAGGCCAACGATGCCCAGGTGGATATCGTGGATCTGGCCATCGGTTCCATGTCCGGCTCCACCAGTCAGCCAAACTTGAACTCCATCGTCGCCGCCTTGCAGCGTGGGCCGCGCGATACCGGTCTGGATCTGGGCGCCTTGAACGAATTCTCGGATTACTGGGAAGCCGTGCGCACGGCTTACGCGCCGTTCGATACCTCGCCCCGGTCCGGCAGCGCGGAAGTTTACCTCCACGAAATGCCGGGCGGCCAGTACACCAACCTGAAGGAGCAGGCGGCCAGCATGGGCTTGGGCAATCGCTGGCCCGAAATCGCCCGTACCTATGCGGAGGTGAACCAGTTGTTCGGTGACATCGTGAAAGTCACCCCCAGCAGCAAAGTGGTCGGGGACATGACCATGTTCCTCATCACGCGCGGCATCAAACCCGCCGATGTGCTCAATCTGATCCCTGGCGCCACGCCCTTCCCGGAATCGGTCATCGACATGCTGGCCGGTGGTCTGGGGCAACCGGTGGGCGGTTGGCCCAAGGATCTCCAGCGCGTCGTGCTGGGCGACCGCAAACCCACCAAGGACCGTCCCGGCGCGCACCTGCCGGCGCTCAACCTCAAGAAGGCCAAAACGGATCTCGCCGCCCGCCTCAAGCGGGAAGTCACGGATGACGATCTTTACAGTTCGTTGATGTATCCGGAGGTTTTCCAGGATTTTGCGAAATACCTGCGGGATTACAGTGATCTGTCGGTCCTGCCGACGTCGGCCTTTTTCTACGGCCTGCGTCTGGGTGAGGAAGTTTCCGTCAACATTGAGGAAGGCAAGACGTTGTTCATCCGCCTCGTTAATATCAGCCAGGTGGACGCCGAAGGCCGGCGGACCATCCTGTTTGAATTGAACGGCGTCTCGCGGCAAACCACCGTCATCGACCGCGCGGTACCTTCCAAGGTCAAGCCGCATGTCATCGCCGATCCCGCCAACCCCGCCCATGTGGGAGCGCCGATCCCCGGCCTGGTCACTTCCCTGGCGGTCAGCGTGGGTTCCAAGGTGGCGAAGGGCGAGAAGTTGCTGACCCTCGAGGCGATGAAGATGCAGACCACCCTGTACGCTCCCGCCGATGGCACCGTGCTGGAAATTCATGCCAAAGTTGGCGAGACCGTGGCGAGCAAGGACCTGCTGGTTTTGCTGAAATTGTAAACGGCTTGAGTTCGCGGGGAGGTTTGGCCAGTTCGGCAAACCAACCCGCTTCCCGGTTATTTCGGAGCAGAATCCGGCCGGGCTGGGGCCGGGGAGTGGCTTCCCGTGCGGCGGCCGTTACTCCCGGTTCTTCGAATCAATCAGGATCGTGACCGGGCCGTTGTTGATCAGGGAAACTTGCATGTCCGCCCCAAAGATGCCCGTCGGAATGGTTTTGCCCAAATCGGCGGTCAGGCGGGTGTGGAACTGTTCATACAAGGGAATGGCCTGTTCCGGCCGGGCGGCGCGGATATAGGAGGGACGGTTGCCCTTCTTGGTGCTGGCAAAAAGGGTGAATTGGCTGATGAGCAGGATTTCCCCGCCGGCCTCCTGCACGGAAAGATTCATCACTCCTTCCTGGTCTTCAAACACCCTTAAGCGCGCGATTTTTCCGCTCAGCCATTCGATATCTTCCGCGGTGTCCGCCGCTTCCACCCCCAGCAGCACCAACAGGCCCGCCCCGATGGCGCCGCGCACTTCTCCGGCGATCGTGACGCTGGCTTGGGAGACTCGCTGAATGACGGCTCGCATAGGCGGTTGTGAATGCTCGGAGGTCTATTTTTCCCCGTCTGCCGCCTGACCGGACGCCGGCACGAGCCGGTTGGTCTCATCATACAATCGCTTCAAGCGCGCCACCTCGGCGGGGTATTGGATGGCGACATCGTGCTGCTCCGCGGGGTCGTTTTGCAGGTCAAACAGCATCATTGCCTTCGGTTCATCGCCGGTTTCCACCCCCGGGAAAACACTCGGATGATATTGCTCAAACGGGGCGATGATGGTGATGCCATCCGGCGCCCGTTTGTCCACATACTTTTCGTCCGGCGGCAGTGATTTCCGGTTGCTGGCCCGGAGCACGTGAAGTTTCCACCGTTCATCCCGCACCGTCGCCAACTGGGGGCCGGTATGACCAAAAATTACCGGGTGCGGGCTTTTCGCCCCGGAGGTCAATTGGGGCAGCAAATCCAGCCCATCAATCACCCGGTCCGCCGGTAACGGGATGCCGGCGACGGCGAGGCTGGTGGTAAACAGGTCCATCATGACGGCTGGCGCGGGATTGACGTGCCCGGCGGGAATGTGGCCCGGCCAACGGGCAATGAACGGCACCCGGTAGCCGCCCTCGAACGAACTGCCTTTCATCCCCCGCAGACCGCCGGTACTGCCGCCAAACCACGGACCATTATCGCTGGTGAAGACCACCAGGGTGCGTTCATCCAGGTTCAGCGCCTTGAGTTTGGCCAGCACCTGGCCCACGCTCCAATCCAATTCGGCCACCACATCTCCATACAGACCGTTTCCCGATTTTTTGTAAAAGGCCTCGGCGGCGGCCAGTGGTTTGTGCGGCATGGCATGGGCCAGGTAGAAAAAGAACGGTTTCGCCTGGTGCTTGGCGATGAACTCCAGGGTCCGTTCGGTGTAGCGCCGGGTGAGGCCGGCTTGGACCACCGGGTATTCGCTGGTGGTGTCGCCGTCCACCAGTCGCACCGGCCGCATGTCATTGCTGTACGGTATTCCCAAATACTCATCGAAGCCACGGTGGGTGGGCAGGGACTCGGCCAACTTGTGGCCCAGGTGCCATTTTCCCACCATGCCGGTCGCGTAGCCCGCCTTTTGGAACAATTGTGCCAGGGTGATTTCCGATCCGGAAAGGGCCAGGGCGTCCGACACCGGCCCGCCGTCTGGCGAAGGGTTCGAAGTCATGCCGGTGCGGAACGGGTAGCGTCCGGTCAGCAGCGCCGCGCGGGTCGGGGCGCAAAAGGACATCGGACAATTGAACTGCGTCAGCCGGGCGCCTTCGGCGGCCATGCGGTCCAGATTGGGGGTCTTGAATTTGGGATGGCCGAAACAGCCCAGTTCACCGTAACCCATGTCATCCGCCAGAATGATGATCACATTGGGGCGCAATGGCTCCACGGCCGGGACCGGTTGCCCGGCGAAAAGCATGCCGAGAACCAATAGCCGTGCACCCTGCAGGAGAGCTTTCATGGCGCCAGCGTACGGGATTGGACCGGAACCGGGCAAACATTTAGCGCTTCCCTGGCTTGACCCCCGCAATAAAAATCGCGCACCGTTTCATCCACAGCAGTGGTTGAGTTGGCTCCCTGTCCGCGGCCGCGCCTGCTTTAAACCGGTTCCAGCAGATGACCGAGACGCTCGCGGAGTTCGCACCGGGCGCGGTAGACGCGCTTTTCCACCGCTTTGGTGGAGCATCCCAGAATGACAGCAATCTCCGCATGGGGCTTTTCCTCGTATTCGGCCAGGAGCAGGGGAATGCGGAGGAATTCCGGCAGTTCCGCCACGGCTTGCCGTACCTCGGCCGCCCGTTCGCGGCCTAGCAGGGTCTCCAGGGCGGGCCGGGAATTATCCGGCAGTTCGGCCGCAAATTCCTCCCCGGAGGCCTCGTTGGGGGCATTGAGGGAGACCTGCGGGTGCCGCCGGCGCCAGCGGTAGCGATCCCGCACGAGATTGCTGGCGATGGCATAGAGCCAGGTGGAGAATTTTTGCCGCGGGTCATAGCGGACGGAATTTTGATACACCCGGGTAAAGGCCTCCTGGGCCAGGTCGGCCGCATCCTGTTCGTCTTGCAGCGCGCGGAGCAGGTAGTGAAACAATTTTTCCGCGTGCCGCTCCATCAGCTCATTCAGGGCCGTGCCCTGACCGGTGACCAGCCGGATCATCGCCTGCCGATCCTCCGCGTCCGCGGGGGACCAGCCCGCGGGAGCAGCTTGTCGGTCCAGGTCAGTCATTGCGGGGCTGGCCTTCCTTGCGCGCGCAACTCATTTGTCTCCCATCATCCCCATGGTATCCGGAAACTCCCGCTCCTGGACCCAGGCTAAATACCGCTTGCCCGCGTCGGCGGGCATGGTGCGACTGACCTCGAAAAAATGCCGCAACATGTTGCGCTGGCATTCGCCCCGGAGCCGGGCGCTTTCCGCAATCGCGGCTTCGATTTCCGGGGTCATTTGGTTCGTGGCCGCGAGGAGCGTTTTCAAGGCCTGGGTTTGGGCGGCAATGCGCTGGCACATCGCCGCGCATTGGGGCAGGTAGGCTGCGTGCAAGGAGGAAATGCGCTGAAATTCCGCGTTGCTCAGATGGAATTCCACCTGCAACCAGACCAGTTCCGGCTGCTCGCTGCTTTCCAGCTGCCGCGCCGAACGGGTTCCCAGCCGGTAAACGACCGCATCGCCAGCCACCGCCAATACCAAGCCGGCCAGCAGGATGATCAGTCCCTTTTTCATGCTCAATGATGCGGTGCCTGATAGGGATCCAGCGCCCGGAGATAGCGGTCCCCTAATTCGGTGCGTACCCGGGAGGATTCGTGGCGGGATTGTAACCAGCCGGCCGATATTCCGAGCATCAGCAACGCGGCCACGTACGGGGCGGCGAAGGCGGGCCGGGCCAGCAGGGGACCCAGCCATGCCTGAAAACTGGTCCAAAGCGTACGCAGTCCGGGCGCTGGCGCCCGGGAAATCGACTGCCAGACGCGCTCCTGAAAACGGGGGGGCAGCGGGGCGTCTTCCCGCCATTCGGCCAGCAACCGGCTCAGGGGCTGGTCGCGTGATTCCACTGGTTTTGCCTTCATAAGTTTTTGGCCACGGTGAGATTCGGCGGACACCGTCGGCCTGATTCTTGATACGCCACGCGCGGCCGGATCCCCCCTGGGGGTTATGGTTGCAAAACTATATGTTGTTACTGGTGGAATAATCAACGATGATGCACTAGCCAACTATGGTCAGGGCTTTGCATTCGTATCACCCGCGCCCGAAGCCGGATTACCGGTTTCTTCTACCGGGGGCACTATGGTCCGGTCCGGAAAATTCGGGGGTGGCCTCCTGGCCGGCGGGTCCTTCGGCCGGCCCTTTATTTCCATGAAAGCCAAAGCCAAGGCCAAGGTTATAGCCGCCCTTCCCCGGAGCCAGCCCCTGGCTGCTGTCAGGGCAGGTAAATCCGCCGGGCGACCCACTTCGCCGGGGTCTTTTCCCATCGTCGGCATCGGTGCCTCCGCCGGGGGATTGGAAGCTTTGGAACAATTTTTGGTGCGGGTTCCGGTTGATAGCGGTTGGGCGATTGTCATCGTTCAGCATTTGGATCCCACCCGGGTGGATATCATGTCCGAGTTGCTCCAGCGGGCCACGGGCATGGCGGTTACTCAAGTCCGGGACTGTGCCGCCGTGCAGCCGAACCACGTTTACGTGATTCCCCCAAACAAAGATTTGTCCATCCTGCATGGTGTGCTTCATTTGCTCCCGCCGGCCGCCGCGCGGGGATTACGGCTGCCGATTGATTACTTTTTCCGCGCCCTGGCCCAGGACCAGCGCGCTCGCAGCGTGGGCGTGATTCTTTCCGGCATGGGGTCGGACGGGACGCAGGGACTGCGGGCGATCAAAGCGATGGGCGGCTTGGGATTGGCTCAGGATCCCGACACCGCCAAATTTGACAGCATGCCCCGGAGTGCCATCGACGCCGGCGTGGCGGAGATCGTGGCCCCGGTGGGCGAACTGCCAGCCCGGATTGCCGCCCACCTGGCCAAGCAGCCCCAAACGGCGGCCGACGACCTGCCGGAGGCTGAGCCCGTCTCGGGACCAATGGAGAAAATTGTGCTGCTCTTGCGGACGCATACCGGCAATGACTTTTCCTGCTACAAGCGCAACACCCTTCAGCGCCGCATTGAGCGCCGCATGGGTCTCCATCATATCGGTAAAATGGCTAATTACGTCCGTTACTTGCAGGAAAACCCGCAGGAACACGGGCTCCTCTTCCGGGAAATGTTGATCGGGGTCACTAATTTTTTCCGGGATCCCGCGGTTTGGGAGCAGCTCCGCACCTCAGCCCTTCCCGCTCTCCTGGCCACGCGGGTGCCCGGGCAGTGCCTGCGGGTCTGGGTGCCGGGTTGTTCGACGGGCGAGGAGGCTTATTCCCTCGCCATGATCATTCAGGAGGTGCTGGGCGAGCTTCGACCGCCCAAGGAGTTCACCCTTCAGGTGTTCGGCACGGACCTCGACCGGGACGCCATCGACAAGGCCCGGCACGGCATTTTCCCCCTGGGGATCACCGCCGATGTCTCGCCCGAGCGGTTACGACGCTTCTTCACCCGGGAGGAGCGGGGCTACCGGGTGCGCAAGGAAGTGCGCGAACGGGTCATTTTTGCGCCGCAGAACTTGATCATGGATCCGCCCTTTACCAAGCTCGACCTCCTGAGTTGCCGGAACCTGCTCATCTACCTCAACGCCGCGGTGCAAAAGCGTCTCCTGCCGCTGTTTCACTATAGCCTGGCCCCCGGCGGGTTGCTGGTTCTGGGCAGTGCGGAAACGATCGGCGACCGCCCCGACTTATTTGCCCCGCTGCCGGGCAAATCCCGGATCTTCCGCCGGACCGTCGGCGCCGCCCGGCCGGAGTTGGCGCCGTTTCCCGCCGCCACCCAGAGCCCCCTGCCGCCCGGTCGGGTAATGCCCCCACCGCCATCGTTGAGCCTCCAGACCCAGGCGGACCAATTGGTCTTGCAACGATTTGCGCCTCCCGCCGTGCTCACTAATGATCAGGGGGACATTTTTTATGTGAGTGGCCGCACCGGCAAATACCTCGAACCAGCCGCCGGCAAAGCCAATTGGAACCTTTTTGCCATGGCGCGTGAGGGCCTGCGTTTTGAATTGACCAATGCCTTTCCCAAAGCCCTCCGGCAAGCGGAGCCGCTGGTGCTGCCCGGGCTCAAATTAGGCACCGAAGCTGCCCGGCCAGGGGTCACGGTAACGCTCCAGCGGTTGTCTGATCCGGGACCGCTGCAAGGTTTGGTGTTGGTCGCTTTCACTGACGAAACCGCGGCTCCGGCCGGCGTGGTCTCCGTGGCCCCCGCTGCTGGCCGCGGCACCCGCTGGGCGGAGATCGATCGGGAATTGCAGCAGGCCCGCGCGGAAGCCCGTTCCACTCAGGAGGCGATGCAAACCACCCAGGAGGAACTCCGCTCCGCCAACGAGGAGTTGCAGTCCGCGAACGAGGAATTGCAATCCACCAACGAGGAACTCACCACTTCGAAAGAGGAAATGCAGTCCATGAACGAGGAACTGCAGATGATCAACTCGGAACTACAGGCCAAAGTGGACGAACTCAGCCGGTCGAGCAATGACATGAAAAATCTGCTCGATAGCACGGACATCGCCACCCTCTTTCTGGACCGTGATCTGAATGTGCGGCGCTTCACCCCCCAGACGACGAAAATCATCAAACTCATTTCAGCAGATGTCGGCCGGCCGATCACCGATCTTGCCTCCGAGTTGCGTTATCCTGACCTCGCGGCCGATGCGCGCGAGGTGCTGCAAAAACTCGCCTCCATGGAAAAGACCATCCCGGCCCGGGCCCGCCGCTGGTTTACCGTGCGCATCATGCCCTATCGCACCCTGGACGACCGGATTGATGGCGTGGTGATCACGTTCGTTAATATCACGGTGGCCAAGACGCTTGAAGCCCGGTTGCGCCGCGACCAATCCGGCCGGCCGGGGCTGCGGAGCCGGGACGCCAAACCCGCCGCCCCCCGCGTCCGGACTCCCGCCCCGCCCGCAATATGAAAACCCGTCCCACTAAGGCGGCAGGCGCCCTCCGGCGCCGGGCTGAAGCCCGGTTGCGCCAGGACCGCGCCCTCCGGGCGCTGCCTCCCGTGGAGGATGCCCGGCGATTGGTGCACGAACTGCAAGTGCATCAGGTGGAGTTGGAGATGCAGAATGCCGAACTGTTGCGGACCCGCAATGAGCTCGAAATCTCCCTGGCCAATTACACCGATCTTTATGATTTCGCCCCCGAAGGCTATTGCACCCTGGGGTTGGAGGGGCGGATCCGTCAGGTTAATCTCACCGGGGCGGCGCTTTTGGGCGGCGAGCGGTCGGGTCTGCTCGGTCGGACCTTCAGCGCTTTTGTAGCTCCCGGGCAACGGCCCGCCTGGCAGGCATTCCTCCAACAAGTATTTGCCGTCGCCCCGCGGTCCTCGGCGGAGTTCGAGTTAGCCGGCCTGACGGGTTCCACCCGCGCCGTCAACGTCACGGCCCAACGCCTTCCGAATGGGCAGGAATGCCGGTTGGTGATCGTGGACATGACCGAGCGCAAACGGGTCGTGGACCAGGTGCGAGTCTCGGAAATCCGCTACCGCCGGTTGTTTGAGTCCGCCCGAGACGGCGTGCTCCTCCTGGATCCCGCCACCAGCCGGATCACGGATGCCAACCCCTTCATGACGAAACTGCTGGGTTACTCGCATAACCAGTTGGTGGGACGTCAATTGTTTGAAATCGGCCTGATCAAGGACGAGGCCGCCAGTCGGGAAATGGTCCGGGAATTGAAGAAATCCCACCAGGTCCGCTACGAAAACCTGCCGCTGGAAAGCAACTCCGGCCGCCACCAGGAAGTGGAAGTGGTGGCCAATTTGTATATGGAAAATGGGCAGCCGGTCATCCAGTGCAACATCCGCGATATCACGGAACGGAAATTGGCGGAACAGGTGATGCGCCGGAATGAGGCACTGTTTTCGACTGTGGTCGCGCAGGTGCCGGTGGGTGTTTATGTGATCAATGCGCGGCTGCAAGTCCAGGAGGTCAATCCCCTGGCGGGGATGGTTTTTAAAAACATCCAGCCCCTGCTGGGCCGCGATTTTGGGGCCGTCCTTCGGCAGCTTTGGCCCCGCCAGGTGGCTGATCGGGTGCTGGCCCGCTTCCGCCACACCCTGCGCACGGGCGAGACCTATCAGTCCCCGGAGTTCGCGCATCGCCGCCGGGACACCGGAGTTCGCGAAATTTACGAATGGCAGATCCAACGTGTCATCCTCCCCGCCGGGGAAGCCGGGGTGGTTTGCTATTTCAATGACATCACGGAACGTAAACGGGTGGAGCGCACCCAGCGCCGCCTGGCGGTGCTCGCCGCCTCGAATGAAAAACTTAAGCTGGAAGTCGTCCGCCGCCAGGCTTCGGAAGGAAAACTCCGGCAAAGCCGGCGCACCCAAACCCGCCTCCTGCAGGAGGCCCAGCTGGATCAAGGCAAACTCCGCGAACTTTCGCACCAGCTATTGCAGGCCCAGGAGGAGGAGCGCAAACGCATCAGTCGCGAACTCCATGACATCATCACCCAGACGCTGGTGGGCATCAATTTGCACCTGGCCGCTCTGGGCCAGACGACTCCGGCCAGTTCCCGCGGGCTCCGCGAGCGCATCGCCCTCACCCAAAAGCTGGTGGCCACCGGCGTGGACACGCTCCATCGCTTTGCCACCGAATTGCGCCCCACGGTGCTGGACGATTTGGGCCTGATCCCCGCGCTGCATAATTTTATGAAGGAATTCCTCACCCGGACCGGCGTGCGGGTGAGTTTGAATACATTTGCCACCCTGGAACAACTTCCCATGGTCCAGCGCACCGTCCTCTATCGCGTCACCCTGGAGGCTTTGAATAATGTCGCCCGCCACGCGCACGCCAGCCGGGTGGATGTGAGTTTTACGGAGAATTCCCAAGGGGTTGTTCTCGCCATTCGCGATGATGGCCAATCTTTCGACGTGGAGCGGATCAACCGGCTCAAGGGCAATGGGCGCCTGGGGTTGCTGGGCATGCGCGAAAGACTGGAGATGGTCGGCGGCCACTTGACCATCGAGTCGATACCGGGTACCGGGACCACCATTCAGGCCGTCCTCCCCGCGCCGAAGGCTAAAAAGTCCCGCTCGCAGGCTCCGGGCTCCCGGCGGACTCCTCCGGCGCCTCCGGTTGCGGTAACTCCAGGATAAAAGTTGCCCCGTGCCCGCGCCCCGCGCTGCTCGCCGTGAGCGTGCCTCCCATCTCGTGGGCGACTGTGGCGCTGCTGTGTAAGCCGAAGCCATGGCCGTTTTTCCTCGTGGTAAACCCGTGATTGAAGAGGCGGCCCAGATTTTCCTCCGCGATTCCCACGCCATTGTCCTGCACGGTGAACTGCAGTTTCCCGCCACTGGTCGTCAGCCGCAAAACGATTTGGGGATCCTCCCGGTGCGCTTCCCCGCAGGCCCACTGGGCATTGCGGATGAGGTTCACCAGGATCAGAAGCACCTTGTGCCGCTCCAGATTCATGGCTGGCAAGTCGGCGAATTCCCGAATGACCTCCACCTGGTGGCGGCTGAGTTCATCTTCGTTGACGCGTACGCTGTCCTCCAGCAGGCTCGCCGGCGGAACCATTTCGCGCACCGGGCCCGTTCGGGCGAAGTCCTGTTGCGCGGCCACAATCACTTTGATGTGCTCCACATCGCGCCGCAACTGCTCCAATTCGCGGAGGCTCGCCTCCCGCTCCGACTGCAGGAGTTCCGTCAGTTGCGCCAGGAAGGGGATGATCTGCCGGCCCCGGGGATCTTCCCGCAGGAAGGTGGCCGGGTCTCCCGCCTGTTCCTGCAACAAGTTCACCACCTGCGCGAGGCGCGCCAATCGGGACCGGCTCAACCGCTCCAGCAGGAGGTTCGTCGAAACATTGACACTGTTCAGCACATTGCCGACATTATGCAACACGCTGGTGGCCACCTCCGCCATGCCCCCGAACCGGGACGCTTCCACCAAATCCCGGTGGATGGCTTCCAACTCCGCCTGGCCACGATTGCGGGCCGTGACGTCTCGTTGGGCCGCCACAAAGTGTGTCACCTTGCCCCGGGCGTCCCGGATCGGCGCAATCTGCCATTCCAGATCGAACTCCGACCCATCGTTCCGATAATTGACCACCTCGCCGGAAAATCCCTCCCCCCGTTCGAGTTTCTGCCGCAATCGCCGCAACACCGCCCGGTCCGTGCGCGGTCCCTGGAAGATGCGCGGAGTCTTGCCGATGACCTCCGCCGCCGTGCAGCCGCGGAGTCGGGTGTAGGCGGGGTTGACGTACAGAATTCGCGGGCCTGGCATGTCCAGTTGCGCGTCGGTGATGAGGATGGCTTCCTGGGTGTGCTCGACCGCGGAGTTTAGCAACAACAGGCTCTCTTCCGCCTTCTTGCGCCCGGTGATGTCGTCGAAAATGGCGACGAAATAGCCGGGTTGGTCACTGTAAACCGAAATCGCGAACCATTTTCCCAGCCCTGCGAGTTCGCATTCGAATTTTTCCGGTTCGCCCAAGGCCGCCACCCGGCGGTAGCTGGCAAACAGTTCGGGATTTTGCTCCTGAATCCCGGGAATCAGTTCGGAGACCCGCTTCCCGGTCACGTTCGCCAGTCCCGTGAGCGATTCGAAAGCGCGGTTGACCTCCAGGTAGATAAAATCTTCGCCCGTTTCCAGTCCCGCCAGCATCCGGCAGTAGGCATACCCTTCCAGCATGTGTTGAAACAACGAACGAAAGCGCAACTCGCTTTCCCGGAGCGCGGTCTCCGCCAAGGTCTGCGCCGTAATGTTTTCGTGGGCCACCAGCGCGCGCACCGGACCCGGACCCGCGAGTCGGGTGACCCGCAAATGAAACCAGCGTTGGTGCTTCGGGCTGTGGCACGGGTAATTGAGTTGGAATTCCGGCATCCGCCCCGCCAATACCTCGCGCACGCCCGTGGCCACTGCCCGCCCTTCCTCGGCGCCCGGGCCGGTGGCGGATTCGCACAGTTTGATGTAGTTGTCCCCCCGGCCGCGCAGTTGCCCCCGGAACCCGTTGGCGCTGGCGAATCGATCCCACGCCGCGTTCACTTCCACGATTACCCCGTTTTCATCCAGTATCGCGATATGAGCGGTGGCCGCGTCCAGGGCGCGTGGCTGCCGGAGTTCCGATTCCTTGATCGTCCCGGTCCCCGGTTTGCCCGCTACCCCCGGTTCCCGGGAGGTCTGGAGTTCCTTCAAGGCGTCCCGCAATTCCCGGGTTCGTTTCCGGGATTCCAGGCGATCCACCACCTGGCGGCTCAGTATTTGCAACGCCATCTTCTGCTCCGCGCTGAGATCCCGCGGGATTCGGTCTTTGACGCACAGCATCCCCAGCACCAGGCCTTCCGCGGTGCGGAGCTGTGCGCCGGCATAAAACCGGATGCCCACGTCCCCGGTCACCAGGGGATTGTTCTCAAAGCGCGGGTCCAGGCGGGCATCGGGCACCTCAAATACCCCCGAGTCCAGAATCCCGTGGGCGCAAAATGCCTGGTTCCGGGCGGTTTCCTGCACCGGGAACCCGATTCGTGCTTTGAACCATTGCCGGTCCCGGTCCACCAGGCTGATCAGCGCCATCGGCGTACCGCAGACCAGCGAGGCCAGCAGCGCCAGGTCATCAAACTCCGGTTCCGGTTCCGAGTCGAGAACCTGGTAACGGCGCAAAGTAGCGAGGCGGCTTTCTTCGTCTGGAGACGGTGGCGGAGGAGGCGGCTCGGTGCCACCCGCTGGTGGGATTTCACTCTCGCTCATATTGGTCTTCCTGATAATTAGGGAAACTATTCCCGCAGCAATCGGGTCAGAAGTATCACTAATTATTTGCCGGCGTCAACCCTTCCTTGGTTTGGAAACGGCGGGCGGACTGGCGGCCGCGCCGGCCTTCGCCCCGCCCGGCAGCGGCGCGGCAACCGGTCATTTGGACGCAGGAGCGGCTCCGGTCACTCGGCTTTCCCCGGAACTCCGGTTCAAGCGGATCGCGGTTTCCAGGCCGGCCGCGAAGCGGCGAATCGTTCGTGGTTGGTTTCCCGGCAATACCTCGGTGTAATTCCCGGCCGGGTACGCGTGCAAATTCACGTAATCGTATACTTTTGGTTTCAACGTTCGGGATTTCGGCAGGCCCGTCAACCAGATGCGGCCCGCGCATATGGCGTCCGGCCGGTCTGATTCCACCAGGCTGGTATCCCGCCTGGCCGTGGCTGTTCCCGGCACTAGCCAGGTCTGGTTGAGCGGAGCTCGTAACAGGTCGGTGTACCCACTCTCCACCAGCAGCCCGTCCGGGCGCACTTCCAGAATGCGGCCGCAGATGATTCTCCGGCCCTGGACGCACGCCGCCCGGATTTCCTCGTCCCGGACCGCCCCCGCCACCGTGTTGACCGCTGCGTTGGTGTTGGTTTGGTCCGGCGTCGCACGCCCGTCGGATCCGGTCAGCAGCGCGCAGGCGATGAGCAATGCTTTGGTCATGGCTTACGGCAGTTGGAGAACCCGATAGAATTGGGTCGCGGCGTTGGTTGCCCCCGGGTCGCTCAGCAGGAACGGACTGCTGGCCGGCGTGTTGGTCAGGAGCGAAATCCAGGTGACCAGGTTGGTGCTGCTTTGCAGCACATAGGAATGCCCCGGTGCGGCGGAGAACTGGGCTTGAAAAGTGCCGTCCGGGAGAAAGCGCGGCGCGCTGAATACCAGGTTGGTCTGCAACGTGAAGAGGGCGCTGGCGGCCACGCTGAGGTTAAACCCGGGGGCAAACGCATTTGCCTTCACGGTAGTAGTCGTCGTCAATTGAAACGGCTGGGTATAAAGCAGGGAGTTTGTGGAGGGGAGGGTGCCGTCCAGCGTGTAATAAAGGGTGGCGCCGGGGTCGGGGGCCTGCAGGGTCACGTTGACGAAGCCTACGAATGAGCCGCCCGCCGGTTCGATGGTCGGCGGCGCCTCGGCGGGCGTGCCGGGCAGGCTGTTGATCCATGCCGCAATGACGTTTACCGCATTTGTATCTATCAAATTCCGCGCCAACGTCGGCATCTTGGTTCGCGAATTCGTGCTGTTCATCCGGTCGTACAGGATGGAACGCCAGACGTCCTTGGGCGTCACAATTGCCACATGGTCAAACCCGAGGCTGCCTTTCGACACCACTCCGTAGATCAGGCTTTGGTTGGTCAACGCCGTGTCGTATCGCCCATCGAACGACGGCCCGGTCCCTCCGGGCAGATGGCACATGGCGCAATTGGCGTCGATGTAGGAACGGGCGCGTTGTTCCAGCGCGGCGGTCAAATCGCTCAGGCCGGCCATTTGCGGGATCCCGGCGAGGCCCGCTTCGTCAATCGCGGGGTGCAACAGACCCGCGCGATTGAGTGCGCGGAGTTGGTTGTCGGTGACCCCGTTGGGATAGGTCAGATTTCCATTCAATTGGCGGGCATTCACCCCCAGCACGTAACCTGCCGGGGCGGTGTGACACTGGAGGCAATCGTTCGGGCTCGGATAATACCAGGTCTGCGCTACCACGCCCGCCGGCGTCGTGATTTGGATGACTTCGTTGGAACTGCCGGTGAGCAGGTCGGCTTCGGTATTGTCCGCCCGCCATTTATAGGTGACCCCGTAAACCGCCCCATTCATGTCCCGCACCAGCAGGCGGGTCTCCAGGCGCCGCAGGGAGGTGGGGTCACTCGCGTTGGTTTGTAACGTGAACGTCTTTACGAACACCGAGCCCGCGGGGAAAGTCCAGGACCCTGTGGGGGAGTAGCCAATCTGTGAACCGGCGGTGGCGGGCGTGCCGGAATTGGGAACGGCGAAATAGCGCGTCTTCAGCGCCCCGTCGGACCACAGCGGCGTATTCGGGAGCAGGGGAATCAGTCCCGCCCGGGGTGTCATCGTCGGGGTGTTCGTGAATACTCCCGTTTGCGACAGCGTGGCCGGCACGGCCCCAAAGGAGATTCCGTCAAACGCCTGCGGCAGGTTGAAATAGGCCGGATTGGCGACGAGGTTGGACAATCCGTAAGGCTGACCGCTGCCATTCGTGATCGTGATCGTCACCGGCGCCGAGGTGCCGGTAAGACCCGATCCATCCATCGCCACCGCCGAAATAATATATTGACCCGCCCCCAAACCCGCGACGGTCAGGTCATACGGCGCATTGGAGACCGCCCCCACGAAGTTGCTGTTGGTGTAAAACGCCACGCGCGTCAGCGGATTGTAAAGCGCCGCCGCCGTGGCGCTCAGGGTGAGGGTGGCCGCCGCGGTTCCCCCGGCGCCATTGACCGGACTCGTTAGACTCACCGCCGGTGGCGGATTTGTCACCGGGTAAAGTTGGGATTGCGGGATCGTCTGTTTGGGCGTGGAAGGACTGCTCCAGGCCAGTTGGGCCGCCGCTCCGCCCTGGTTCCCATGCCAATAATCCAACTGCAGATTGTAGCGTTGTTGCGCCACCAGGGTGATCGTTCCGGCGAAATTAGAGGGATTCTGATTCCCCCACTGGTTGATCAATAAGACGCCATTCACCCAGAGTCGCACCCCGGCGTCGGTTGTCGTCTGGATGTTGTAGGTTTCGTTGAACTGCGGTTGCACTGCTCCGGTCCAGCGCGCCGTAAACAAATTGGTGCTGATCACCGGGGCCGGTGAGGTGTTGGTCCAGTTGAAATTCACCACCGCATCCGTGCGGGTCAGACTGGGCGGTTGGGCGAAATTCACATTGGTGAAGACCACCGCGGTGACGTTGGACCAGTACATGCCCGTCAGTCCGGTCCCGTTGCCGATCGCCGAAGTGTTGACAAACCCGGCGCTGGCCACCCCGCTGTTGACAGCTCCCGGCTTGGTCGCGATGGCCAGGACTTCGACGCTGTTCGTTAACGTGAAGGGCGCGGAGTAAAGCAACGAATTGGTGGTGGGGGTGGTGCCATCCAGGGTGTAATAAATGGTGGCATTGGGGGTGGCATCCGCCAGCGTGACCTGCGTGACCGAGGTGAACGACCCGCCCGGAGGGGAGATGGTGGGAACCGCCACAAAGGAAGCCACCCCGAACACGCTGAGGGAGTAGGCATTCCCCGAATAGACCTTGCCATTCACCACGGTGGGGACCGTGAACTTGACGGCCCCGCCCAAGGTGTCGCGCGCGGCATTCTGCGCGCTGTTATACAATTCCTGCGCCACGTTGGTGGCATTGTAGGCGTGCAAAATGGCCGGCCCCGCCGAGCCATACGCGTCGGATTGCAGCACCCAGACGATGCCGTTACTCGTGCCGTTGGCCGAGATGCTGGGGGAACTGCTGCCCTTGTCCCCGTAAAGCGTGGTGCTCTGCTTCGGCGCGGCGGTGCTGATCAGGCCGTTGGCCACCGGGAACGCTTTCAGGTAATCGTTCATCCCGATGTAATAAAGCGTGTTGTTGAAAAACGCCGGAGTCATGTAGCTGCCATTCTGGCCCCCGCTACCCAGCGCATTGGTGAGGACCTGCACGGTCCGCGAATCATTGGCCGCATTGAAGCGGCCCATGTTGTCCCGATCCAGCAGGTAAATTTTTCCGCCTTTGCCCGCCGCCGCCAGTAGGTGGGGATGCGCCACGCTGCCCACCGCGTCCGGCAACACCAGCGCGGCGCCGGAACCCAGATCCGCATCCGCTCCGCTGAGGGCGGCCTGGTCGAACGGGGAAAAATAATCCACCAGCCGCATCACCCCGTTCGTCATGCCAAATTTCAACACGCTCATCGCGAACGCGTTCACGCCCGGGGTGAACGTTGCCCCGGTGGCGTCGAATGAGCCATTCCCCGTGATCCAGTAAAAAAATCCATTGGCATCGACGGTCGCGCCGCCACCGCCCTGCCAGAACCCGCCCAGGCCGGCATTCGGGGTGCTGTTGAAGGCGCTCAATTGCGCCAGGCTGTGCGCGTCATACGCAAACAACCACCCGTGGTAGGGTTGATTGTCCCCATGCGAGGCGTAGGCCAGCACAAGCACGCCGTTCACGAGTGTCAGCGCCGGCCGGCTGTGCTCCCGGAGGGTGTTAAAGAGCACGTGCCCGTTCCCATCATTATCCCCCCCGCCACTGCCGGTTCCGGGGTAGTTCGTAATGTTGATGACCACGGGACTATTCGACACCACGCTCGGGCGCTGCTCCCGACCGGTCGTGATGTCCAGCGCGTGCAGTCGGTGAACG
>CAIXFN010000102.1 GCA_903918755.1 uncultured Pedosphaera sp.
AGTCGGGCTTGATCCGCAAAACCAAACGAAGCCAGGGTTTCGTCGAGCTTGGCATAAAAAGGCGAACTGGCGGGGCGCACTAGCTGGGAAGTCGCAACGAAGAGTTCCTGAGGCGGCAAACAATGCGTTTCAAACACATCACCATATTAGCTTACTTATAGTATTAGGCGATACAATTATCGCGCTTTTTGACGATTATTTCAACAGGCTGCTAAAATCCGCCGCAAAATTTCCGCTGTAGGAATACGGAACCCCGAATCCCATAAAGAGGTCCGTTCTTTATATTCCTTATTGATGTTAGATTGCATTCTTCGAGACTTTGGTCACCGTGGCGTTAACGGCAAGACATTCAAACTCGAAGGTGGGACGGATGAAGCCACGCCCGCGACCTAACGCCCTTGCAGTGGATGCGGATACGGCAGCGCGACGTACCCGGGTGCGACGGTGTCTTGAAAATAATCCCGGCCTGCCACCAGCAGGCTTGCCGAGTGGTTGAATGAGCTGGTGCTCCAACTTGGCAGCGCATAGGTATTGACAAAATTAAGGGTTCCCAACGCAAGGCCATTCGAACCGTAAACCGTGTTGGACCAGGAATAACAAGGATACATGACCACGCCGGTGTTGGTGTATGGCGTCATCCCCACCACCCCGGGTTGAAAGGCCAGCGGGTAACCATAGGCCTTCGTTCCATCCATGATATTGTGCAGGGTGAGACCATTCGTGGAGATGGTAGTCACCCGAAAATCATGATTCCGATGCGATCCCGCGCTGTATGCCGTTCCATACCCAGGACTGTCAGCAGAAATATAGTCAGAATAGGGATTGGTTCCATGCGCATTGATGTAAAGCATGATGTTGGTCAAGGTCCCAGCCAGCGTGCTGCCCACTTTGACCAGATCCCGCCCCCTCGAAATGTTGGTACGCATATAACAAGGATAACC
The DNA here is from genome assembly GCA_903918755.1 of uncultured Pedosphaera sp. Taxonomy (GTDB): domain Bacteria; phylum Verrucomicrobiota; class Verrucomicrobiia; order Limisphaerales; family Pedosphaeraceae; genus CAIXFN01. Next base: position 942 of record CAIXFN010000102.1, read on the forward strand.
CAGTCCAAATTGAATCGATCCGCCGTCACTTAGCTGATTTGTTCGCACATACCACGGCGCACCGGAATGAGCATAAACGGACACGCGAACATTGCGGCCGTCTATGTTCGCAAATTTATAAACAGGGTCATAACCGCCAAACCACAAGAATCCGGGGCACCAAGGGTTCGGCCAGAATGCTTGCGAGCTGCTGCCCCGGTATAATGTGAGCTGGACCGACTTGTAAGCCGCCCTGGCCAGATCGCTTGTATCGGTGTAATATATTGAGTTCGACCAGACCAGCAAGCTGCCGCTGCGAATCGCGTCGATTTCAAGCCCGGAACTAAAAGTCTGGTTCGTAAATATGTTCAAATAGGTTTCCCGGGTGCGGCAACCAATCATATCGCTGTCATAACCATGCGTCCCCGTGTTGGCATCCCCGTCAATGATATTATGGCGCACGACCGCCTGCACTCCCCGGTAACCATCCCAAAAGCCATTGCCGCCTTTCGTGTTAAGATTTGTGTAATAGCGGTTCCGGAAGTAGCAATCTTCCACATACACCGCGTTGGTGGTTCCGTAGGGGATCGGATTGGTGAAGGAGAGAAAGCCGTTTCCGCCAAAGTTGATCGATTGCCACCCGGGATGTCCCAGGGCCGTGTCAAAAAAGCAATGGTCAATCAGTCCGAACGAGTCGCCAAATCCCATGGTGATACCCCGCGAACAGATATTTGTCATTTGAATATTGTAGACATGAACCGGGCCGGGGAAGGGCCTGGGAGCGATATTGAAATAACCTAAATCTCCAAACGAAATGAAACCAATCGAATTGTCGGGACTGCTGATGAGATTCAAATCCGATATGGTGAAAACGTTCGTCGAATCGGAGTCGACCTCGAGCACAGAGGTTAATCCGGGCCCGGAAATTAGAGTTGTCAGGTCGGCGCCGGAACCACGGATGGTGAAGCTGACGTGGCGGTCGATGGTGATATTATTGGAAATGACGCAGGTCCCCGGTTGGATCCAGACAAGATCGCCTTCCTCCGCCTGCATACAAGCATTTGATATGCTCAAAAAATCGCAGGGTACGTTGAAGGTTGCACCTACTCCCGGTCGGGTGAGCAAAATGGACAAAGCAAGCCAGCCGACGATTTTTGGGAAACAACACATTTTCATATTAATTTGGTCCTGAGCAATTTTGAAACCAAAGCAGCAAAACCATTGGACCTCGGCTAAATGTTGACGGTCTATGATTTAACTAAGTGATTGAATTTGAGCAGTTTGCGTATCTGATCTAAAATTGCAAATAAATTTATTGGGTTGCGTCAAAGGCGCGTAAGCACGAATGGTGCCAAAAGCATTTTTACCGGCAAGTGAGGGATGTGGCTATAAAAAATATGTGGCGCCAGAAGTGGGTGTACCGTGGCCAGAATCGATGAAAAGATGATCGACCCCGACGTGGGTGGAGTTGCAGGCGATCTGGGGGCGGGGTCAAGCGGCGAGCCTGCCCTTTATGCTGCCGGGCGTGGACAGTGAGAATGGTATCACCATCGGCTTTGAGATTGCAGCCGCATTGGCCCTGCCCCAAAATTCGCTCCATGTCCTGGCTCATCATAAACTTGCGTTCGCTGGCCGCAAAACTGACCGCGGCAAGCCCGCCCCAACCCATCCCGCTACTGAAGGGCGGAACATTGCCGACTCCATTGCTCCGTTTGCTGTGTTTAGTTTGCCTGCTTTCCTCCGCGGTCGCGGCCGAACCACTCCCGCCAATGGTGGATGTTTTCGTTGGCGGACAGGACGGATTTCCGACTTTCCGCATCCCCTCGGTGGTGTGCACGTCCCACGGCAATTTGCTCGCCTTTGCCGAAGCACGGGATTCCAAACGCGATCACGCCCAAAACAAGCTCGTCCAAAAGACCAGCCCGGACGGAGGACTGACCTGGGGAACGCTCAAGGTGATTGCCGCCGACGGGACCAACGCCCTGAACAATCCCACCGCGGTCGTTCTGCGCCAAAGTGGACGCATCCTGCTGGTGTTCCAACGTTATGCCGCCGCATTTGATGAAAGCACGGTCATCCCGGGTTATGAAGGGGAGGGAGTTTGCCGATCCTTCGTGATTCATTCGGATGATGAAGGACTGTCCTGGTCGTCCCCTTTGGAGGTCACGCGCTCCGTGAAACATCCCACTGGAGCGACCAGCAGCGCCTGTGGCCCGGGGTTGGGATTGGAACTCGCCCGGGGCAAGCACGCCGGGCGCATCTTGATTCCCTTTAATCAGGGACCGCGCGGCCACTGGCAGGTTTATGCGGCCTACAGCGACGACGGTGGCGCCACCTGGGCCTGCGGCGAAACGGCCCCGGAACCCGCCTATACCGGGGCCAATGAAGTGCAAATGGTCGAATTGGCGGATGGCCGGGTCTTGTTGAACGCCCGCAATCAGGCCGGTTCGCATCAGCGCCGGGTGGCGGTGAGCAGCGACGGCGGGCGCACCTGGTCCACCCTGGCCGATGATCCGACACTGGTGGAACCGCGCTGCCAGGCCAGCCTGATCCGCCATGCCGTTTCCGCCGATCCCGCAATGGACCTGCTGCTTTTCTCCAACCCGGCTTCCGCCTCCCGGCGAACCAACGGCACTGTCCGGCTGAGTCGGGATGAAGGCCGCACTTGGAGCGCTTCCCGGGTGATCTACCCCGGCAGCTTCGCTTACAGCTGCCTCGTCTCCCTGAACGCAAAAACCATCGGCTGCCTTTTTGAACGCGATGATTATGCCCGGATTTCATTTCTCCGCTTCCCGTTGGACTCCCTCCCGGCCGAGGCGGCGGTCATGCCCAAAATTGAGCTTTCCAAATGATGAAAAGCGATTCCTGACACCGCCCCGCCGCTACGTGTTCCGCCACTTGTCTGGGGCGGTTCCCCAAACCCTTGCAGTGCAGTCCCGCAGCCTTTGCCGCTAACTTCTTTCCGGTTAGCTCGCTCTCTGCTACAATTACCTCAATAGCGAAATCGTGTTTGCGATCACCGAAGATGACACCGACGGTGGCTTCATTGCCCGCGCCCTCGGGCATTCCATCATCACCGAGGCTGACACTTGGGAGGAACTGCGGGCCAACGTCCGCGAGGCGGTGCTTTGCCACTTTGAGGAAGGCAAAGCCCCCGCTGTCATCCGCCTCCACCGGGTGCTGGACGAGCTATTGGCCACAACTTGAAGCTCCCGCGCGACCTCTCCGCCGCCGAATTAGAAAGGGCGCTATTCCGCGCGTTCAATTACCGATTGGTTCGGCAACTGGGCTCACACCGCCGTCTCACGATGCTGACCGCGGAAGAACATCACCTCACCATCCCCAACCACAACCCGCTTCGCCCCGGCACACTTCGCGCCATCCTCGGTGAAGTCATGCCCACCATCACCTCACCTTCGAGCAAACGCTCCAACGGCTCGAACTTGCTTGATGGCCCCGTCACCTTGCCTGTGGACATCAGAATGCGGTTCTCACGTCCCAATCTTCCTGGTCAGGCATCTCGCCAGACTTCACTCCCCGCCGGGTAAAACCGGGAACCTCTTCGCCCGTCCCCAACATTGACAACCCTCGGACGCTGCCCCAATCTTTTGCCATGGCAAAGCCAGCATTGGGACGCGGTCTTGGCGCGTTGTTAAGCGGTTCTCCCGCAATGGGGAGAACGGCGCCGACGGTTTCTGCCCCCCCACCGCCGGTGGTTCCGGCGGCCCCGGTGGATGACCGGGAACGGATTCAAAAGATCCCGCTGGAGCGCATTCGTCCCTGTGCCTTTCAACCGCGCAAAACCTTCCCGGAAGCGGCCCTCCGGGAATTGGCGGATTCCATCCGGGAGCAGGGTATTGTCCAACCCCTGATCGTCCGCCCCCAGGGCGATTCCTTTGAATTGATCGCCGGGGAACGCCGCTGGCGCGCCTCCCAAATGCTCGGCCTGACCGAGGTGCCGGTGATCGTCCGGCAGGCGGATGACCGCGCGGTGCTGGAACTGGCCCTGATTGAAAACCTCCAGCGCGAGAATCTCAATCCCATCGAGGAAGCACGCGGGTATTCGCAATTGGTGGAGCAATTTCAACTGACCCAGGAGGAAGTGGCGATCAAGGTGGGGAAGAGTCGGGCCGTGGTGGCCAACGCCTTGCGCCTGCTGCGCCTGGCCCCGGCATTGCAGGAAGCCCTGCGCGACAGCCTGCTTTCCGTGGGGCACGCCAAGGTTATCCTCGCCCTGCCGGATGAGGCCCGGCAAAAGACGGCGGCGGACCGGGTCCTGAAGGAAGGCTTGAATGTGCGGCAAACGGAGGCGCTGGTTTCGCACTTGCAGTTGGCTGCCGTCCCAGCCACCGCCACCCAGGCAAATGGCCCGGCACCCGCCCGCGATGCCAACCTGATGGACGTGGAAAATCGTCTGCGAGAACGTTTCGGCGCCCGGGTTCGCCTGAAATATTCCAAGGGTAAAGGCTCGGTCGAAATCGCCTTTTTTAGCGATGACGACCTGGAGCGCATCCTGCAAATCGTCGGGGTGAAAGTCGAATGACCCGCTTCTTCCGCGTGCGCCCCTCCCCCCGCACCTGGCAAAATTTCTGATGAATACTCCTGAATTACGTGAACAATGCGCCCGGCGACTGCTCAGCGCCGGCGAAGCCACTTCCGGGTTGAGCGCGTTCGTGGGTCTGGACGGCTTTGTGGATGAGATCATCCATGTCGTCGATAAGCGGTCCAGCGCGGAATCGTTCCAGCGACTGCCCACCATCGCCGCCCTGGCGACCCGCCTGGCGGCGGCGGCCGGCCAGAGCACCAACGTCGAACTCGTCAACCACGTCACCAAACTGGGCGGCAATGGGCCCATCATGGCTAACGCGCTTGCCGCGTTTGGCTTGCGGGTGACCTATGTGGGTACGCTCGGCTACCCGACCCTGCACCCGGTTTTTGCGGACTTCGCCCGGGTGGCGGAGGTCCATTCGATCGCGGATGCGGGCCATACCGACGCCCTGGAATTCGACGACGGCAAGATCATGCTGGGCAAGCATTACCCGCTGAAGGAGATGAACTGGGCGAACATCCAAAGCCGGTTCGGCCGCGAGAAGTTTGCCGCCCATCTCCAGTCGGCTGATCTGGTCGGTTTCGTGAACTGGACGATGTTGCCCTACATGAGCGACCTATGGGATTCCCTGCTGCGGGAACTCTGCCCCGCCCTGACCGGCCCCCGGCGCAAAATGTTTTTCGATCTGGCCGATCCGGAAAAACGCAATCCGGAGGACATCCGGCGGGCGTTGGACTTGATTTTGAAGTTCGAACAGCATTTTGATGTGTTGCTGGGTTTGAATGAAAAGGAAGCCTTCGAAATTGCCGTGGTGCTGGGCCTTCCGCTGCCCGAGCATACGCCAGCGGGTCTCACCCAATTGACTGCGGAACTGAGCCGCCAGATTCCGGTCCACCTTCTGGTGGTGCATCCCGTGGCCTATGCCCTGGCCGCGAGCCGGGGAACCGCCTGCCTGGTGGAAGGCCCCTATATCGCCCGCCCTTTGATCACCACCGGCGCGGGTGACCATTTTAACTCCGGCGTTTGCCTGGGCCGGTTGCTGGGATTTGGGGATGAATTGTGCGTCCTCACCGGCGTCGCCACCAGCGGCTTCTATGTCCGCACCGGTCAAAGTCCGACCGTCAAGGATCTCGTGGCCATGTTACAAAATTGGCCGGTCTGACCAGCCCTCACCCATTCGGAAAATGATTCTTGAAGTCGTAAAGTTTGGCGATCCGGTGCTCCGCAAAAAGGGCGCCCGGATCGAAACCATCACCCCGGCGATCCAGCGATTGATCGCGGATATGTTCGAGACCATGTATGCCGCGCATGGCATCGGCCTGGCCGCCCAGCAAATCGGTGAAGCCCTGCAATTGACGGTGCTGGACATCCGGGCGGTGACCGACCGTCCCTCCACGCTGGAACTTGGGGGCCAACTGGCCGATCCGAATGGATTTATGCCCCTGGTGTTGATCAATCCCGAGTTGACGCCGTACGGGCCCATCGTGCCGGGGCCCGAGGGTTGCCTGAGCTTCCCCGAGATTTATGGCGATGTCCGCCGCATGGAATCAGTCGCCGTTTCCGCCCTGAACCAGCATGGCCAGCGGATTGAATTCAAATGCGGCGGCCTGCTGGCGCGGGCGATTCAACACGAGACGGACCACTTGAATGGCATCCTGTTCATCGACCGCATGGATCGCGCGGTAAAAGAGGAATTGCAGGAAGACATCGACCTGGTGCAAGCCGACACCAAGGCTCGCTTGAAATTGAAGTCCCAACGTCGCTAGGCAAACCAGCCGGAGGCTCAGTACACCTTGCGAAGATTGGACGGCAGAATGTTGAGTTCGCCGCGATACTTGGCCACTGTCCGGCGGGCAATCTCGATCCCCTTCTGCTTGAGTTGGTTGACGATATCCTGATCGGACAAAGGTTGGGTGATGTTTTCCTTGTGAAACATCTCGGCGATCAAATCCTTGACGCTGGTGTTCGACATGGCTTCCCCCGAGGTCGTCTGGATTCCCGCAGTGAAGAAGGACTTCATCTCGAAAGTACCCTGCGGGGTCTGCATGTACTTACCGGAAACTGCCCGACTCACGGTGGTCTCATGCACCCCCACCACCTCGGCGACCTGCACCATGGTCAGCGGCTTGAGATAGGCCTTGCCCTTTTCCATGAACTCCCGCTGGCGCTTCACAATCTCATTGCCAATGTTCAAGATGGTCTGCTGCCGTTGGTGCAGACTCTTGATTAAAAATTTGCCCGCCCGGATTTTTTCCCGGATGTAGTTCAGCACGTCGGGCGAATTTCCCGCCGTGGCCATCATGTCCTTGTAGGTATTGCTAATGCGCAAGTGCGGGACGTGATCGTTGTTGGTGGTGACGATGAACTCATCGCCCTGGCGTTGCACAAAAACCTCCGGCAGGATGTACTGATTCGTGTCGCTGAGAAAGGAGCGCCCGGGACGCGGTTCCAACGTTCGGATCCGGGCAATTGCCTCCTGCACATCATCCAAGGTCACGTCCAGACCGCGCGCGATTTCGGGAATCCGGTTCTTGCTCAAGGCCTCCATGTGGTCCCGGATAATCCGGTACTCCAGAGTTCCCTGCTCCTCGTCCCGCTCCAGTTGCAGCATCAGGCATTCGCGCAAATTCCGGGCCGCCACACCGGGGGGATCAAAAGTCTGAACTTTGGCGAGCATCGGTTCGATTTTGGCGGCCGGAATCCCCGTGGCTGCCGCCAGTTCGTCAATGGTGGTTTTCAGATAACCATGGTCATCCACATTGCCGACCAAAAGTTCCGCGATGGAACGCTCTTCCGCGGTAAGATTCGCTTCGCGCACCTGTTCCAGCAAGGATTCCTGCAGGGACGTGCTGGCCACCAGCGAGTCGAACATGAACTGGCGCTTTTCCTCGTCCTCCGCCGATTGCCGCATGGGCAGATTGGTCTGGGTAAAATGATCCCGCCATTCCTGATCGATCTGGGCCAGGCGTTCGAATTCCGCGGCAAAGTCATCGGCCGGCTCGCCGGGCCCTTTTTCGGAAGCCGGGTCATAAGTAACATCCGCCGGGGGTTCCGCCGGATCAGGAGCTTCAACCGGCTCGCCTTCTTCGTTGGTTTTGCCGCTGGGCTCAGCTTCAGCCTCGGGAGCCGCGACTTCCTCCAGAATGGGGTTTTGGGCCATTTCCTGCTCCACCAATGCCTTAAGTTCCAGAGTCGCCGCCTGCAACAATGCGAGCGATTGCTGCATTTGCGGCGAAAGCACCAGAGACTGCGACAGGCGCTGGGACAGTTGTAAGCCTTGAGCCATGCATAACCATGGTAAGCCCTGCAAAAAATACCTCAAGCAAAAGTTGGTCTGATTATTGCTTTCCCCCGGTGGCACCGGCGTCAACCTTCCGCTGGCAACACCAGTCTTGCATCGGGTTTTGGCGGTGGTTACGCTGGATCAGCAAACCAAATTCAGCGCCGAACTGATTGAATACTTTAGGCAAAAAGCCGTCAGCGCAGTGGTCCGTACCCCGCCCCTGCCTGCTCGACGTTCCCGCCTCCCGGTTCCGTTGCTGGTCTGCCTTTATTAAAGAAAGATCCTCCATGAAACCGACTTTTCCCCTACGCCGACTACCGCAACCCTCCCCTGCCTGGGATGTCGAAACCATTTTTTGGTGGTGCCTGATGCCCTTGTTTCTCTTGCTCGCCGGGGGATTTGCCACCCCGGCGCTCGGCCAGGAGGAGATCCCCCCGCTGGAAACTTTAAAGCACCTGAGCCTGGAGGAGTTGCAGCAAATCGAGGTCACTTCCGTCTCCAAACGGCCGGAAAAGCTTTCCGCCGCGGCCTCGGCGATTCAGGTCGTGACCACGGAGGACATCCAACGTTCCGGAGCCACCAGTTTGCCCGAAGCCCTGCGCCTGTCCTCCAATCTCGAAATCGCCCAGATCAACTCCCGGCAATGGGCCATCAGTGCCCGCGGATTGAACACATCAACCGCGAATGAATTGTTGGTTCTAATCGACGGTCGATCCTTATATTCCCCCCGGGTGGCAGGCGTGCAATGGGATGTGCAGGATACCCTCCTGGCGGATATCGACCGTATCGAGGTCATCAGCGGTCCGGGCGCCAGCCTGTGGGGCGCGAATGCGGTCAACGGGGTGATCAATATCACCAGCAAAAGCGCCCGGGAAACCCAGGGATTACTGGTGGAAGCCGGCGGGGGAACTGAACTGCGGGATGCCACCGCCATCCGTTATGGCGGGGTGGTGACTTCCAATGTGTTTTTCCGCCTTTATGGAAAGTATTTTGACCGGGACAGCACGACGCTTCCGGGTGGCGGAGACGCGACCAACGCCTGGCGTCAGGGACAGGGCGGTTTGCGCATGGATTGGGAGGCCTCGGCGGAGAACCTGCTCACCCTCCAGGCCGATCTCTATGGTGGGAATTTTGCCCAATCGGGCACGAACGGCAGCATTTCCGCCGGCGGCGGCAATGTGCTGGGCCGATTCACACATCAAATTTCCGGCGATTCCGAGTGCACCCTGCAAATGTATTTCGACCGCACCCGCCGGGCCAATGCCGCCTCGCTCTTCGACAGCCTCAACACCTATGACATTGATTTTCAACATCGATTTCAATTGGGAAACCGTCAGGAAATGATTTGGGGCTTTGGTTACCGACATTATGAAGACGACATCGGCAACACCGCGTTCCAAGCCTACCTGCCATCGCGGGTCTCGGAGCAGTTGTTCAGCGGCTTTATCCAGGACGAGTTCACCATTGTACCGGATATGTTAAATTTTACCCTGGGCACCAAATTGGAGCAGAACGACTTTACCGGCTTTGAATATCAGCCGAGCGGCCGGCTGGCCTGGTTGGTGGATCAGCACCAGACGATTTGGACGGCCATCTCGCGGGCGGTTCGCACGCCCGCCTTGAATGATCGGTCGCTTAATCTTCCCGGCACCGCCCCCTACTCGAATGTCGGCGGCACCAATTTCGCATCCGAAGAACTCCTGGCCTATGAACTCGGCTACCGCTGGCAGCCTCACCGCCGGGTCGCTTTTTCCATCGCGGGATTCTTCGACGATTACACCGGCATCCGGAGCCTGGAAATGCTGAGTCCCGCCGGCCCCGCCACCGTTGGAAACGGCCAGAAGGGGGAGTCTTACGGCACGGAAGCCACGGTTGATTTTCACGCGACTGACTGGTGGCGCCTCCGCGCGAGTTTCTCGGAAATTGAACTGCATTTGCGCCCCCGGCCGGGCAGCACGGACACTTCCTATGGAGCCAATGAGGCGCATGATCCAAGGCACCAGGCGTCCTTGCGATCCTCCCTGGATTTTTCGAAGAATCTTCATCTGGACGCGGATCTGCGTTATGTGTCCCGGATCGCCAATCAGGACTTGCCGGCGTATACTGAATTGAATCTGCACCTGGCCTGGCAGCCCTGCCCCAATTTGGAGCTTTCCATCGTTGGCCAGAACCTGCTGCACGCCCAGCACGCGGAGTTTGGCAGCCCCACCGTGCGTCAGGAAATTGAGCGAGGAGTCTTTGGAAAGGTAGTGTGGCGTTTCTGAGTTCCAGACGACAAATCGTCCGGGGCAGGCGACTGCCCTGGCTCTTCCATTGGTTGTGGCTCTGCGCCTTGGCCGGCGGCTGCAACTCCTGGACCGCGTCCGCCCAGACACCCGCGCCCACCGAGTATCAGCTGAAGGCGGTCTTTCTTTTTAATTTCGCCCAATTTGTCGAATGGCCCACCAATTCATTTGCGGACGCCAAAAGCCCGATTGTCATCGGCGTCCTTGGGGATGATCCGTTTGGAAATTACTTGGACGCCCTGGTGCGCGGCGAACAGGTGAACCACCGCCCCCTGGTGATCAAGCGCTATGCCCGGGTGGAGGACATAAAATCCTGTCAAATCCTCTTCATCAGTACTTCAGAACGGGACCGGCTCGATTCCAACTTAGAAAAACTCCGGGGTCGCAGCATCCTCACCGTGGGGGATACGGAAGGCTTCGTCTCCCGGGGGGGCATGATCCGGTTCGCGGTCGAAAAGAACAAAATCCGGTTGCGCATCAACCTGGACTCCGCGCGGGCCGCCAATCTAGTGTTAAGCTCAAAACTGCTGCGCACCGCCGATAAAGTCCTGTCCCGCCAGGACTGATCACCTGCCATGTTCCTCCAGGGCCGCCCAATCCAACGCAAATTGATGACCATCATTTTGCTGACGAGTGGCATTGTTCTGGCTGTGACTTGCCTGGGCTTCTTTGCCATCGAGCTCCTGACCTTCCGGCACACTGCCTACCGGGAAATTTCAACCCTGGGCGAAATCATCGCCGGCACCACCACCGCATCGCTGGCCTTCGAAAATCAGCAGGACGCGCAGGAGATGCTGGACTCTTTGCGCGCCGAACACCAGGTGGTCGCGGCGTGCCTGTATGACAAGAACGGGGCGCTCTTCGCCCGCTACCCCACCAATCTGCCGGCCGCAGATTTCCCCGCCCGCCCGGGGGCGGATGGCTATACCTTTGGCGCCACTCAACTGACCGGTTTCCAACCAGTGGTGGAGCGGAACAATTCGCGACTCGGAACGCTGTTCCTCGCCTCGGATCTCAGTGGCATCTACGGCCGGTTTCGGCTGTATGCGGGCATCGCCGGGCTGGTAATTGCCGGCTCCTTTCTGCTGGCCTTCCTCCTCTCCCGGCTGCTGCAAGTGCAGATTTCCCGACCGATTCTGGCGCTCGCCCGGATCGCGCGGGCGGTTTCCGATGACCACGATTACTCCGTCCGGGCGGAAAAAGTGGACACGGATGAACTCGGTGCGTTGACTGAGGCGTTCAACCACATGCTGGCGCAGATCGAGCGCCAGAATCGCGCGCTGAGCGAAAGCGAGGCGCAGATGCGCGCCGTGCTCAACTCCGCGTTAACCGCAGTCGTGGTGATTGATTCAGCCGGGCTCGTCACGGATTGGAATGCGCGCGCAGAAACCATGTTCGGCCGGTCGCGGAGCGAGGTGCTCGGGCGGGGGGTGGCGGACCTGATCCTGCCACGACGCTTCCACGATCCGCCGCACGGCGGATTTCCCGCCGCCTGGGTGGATCACGCCCGGCGACCAACCCCGACCATGCTTGAATTGACCGCGCTCCGCCGGGATGGCACCGAATTTCCGGTGGAGCTGTCGGTCAGCCCGGTGCGCACCGGCGGGTTGGTCAGCTATTGCGGCTTCTTCACGGACATCACCGAGCGACAGCAAGCGGCCGCCCGGATCCAGGCGCAATTGGGCCGCCTGCAGTTGCTTAGCCGCATCACCCGGGCGGTCGGGGAACGCCAGGATCTCCCGAGCATTTTTGCGGTCCTCATTCAGCATCTCGAGGACAACCTGCCGATTGATTTTGGTTGCGCCTGCCGGTGCCTGCCCGGGGGGGAGACATTGACGGTTACCAGCCTGGGAGGGAGTTGCGCCCGCCTGGGCCCCGGCTGGCAACTGGCGGCCGGAGATCAACTCCCGCCGGACGATCCAGCCCTAACCCGCAGTCTGCGCGGCCAACTGGTCGCGGAAACGGGACTGCTGCGGAGTTCATCCCCCTTTGCCCGCCAACTTGGCACCGCCGGCCTGGATGCCTTCGTGGCCGCGCCCTTGCAGGTTGAAAGCGCGGTCTTTGGAGTCCTGATCGTCGCCCGCCGCGACCCCGCCGGATTCAGCAGCGGGGAATGCGACTTCCTGCGCCAGTTGAGCGAACACGTGGCCCTGGCCGCCCATCAAGCGCAACTTTACGAAGCCTTGCGCCGGGCTTACGATGACCTGCGCCAGACCCAGCAAATCGTGCTGCAACAGGAACGGCTGCGCGCCCTGGGCCAGATGGCCAGTGGCATTGCCCATGATATCAATAACACGCTTTCCCCGGTGGCCCTTTATACCGAATCAATCCTGGAAAACGAACCCGCCCTCACGCCGCGCACCCGCGATCACCTGCTCACCATCCAACGGGCCGTGGAGGATGTCAGCCAGACGGTAGCCCGTTTGCGGGAATTCTACCGCCCCCGGGAATCACAGCCCACGCTCGGCCCAGTCGAACTCAACGAACTCCTGACCCAGGTCATCAGCCTCACCCGGGCACGGTGGAGCGCGATGCCCCAAAAAATTGGTGTGGTGGTTCAGTTGGTAACAGAATTCGATCCGGAACTTCCGATCGTCCGGGGTGCCGAAAATGAAATTCGTGATGCGGTCACCAACCTCATCCTCAATGCCGTGGATGCCATGCCCCAAGGAGGCATCCTGACCTTGCGCACCAGGGTTCAGCCTGCCCCGGTCGGAGGATTGCCGGGCCACCGTTCCACCAGCGAAGCCCAACTGGAAGTCACCGACACGGGTGTGGGTATGGATGAAGACACCCGGCGGCGCTGTCTGGAGCCGTTCTTTACCACCAAAGGGGAGCGGGGCACCGGCCTGGGTCTGGCCATGGTGTATGGCATGGCCCAGCGTCATCGCGCCCGCCTGGAGATTCTCAGTTCGCCCGGCCGCGGCACCACGGTGCGCCTCAGCTTTTCCGCCCCCCTCGCTGCCCCGTCGCCAGCGCCAGAGATTCGTCCCGGCCACAGACCCCGCCAGGCTCTCCGGCTGCTGTTGGTGGACGATGACCCCTTGCTCCTCCGCTCGCTCGAGGACACCCTCCAATTGGATGGCCATTTCATCACCGTGGCGGACGGCGGTCAGGCAGGGATTGCGTTGTTCCTGGCAGCCATCGCGCGCGGAGAACCCTTTGCGGCCGTAATTACGGATCTCGGGATGCCCCATATGGACGGCCGCAAAGTGGCGGCCTTGGTCAAAGAAGTCTCGCCGCAAACTCCGGTCATCCTACTGACCGGTTGGGGGCAGCGCCTGCTCGAAGAGAATGAGGTGCCGGTTGAAGTCGACCGCGTGCTAAGCAAGCCGCCCCGACTCCCGGAAATCCGGGCCGCGCTGGCCCTCTGCGAAACAACTCCCCGCGAAAAAGACACGGAAACATGAACCACGATCCGGTCGACCCGCCCCCAACTCCATTCCGCGCCGGCCGAATTCTCATCGTTGATGATGAAATAGCCCAGATGCGGGCCCTGTGCGAAACGCTTTCGGATCGGGGGTTTTTCACCGTCGGATTCGCCTCCGGAGCCGAGGCACTGCGGGCGTTGCGCAGCCAACCCTTCGAACTCCTGCTGACCGACCTCTCCATGCCGGATATGGACGGCCTGTCGCTCCTCCGACAGGCACGGGAATTTGATCCCGCCCTCGTCGGTGTCCTGATGACGGGCCACGGTACCATTGACACAGCAGTTGAGGCCATGAAGAGCGGAGCGTTGGACTACGTGCTCAAACCCTTCAAATTGCGACTCCTCCTGCCGGTCCTCGAACGCGCCTTGGGCATCCGGAGCTTGCGGCTGGAAAATGAGGCCCTCCAGCGTCACTTGCTGACGCGAACGCAGGATCTGGAGGCGGCCAACAAGGAACTGGAGGCCTATTCGCATTCCATCTCCCACGACCTGCGCGCGCCCATCCGGGCCGTGATCAATTATGCTGGTTTGATCCTTGCAGACCATGGGGAGCAACTGCCCCCGGAAGCCCGGGAACTGCTAAAGCGAGTTTGCTCCAATTCCGAGCGCATGGCCCGCTTGATTGAGGACCTCCTCGCCTTCGCCCGTTTCACCCGGCACCCTTTGAACCGCCAATTGGTGGACATGGCCAGCCTGACCCGTGCCGTGCTAGATCAATATCAGGCGGAAATATCCGCCCGCGCGATCGAAGTCCGGATCGCCGAACTCCCGCCCTGCCTGGGCGATGCGTCGCTTCTCACGCAGGTCATCCTCAATCTGCTTTCGAATGCCTTCAAATTCACCCGTGACCGGACACCCGCCGTGATTGAAATCGGTACTCTAGCAGGAGCGGATGGGCCCGGCTATTACGTCCGGGACAATGGGGCTGGGTTCAGCATGGAACATGCCCACCGGCTCTTTGGAGTATTTCAACGATTGCATCACGCGGGCGAGTTTGAGGGGACGGGCATTGGCCTTTCAATAGTACAACGAATTCTACGCCGCCACGGCGGCAGGATCTGGGCGGAAGCGGAACCGGGCCAAGGGGCCACCTTCATTTTTACTCTGCCGCCGGGAGCCGCCTAATTCACCGAGGCGCGACCGCCGGGACGGGGGGAGCGATGGTGGTAAAATCGCCTGGTTTTGCGACGGGTTGGTGTGGTTTTCGGCTTACGACCATCGGGACCACGCAATTCATGATGACCACCACCCCGACCACCGCAGCAATGCTCATTAGCAGGATATTCCCGGCGACCCAATCCGAGATCGCATTTTCCAACCCTTCGATGGGCCTGGCAACCCCTCGCTCCGGCCTAGGCTCTTGATGATTCATGTTCGGTAATGACTTCGATCAACCTTAATATAGCATATTATATGCCATTGTGCAAAGTCGCGAATCGAGGTCGTTTGGCGGACCACGCGCCAAGCAGGACTCCCAGCTTCCCGGGCCACTACTCCCACTTACGAGGCGCGATTCCCCGGATTGTTCCATTGGGAGCAGTGTTTCCGTAGATTCCAAACCGGCCTCCCGGCACGGTGCCTTGAGCTGAAGAAATTTGCGCAATCCGACCAGGGTCCCGCGGGGCAGGATACTGGCTTGCCACATGGATACCTATGATAGTCGTATTTAAGCCAGATTTTGGTTTTGGCATCCGACCACGCTGGGCACTGGGCCCGGGATCAGATAGACTACCGCAATGATAACTCTGCTGCTGGCCACTCGAAATGCGCATAAAGTGGAAGAAATTCAGGCTCTGCTCAATTCCGCGGTTCCCTGCCTGACGTTGCGGGATTTCCCCGCCGCCCCAGCCATCATTGAGGATGCTCCCACCTTTGCCGGCAACGCGGCCAAGAAGGCAATGGATTTGGCACGTTGGCTGAGCGCCTTGCCCGGCGGCGAGTTGCCTTTCCCCCTGCCCTCGTCACTTTGGGTGCTGGCCGACGATTCGGGCTTGGAAGTCGACGCGCTCGGGGGCGCGCCGGGGGCTCACTCCGCCCGCTTTGCGGCCGCGGGGGGGGCTGCGGAAGGGAATTCCCCGGATTCCGAAAATAACGCAAAGCTACTGCGCTTATTGGGGACAGTGCCAGCCGACCGTCGCACCGCCCGGTTTCGCTGTGTGCTCGCGCTAGCCCGGGTGATTGCGCCGACTGCCGCGACGTCCGGTCCCCGGGAACCCGAACTCCCGGTGGCGTTTTTCTCAGGCTGCTGCGAAGGTTCGATTGGTTTCACTCCCCGCGGAGCAGCCGGCTTCGGTTATGATCCACTTTTCCTCCCGCACGGACAGGAACGGAGTTTTGCCGAACTGGGGGCAATCGAGAAAAACCGGATCAGCCACCGTTCGCAGGCCCTGGCGGCGCTCCGTGACCACCTTTCCCATCTACTCAATCCGACCTGAATCCAATCCATCACCCACCATGAACTCGCACTTCCATTGCCTCGCCTCCCGGCGGCTATTACTGGGCCTGACCTGGTTTTACCTAACCGCCCCGGTTCCCCTACCGGCCGAATCCACGCCAGCAGAGTGGCGGACGGAACATCGCCTGATTGATTTACACCAGCACCTTGATTATCAACCGGAAGTCCTGGCCCGGGCGATCAGGGTCATGGACTTCGCGGGGGTGGGGGTGGGAGTCGATTTGACGCCCGGCACCGTCACCCCTGGCCCGGCGGGCGAACCCAGTGAATTCGCGCAACACAAGCAGCTGGCGGACGCGCTTTATCCCGGTCGATGGGTGCATTACATGAATCTGGATTATCGGAATTGGGAGCAACCGGATTTCGCCCAACAGGCGGTCCGCCAGGTGGAGGCTGGGCACCGCCTGGGGGCCGCCGGTTTCAAGGAATGGAAACGTCTGGGACTTTATCTGCGGGATGCCCGCGGTCAACTGCTCAAAATCGATGATCCCAAATTGGATCCGATGTGGGAACGCCTCGGGGAATTGCAACTACCAGTTTCCATTCACGTGGCGGATCCCAAGGCATTCTGGCTGCCGTATAACGATCAGAACGAACGCTGGAAGGAACTGGGCGACCACCGGAATTGGTGGTTTGGCGATCCGGCCAAATTCCCGCCCTTCAAGGAACTCCTGGCGTCCCTCAGCCGGGTGATCGGCCGCCATCCCAAAACGACGTTCGTTTGCGTCCACTTCGGCAATAACTCCGAGGAATTGGAATGGGTGGATCAAGAGCTGGCGCGGCATCCAAATATGTCGGTCGATTTGGCGGCCCGGATTCCGGAACTCGGCCGGCACGATACCCGGCAGGTGCGGGAGTTGTTTTTGAAGT
Source organism: uncultured Pedosphaera sp. (assembly GCA_903918755.1). Classification (GTDB taxonomy): domain Bacteria; phylum Verrucomicrobiota; class Verrucomicrobiia; order Limisphaerales; family Pedosphaeraceae; genus CAIXFN01. The sequence continues at coordinate 17,793 of CAIXFN010000102.1, forward strand.
ATCCCGACCGGATACTTTTCGCGACGGACTTCCAATCCCTGGAAAGCAAATTCATTCTTGGTTCCAGCGGAAATGAACCACCGCCCACCGAAGCGGACGCGGAAGTCTTCTTCCTGAAAGAATATCGCTGGCTGGAAACCACCGATAAAAATTGGCCGCACATGACCCCCATCCAGGGTGATTGGACCATCAGTTCCATCGGACTCCCGGCCCCAGTCTTGCGCAAAATCTATTTCGACAACGCCCGACGGCTGCTCGCCCCGCACCTGCCCGCCCCGGTGGCTTTGGCCCGCCATACGACCGTTGATTTTGCCCCGGATGGGGACCTGGCAAAGGAAATCTGGCGCACGGCCCGTCCGGTGCGGCTCGAATACCAATCCCGCGACGCCGGCGCGCGCCCTGCCCTTGCCACCACCGTGCGGGTGCTCTGGTCCGCCAATTTCCTTTACCTCGGTTACGAATGCCCGTACACGCGGTTAACCAAGTTCGAGCCGGCGGTGACGGGGCATAAACGGGTCAGTGAAAAGGACGGCGAGAGTTTGTGGGATCGGGATGTGGTGGAAGCGTTTATTGGCAGCGACGCGGGAAATGTCCGCCGCTACGACGAATTCGAAGTGGCTCCCAGCAACGAGCGACTTGACCTCCGGCTGGAATTGCCGGCCCGGGACTTTCAATGGGACAGCGGTTTCACCTCCCGGGTGCGCATCGATGAAAAGCAGAAGATCTGGACCTGCGAAATGCGAATCCCCCTGGCCAAGCTCACCCCCACGCCCCCGGTGAAGGGAAGCCGCTGGCGGTTGAACCTTTATCGCTGCGACCGGGCCAATGGGGCCTCGCTGGCCTGGAATCCCACGCTGACGGGGACGTTTCATGCCCCCGAGCGCTTCGGGGTGCTCGAGTTTGTCGAGTGAACCCAAGGCCTAATCGCCGCTCGGACTTCCGGGCACGCAATGAAACGGCCCCGGGTGGACGTTTATTTCGCGGCCGTATTGTTCGTAACTGATGATGGTGACCTGGCCGCTGAAGCCGGTGACCAGGCCACCCTTCTTGCCGTGCCGCCGCCCCAAGCCTTCGCCCACTGACGGATAGCTGCTGGCATCATTGTAGCAACTGCCTCCGGGAAACTGTTTGTAATAATTTGGTTCATCCGGCTCCCAGATAAAATAAGCATCCTGCCGGAAGGCGGTGATCTTGTAGGTTCCGGCCCCCAAAGCGCCATAACCGTTGACGGCCCCATTCCAAATATAAGTGGATTGCTTGTTCTGCCGGAGCGGCCAGTATTGGTTCTGGGTTTTGTTGGTCTTGTCTGTCGGGCACCAAAAGACGTTCAAGTTTTTCAAATAATCCCAGATTTGCCCGCCTTGATAGGCCAGTGCCGGATTGGCGGAGTACGGGGCGGCCGTCATGTCCGGCGGAGCGCCGCCCGAGGGGTTGTACAACCAGCCTTTATAATCATTTCCCCACAATGGGTTGGCCATGTAATCGTGAAAATCATTGGCGTACATGTGCGCCGCGAAAGCCATTTGCTTGTTGTTGCCCATGCAGGTGGTGCGCACCGCGCGGTCTTTCGCGGCCGCCAAAGTGGGCAACAGCAAGCCCGCCAGGATGGCAATGATCGCGATCACCACGAGCAACTCAATCAGCGTAAATGCGCGCCGACCGCTACGGCAGGTTCGGGCAAGTTTTCGGGAGGCGATTAAATGGTGGCTGAACATACGTCTGTTGATAATTAACCGGACAATCAATTGATTACGAACCAGGTAACCCCGCGGGCCGGAACTTTCACCGGCAATTCAATGCCATAATCACGGTCCAAAGTGAATTCGGTGGCCGGGCCATCCTGCTCCCGGAGGGTCACGGTGGTGGACTTGCCGGTGTAGTAGAGCGGGATGTGCAGTGAGCGGCTGGTTTCGCGCTCCAAGGGGTTATACACCATCAACAAACCCTTTTCAAGCCCCGTCGGATTCACGTGCAGCACATAGTCCAGGTCCCGTCCGTCCGCCCGCCGCAGATGGAGCAGATCCGCATTCAACACCTCCCGATGACGCTTGTAAAAATCCACCCACCGCTTGACCACAACCTTGGTGGCCTCCGTATCAAACAGCCGCGGTCCCCGATAACAGGCCATCACCCCCGCACCGAAGAGGTTGGCCAGCCGTTGTTCATAATGCGGCAGATGTTCACTCAAAGGCTCGATCGTGGCCGCCGGACCACCGCCCTGGTATTCGGTGAGGGGAACGAACATCCACCCCATGCTCGGGGTCTTCTCCCAGGTGCCATCGTAGATGTTCTGCCGTTCGATGATTTCCTGGTATTCCCGCGGCAGGGACCAGTTCACTTCCCGGTAGCCCATGCCGATTTTGTTGCCGCCATTCAAAAAGTACCAGTCCGGAATGTTGAGATAAACCCCGTTGGCCCGGCACCACTTGTAAAGGTCCGTGATCGCCCGCCACTGCACCCATTGCGAGTCCGCAAGCCCCCGGTGAAAAGGATGGTTCGTCGCCGCGCAGGTGTCCCCGGGGTAGGACCCGTCGTGTTCCAGCACTGCGAGTCCGGTATTCTCCATCAGGCTCTGCAACTGCCGCAAGTAATCATGCCCCCAAGAGGACCCCAGACAGGGCGCCACCCCAAATGTCGGCGTCCCCACCACATTGTCCGCCGGCGTGCCCGCCCCCCGGCTGGAGCAAAGCGAATAACCACCCAGGGCAATGCCTTTGGATTTTGCGTAATCAGCCAACTCCTTCAGGCGCGACTGCTCGACCGGATCACGGCTCTCAAAATTGAACCCGCTACCGAAGGTCAGGATAACCATCTCGAACCCCACTTCGGCACACTGATCCACGGCCAACTTGACCGCCTCGGTCCGGGCGCTGCGCACGTGCATCAACACCGGGTTCTCCGTTACCCACGGGGCTACGGTGCGGTACAGTCTCCGCTTGACCAGTCCGTTACGCTCGCGGTCAGTGCTGTCGTAAGCCATCTCGAAAGCTTGGAAACTTTCCCAACTGCCGCCGGCGGCGATTTCCTGATCCGGCCCCAGCGGCGGTCGGCATTGGAGGAGGCAAGGCGTTTGCAAGTCATAACTGACCTGCGATGTGTAGCTGGGGTCCCGCATCCAGTGCACTGACGGCATCGTATCAAGTGTCCCCATGGCACCACCAAAAGAGTACTCCGTCTCGACGAGCAAATTCGGCAGCCGCCAGTTCGGGGAACTGCCAACCACCGATTCCGCCTCGGTCAATGCCAGGATCTCCGAAACAAAGCGGTTCAACCGAACCGGCTTATTCCCGCCATTTTTCACCACCAGCCATTTTGAAATCAGGGGTAAACCATCGAACAACTCGTAATGAACCTCGACGGTCAGCTTTCCAAGCCTGCTTTCCCCCGTCGATTTCGAAGCTTCGGGAGCACCGAAAATCCGAAATTCCTTCAAAATGCACCGTTCGAGATTGCCCGGACTTGAATAATCATCGGTACCGCCGCTACGGGAGAGTTTTCCCACCCGCACCGCCACGGGAATGCCGCTGGCCGGGCATTCCCCCACCTTTTCCCAGGATTGGCCGCCCGCCATCGCTTCACAAATCACGCGGTTCCCCTGCAAGGTCATCCGCAAACGGTAGGCCTGGCCGCCGGCCAGCTTGCCGAGTTCCCGTTCACCCGCCCGGTCGCTAATGCCGAATTGTCCCTTGCCTGGTCGCAAATAAAACCGCGCCACCTCCCCACCGGCAAATACCAGCCCGATACCCGGGCCCCAACTGGCGCTTTTGTCCGTGCCCGGATCGACCAGGCACTCGACCCGATTGCCGCCGGCGGGCCACGTCCGCTCGGCAAATGCATGCGTGTTTTCATCCGCCATGATTTCCCCCACCTTGCCTTCGTTCTGGAAGGAGGTCCGCGCCTCCTGCCGGCTCAGAAACAGCTTCCAATCCGGCGACAATTTGGCGAAATCATCACTCACCAAAATAGCCCGGGGCAGGTCCCGCCCGCCGAAGTCACCGGGTTCCTGGAACACGAGGGTGAGCGCCACCCCCGGGGCGGGCCAGGGCCGATCCTGGGACATCCACTCTGGGCGCTTCTTCCAAGGAAACCGGGCGGCCGTCCGACCGGTTTGGTAGCTGGAATATTGGAAAGCCTGAGGGTTCGCCGCTAGGTGGTCGACCCACTCCGGTTTGAGAAAATTCTCAATCCGCGACCCACTCAACCCTCCCACCTCGTAATCCGCGCCATTGAGGGTCAAACTTGCTTCCGGACGCACCCCGCGCAAAAGCATTTCCCCCGTGATTAGATTCTCGTAGGCAATGGTCGCGGCATTCGGCGCCAACCGGAAAACCCGGCGAACGAGCCCGTTCTCCAGGACGATTTCCTTCCCCGCTGCGCGTGTCTCCACTCGCGCCTTAAATGAACTGCCGTCCAAAAGCCAGTCTGGGCGTGGCGCGGAATGCATGGTTCCCGGCCAAAACCCCAGTGCGATTATAAAGCTGATTGCGTATTTTCTCATCGTTACCCTTTGTCCATTGGCAAAATGGCATTACCCTACCGCGGTGGCAATGACGATCCGACTTTCCCAGAGCTTTGGTTGCCCGATTTCCGGAGACTAAGTTGCCTCCCGAGCCATGGCTCCCAATAAAGGAAAACTGGATTCACTGTAATAATTACAGTCGAATTGTCCTGTTTGCTTCAAATTTCGGATATCAACTCCGTTGAAAAATCCGGTTTAACGCCAGCATCATCGTTCGACAGAGGATAATTTACGATATTAACCCCCTCCTATTGAGAATGGCACCAAAACAGCTTAAGTATGGGTGGATACAATGAGGCCCGTCGGGCCGGTGATTGCCGGTCTGTGCTGCTTCACGTTACCGTTAACTTGACAATGGCCGAACCTAGTTATTACACGCGGACCGCTGTTTGCGGGAACGGAGAGAACGATGAAAATTGACTCCACAAACCAAAAGCAGGTTCTGGTAGCAGATGATGAGGAGCCAATCAGGCGGTTGCTTGATTACAACCTCCGCAAGTCCGGCTACGAGCCCGTCCTCACAAATCACGGCAAAGAGGCAATCGCCCGCGCTTCCGATGATTTCGCCTGCGCTCTGATCGACCTGAAAATGCCGGAGGCGGATGGCCTGGCCGTCTTGCAATACCTGCGCCTGCATTATCCTGATCTTCCGGTCATCATCATGTCCGCGGTCGGGCAGGTGAAAGATGCCGTAGCCGCCATGAAACAGGGGGCTTTCGAGTATATTACCAAGCCCTTTGATTTTGACCAGTTGCTGGTGCTGATGAAATCAGCCACCCAATTGGGCAACGCCCTGCGGGAAAACCGCGAGCTCCGGGAGTCCGTTCTGAGCCCGTCCCGCGATCAGGAATTCGTGGGTGTTTCTCCCGCCATGCAATCCCTGCGCGAAACCGTCAAAACAATTGCCCCATTGGATTCGACGGTCCTGATCACCGGCGAGAGTGGTGTGGGAAAGGGCCTGCTGGCCCGGCTGATTCATCGCGCCAGCAAACGCGCTGCGCATCCTTTCGTGACCACCAGTTGTCCCGCCATGCCGGGTGAACTGCTGGAATCCGAAATGTTCGGCCATGAACGGGGCGCTTTTACCGGGGCCGTTCGCCGCCGTCTGGGGCGGGTTGAAATGGCAAACGGGGGCACCCTGTTCCTGGATGAAATCGGGGAGTTGCCGCTTTCGCTCCAACCCAAATTGTTGAATGTGCTGCAAGACCGCCAATTCCAGCGAGTTGGCAGTTCCGAAACCATTGCCGCAAATATTCGCCTGATTGCCGCAACCAATGCCGATTTGCTGGACATGGTTGCGGCGAAAGCTTTTCGCGAAGACCTGTACTACCGGCTGAATGTCATCCAGGTCACCGTGCCGCCCCTGCGGGACCGGCCGGAAGATATTCCGCTGCTGGCAAAACAGATTTTAATGCGCATTGCCGCCGCCCAGAAGCGTGAACCCTTGGAAATTGGCGCGGAAGCCCTGGGCTTGTTAAGCACTTATCACTGGCCGGGCAATGTCCGGGAACTGGAAAACGCTCTGGAACGAGCCTCAGCCTTCTGCCCCGGCAAGATAATCCAACCGGGGGACCTGCCGCCGGATATGACGCGCCGAGCCAAGGTGGCCATCGGAGCAGTTGCGCTAATGGACAACGGACCGCAAATTGGCGGGATGACATTGGAGGACATCGAGAAATTGGCCTTGCGCCAAACCCTGGTTGTTTGCAACGGCAACAAGGCGGCTGCCGCCCGCAGTCTGGGGGTCACAGAAAAGACCATCTATAATAAACTGGCCAGGTTTGGCCTCCGATGAAAACCAACCCTATCCATGGCGAGCCTGGCGCGGATCCCCCTTTCGGTCTATTTCCAACTCCCCGGCCGACCGGCTGAATTGCGGGGCGTTGTCCAAACTTGGAGCGACTGGTGAATTCCTTGAGCCCTCCTGGCATCCAACTCACGGACCATGAATTTGCGGCCGCGTTTCCCTATCATTTCGTGTTTGATCGGGCGGGGCAAATTGTTCAATTCGGCCCGCAATTGCGGCAACTCTGCCCGGGACTTTCCATCGGCGACCGCGTCGCGGACCGTTTTCGCATTGAACGACCGCACATCGATTTTGACCACGCCTCCATCTCGCGAAATCTGCCGCATCCATTTTTGCTTCGTTGCGCCGCCCATGCCTCCCTTTTACAAGGCCGGATGCTCGCCAAACCAGAAACGGGTCAGCTGCTATTTTTAGGGTCCCCCTGGGCGGAGAGTCCGGGCGATCCCGACCACCCGGAGGATTTGCCGGCCGACCACCCCACTTTAGGTGCCGCCGTGGAGGAATCCCGCCCCCAGTGGACAACGACGGAAATCAAAAAGCTCCGTGCCCAGTTGCTCCAACAGCGCGCCGAATTGCAGCAATGCCGTCAGGAATTGCACCAGTGCCAGACTGTGCTCCAGCAAACGGAATTGGCGCAGCGCCGGGATCGGGGCGAATTCCAGTTACTTCGCCTGGTGGCCGCACGGGGTCGCACTCCGACCGTCGTTACCGATGCTTTGGGGCACACACTCTGGATCAATGAAGCATTCAACCAACTCACCGGTTACTCCCTGGTCGAGGCCAAAGGGCGCCTGCCCACGGCGCTCTGTCAGGGACCGCATTCCGACCGGGCGGCACTGGATTCGGTTTCCAATCAGTTCCGGCTCACCCGCCCTTTCCAGGCGGAGCTGATACTCTACCGGAAATCAGGCCAACCCTTCTGGTTTAGCCTGCAGGCCGAGCCCGTGACCGATGAACAAGGAACCATCGCCAATTACCTGGTCACGGGCGTGGACACCACGGAACGGAAACGTGCGGAGGATTCACTCCGCTGGGAAAAAGAGCGCCTGTGGAGCACTTTGGACTGCCTCGCGGAGGGCGTGGTGGTGGTGGATCAGTTTCAAAACGTGCAATTACTGAACCGGTCCGCGGAGCAGATCACCGGTTGGAGTTCACCCTCCGCTTCCGGTCATCCCCTCCACGAGGTGCTCAGCTTGGAGAGCGAGTCCGAGCGTTCCATCGCCGGATTGCTGGCCGTGGCGATCGCCCGACGTGAAGTCGTCGGTCATCTTAATTCTATGCGGGAAAAGATGAACTTGCGCGGCCGCCACGGCGGCAGTGTGGCGGTGGTGCCAAGCGCCGTTCCGATCATCAGTCCGGAGGGTGCCGTCACCGGTGGGTTGATCATCTTTCGGGACATCTCCGCCCCCCTGGTCAACCAGCGTTTGCGTCAGGAGTTTGTGGAAGCAGTTTCTCACGAATTGAACACACCGCTGACCTCCATTTCCGGTTTCCTCTCCAATCTCCGCCGGGAACCCGACATGCCCATCGCGTTGCGCCAGGAGTTTCTGGGGATCATTACGGACCAGGTCGCGCGTCTGCGTTGTCTGGTGAAGGATATTTTGGAAGTGTCCCGCATCGAGTCCAAGGAAGTAGATTTGGAAAATGAACCGGTGGACCTTCGGCAACCGGCGTTCGCCAGCCTGCAAGAGGTGCAGCCCCAGGCGGATGAGAAATCACTGCAATTGCTTTGTGAACTGCCCGAAATCCCATTGCCCATCGTGGCGGACTCCGCGCGGCTCCAGACCGTCCTGACCAGTCTGCTAACCAATGCGATCAAATTCACTCCCCCGGGTGGCACGGTCGAGTTGTGCCTGTCCCGCCAGGAAGGGGAATTGGTCATCCAAGTACGCGACACCGGGGTGGGCATCCCGGCCGACTCACTCGCGCACATTTTCGAAAAATTCTACCGCGTTCCGCGCACCGGGTCGATGCAGTTGCCAGGAAGCGGTCTCGGCCTGGCCATCGTCCAACGCATTGTCCAATTGCTGCATGGTCGCATCGAAGTGGAGAGCACTCCGAACGTGGAAACGCGGTTCCGGGTTTTCCTGCCGAGCCAGCCCGAGTCTGTCGCGCCGCAGCCGGGTTGATCGGAAAAGTCCACCTGAATTTCCGGGTCGCCGTTGCCACCCACACCTCCGCCTTCCCTCCCCAAAAAGGCAGGGACGCCGCTCTCCCGGAGAATCGGCTTCGTCTGGCTCCATCCCCAGCGGCTTGCCCCAATCGCGGTTGGCGGCGTCCGACCGGCTGGCGCGGCAACCAGCCGTTCGGACGATCGAATCCGGAATAGGCCGGGCGTCCCCTGGCAAAATGCGCTGAACTTACGCCCGCTTAATTCCCCTGCGCCCCGCACCGCCAAACCAGCAAGCCCGGTTGGCGGTGCGCCCACGCTTACTCTGGGCTGCCGACCTCAACGAACCCGGCGTCGATGTATTGACCTCCGGTGGTTTGATGGCAGTGAATGGCAAGGACATTACGTCCCGGCTGGATGGCTGCCTGACCGGCAGCGGAAAGCGGGAAAGCTTCGTACGCGGAAGTATAGCCCTTCACCCGCACAGCCGGAACGCCATTGATGTAAACATCGGCATCCTCGTCATGATGCATCCACAACTGCAATTTCCCGGATGGTGCCGGAATCTGCACTTCCCGCCGCAGCCAGATATCCGCCGTCTCCCAGATCGTCTTGATCACCGCTCCCGGAGGGTCGCCGGCCCCGAATCCGGCCGCGCCTTCCCGCCAGGTGGCATCATCGTAACCGCTGCCTGACCAATCGCCGGCCGGCTTGGTGAAGGTGAAACGCCATTTGGATTCAGCCCGGTCCGCCGCGGGAACAATCGCCATCACTTTGGGGGCCCGGGGCATCGGCGCCCAATTGGCCGCTTTCGTGACATCCCGGCGGGCCCACTTATTCCATACTTCAGGATTGTAAAGCATCTGCAAAAACACGCCACCCACCACCGGTCGCGCCGTAAACCCGACCTTCTTCGCATTCGCCGTCTCGTACCAGTCGGTCAGGGGGGAACGATCCGGGGTCTCATTGAGCGACCGGAAAACCGGGTCGAAGAGCGCGGCAAAATCCGCCCGATCCTGCGTGAGGGTAGCAGTCCACAAGGTCCAATCCAATTTCGTGTAACCCCGCCGGTTATCCAGTGGCAAGCCGTACTTGTTTTGCACGCGTTTGTAAAAATTCACCTCATCCCGCAGGGCCTCCGCCGGAAAGAGATGCAAGCCCAGGATCCGGTCCCAGACCAGATTGTACTTCTGGCTCCAAGTGTCCGATTGGTCAAAGGCCAGGCGGAAATGGTCCCCCTGGCGCGCTTCCTGCACCCACCGACTGGCGAATGATTTGGCCAGTTCCCCAAATTCCCTGGCCTTGGCCGCGTCCCCCCGCATTTCGCACATCCGACCAAACGCGCCCAAGGCGACGATGGCCTTCGCACTCAGATTGACATTGTGCGCCAGGTGCCCAGCGAAATCATCCGTGCACAATTGGTTTTCCGGATCGAATCCCTTGGATTTTAGATAATCGGCCCACTGCTCCAATTGCTTCCAATACCGGCCCGCAAATTCCGCGTTGCCTTCCATCTGGGAAACCGCTCCGAAGAGAAGCAGCAGATTGCCGCTTTCCTCCACCGGCATCTGATTGTTCACGCCGCGCTCCCCGTCGCCATAGACCTGTCCATTCGCCTGGGGATAGGTCCCCAGGTCATGAGGCGCAAAGGGAAAACGCCAGCGATCGCTCGCCGCGTAGTTCATGAAGGGAACCAGGAACGACTTCGTAAGCGTGGGCCCAAACAGGAGAAACTGCGGCGACATCGGGTAAAAAACATCGGAAGTGGAAATACATCCATTCGAATGGTTCTCCTTGCAGAACTGCAAAGGTTGCCCGTTGGCGTCCGCCACGAATTGGCCGGCCGCGAAACAGGTCCGGTAGGCCAGGGCGCAGAGCCGGGCGTAGTTCTTCCCTCCGGCTTGCACCAGATCCGCCATCAATTCGTCATCGAATTTTTCACACCGCTGGCGCAAGGCCGCCAACTCCGTCACCGAAGTCTGGATGAGGGCGGCCGCATCCGCACCATTCCGGCGCCAGTAGGGACGCAAATTGCGCTTCATGTACTGGATGGAGTATTCGTCATCATACGCCAGCAGGAGCCAGCGGGTCACCGCGGTGCCCGCCACCTTGCCCATTTCAAGGGAAAACGCCGCGACGGTGCCCGTGGCCGGGGAATTTGCCTTGCCGGCCGTTGTCGACGGCAATTCCCCGGTCTGCGCCCAACCGGTCTCACTGGGATCCCGACTGGCGATGACCGCCACGGTGCCGGCTTCCGGGGCCGCCACGTAAAGATATCCCCAATCGATGCGCAAATCGTCCCCCTTGGCCGCCAGGACCGGCTGGTCCACGGATCCCAGCTTGGTCACCTTCAATCCCGGCATTTTCTCCAGCGAACCGGTGACTTCCGCATGGAGGTTTTCCACCGTCAATTCGGCCGCGGCATCAAAATAAACCGCGACGTTGTGCGCCTGGCCATCGGTCGCCTGCGCCGACCAGGTGAGGTAGGTCACGGGGCGCGACAGCACCTCCAGGTCCTCGGGCAGCGCCGGAGTCATGAAGGTAAGCGAGACATTCAATCCCTGCCCCGCGAAGGAATAAATCGTGCGGGTGGGCAGCACTTCGACACTGGTCTGCGGCAGGGGCGCTGCACCGGCCTCGTCCTTCCCCATAAGCCGGAAAGCCTTACCATCGATCCGGATCATGCTGGTCAACCGGTGCGCGCGCCCGGTCCAATGCGTCGTGTTGGCGCCCGCAAGCTGGTCGGCGCGCGACCAAATGTTAAAATACGGATTGCAAGCCACCAGCGGCACGGCTGGAGGGCGGAAGGAGTTTTCGGCCGCTTGGACGGGTTGCCAGGGAATGGGGGCGGCACAAAATGCCACCAGGAGGAGGAGCAGAGTCTTTTTCATATTAAATGGGGAAATTTGTGAGGGAGCGGCATAGCCACTTCACCGGCGTCGGTCACGGCACCTCCCACTCCAGGATCCCGGCGCTGAATTTGGGTTCGAGCTGGATCTCCAGGCGCAGGGCGCTGGTGGTGATGGGCGGAAAAGTGCAGCGATTCATGACATCCTTTTTGGCGGCCAATTCCACCCCCGGCACCACTTCCCACCCCGCCTCGGTCTGGTAAAGCAGGCGCGCCGACTGCGGCACACGGCATTGACCGTGTCCGGTGTCGTCAAACCAGTAAACGCCGGTCTGACTGATGGTCTTGGCCGAGCCGAAATCAAATTGCACCCATTCCCGGGTGCCTTGATGCGGCCAGAAGGTCAGGCGCGGCACCGCCTCATCATCGGAACTGGCAGGCACCAGACCATCCGCCACTGCTGCCACGGAATCACCCCCGAAGCAATGCGAGGCCGTGGTTTTGTATTTGGCGGGTTTTGGTGCTGGGGCGGCCTGCCAGTGGTTTCCCGTTTTCGCATCCTCCGTCACGGTGGGAAAAGCGGCGATGCGCAACCGGGCGGCGCCCATCGGCACCAATTCCACGGTTTCCACCGGCTCGGGAGTGTACGCGGGGCTGGGTTGCAGGACGGCGCAGAGGCCATGACGATCGAGGGTCCATTCCGGAATCTTGCGCGCCGGCGCAGTCAACAACAGTGGCACAGTTTCCAAAGTGAAAGGAAAATTGTTGGTCGGCCACGGACGGCGGGTCAAATGGAAGGTGGCGGCGAGATCACGGCCCGGCGACCCCAGTCCGTAATTCCACGGGCTGGTCGGATGGATTTCATAAGAGGGCCACAGCGAGGGATCGGCGTCCTTCTGCCAACTGGAATCGCCGATGGCGGTTTTCGTGCTGTCCTGCCGTTCATAGCGCTCGCCGATTTTCAGGGCGAAAGTAAGCGGGCCATAATCCACGCTCACACTGTTCTGGTTGTTCGTCCAGGTGCGCAGGCTCAGCTCCATGGGCAACTCCAGCCGGACACGATCCTGATCATGCCAGGTGCGGGCCAGCCGCACAAAGCCGCCCGCACGGGCATGTACTGCCTCTTCCCGGTCGTTCACCCATACCCGCGCCGCCTGGCACCATCCGGGAATTCGCAAGGCCAGCGGAAAAGCGACCGGTGCCTTTGTGCGGAGGACAAAATTCACGCTCTCCTCAAAGGGATAATGGGTTTCTTCGGCGATGGTTACCGTCCCGCCGTCCCCCACCCGTGCCGTTACTTCGTTGGCGGAAAACAAGGTGGCGCAGAGTCCGTCGTCCGCCGTGGCCATCCACAGGTTTCGGCTGAAGTACGGCCAACCCATGGAGTGATTGTGCTGGCAGCACCGCGAACTGAACGGGTTCATCAACAGAAAAGGCCCCCCGTTGCCGATCCCCGGCGCATGATTCTTCGCATCGCTCAACACCATGTTGGGCGCCGTCAGATAACGCAACGCCCGAAAATCCGGCATCACCGCGGCCGGATAGGAATTGAATGCCACCGTTTCGCAATTATCAGCCCAACCGGGATCCCCGGTGAGTTGGAACAAAATCTCATCCGAGAGCATCTGCTCCACAAAACCGCAGGTTTCCGTGGCCTGACGCGGGTCGACAAAGCCGCGGCGGGAAACCTCATCCCCGCCATACATACCGCCTGGCACCTGGCCGTAACGGGTCCGGATGAGGCGGAAATCCGCATAAGTGGCCTCGGTGTCCGCCGCATTGTGGGTGAGCATCGCGATCGTGGCGGGTTCCCGGAATGACTGGGCTACATTCACATTGTGCCAGTCAGGGAGATCCCCCTTCATCGTCCAGTTGGCCGTCCGGCGGTGAATCTTCCGGGCCAGGTCCAGCAATTCCGAATCTCCCGTGCGGTTGTACAGCCAGAAAACGCTATAAAGATTGTCGCCCCCGCGCATGTGCTGCCAATAGTGGGTGAGAAATTTCGCGTCCGGCACGGTGTTTTGAAAATGAAAATAGCGGGTCATCAGCGCCGGAACCCGGGGATCGCCGGTGCGCTCATGAAAGGTCTGCAGGCAATACAACATGAGCATGTTAGCCCAGAAATCCCGTGACCCGTCCTCGAACTTCTGATCGGGTCCAAAGTCCCCATCCGGCCGTTGGCTCGCCAGTACGCCCTCGATCCAAAGATTCACCTCCGCCTTCATCCGGGAATCATCGAGAACATAGGCCAGTTCAATGTAACCCCGCAGCCAGTAGGGCAACTCCTCCCAGCCATATTCACCCTTCCCGGTCTTGCTCAACCAGGCGCTGTCAGCCTTTTGCAACCAGGAACTAATCTCCCCCAAATGGCCCGTGAGTCCATCCCGCTGGCGCTCGAGATAGGTCAGCAACCAACCCCGTGGGCGGACCGCCCCGGAAGGCAGGGGCAGAAGTGCCGTGGGGCTGAGCGGAGCGCGCTCCCCGACATAAAAATGGTTGGTGGCCACCCCCACGGGCAGTCGTTCCAAAACCGTGGAATTGTCCACCGGGGCCGCGGCCAGGGCGAACGAGATCGAGCAAATGAGTCCTAAAGTGGCGGATGTTTTCATGGTTTGGTGAGGGGTACGGTCACGGGATAGTCTCCCGACGGGAGGGAACAAATGAAGCAACGGTCCGATCATTCATGGGCGGGACGGCCCGCCGACGGGAAATCAAAAGCAGCCGATTCAAGGCGCTCCCGGGGCGGCAGGCGCTACGTTCGCCCGTCGACCGGTGATGCTCCGCAGCGCCTTCACGGCCTCCACGGCCCCCGCATCGCCCTGATCGGCAGCGATGAATGCCTCGGTGCCCAACTGGTCAATTGCGCCGGCCAGCGCTTCCGCCTGGGGCGCTGGCAATTCCGCCCCCTTGTTGTGCAGCGCCACGAGAGTGTTGGCGGCCTCCGCGTAATGATGACCCTGCCAGGCGGCCAGGCCGTCGGCCCATAGCTTCTTCAATTCGGGGGTGGCCGAAGCAAAGGCCGCAGTCCGGGCGTTTCCAGCAGAACCAGCTTTGGAACAACCACTCAAAAGCAAACCCAACCCCAGAGCGAGCACCAACCCCGACCACCGCTTGATTCCCATTTTCATTTTGCGTCTTTGTTTATGCCAGCCATCAGAGGTCCAGCATGTTTAACCAGAAAGGATTGGCCGTCCAACTGGCCTCTGCATGGGGCAGATTGTCGCTATTCCAGCGGCCGCGCCAATAGTTGTTCAGCGGATTGCGAACGTCGTTCCGTTTGGGCTCCTCCACATGACCATCGCAGAAGGCCAGGTCGGTACGAAAGTTATGGCGGTTGGAGGGGCATTGCGCGTGGCCGGCGCTGTCATCCGTGGGATCCATATTGCCGTTATAGCTGATGAGGGAGGCATTGCGCAGCGCCGGCACATCGCCATAGGCGATCATCTCCGCCGGCCGGGCAATCCGGGATTCTTTCACCGGGCCCTGGGTCAATCCGCCGTCAATATCCCCACCCAATCCCAGTTGGGGCACCGCCCCCAAATTCAATCCCCAGTCATTGATGCCATACGAAAAGCGCGCGTGGTCGCTGATGCCATAGGGATCCGAGACTCCAGCGAGATTGATCGCGCCGAGGGTTTTGTTCACGTTCGTATCCCAGGCTGCCTCGGGCAGGGCTGCCGGGCACAGGAAGGCCGCCCGGTTGTTTCCCATGTAAGGCAACAGCCGCGGCGCCCAGACGTAATACACCCCACGGACGGTGGAAAGTGAGGCCGTGTAGGTCCCGGTGTCAGCCACGTACATAGTGGTGGCGAGCCCCATCTGGTGCAAATTACTGATGCACGCGGTCTGTTTGGCCTTTGATTTCGCCCGGCTGAGCACGGGCAGCAACATCCCCGCCAGGATGGCAATGATGGCGATGACCACGAGGAGTTCGATCAAAGTGAAACCGTGTGCCTGCGTCCGCCCGTTCCGAAAGTTTTTATTCATAGCTCATCGATATTTCCAAACCACGACCATCAGCCCTGCCGGGGTAATTTAAAGGCTAACGCAAAAAAGATAGCAATGCCCTTTGGCATTATCAAGCGCGGACGCAGGCGGCGAAAAGCCGCGCCGCCCCGCGCCCCCATCCTTAGAACTTCGAATCTCATGGAACTTGCGTGGCCCGCAACGACGGCAGACCAGCCCTCTTCTCCCTTCCCAGAAACTGGATTAAGTTTGTATAACCTGGACTCGGGGGGAAACAGGGGATTGATTAGCCGCGACAATGCGCAAAAATCGCCAAACGGAACCAAATGACCGAAGATCGTGGCAGGCAATATCCATTCCGCTCGAGATCACCTCGAAACTGGATTAAGTGTCCGGAAGTTGGACTCCGACAGAAACTCCGGAAATTGATTCACCGCAAAGCGCCCCCTCCTTCGCCGGGGAGGCGGTTGGCTGGTTGGGCGCAACCCAGCAAATCGAAACTGGATTAAGTTTGTGTAACCTGGACTCGAATCCGAAAATGAGGGCAGCAATTCCGGTGACGTCTGATGAAAAGGGTGAGCAATCAAGATTATCGATAACGGTGTTGGCTCCAGAATTGGGTGGGTTTGAGGAAGCGGTCGGGCGGGGGCGGCAGGCCGCGCACCGGTTGGGACGGCACGCGGCGATGCCAGCCGAAGGGCGACTGCCCGGACTCATCCGCCTGGTAAACGGATACACATTAGTATGTCAAAGAGCAGGCCGCGCGGCACGTTGGTTCCGCTGAGCCAAAATTCAGGCGTTGCCGGGTGACCCCGGTTCCCCTTCGCTCAAGAGCTTCCCCTGACAGGACGCGGGGCAGGCGGCGCGCCGGTTGCCGAAAATAGATCAGCCCCCATCCATTCATAGCACAAGTTGGGGCGTTTCGAATTGCTACGGGGGGAATTTAGCGGCATTTGGTTGGTAACGACCAGGAGCGCCTCAAAAGCGGTCCGGAAGAGAGCGTCGGCGGTTGGCGAGTCGCGGCGATTCAGGACGTCGGCGGCGACATTGGCATATTTTTTATTTCGGCGATGGGACAAGTTGCTTAATCGTCTATTTTTGGATAGATCAATGCTTTCGCCTCCTGCGTGGCCAGCCACCACACCAGATGAGTGTTGTCCGCCAGTTTGCTGTCGAGCGTGGGTTTCCGTTGGTCGGCCGGCAGCGGAGGCAGGAGCCGGTCGTTCTCCTGCATCAGTCCACCCCAACCGCGCCAACGCTTTTGCAGGCTAAACCAGCGCTCATTCCACCGTCACGCCGACCAGAAAGGGTTTGGGCCCCGCCAACGCCGAGACGAAATCCACACTCGCGATCACTGTCTCCGGCCGGGGATTCTCCCAAGTAATGGCATAAAGAGAAACTTTCCGATCCCCGAGTTCGGTCATACTCAAGTAAGCATTGGGACCGCTCCAGGCCGGGACGGGCTGATCGGTGCCCAGTGCCAGCGCCTGTATCGGGGCGCGCCAATCCAAAGCGTCACGACCCAGGATAATGAGACGCTCAACCACCGTGGAATCCACATAATAAATCACAAATTTTCCGATCTCCGTCAGCGCGGAAGCGTCGCCCCACTGCACGCCCGTCAGAAACCTTACCCGATCGCCTTTGAGGCCTAATGGAATGCCGGTTACCCGGTCCGGAAAGGCGGTGGAACCGTGCAGCGAATTGGTGCCCCCGGACAATTGCACCAACCCACGGACATCGAACTTGGTGCCGCCGAAAGTTTGGAGGCCGTTTGGCAAGCTCGCCAAGTCGTTACCAGGGTAGCCGTCTTGGTTCCACTCCCCCACCAGACCCGCATTATAAAACGAGGAGAGATCGACGAGACGCTGGTCCGTGGCGGGCTCGCGATCGGGGATGTCGCGGGCCAGGCGAAGTTCGAAGGCGGCCTGTTCCCAACCCGCCGGCGACCGCATCGCCCGGGCTTTTTTGGCCAGGATCCGGGACCGTACGGAATCCGCTGCTCCCGGGGTCGCGGCCACCAAAGCCAGGCTGCGCTCGTAGGCCGACACAGCCGCCGGCCACACTCCCACCTGTTGCAGGGTGTCTCCGCGCAACTCCCAGGCCGCGACCTCCCCCGCGGCAAATTGAACGGCTCTTCCGCCATACCAAGCCGCCTCTGCGAATCGCCGGGGATTCTCCCCCTGCAACTGGGCCAGCAAGGCGCGCCCCAAACCCACCATCACCAAGCCATTCGTCGGGGCCAGGCGCTCCGCCTCGCGCAAACTTTCCAGCGTGTTTTCCGCCATTCGCTGCCGCACGTATTCCGGTAGGCTGAGGCGCGAAAACGGAGCGTCAGCGCGGTCGGCGGGATCCGCCGACAGCCATTGGCCGAGCCGGGTCCAATCATCGGTCCCGGCACTCTCCGCGAGCCGCTTCCGGAAGGCGACCAATTCCGCGAAGGGAACGGGATGGGAGGCACCGTCCTCATCCAAGCGCTGATCGGCCATCGCTTCGGCGCCGGCGAGCACCCATTCCGGCACCGGCAAAACGGGGATCGGCGGAGCCGGCCAAATGCGGACGGTGTAGTCGTCAGCCCGCGTCACCACCTGGCGGCCATCCGGGCTGAATTGCGCCGAGTTCACCGAACCCAGATGGATCCAGGGTTCCCCCAAAGGCTTTCCCGTGCGGGCATCCCAAACCCGCGCCGTTTTGTCGGCGGATGTCGTCACCACTCTTTGTCCGTCCGGACTGAACTGGGCGTATCCCACCTCGCCCTGATGATTGAGGGCGGCCGTCAACGGCCGGCCGGTAGCCGCGTCCCAGACCTGCGCGGTACCGTCGGCGGAGGCCGTGAGCACCAACCGGTCGTCGGGACTGAATTCGACGTGATTGATCTGGCGGTGGTGGCGCAAGGGCGGCATCAAAGGCTTCCCGGCCCGGGCGTCCCACACCCAGGCGCTGCCATCCGCGCAAGCGGTGAGTAGCCGGCTGCCGTCGTGACTAAAGCGGACGTCATGCACCCATCCAGCATGGACCAGGGGCTCGGTTAGCGGGGTTCCCATGCGCGCGTCCCAGACGCGTGCCGTGCCGTCCCATGAACCCGTCGCCACTCGTGAACCATCCGGACTGAATATGGCGGCGGAGAGCAGTTTCGAATGGGGCATCGCCGCCGACACCGCCGCGCCCGTCGCCGCGTCCCACACCCGGGCGGTGCGATCGTCGGACGCCGTCAGCACCCAGCGACCGTCGGGGCTGAAATGGGCGTGATTGACACAATCGGCATGTTGCAACGGTCCGCACAACACCCGAGCGGTTCGCACGTCCCAAACCCAAGCGGTGTGATCAAAAGACGCAATAACTACTCGGCGGCCATCCGGGCTGAACTCGGCCGAACGAACCTGGTCAGTGTGGCGAAACGGGCTGCCAAAAAGCCCGCCCGTTTGCGCGTCCCACAGTTGAGCCTCGCCGCCGCCCTGGACGGTCAAAACCTCCCGGCCGTTAGGACTGAACAGCGCCGCCACCGCCCCCCCCACTGGGGGCAGAAGCTCTTTAAATGCGGGGACGGCAATTCGTACATCCAAAATTCGCGGGCGATCGTACCCTGAACCGATGACTACGCGTTGCCCATCCGGGCTGAAATTGGCCGCCGACACTTTCTCCGAAAGCCGGAGTGGCCCGGTCAGGGGCCGACCGCTTTCGGCGTCCCAGATCCGTGCCGTCCGATCCGCAGCGCCCGTGAGCACGCGCCGGCCATCCGGGCTGAACTCGACCGCCCAGAGATTGCCCTTGTGCCGCATCGGCTCGCCCATGGGTTTACCCGAGCGGGCATCCCACAACCGCGCGGTGCCATCGGAGCACGTGGTCACGACGCGCCGACCATCTGGGCTGAAACGCGCCAAACCAATCCCGAAGGGGTGTTGGAGCACCCCGGTCACGGGCTGGCCAGTTTCCGCCGCCCACACCCGCGCGGTTTGGTCCACGGACGCGGTCACCACCCAATTGCCGTCGGGACTGAACTCCGCGGAGCGAACCCCGCGAACATGTCGGAGCGGGCCTCCCAATGGTTTACCCGTTTTGGGGTCCCAAATCTGGGCGGTTCCATCCTCAGAGGCCGTCACCAGTCTTCGCCCATCCGGACTGAAATTGGCGCACCACACCGTGTGTTGGTGTCGCAGCGGGGGCGAGACCGGTTCGCCCGTCACGGCATCCCATACCTGGGCGGTGGTGTCGCCCGAAGCCGTCGCGACCCACCGCCCATCCGGACTGAAGCAGGCGGACGCCACGTCGTCCGTGTGCTTTAGAAGCGGTGTTACCGCCGCCCCCGTGAGGGTATCCCAGACCCGCGCGGTTCCATCGATGGACGCGGTGACCACCCGCCGCCCATCCGGACTAAAGTGGGCGACGCGGATCTGCCGATCGTGTTGGATTGGCCTGCCCTGAAGGCGGCCGGTCCGGGCATCCCAAATGTGCACAAGTCTTGCCTCTATCCTGGTCCCGAGCTTGTTCGTGGCAATGCTGACCACCCATCGACCATCCGGGCTGAACTCGGCGAATCCCGTCGCAGCCTCATGTTCGCTGGGTTCGCAGAGGCGGGCGTTCACCCCGCCCAGCGCCAGGGCATTGAACAATTTCGCCGCAGCCACTTCATTCGAAGGATCGCGCCGGGCGGCGTGCGCCAGATACGCCCAGGCGGCGGGGACGTCGTCGGACGCCAGGAGTTGATCGCTTTTCTGGAGTTCCAGTTGGATCACGGTCTCCAACGTCTTTTGGCGCTCGACCTGCGCCACTGCCAGCGCATCGTCGGCGCGCTGCTTCTCCCGCCCGAGTTGCCGGGAGGTCTCCTGAGCGATTTGGCGCTGCCGGTTTTCAGAGTGTGCCATCCAACCGCTAACCAACGTCGCCACTAACAGGATCGCCGCCACACAGCCGCCCGCCAACGCCAGCCCCCGGTGGCGCCGAAAGGCCTTTTGCATTTGATAGGCCGTGCTGGGCGGACAGGCCACCACCGGCTCGTCATTCAAATGCCGGCGCAAATCCGCCGCCAACCCGTTGGCGGTCTCGTAGCGCCGGGTCCGGTCCTTCTCCAGGCACTTCAGCACGATCCAGTCGAGATCTCCCTGCAGTTGCCCCGCCAGCCGGACCGGGTCCGTCGCGCGGCGTTGCGCGGCGGTCGTGGATTCCGCACTGGTCATCGCGCTTAACCGAGTGCTGGGCCGGGCGGGCTCTTGTTCGCGAATCATTTTCCGCATGGCCTCGATCCCCTGCGCCAACAATTCCACCGTCGTGAAAGGCGTGCTCCCGGCCAGGAGCTCGTAAAGTAAAATGCCCAGGCTGTAAACATCGCTCCGGGTGTCGATGTCCAGGCTCGTCAGTTCCGCTTGTTCCGGGCTCATGTACGCCGGCGTGCCGATGAATTGTTCGAACGCCGTGAATAGCGTGTGATCGGTGAGTTTGCCCACCGTGGCTTTGGCGATGCCGAAATCGATCACTTTGGGCACGGGCACGCCGTCATTCAGGGTCACCAGGATATTCGAGGGCTTGATGTCCCGGTGGATGATGCCCTTTTGATGCGCATGTTGGATGGCCTGGCAGACGGGAATAAACAACTCCAGCCGTTGCCGGGTGGTCAGGTGGTTCTGATCGCAGTAATCGGTGATCTTGATGCCCCGGACCAGTTCCATCACAAAATACGGTCGCCCGGAGTCAGTCGCCCCCGCGTCCAGCACCTTGGCGATATTCGGATGGTCCATCAGGGCCAACGCCTGCCGCTCCGCCTCAAACCGGGCAATCACCGCCTTCGTGTCCATCCCCAGCTTGATGATCTTGAGCGCCACCCGCCGCAGCATGGGCACTTCCTGTTCCGCCAGGAAAACGGTCCCACAGCCCCCTTCTCCGATCTGTTGCAGGAGCTTGTAGCGCCCGATGAGGCAGCCGGGGCCTTCGCTCAATGCGGTTTGCTCTGGCTCCGCCCAGAGCATACCGTGTCCCAGGCAGCGCCAGCACACGCGGCCTTGCGATTTGGCGGTCAGCGGGGCGCCACAGCGGGAGCATAAAGGGATACTACTCATGGATAGCTATCTCCAGACCAAAGCATTCTCCCGCAACTCAGTTAAAAAGCGCCCGAAACTCGGCCGACACTTCCTCCGGTCCCGCCACCGTGGCCAGCACCTTCACCCGCACCAAATTGCGGTACCGCTCCCGCAACCGGCATACCGCCACCGGCACTGATCCCGCGGCGATTCCCAAACGTTCGGCAACGACGGAGTACTCCGCTTCGGTCCCGGCGCCGGATAAAAAGAGGCTCAGCTCCTGAAACCGCGCCGCTTGCCCCGCGCGAGCCAATTCCGCCTGCAACTCCTGGTAGGCGGAGGCCAGCACCGTGGCCGCCCACTGCCGGTCAAAGGCCTGTTCCGCGGTCAACGATGGATCCACCTCCTCCAGATACTCCTTTTCCACCTCCGCGAAGTCGAGCGCCAGCACCTGTTTACCAGGACCGCGCTTCGCGGCCGTCACATGCCGGTGACGATCCGCCAGGAACCGCTTGAGCGCCCCCAGCAGAAAATTACGGAAGCGTCCCTTGGATCGATCGGCGCACTGGAGCGAGTTGGGACTCAATAAATCCGCAAAGAACCCTTGCGTGAGATCCTCGGCGTCCGCCGGCAAATGCCCCTGCCGACGCAGAAATCCATAGATGGATCTCCAGTAGCGCGCGCACAACGCTTCCAAAGCCGCCCGCGCAGCCTCCGATCCGTCCCGCTGCGCCGCCAGTGTGACTTGGGTCCATTGGGTTTGCGTGAAATTCTCCAGCCGGGAAGCTGCGGAGTCCCGGCACGCCGCGGTGCTTCCTTGCATCATAGTTGGTTCCACATCATCCAGCCATATATTGCGCCCGACAAGACAAATTGCGATTAAAGTGGTATTTACGGGCCAGACAGTAAACCCGCGCTCTCCCACCCGCCATGGGGGATATCCCCCATGCGCCTGGATGCTCCAAACGCAGCCATGAAACCCGCAGCGTCCCCCACACTTACGGCTGAATGCCACGTCACCCTCTCCACGGGGGAGAGGGCAGGGTCAGGGCGAGCATCTACCCAACTAAATTCTCATCCAAGACAGTCGATCACCCCGGCAGGGAAAATGTAAAAATTCAGACGCTTTCCCCGCCTAACCCGTGTATTCTCGGAAATCTTTTCCGAATAATTACGTAAGTAACAGGTACATGACATACTGCGCCCCACTGGGCCCACCAATACTCGGGCACTCACCCAAGGCACCCGCCCCCCCCGATTGGTCACCACGATGAGTCCACAAATCCGTTGTCCGGTCTGCGGCCGAACCCACTCCACCACCGCCCTGGGTGGCCAGTGCCCCGACTGCATCATTGCCGTCACGCTAAAAAACCAACCGTCGGGACCGCCCACCCCACCTGCTCCACCTGCTCCATCGGCAACCGCAGGAAAACCCAAGTCCGACGGCGCTCCCGGTCCGGATCTCCTGGCGTCGAACGGAGCCCCACAGCCACCGGAAAAATAAATCGGCAATTTCCTGTAATCTCCCGCCGCCGTTCGCGAATGGATACTATAGACGGATCGCCGCGGCCCCGCGATGGGTGCCGCGGAGGGGGTCCGCTAAATGGCAGATGGATAAAGCATTTGCTACCATACCAATTCAAAATATGAGCAATACTACGATCGCACCAATGACAAATTACTCTGCGCCTCCGCAGAGCGCGCTTCTCTCAACGACCCCGGGAATGACCGAGCTTGGTCAAGGCATAAACGCCGCCACTGGCAGTTCGATTATTCCGTTGCCAGTAGTAGCGTCGATCATCGATCAAGGGATTCTTGCTTCAAACGTTAACCAATATACAACGATCTCGCAGCAAAACAACACAGTCAATAATACATACCAGGGAGACACGGCACAGACCTATCTGCAAAATCAAAGTCTGACGGTCGGCCTGGAAGCCAATTACGCTGCGTTTAGTGGGTCTTCTAAAACAACATTTGGCGTTTCTGCCTCCTCTTCGACGGAAGTGACTTTGGCGACAGCAACATCGGCCCTGTATCTCTACACTCTGACCCTCATTCCGGATAATGTGGTAAAGCTGCTGGCTCAAGGATTCGCGCAGGATTTAAACAATTCGGCCATCACCCCGGCCGCGCTCTACGCAAAGTTTGGGGCTTACTACACGAGCCAGGTGACTATTGGCGGTCTTTTGCGGTCTTCCGTCCAGACAAGCTCTTCCAGCACACACACGAGTGAGCAGATATCGGAAGATGCAAGCGCAAGCTTGAGCTACGGCTTGTCAAACTGCAAGGCTAGCAGCCTGTTGAATTAATAAAGTTTTGAAAAAAAAGCGCCCCTCATTCCAAAAAGCTGCCGTTGTCCCAGAATCCTCCGCTGGTGCTAACTGGACCCATAAATTCTCACGCAATGTGTCCGGTCTTGTCGATAGACT
>CAIXFN010000103.1 GCA_903918755.1 uncultured Pedosphaera sp.
CTCCGTTTGATTAGCGCCCTCCTCGCCGAAATCAGCGACGAATGGCTCAGCGAGAAAATTTACCTCAACATGGATAACCAATACCCAGCTCTCAGTTCAAAATGCTAAAACATTTTACAGAAAAAAACTTGCGCGGCCGATCAACCGGCGATGTTCCCGCATCCATCGACCTCCGCCCCCACTGCAAGTTGGATGCAACAACGCACTTGGGTGCACGGCTTGACTACTAACAACATCATGAACCGCAAGCATCCACGTTCGCCGCGGCTACGGCGGTCAAGTCGTCAAGACGGGCCGTGGCAAAGCCATTTTCAAAAATAACCACGACCAGGAGTTGGTGCTCGCGACACTGGGTGAGGCTGGTGACAAAATCCTCCGGCAAGTGCGTGCCGATCGCCTGGGAGACCGCCGAATCGCGCACGGCACCTCTGGCACTTGGCGGCCTGCCGGCGCAGAAATGGCAGTCAGCGGACCTGGCTACCCGGCCGAAGAGGGAAGAACGAAAGGCGAAATTGGCGATAGCAATTCGGCCTGAAACAGCTATGACCCTGGCCAGGATTACGCATCGATATTGTCTGGGCAGCGCAGCCTACGCGAAGTTCCTGTTCCATCAAGGAAGGAGTCAGCCAGGATGATATGCTAATAGCCTTAACTGCCCCCTTTTTGGTCCGATCATCGCAATCCCCTCAGTCTGGAACGATTCCATTTGGATTGGGTGGAATGCCTCGTGTACGATAATTGCAATTCAGGATGGACTTAACGATGGAGGACTCTATGGTTTCGTTGGAAGATGAATTCCGCTTTTTGCACGACGAGATTTCGGCTTGAGGCGCGCCGCATCGCGCGAGCCTTCCCTCGCAATGTGACTGTGACCGAGCGGTAACAACTTATCCGCCGTAGCCTTGGCGGCCGTGGAAGCCTCATGCAAAGAGCTTGAGCCGCTAAAGAGGAACCTTTTTTGAAAAGACGCTATGAAAAACGATAAAGCTGCCTGCCTGTTTTTGCTGTTGATCGTGTCTGGCTCTGCGGGGGTTAGCATTCTGCAGGCAGTTCAAGTTCCTTCTAGCACGAATTACTGGAAAGCGTTTCTTTCCGTGGTTTCAATTGTGGGTATGGTGGTAATGCTTGTTAGAGCGAAAGGTTAACGACTTTTCGTCGTGTGCTCCAGGTTCGGCTTCACCACCACGGTCCCACGCGCAACGCCTGTATCAGTGATAAAGCGGTTTTATTCTCTTGTCCCCAACTCTTTCGCTACCCTCCGGCCCTGCGTCTTGTCCGGCGTCCTGTCCGGCGTAGCTAAAAGCGAAGCCGGAAGCCTTCAGCGAAGCATGGGTCGCGACCTTCTGTGAAAGGGTCCATTCCCTTCCGTGTCCAACCTCCGGACACTTAATCCAGTTTTGTGTTCCTTTCGCGCCTTCGTGATTTGGTGTGAAATCCCCTCCGGTTCCCTTTTGCGAATTGTGCGCCTCTTCGCGGCTAAATTTCCGTGTTCTTCTCCGTCCTGCTTCTTTCGTCACCTCTCCTCCGCCACAAACGTCGCCACCAGCGGGCGGTGGTCGGAGCCCACGCCCCAATTCGGTAGCGCCAGGACGTACGTTTGCGCGGGATCCCATTCGCGGGCCATGCCATGGCTCAGGAGGATGTAGTCGATGCGGGAATAGACATCGTCTTTGGCGTAAAAATGGGTCCAGGAGATTTGGCGGCCTTGGAGGCGGCGATCCGCGGCGGGTGGGGTGTCGCCGTTCTTCTCGGCTGGGCGGGTGTCCACGAGCGCTTTTTTTCCGCGCGGGCCCAAAATGGCCTTAATGGCGGGGGAATCGTGGGTGTCGTTGAAGTCGCCGAGCACGACCAGGTTGGTTTCGGGAAAGGCCGCGAGCCGGGCGTCGATGATGCCCCGAAAGATTTTGGCCTCTTCCAAACGCAATTCCGATTCATCGGCCGCGGCGATGGTGCGCCGGGATTTGAGGTGGGCGGCCAGTAGGGTGAAGGAGTAGTGCGGGTTGACCTGCAAATCCACTTCCGCAAAGCCCCGGCTCACCTGGAACCGCCGACCGCTGAGCAGGAAGGCGTCATTGGTATGCGGACGCCGGGCGGTGATGGCAAAGCGGCTGAGGACGGCCACGTGGATGTTGGTGTCGAATCCCGTCACATGTTCCCAGTACGGGAGGTCGAGTCCGGCGGTTTTGAGGGAGGCTTGCAGCTCCAACAGGGCATTGGTGGTGCCGATTTCCTCCAAAGCGATGACGTCGGGTTTCAGCGCCAGGATGCCCTCGCGGATTTTGGCCTTGGCGGCCTCGCCTTTCGCGACGCGGCTCGTGGTGGGTTCGTCGAGGTAGTTCTCGACATTGTATTGGGCCACCCGGAAAACGTCCGCCGCCGACAGACGGCCTGCCGCCAGCAAGAACCAGACGGCAAAAAGGAGGCGATACCGGGCGCGCGGCATGGGATTTTTGATAGTCCTTTTGGGGGCGGGAGTCAAAGCAAAGGAGAAGACTCGGCAAATTCCTCAGACGTTGCTTTGGCATGCGGGGATCCTGGTGTAAATTGGGACGCAGTTGTATGACCATGCAATCAGTGAAATCTGTTTACTTCGCCGGGATGCTGCTGTTCGCAGCGGTCCTGTTCGGCGCTGGCGTGGTCCGGGGCCCGCGGAACACGCCCGCCACCGGGCCGCGCGAAACCGCGATCCTGGCGGGCGGCTGTTTTTGGGGCATGGAGGAGACTCTGCGGAAGTTGCCCGGGGTGGTTGAAACGACCGTGGGTTTCACCGGCGGCACCACTTTGAATCCCACGTACGAAGCGGTGGCGACGCGCCTCACCGGGCATGCGGAGGCCGTGAAGGTGGTATTTGATCCGCAGCGAATGAGTTATGAAAAGCTGCTGGATTATTTTTTCCGGATGCACCTTCCGGCCACCCGGGATTCCGCTCAGACCGGCGCGGGATTGCCTTCCCGTTCCGCGATCTTTTGTTTTGGGGAGGAGCAGCGGCAGACCGCCGAACGGGTGAAGGCGCTGTGGGAAGGGCGGGGAAAGTTTGGCCGGCCGATCGCCACGGAGATTGCGCCCGCCACACCGTTTTATCCGGCCGCGGAATATCATCAGAAATATTATCTGAAAAACGGCGGGGGGAATGTTCCGGTGTGCCACCAATTGCGGGATTGAGGGTGGCGAAATTCCGGCTCGCTTTGGGGATGGGGGGCGGTAATGTGACATCCCATGAGATTACGATTTTCCGTTTCCAAAGCCCGGTGGGGAAATTTATCCATTTTTAAAACCGCCCTCCTGTTGGGGGTCCTGGCCGGGACTGCTTCGGTGATGAAGTCGGCGGATTTGACCGCCGAAGCCCTGGGGATCAGCGGGGAGGGGTTGCTGGGGCATATCAAAACGCTATCCTCGGACGCCTTTGAAGGCCGCCAACCTGGTTCGGCGGGGGAGGACAAATCGGTGGATTACCTGGTGGGACAGTTCAAAGCTCTGGGACTGCAGCCGGGCAATCCCGATGGCACGTTTCTCCAAAAAGTGCCGCTGGAGGGGTTTACCGCGGCCCGAACCAAGATTTCCTTTGCGACGGACGGGCAATGGTGGGATCTCGGCTTTCCCTTCGATTGCGTGATTTGGTCCCGGCATTATGTGCCGGAAATCACCGTCACGAATTCCGAAGTCGTGTTTGTGGGTTACGGGGTGGTGGCGCCGGAATATGGTTGGGATGATTACAAGGATGTGGATGTGCGCGGCAAAACCATTGTCATGCTGGTGAACGACCCGCAGGTTCCCGATCCCAAGGATCCGACCAAACTGGACGACACGATGTTCAAGGGCAAGGCCATGACCTATTATGGTCGGTGGACGTACAAATATGAAATGGCCACGGCCAAGGGAGCGGCCGCGGCCTTGGTCGTGCATGAAACCGGGCCGGCGGGGTATCCGTGGGCGGTGGTTGTGGGCAGCAACAGCCGGGAAAATTTTGATTTGCAGGCGGCGGACGGCAATGCGGGACGCGTGCCGATCGAGGGCTGGATGACGCTCGACAGCGCCAAAAAGATGTGTGCCAAGGGCGACCAGG
This sequence comes from uncultured Pedosphaera sp., assembly GCA_903918755.1. Classification (GTDB taxonomy): domain Bacteria; phylum Verrucomicrobiota; class Verrucomicrobiia; order Limisphaerales; family Pedosphaeraceae; genus CAIXFN01. The sequence goes on from CAIXFN010000103.1 coordinate 4,064, forward strand.
ATTTTGACGCTTTGAAAAAGGCGGCCCTGCGGAAGGATTTCCGGCCGGTGTCATTGAAGAGCCGGGCGAACCTGGTGGTGGGCAACTCGCTGCGCGAGGTGGCGTCCCGGAATGTCATCGCGCGGCGCGAGGGCTCGGATCCCAAATTGAAGAATGAGTATGTGGTTTATACCGCGCATTGGGATCACCTGGGGAAGAATCCCAAACTGGAAGGCGACCAGATCTTCAACGGGGCGGTGGACAACGCCTCGGGCACGGCGGCGTTACTTGAACTGGCCAAGGCGTATACGAAGGTGACCCCCAAGCGGACCGTCCTGTTCCTTTCCGTGACGGCGGAGGAAAAAGGTTTGCTGGGCTCGAAGTATTATGCGGCGCATCCACTGTATCCCCTGGATCATACCGTGGCGAATCTGAACATGGACAGCATGAACGTGTGGGGCAAAACCAGGGACGTGATCATCGTCGGTTACGGGCAATCCACGTTGGAGGACATCGTGCGCGGGATTCTGACGCCACGCGGCCGGGTGATGACGCCGGAAGCCGAGCCGGAGAAAGGATCGTTCTTCCGGTCCGACCATTTCGAATTTGCCAAGCAGGGAGTGCCGGCGTTGTACATGCACGACGGCATCGATTATCTGGGGCAGACGCCGGAATTCGGCCGGCGCAAGCATGATGATTACACGCAGAACGACTATCACAAGGTCACCGACGAGATCAAAGCCGATTGGGATTTGAGCGGGGCGGTGGAGGAAACCGAGATGCTCTTCCAGGTCGGCTATGCCGTGGCCCAGGGTGAGGAATGGCCCGTGTGGAAACCCGGCTCAGAATTCAAGGCGCGTCGGGAGGCGATGATGAAGGGGAAATGATCTGAAAAATCCAGACTCGAGCGGGGTCCTTTCGGACGACGTTCAACGCAAGTCGCGACGACGGAAACGGCGGTGGGTGTTCGGGCTGGCGGGCGGGTTCATCGGTTTGATTTTTATGTTTTCAATTTTCTCCCAACCACCTGCCAATCTCGGAGTGCGTGACGGTCGCCTGGCGCCTTGCCCCAACTCACCGAACTGTGTCAGCAGCCAGGAAACGGATCCGACCCATGCCATCCGAGGCCTTCCGGTACACCGATTCTCCTGCGGCCGCCATGGCGCGGCTCAAGACAGTGCTTACCGGGCAGCGGCGGGTGAAGATCGTCACGGCGAGCGAAAGTTACCTGCATGCCGAATTCCGGAGTGCGGTTTTCCGCTTTGTCGATGACGTGGAGTTTCTGGTGCAAGATCACGTGATCCAGGTGCGGTCAGCCTCGCGACTCGGCTACTCCGATCTTGGGGTGAACCGGAAGCGGGTGGAGGCGCTGCGGCAGGCCTGGGTAGCCGCGGGCGCTTAAAAGGTTGGGCCGAGTTGCCAGGGAGCAAATTCTTCGTCGCCCAGGCCAGCCAGCTCGCTTTTCGTTTTTTCGCCGCTGGCGACGGCGATGATTTTTTCGAAAATGCGCCAGCCGACTTGTTCCACGGTTTCCGTGCCGTCCAGAATGGTGCCCGCGTTGATATCCATGTCCTCCTCCATCCAATTGTAGAGGGTGCTGTTGGTGGCCACTTTGATGCACGGGGCGGGCTTGCAGCCATAGACGCTGCCGCGCCCGGTGGTAAAGACGCCGATATTGCAACCGCCCGCCACGAGGCCGGTCATACTCACCGGGTCATAGCCCGGCGTATCCATGAAACAGAAGCCCGGCGTGAGGATCGGCTCGGCATACTGGTAAACGGCCGCCAGCGGGGATTGCCCACTCTTGGCGACCGCCCCCAGGCTTTTTTCGAAAATGTTCGTGAGTCCGCCTTCCTTGTTGCCTTGGGAAGGATTGTTATTGATGGAGGAATTGTGCTGGCGCGCGTGGTTTTCCCACCAGCGAATCAGGGCCACCAATTGCTCGCCGATGGCCCGGGTAACCGCCCGGCGGGTGAGCAAATGCTCCGCCCCATAAATTTCGGTGGTCTCCGCGAGCACGGAAGTGCCGCCATAGCGCACCAATTCATCGGAAGCCACACCCAACGCGGGATTCGCGGTGATGCCGCTGTTTCCGTCCGAACCCCCGCAATTCTCGGCCAGAATGAGCTTGCTGAGCGGTTGGGGCGACCGGCGCAGGGAATTGGCCACTGGCAATAGCTTCGCCACGGCGGCGACTCCCGCGGCGACCGTCTTGCGGAGTCCACCGGAGGCCTGGATGTTGAGGAAAGTGGGGGCCGCTTCCCCCGGCTGGATCTCGTCCAAATTGTGGGCGCGGCGAATGGCCTCCACCTGGTTGACCTCACAACCGAGGCCGATCATCACGTAACCGGAAATGTTCGGATGCCGCGCCACCCCGGCGAGCACGCGTTGCAAAACGCGCTGCGGTTCTCCCACATCCATGGCGCAGCCGGCCTTGTGGGTGAAGGCCATGACGCCATCCACGTGCGGAAAGTCGCGCTGAAACTCGGGGGTGCGGAACACGTCGCGGACATGATGCGAGACGGTGGCCGAGCAATTGACGCTGGAAATGATCGCCACGTAATTGCGGGTGCCCGCCCGGCCCCCGGGACGGGCAAAGCCGGAAAAGGTCCGCATTTCCCCGGGGGAATGGTAGGCCACCGGGCGGACGTCCGTGCAAAATTCGTAGGTGCGGCCGATGTCCGGCAGCGCCAGATTGTGGGTATGGACGTGGTCGCCGGGATGGATGTCGCCCCGCGCCTGGCCAATGAACTGGCCATATTTGATGACCGGTGCGCCGTCCGGAATTTCCCCCACCGCGAGCTTGTGTCCGGCGCCGGCGTTTTGGCCCACGCGCAGGATTTGGCCGTCCCGCAGCAACTCGTCCCCGGCTTTGACCGGGCGCTTAAGCACCGCCACGCTGTCCGTTTCCCGGAGCAGCACGGCCACCTCAGCAAAGTTGCGTTGCGCCATGATCAGTGCCGGGTGCGCCGGAGGGCGGCGCACCCGGCCAGAGATCAGAATTTCTTCATCAGGATGTTGCGGAACGCCACTGGATCATTGTGGCCTGCAAATCCATAATAACCGGTCTTGCGGTCCTTGCCCGGATGGGCGCTGCCGGCCATGAATTCCGTGACGGTGGAGAGGTCGCAATCGAGGATGACCGTACCGTTCAATTCCACCTTGATTTTGGAACCCTTGACGGTGACTTCCTCGAAGTTCCACTCACCGATGGGATGATGATAGCCGCGGGCGGCCGCGACCATGCCGTAGGCCGAGCCATGGGCCTGACGGGGGTCAATCTTCGAGTTGGTGGCCTTTTCGTAATTGTCATCCAAGACCTGAATTTCGCAGGCGCCGACATACGCGGTGTCGCCCTTGCCGGGATAATGAATCGCCAGGCCGTTGTTGCCGCCCGGGGGGAATTTGATTTCTACGCGGTTCACGAAATCGTTGTATTCCGAGGTGGTGTAAATGGTGCCACCCTTATTGGGTTGGCAGCGAATGGAACCCTCCACGATTTCATACTCGTTGGTCGGGCCCGCCCAGCCGGTGAAGTCCTTGCCATTGAAGATGGGTTCAAAGCCTTCGCCGCCATGGCTGGCAAGGATCTTGTTGGCTTCTTCCGAACCGATTTCGCGCACAAAGATATTGCGCCAGCGGATTTCGCCGCCGTGGGTCTGGAGTTGGATGGGGCCCTTGGCGGGGATCGGCGTCTTCCGGTCGTAGTAGTTCTCCAGGAGGGCGTGATCCACCACCATTTTGGAGTTAAGCCAAACACTCACCCGCGCGCCAACCATGACGATGCGCACGGTGTTCCATTCACCGAAGGGCTTGTCGGCCAGCACGAGGGGGTCTTTGCCAGGAGCGCCAGGGCTGTTGTTCCAAAGCCCGCCGGAGCCTTTGTCGGCACCCAGGTTAAACTTGGCTTTTTCGGTATAATCCCAAATCTGGACCTGCGGGCAGCCGCGGAGGTAAATGCCGGAGTCGGCCAGCGGCACGGTTTTGTATTCCAGCGTCAACTCCATGTCGCCGTAATCCTTTTCCGTGGAGGCATATGCTCCCTGGCCGTCATTCACCAACTCATCGCCCTCGACGCGCCAATGGGCCTTCATGGTTTCCGTCCATTTGGCAATCTGTGCGGCGCGCTTGTCCTCGGGCATGGCCAGCAATTTGCGATGGTCAAACGTGTCGCCGCCGCGGAAGCCGGTGAGATCCTTTTCGTTGAAGAGTTTGGTGAAGCCGGCCGGGGCCTCGCCGGCCTGCGTCAGAGACGGAACCAGGGGCGCCGCGGCCAGCAGGGCCGCCAGCAAATGGGCGACGCGGGGCAGTCGGAAGAGGGAAGTGGAAGTCATAATTGCAACTTAGTTTTGATGATTGGGTTTGAAATGGTTTGGTGCCGGGGGCGTGGATCAGATTTTCCAGGGTCCGCGCATGGGCTGGTGAATGTAGCTGTTGGCATTTTCATCATTGATGAAGCGCTGGGTCTTGGGGTCGAAGCGCAGCACGCGGCCGGTCTGCCACGCGATCTTGGCCAGGTTGACCAAGGTTGCGGAACGATGGCCGTTCATTTCGTTGAGAGCGAATTTCTTGCGCGTGCGCACTGCTTCCATGAAGTCGGTGACCTGCGGTTCCGGATCCTTGAAAGAGTCCAGTTTGTTTTCGAAATCCGGAATATCGGTCTCCATGCCTTTGCGAATACTACCCTTCGGTCCGGTGATGAAAGCCGCCTGTTTGTCCACGTTATCGCCGTCGAGAATGATCTCGCAACCATCCGCATATTTCAGCCGGATGCGCTTGAAGGTGCCTACGGCATCCAGATCCTGCTTGGGCGCTTCGCATTCGATTTCAACGGGGCTTTCGTTATCCTTGCCCAGAATATATTGCACCGGGTCGAGGTAATGCTGGCCCATGTCGCCGAGACCACCGCCATCATAATCCCAATAACCGCGGAAGGTTTGATGGACCCGGTGCGGGTGGTAAGGCTTGAAGGGAGCCGGGCCAAGCCACATCTCGTAATCGAGTTCAGCCGGGACGGGTTGGGGCGTCAGGTCGGTACGGCCGACCCAGTTGAATTTCCAGTCGAAGCCGGTCGCGGCATTGAGGGTGACCTTGAGTGGCCAACCCAGCAGGCCATTGGCCACCGCCTTCTTGATCGGCATGACGCGGGTGCCCATGCCGTAGAAAGTAGCCTGGAAGCGGAACCAGGTATTGAGCCGGAAAATACGCTCGTTTTTCTTGATGGCGGCCACGACCGCTTCGCCTTCGCCGATGGTGCGCGTCATCGGCTTCTCGCACCAAATGTCCTTGCCGGCTTCGGCTGCGGCAATCGAGATCAGCGCATGCCAATGGGGCGGGGTGGGGATGTGGACGATATCAATATCCTTGCGGGCGATGACTTCGCGGAAATCCCGGTAGCCCTTGATATCTTCATTGCCCGTCTTCCGGACCGTGGCGACGGCGTGGTCCAGATGCTTTTGGTCCACGTCGCAAACCGCCAGCAGCTTGCACGTCTGGTTGAGCTCCGTGACATGGCCCATGCCCATGCCGCCGGTGCCAATGACGGCCCGGGTGAGCACATCGCTGGGGGCGGTAAAGCCCGGCCCGCCGAGCACATGGCGCGGCACAATGGTGAAAGCGGTCGCTGATAACAGCGACGTTTTGAGGAAATCCCGGCGCGTGAAGGTCTGTCGTTTATTCATAAGCCAATGGTTCGCTGATGCGCCCCAAGCCATGCCAGAGATTCCGTGACGCGTAAAGCGCAATTCGCCCGGAGAGGGTAAATTTGCGACGTGGCAGGGGAGACCGGTGCGGCAAACAGAGCACTGCAGTTACTGACTGAATTGCCCGGGGGAAAATTCACGACTTCCGCCGGGCCGGGAAGGGGGCCGGATCGTTTTCGAGATTTGCCTCGCAACCTGGTTTTTGGCAGCCTTTCGCCATGAGTGATGAGCGGGTATTGCGGGCTTCCGAATCCCGGCAAAAAGCGCTTTGGTCGAAGGACCTGTTTATATCCGGTGTCGTTTGGGGCATCGTCGTCCACTTCAAGTCTGGCGGACGGCATGGAGACGGGCATATTCCTGGTGGTTGTTTTTTGTTTGGGAGTAAATTCCTTCCTTAGCCTGCCCTCCTATTGGTGGAAAAAGCGGGGGCATTTGTAATTTCCTAATCCGAGAGTTTGCGGGATAGTAGCGGCGAACCGAGAGCTACCTATGAATGCGAAACAAGTCGAGCTTTGGCAGCGGATCGAGCGGTTTCAAGTGGACGCGACGGAGGCTTCGCTTCCGTTTTCGGCCCGGTTGGCGAAAGAGAACCGGTGGTCGGCGGAATTTACCCGGCGGGTGATCGAGGAATACAAACGGTTTGCGTTTCTGGCCGTGGCGGCCGGACACCCCGCTTCCCCGTCCGAGACCGTGGATCAGGCCTGGCATCTCCACCTGACCTATTCGGAAAATTACTGGAAGGTTTTTTGCCCGACGGTGCTCGAGACCCCGCTCCACCATCACCCCACCCGGGGAGGGGCCGTGGAGAGCCGCATGTTTGAGGACTGGTATGCCCGGACGCTGGCGAGTTACGAACGGCTTTTTGGCACTCCGGCGCCGGCGGAGATCTGGCCCGCTCCGGCGGCACGCCCGCAGATTGAGCCAGAGTTTGTGCGGGTGGATCGTAAGCGGAATTGGGTGATTCCCAAACCGCGCTTCGCCCTGGCCCAAATGTACGTGGTGGTTCCCGCGCTGCTGGCCGTCGTTATTCTCTGCAGCGGGGCGATGCTTGCGCAGGGCCTGAATGTGTTCAATTGGTACGGTCCGGAATTCCTGGGATTTTATCTCGTCTTACTCGCGGTTTGCTTTGGAGTAGCGGTTTGGCTGCGCTGGAAGCTGCGAGTGCCCGTGGAAGGGGCTGCCTCCACGGCAGAAAACCTGGATGGCTATGCGCTGGCCATGCTGAATGGTGGCCGGATCCTGGCGGTGAACGCCGCCATCGCCAATCTGGTCCGCCAGGAGGCCATGCGGGTCGATGCGAAGACCGGCCGGGTGACCAGCCTGGCCGGGCGCTGGGAATTTGCGCATGAATTGGAACGGGTGGTCTACCGGGCAGCCGATTCAACGGATGGCGCCAAGGTCGGACAGGTGCGGGAGGCGGCGAAAAGCGTGATCCTGAAAATGGCTGAGGATTTGCAGCGCCGGGGATTGCTGGTGGCGGATGCACCGGCCCGCCGGGCGAGAGCATTGCCGCTGGCAGTGATGTTCGTGAGCACCGTGGTGGGGGGGATCAAAATTCTCATTGGGCTGAGTCGGGAGCGACCCGTGAGCTACCTGGTCATCCTGCTGGTGCTTTCGGTGATCTTTTCACTGGTAGCTTTTGTCCGGCGTCCGCAGCGCAGCCGGTGGGGAAGCGCGGTCCTGGGCCAATGGCAGGCACGGGTCGGGGCCGGGATGAGGGTGAAACTTAATCCCACCAAACTGCCGGCGACCGAATTTGCCCTGATGGTGGGGCTTTTGGGCATGAGCGCGCTCGCCGGCACGGAACTCAGCGGTTTGCGGCGGGCGCTGCAACCTCCGGCTGGCTCCGGGGGCAGTTCCGGCGGCTGCGGGGGTGGTTGTGGTGGTGGTGGCGGAGGAGGCGGATGCGGCGGCGGAGGGGGAGGGGGATGCGGCGGCGGAGGGGGAGGGGGATGCGGCGGCTGCGGTGGTGGCGGCGGCGATTGACCCGGCGAACCGCTCAGGCGGCCGCGGGATAGAACGTGGCCAATTCTTCCCGCAATGGTTCCAACGGCAGGCCGACAACATTGGTATACGAGCCGGTGATCGCCTGGACGATCAGGTCGCCGAATTCCTGGATGCCGTAGGCACCCGCCTTGTCAAGCGGGTTGATCCGGCGGAGATACTCGCGGATTTGCCCGTCATCCAATGCCCGGAACGTCACATCCGTGCTGGTGGCGAAAATCCGCTGGCGGTGGTGCCGTAAATGGATCAAGCAGACACCCGTGACCACCTGGTGGGTCCGGCCCTGGAGTTCACGCAAAAACCGGTGGGCTTCCTCGCGGCTGGCCGGCTTGCCATAAAACACCTCGCCGAGGTGCACCACGGTGTCCGCCCCGATGACCAGGGCGTCCGGGCAGCGTTTGGCGATGAGTCGGGCTTTGCGATAGGCGTTGAGCTGGGAAAGCTCGCGCGCGGTCAGATGTTCATTGACCGATTCTTCCGCCTCGCTCGGCAGCACCGTGAAATCACGCCCCAGGGTGCGGAGGAGTTCGGAGCGGCGAGGGGAGCTGGAGGCGAGAATGAGGGTGGAGGGCTCCATACAATTCAGGGGAGGATCAGGCCGGTGATTCCAGGGATTGCCTGCGGTCGGTTGGCAGTTCCAAAACCGGGGATTCCGTCAGCGCATTTTCAAAGCGGGCCAGGGCGCGGGCGAATTCCACGTTCGACAGCACCGGGATCGCCCCGGCAACCGGGACTTCGACTTCGGTCTCGATCCAGGATTTGCAACCGCCATAGGCGGCGGACAGAGGAATGTCAACCGGCTGGGGTAGGCGAAAAACACGCACCGCCAGCGCGAAAATGCCACCTTCGGGACCCCAGGAAAAGCGGTCGGCGATGACCTCGTCCCGCCAGATATGCTGGCCGCGCAGCGCCGCAACGCCCGCCAGGGAATTGACTTTACGGGCGGCGACCAGCGTCGCGAAATACTGGAACCGCAGCACCTCGGAAGGTGGAAAATGCGGCTCGATTTCATCAAAGCGCGACTGGGCGGCGGGCAGCACGGAGGCGCGTTGCTGGTGAAACAGGGTGGGGAAGAGCAGGAACTGCCGCTGTTCCAGGCGGAACCCGCCGGAACCTTCGCGGAGGCCACCTTTGCGCAAGATCAGGATCTGCGCCCCCCGACCCAGTGCGTCCACCACGATCGCCCATTCTTTGAAAGCCGTCCGCATGCACTCGTAATCTACCCTTTTCCGGGCCGGAAGTCGAGGCGGGAGAAAGGGTTGAAAAAAGGGGGGTGCCAAGGTAGGTTGACCGCCGTTGCCGGGGCAATCCGGCAGCCAACAAACGACCGACAAAACATACAACTATATGGCATTACGATTGGGGGATTTGGCCCCGGACTTTACCGCCCAGACCACCGAGGGCGTCATCAATTTTCACGAATGGCTCGGAACGGGCTGGGGAATTCTGTTTTCCCATCCGCGCGATTTCACGCCCGTCTGCACGACGGAATTGGGCGCGGTGGCCCGGATGAAGGCCGAGTTTGACCAGCGCGGCGTAAAGGTGGTGGCGGTGAGCGTGGATCCCCTGGAATCCCACACGGGATGGATTTGCGACATCAATGAGACCCAGTCCACCACGATGAATTTTCCGATCATCGCCGATCCCGACCGCACGGTGGCCGGATTGTACGACATGATCCACCCCAACGCGGACGACACTGCCACGGTACGCTCGGTCTTCATTATTGGACCGGACAAGAAGATCAAGCTGACGCTCACGTATCCCGCCTCCACGGGACGGAATTTCCTGGAACTCCTCCGGGTGATCGACTCCCTCCAACTGACGGCGCGCTATAAAGTGGCGACTCCCGCCAATTGGGTGGACGGCGAAGATTGCATCATTTCCCCCGCGGTGAAAGACGCCGACATCCCGGCGAACTTCCCCAAAGGACAGCGGCGGGTGAAGCCTTACCTGCGCTACACGCCCCAGCCGAACAAATAACGCCGGACGGGCGAAGTTGGCCCGCTGGCTGAAATCGCGCGTTGAAAAGCAAAGGGGCCGGATGACTCCGGCCCCTTCTTAAAACGGTTTCCCCGCTGGGGGATATTAATGGCAACCGCAACCGCCGGAGCCACAACCGCCACCGCCAGATCCGCATTCCAGATCGGATTCTTCAGGCACGCGGCCGAGTTCGAAAGTTTTGCTGATATATTTGGAAACAGTTTGCTGAATCTGCTGGAGTTCTTCCTGGGCGTCGAGGAAACCGCGACCAACGGGGTGATTCACAAACGCATCCCGCAAAGTCTCGAATTCCGCGATTTCCGCGTCTTCCAGGGTTTCACCATTGTTTTGCTTCTCCTGCAGGGACTGGCCCTTGAGCATCAAAGCGTCGTATTGGCCGCGGACGGGGGCATTGGCCAAAAAGGCGTCGATCTGGCCGCGCAGGGCCTGGATATCCGGTTGGTCAAGGATGGTCTGGCACAGTTCCTTGGTCTTCTGAATGACGATGGTCTCTTCAATCGTGGTATGCATAATATTATGGATTCGGCCATCCAACGCGGAATTCGATGCTAAGCTAATCTCTTACTGCGTCGGTGCCGTAATACACCACACCGTCGCGGCAAATGCAAACGAATGTTTGGCAGCGATTCCGCATGGTGGTCTGGATTTCTGGTTCAGGTGCGAGTTTCCTTTTTTAACGGACGCTGGCTCTCGCATAGCCGCGCGTTCTTGCTCCTGTTCGAGGGTAAGCTCCGCCGCCGGACCTGGCAAAGGCAGTCCGTTAGATTTGGGTTTGCGAGCTTAGAAATTTTGGCGAATGGAAGCCTTGGAGTGACCGCTTCAACCGCTATAAAAGGGTGCGACCGCTCCGCA
>CAIXFN010000104.1 GCA_903918755.1 uncultured Pedosphaera sp.
CACCCCTCCGGGGATCGGCTGCGCTCGCCTCGCTACGCTCGCCTTCGCTCCGCCTCACCCCGGAGGGGTGGCGGCGGGGAGAAGAAAGACAAATTACAGAAAGAGTTTTACACCGGCCCCTGGCCAACAACATCTCCAATCTCCTGCTTGACCAGGATGCGCAACAGTTCGCCAAACACCACCAACTTGATCCGCTCCAGATCATCGAGCAAGAACCGGATGCCGGTCTCGGCAACGGTGGACTTGGCCGGCTCGCGGCCTGTTTCCTCGATTCGATGGCGACCCTCGGCCTTGCCGGCATGGGCTATGGCTTGCGTTACGACTACGGCATTTTCCGGCAAAGTATCAGCGCCGGCCGGCAGATTGAACAACCGGACCACTGGCTCGCCCGGCCCGACCCATGGGAAGTGGCTCGCCCGAACGAAGCTGTGGAAGTGCGGCTCAACGTGTCGTTCGCAATTCGTGGCGGCCTGCTGCAGGTCGTCGAAGGTCGTCCGTCGTCGCTGATCGGAATTCCGTACGACCGCCCCGTGGTCGGCTACGGCGGCAAAACCGTCAACACGCTGCGCTTATGGGCCGTCAAAGCGTCGAATGATTTCGACTTCGCTCAATTCAGCAGCGGCGATTTCGTCGGTGCGCTGGCCGAAACCCTCACCGCGGAGACGATCACGCGCGTGCTGTATCCCGACGATCATACGACCTTGGGCAAAGGCCTGCGATTCTTGCAGGAATACTTTCTCGTCACCTGCTCGCTGGCCGACCTTGTCCGGCGTTTCCGGGCCGCTGGTAACGACTGGTCGGCGCTGCCCGACAAAGCCGCCATTCAACTCAACGACACGCATCCGACGCTTGCAGTGCCGGAATTGATGCGACTATTGCTGGATGAGGCGAAGCTGAACTGGGACGACGCGTGGCGGCTCACGCAACGTACGCTGGCTTACACGAATCACACGTTGTTGCCGGAAGCCCTGGAAAAATGGCCAGTGCAGTGGTTTCAGGATCTGCTGCCGCGCCATCTCGCAATCATCTACGAGATCAATCGCCGCCTCCTCGACGATGTGCGCGCCAAGTATCCGGGCGACGAAGGCCGCATTGCGCGCGTCAGCCTCATCGAAGAAGGCGCATTCCGACAAGTTCGCATGGCGCACCTGGCCATCGTCGGTTCGCACAGCACCAACGGCGTCGCCGCGCTGCATTCGGAACTGCTCAAGCAGCGCGTCGTTCCCGATTTCGCTGCCCTATTCCCCGAACGCTTCAACAATAAAACGAATGGCGTCACCCCGCGACGCTGGCTGCTACTAGCCAACCCCTCGCTTGCTTCCGTCATCACCGACGCCATCGGTGACGGCTGGATTAGTGACTTGGCGCAACTGGAGAAACTACGACCGCTCGCCGCCGACAAAGCATTTCGCGACGCGATCTGCAAGGCAAAACGCGACGCGAAGACCCGGTTCATCCAGTGGCTCAACCTGCCGGGGATTGATCCCGACAGCATTTTCGACACGCAAATCAAGCGGATCCATGAATACAAGCGACAGCTTCTGAACGCGCTGCATATTGTCGTGCTCTACTATCGTCTTCGGGCCAATCCAAACCTCGACCTCCCGCCGCGCACCTTCTTCTTCGCGGGCAAGGCTGCGCCCGCCTATCACTTTGCCAAGCTTGTCATCAAGTTCATCAACAACCTCGCCGACACGCTCGACCACGCCCCCGCAACCAAAGGTCGGCTCAAGGTTGTGTTCGTTCCCGACTACCGGGTCTCCGTCGCGGAGTATCTCATCCCCGCCAGCAACGTGTCCGAGCAAATCTCGACGGCCGGCTACGAAGCCAGCGGCACGAGCAACATGAAGTTCATGATGAATGGTGCGCTGACCATCGGCACGCGCGACGGAGCGACCATTGAAATGTCCGCCGCCGCTGACGAGGAGAACTTTTTCCTGTTCGGCCTGAATGCAGAACAGGTCGAGAGCAGTCGCGGCTGGTATAATCCGCGCTGGCATTACGAGAACGAGCCGGAAACTCGCGCCGCGCTGGATCTGATCGCCTGCAATCATTTCAGCCGAAACGAACCCGGCCTCTTCACGCCCATCCTCGACGCATTGTTGCGTAACGGCGACCATTACCGGCATCTGGCCGACCTCGCCAGTTACTCGCAAACCCAGCAACGGGTGGGGGAATTGTTTGCCGACCAATCGGCATGGACAAACAGGGTGATCCTGAATATTGCGGCGTCCGGCAGGTTTTCCAGCGATCGCACCATTGCCGAGTATGCCAGGGAGATTTGGCACGTCGCGCCATTTTCGACCAAATGATTGGAACACAACCGCGAGCACCTTTGAACTGATCTCCATCAACACCGGCGGAGGTGGCGTGCTTGGGCTGAATTCGGTCATCCACTCTATCGTCCTGGCCGCGCACACTCACTGTTGGGAAGTTCGCCGTAAGGGAAAAGACCTTCGCCGTGGAAACTGGCAAGCCGGTGGCTTGATTGCGCCTTCCTTCTGTGGCTCCAAAGTCTGCCTCACGCAGCACCCCGGTGCCCGGCGCGATGCCGCTTGCCTCGGGCGCGGTTCCGTCTACAATGAAAATCAGCCAGAAACTGAGTTTGGCGCGCATGATTCGCTCATTTGTATTCACCACCCAGGGCCGGTTGCAAAACCAGGATGTCGAACCATCCCTGGTACCGCCCCTCTTGGAGGACCCCAATGTTTTCCTCTGGATTGATTTGGAGAATCCCGCCCCGCCCGAGTGGAAAGCGGTGTTGGAGACGACCTTCCACTTCCACCCGCTGTCGATCGAGGATTGCCTGAGCCCAAGTCCGTCGCCGAAGGTGGAGGAGTATTCGCCGAAAGAGGGCGACACCTTTGCGCCCTATTTGTTCATGGTGATTCACGCGGTGGACTTTGACCGAAAGGACAATTGTTTTGCGACCAGCGAGCTGGATTTCTTTCTGGGCCGGAATTTTCTGGTGACCTATCATGATAAACCATTGCGCAGCGTTTCTGGGGTGCGGGAGCGGGCCATCAACGGCACCCTGGCCATCGCGCGGGCACCGGACCGGGTGGCGCACTTGCTGCTTGATGCGCTGGTGGATAATTACAAGCCTGCATTAGACGGCTTGGGGCTACAAATCGCCGAGGTGGAGCAAATGGCGCTGCAGAAGCCGGACAAGGAAACGCTCAACCAGATCTTGCAGGTTAAAAAGGAGGTCCTGCACCTGCGCCGAATCATCGACCCCCAGCGCGAGGTCCTGGGCAAATTCGCCGCCGGCGAATTCAAGCTCGTGCGCCCCAAGCTCGTCCCGTATTTCCGGGACGTTTACGACGCCCTATTTCACATCGGGGAGCTGGCGCAGAATTACGCTGATTCGCTGACCGCTATCTTGCAGGTGTATCTGAACATGTCTTCCAACCAGACCGGCGAGGTGGTGAAGCTGCTGACCCTGATTACCGTCATCACGACGCCGCTGATGATGATCGGTACCTGGTATGGCATGAATTTCAAGGGCATGCCGGAATTGGATTACCCGCACGCCTACCCCATTGCTGCCATTTGCATGGTGTTATCCACACTGGCAACGTATCTCTATTTTAAGAAAAAGCGATGGTTTTAGCCCCGGTTTGACTCACGAAACCTTCCGGGGATCGAAATCAGACTTGGCGGCCAGCTCTTTCCACAAGGCCGTCACCGCCTCATTGGGGTGTTGCGGGAGGGCGATGGCCACTTCCACGTACAGGTCTCCCCGTTTTCCCGTCCCGTCTGGCAAGCCCTTGCCGCGCACCCGCAATTGATGCCCTTGCTGGGTGCCCGGCGCGACCTTTACCAAAACCGTTCCTTCCAGCGTGCGCACGGGCACGGTTGACCCCAAAACAGCTTCCCAAGGCGCCAAAGCGAGTTCGCCCACGAGATCGGCGCCCCGCGCGCGCCAATCCGGATTTTGCGCATAGCGAACCCGCAGATAGATGTTTCCGGCCGCCCCGCCCCCCACTCCTTCGCCGCCTTTTCCCGACACCCGGATCAATTGGCCCGCTTGCACTCCGGTCGGTATCCGGACCTGATAGGTTTGCGTTTCCTCCAGCCCGGTGAGCGGATTGGTTCGCCGCACCGAAATGGCGCGCGTGGCCCCCTTCAGCACCTCGTCAAAGGTGATGAGGATGTCGCCTTCCACGTCCTGTCCCCGCTGTGGGCCGGTGGTACCGGTGCCGTCCCCATCCTGGTCAAACCCCGGACCTCCCCGCGCCCGCCCCGCCTGCCCGCCAAAAAACTGCTCGAAAAAATCACTAAACCCGGTGCCCTCAAATTGAAAATCACCGACTCCCCCGCCGCCCTCATCACTTGATCGGCTGGACGGGTGCCCGCCGCGACCGGGCGTCGGACGGCGTTCCCCGCCGGATTTCCAATCCTCGCCCAATTGGTCGTACTTCCGGCGGCTTTCCGGGTCGCTCAGAACCTCGTTGGCCTCATTAACCTCCTTGAATTTCTCTTCCGCGGTCTTTTTGTCCTTGGCTACATCGGGGTGGTATTTCCGCGCGAGGTTGCGAAAAGCCTTCTTGATCTCCTCCTCCGTCGCCTTGGGTGTCACGCCCAAAACCCGGTAATAATCTTTAAATTCACTCGCCATGGTGGAACTAGGAAGGGCTCAGGTCGTTGACCACCACTTTGGCGGGGCGGTGGATTTTGGCTCCCCGACGATAGCCGCGCTGAAAGACCTCCAAAATCGTCTGGTCCGCTTTCGCCGGCTCCCGCCGCCGCGCAATCGCTTCGTGCTGATGCGGGTCGAAAGCTTTGCCCACGACTTCCTCCGACGCCACGCCATGCTGGAAGAGCAACTGCCGCAATTGTTGCAACGTCATCTCCACCCCCTGGCGCAATTGCGGTGAACTCGCTGATCCCTCCACGGCCAATGCCCGTTCCAGATTGTCAATCGAAGGGAACAACTCCTGGATGAAGGCGTCCTTTTGCGCCGCCGCGCGCGACTCCATCTCCTGCCGGCTCCGCCGTTTAAAATTCTCAAAGTCAGCCGCCAACTGGAGGTGCTCGCTCTGTTGCGCTGCGAATTGTTCCCGCAAGGATCCCGCTTCAGAGGCGACTCCGCCGGGGGCATTGCCCTCCGTTCGCTTCGGAGCGGGGGTCGTAAATTCAGAGTTCATACATCGAGGATTTGGCCCTGAAACCGGCTCCCGCCATCGGGCAATCCCCGGCTTCGCGTACCACAAAGGGATGATATTCCCCGGATGGCGCGGCACCAATCGGGGATTCCCCCCGGCGGTGCCAAAGGCGCGGCCAAATCCTTCGGCTCGCCGACGTTGACCTTGCGGCGTTTCAATCATTGAATGGATCCGTTAACTGATGTCGCATTCGCCGTTGCCTTTCCTGACGCGCGGTTCCTGGGAACTTAATTCCCACTAGATTTGCCTACGGAACCTGCGCCACTTTGACCGACGCTTCGGGCGCCACGGATTTGCTCACCGCCAATTCATAGCAGGCCATTTCCTCACTGTTGCGGACCAGCAAATACCGCCCCGCCAGCGTGGGATGATTCCACGTTTTGACGCTCAATGCCGGGATGCTGCCCAGTTCCACGAAGGCCTCGGGTTTCGCCGCCGCCAGCACCACCGCTCCGGGCTCGGTTTGCACGATCATCAGGTCATCCACCAACAGGGTCTGCCCGGAACCATAATGCCCGTCCTTCCACTTGCGTTCACCCGTGGCGATATCCACACACGCCAGCAATCCGTCATCCAATCCGTACAGATAGCCCGCCCGCACGGAAATGCTGTTGAACTGGGCTTTCATTCGCAGGTTCTTCCATAGCTCCGTCGCCGCCAGCATCCCGTCTTCCTTGGCCTTCACTTTGTACATCACGCAGCCGACCCCGTATCCGGCGGAAAGAAAAACCCGATCCTCGTCCAACACCACCGGCTGCGAGGCTTTGGGCCATTTGTCCGTGGACCAGGGCTGGTCGAGCAGAAGTTTGCCCGTCGTGGCGTCATGCGCCGTCAAACTGGCCGCATTGGCGGAAATCACCACCTTTTTTCCGGCAAGGGTGGCCAACACCGGTGAGGTGTAGCTGGCCTTGTCCGTCCCCGAGTGCCAAAGCGGCTCGCCGGTTTTGCGCTGATAGGCCAGGATGGTTGGACCATTGTTCCCCCCGCCGGACACCACCACGAAATCATCATAAACCAACGGCGAACAACTCACCCCCCAGGTCAGGTTGGACAGGTGATTTTCCCCCAGCACATCGCGCGACCACACCTTTTGACCCGTCTCCGCGTCCAGGCAATCTAAAATCCCGGTTGCCCCGTAGGCGAATACCTGGCCTTGGTTGACCGTTGGGGTCGCCCGCGGGCCCTCCCCACCTTGCCACTGGAAGAAACGAACGTGATTGGTATGAGCCCAGATCCGCCGCCCCGTCAAAACCTCATAGCTGGTCACCAGTTCGTCCTCGCCTTGCTGCTCCTGCGTAAAGGCCCGACCGTTCACAACCGCAAAGGCGGACCAAGCCGGTCCGCAGGGTTGGCGCCACAACTGCTTTGGGGCATGGGTCGTCCAGTCCGGCTCCAGGTGCGCCCCGTGGATGACGCCATCCCGTGCCGGGCCAAAAAACTGGGGCACATCGGTCATGTCCGCCGGCGTGGCGGCCCGATTCCCCGCGACCGCCACGGTGGCCGCCTCCGGCAATACGGGGACCCGTTTCCTGGGCGTTGACCAGCGCCAGACCAGGTGGGGCAGGCCACGGCCATCCGCCGCTCCGTCCACTTTGACTAGTTTGGGGAATACCCAGATCCCCACCGCCACTAACGCCACAGTCAGCAATCGAATGCTCCAACGCGCCCGGCTCAAGAGGACCAGCCAGAGCAAACTAAGAATCGCCGCCAGCGCGACAATGGCCGCCGTCAGCCAGCTCTTGAAGTTGCGCTCCAAGTCCGGCTGGAGTTGCAGGAGGAGTATCCCGCCCGTCGCCAGGAGCAGGATAACGATGAGTATCCATACGCGGTGACCGCGCGGAGTTTTTTTGTCGGAATTCATATGTCAGCCCCACCGGACCCGCAGCCTTTTTGCTGGGGTGCCACGGACCAGTGCCGCCAACATATCCCGAAAAGCCGCCTCGTCAAATCCCCTTCAAGCGGCGGGTAAAGCGCTCTGAATTTCGGCCAGGGACACCCCCAGGTTGCTCAGCGCGATGGCATCTAAATCCGCCACCGGTCCGGTCAGGTGAATGGTCCGGTGCACGTGGGTCAGCTTTTCGCCCGGGGCCAGCGCCGCCGCCGGGGAGGAGGACTCCAATTCATAAAATGGGCCCAACGATTTCGCGCCCGGTGTCGGCGGACCGTCGTTGTAACTATTGATCGCGTCCCCCGCATACGGATGCTTTTGCAACTTCCAGAGCGAGTTGACGTACTCGGTTGCCCCCTCCGGCTGGGTAAATTGGATGATCGTCAGCACCTTTCCCGCCGCATCGTAGCTGCCCAAAACTGCCCGGCTGCGCTTGGGACTGATGCCGATCTTGCTGCGAAATTCGCCGTCGCCGCGGAAATACACCGCCGTCCCGCCTACCGCCAGCCGTTCCGCCGGGATCTTGCCAAAATAATCCGCCGTCACCTTGGGCCCCAGCTCCTTCACCGGTCCGGGCTTGATGGGCACTACCACCGTGGTGCTGGCCGAGGGATTGAACATCCCCAAAATCCAGATGGACAGCAACCCGGTGGCCTGCTCCCACGGTTGCGCCCCGGCATTGGAGAGCTGATTGACGGTCTCATAAGCCACGACGCTGACCCCGGCTCCGATCTTGGCCCCCAGTTTTTCCGCCGCGCTTTTCGCCGTCAGCAGCTTCACTTCCCTCTCCGCCACCACCTCAAACCGCGTGCCGGAGTAATTGCCGACCCCGAACCGGGACCGGAACTTCGCCGTGGTCTTGGACTGCCGCGTCACCGCAAAAGGCAAATGATCAATGGCCGGCGGGGTATACCAGTCGCTCAATTCAAATTTCGCGCCCGGCGCAAAAAAGATCGAAAACTGGCCGCCTTCCGGCCCCAGCCAGAACCGGTCCTCCCCGCCATACACATTGATGTGCGGCTGCAGTTTTCCATCGGCAATCAGTTTTCGGTTGATCCAACCATAACTGGCCCCTCCCGCGCCCGCCGAAGTGCTTGTCATGACGCGCGCCTGCCAGGCGGGCGCCACCGCCACCTGGGCCTTCCCCGCCCGGTCGCTCAGCACAATGACCTCGGTATGTTGCTGGAGAAAGGCCGTGTCCGCGCCAAATGTGACGGCGCTGACAGATTTGGTCTTTTTCCCGGGAGCTTTTGCCTTCATGATTGTTTCCTTCATTTCAGTTGGTGGGAGCAAATATCCCGACCGCGGCAATTCACCGCAATGTAAATCATTCCGCCCCGAATGGAAAATTCCGTTCGCTCCGCTCCACGACATTTTTTGGCAACATTGTCGTTGACCAAAGGTGCGCGTCAGTCAGTATGAAATCGCTTCTTCATGAACCGACTTGATCAAAATGGCGGCCGGGTTTTCGGCCATTCCTGGTGCCTCGCCGGGCAATTTGTTTTGGCGCTCCTGCTGAGTGGCATCGCCTGGCCGGCTTCGGCCGCAGTACGCCTCCCGGCCATCATTTCCGAACACATGGTGCTCCAGCAGGGCCAGGAGGTGCCGCTCTGGGGGTGGGCTGATCCCGGGGAAAAAGTGACCCTTACCCTGGCTGGCAAAAAGAAATCCACCACCACCGGGCCGGATGGCCAATGGCGGGTGAAATTTTCTTCGCTCAAGCGCGGCGGCCCTTACACCCTGCGCGTCCAGGGGAAGAATGAAATCGTGGTTTCGGACGTCTTGGTCGGCGAGGTCTGGCTCGGGAGCGGCCAATCCAATATGGCCCAACCCGCCCAGGAAGCCCGCGATTTTGCCACCACCAAGGCGGAATCCAACCAGCCGGAAATCCGCATGTTCAAGGTGGAATCGAAAGGCGCGACCAACGCCCAGTCGGATTGCGTGGGCAGTTGGAAGGTTTGTTCCCCGGAAACCATCGGCCGGTATTCCGCCGTGCTCTACTTCTTCGGTCGGGAGTTGCACCAATCCCTCGGCGGCCCCCTCGGCCTCATCAACTCCTCGGTCGGTGCCACCGCCATTGAATCCTGGATCAGTCCCACCGGCCAGATCGCTAAACCGGGGGACGGCAAGGGCGACCTCTATAACGGCAAAATCGCCCCGCTGATCCCTTACGCGCTCAAGGGCATCATCTGGTACCAGGGCGAAGCCAACGCGCATAGCCCGGAGCAGGGGCGCCAGTATCACGCCCAACTCGTCAGCCTCGTCCAGGATTGGCGCCGACATTGGAATGCCAAATTGCCCTTCGCCTGGGTCCAACTCCCCAATTATCACGAACGCGCCGAAGCATGGTGCCTGGTCCGGGAAGGTCAACTTCAGGCCCTCGAATTACCCCGCACCGGCATGGCCATCACCGTGGACATCGGTGACGCCGGCAATATCCATCCCAAGAATAAACAGGAGACCGGCCGGCGACTCTCCCTTTGGGCGCTGGGAACTGTCTATGGTAAAAAAGTGCCTGCCACTTCCGGACCGCTCCCCGACGGCGTCCGTTTCCGTCCGGACGATGTCGTCATGAGATTCGCCCACACCGACGGCGGCCTGGTGGCCCGCGACGGCGCCCTGCGCGGATTCCTCATCGCCGCAGCCGACCAAAAATGGCTGCCCGCGCAAGCCCGGATTGTGGGCGACACCGTCGTCGTTTCCCATCCCGACGTGAAGCGGCCCGCCGCCATCCGCTATGCGTGGCAGGACAACCCCGATGGCAATCTTTACAATGGCGCGGGCCTGCCCGCCTCGCCGTTTCGGACGGATTCCTGGCTATAAGCAAGCTCCCTCATGAACCCGCCGCTCCAACTCCCCAACCACGAATTAACCCTCACGCGCCTCATCAAATCCACGCCCGCGAAAGTTTTCCGGGCCTGGACCGAACCGGCGCTGCTCAAGCGTTGGTTCGCGCCCCTGCCGTGGACCGTCGCGGCCGTGGAAACCGATGTTCGCCCCGGCGGCGCCCACTTGATCGTCCTGCGCAGTCCGGATGGCACCGAATTCCCGAATCACGGCGTTTACCTCGAGGTCTCGCCCCCGGGGCGCCTCGTCTTCACGGATGCCTACCTCCGGGACTGGGAACCATCCGCAAAACCGTTCATCACCGTCGTGCTGACCTTTGAGCCCGTGGATGACCAAACCACGCGCTACACCGCCCGGGTGCGGCATTGGACCGCGGCCGACCGCGAACATCATGAAAAAATGGGCTTTCATCAGGGTTGGGGTCGGTGCGCCGACCAACTCACCGCACTGGTCGAAAGCCTTTAAATTCCCTTTGCCCGCTCCTGAACCTCAACCATAACTATAACCATAACCAACGCCTGATATGCCCACAGCATCCGCCCCTCAACCCCCGTCGTTCGTCCAACCCTACCTGTTTTTCGGTGGCCGTTGCGACGAAGCCCTCGCCTTCTACCAAAGCGCCCTCGGCGCCCAGGTGGAGTTCCTCATGCGCTATAAGGAAAGCCCGGAACCCATTCCCCCCGACCGCCTCGCGCCCGGCTATGCGGAGAAAGTAATGCACTCGACTTTCCGCATCGGCCAGACCGCCCTCATGGCTTCGGACGGTTGTGGCGAAACCGCCAATTTTTCGGGCTTCACCCTGTCGCTGACCGTGGCGACCCCGGAAGCGGCTGCCCAGGCCTTCAACGCCCTGGCGGACGGCGGACAGGTGAAGATGCCCCTCACCAAGACCTTTTGGTCCAAGTGCTTCGGGATGGTGGCCGACCGCTTCGGCGTCGATTGGATGATCAGTGTTCCCGCTTGAGTTATCATGGCCGCCCGCGATGAATTCCGAACCGGGAAACAGCGTCCGAACGAGGTGATTATCGAGTACCTGAACGGGCGGCAACCTGGCGGCAATCCGACACCCCGGTGGCGCCGCCTCACCGCTCTGGCTTTGGCGGCCCTGGCGCTGTTCCCGGAACCGGCTTCCCGGGCGGCGGAAAAACCCGCTCCCCGGATTGATTTCAATCGCGACATTCGGCCGATTCTCTCCGACAACTGCTACGCCTGCCATGGGCCGGACAGCGCCAAGCGCAAGGCCGGCTTGCGCCTGGATCTAAAAGACGGGGCCTTGGCCAAACTCAAATCGGATGGGATCGCCATTGTCCCAAGTCACCCCGAAAAGAGCTCCCTCATTGCGCGCATTACAGCCACCGATGAAACCGAGCGCATGCCCCCGGCAAAATCCGGCAAACTACTGGCCCCCGGAGAAATCGCCAAGCTGCGCCAATGGATTTCCCAGGGCGCGGTCTGGCAGGATCACTGGGCATTCCTGAAACCAGTTCGGCCGACCCCTCCAGCTGTCCCGAACCGTCACTGGCCAAAAAATCCGATTGATTCCTTTATTGCGGCCCGTCAGGCGACCGCCGGACTGCACCCCAGCCGGGAAGCCGATCCCGTCACCCTGCTCCGGCGCGTGACCTTCGACCTGACCGGCCTGCCGCCGACGCCCGCCGAGGTGGATGCCTTTCTCGCGGATCATCGCCCCGGCGCTTACGAGCGGGTGGTGGACCGACTGCTGGCTTCCCCCCGTTTCGGGGAGCACGAGGCGCGTTACTGGCTGGATGTAGCGCGTTACGGCGACACCCACGGCCTGCACCTCGACAACGAGCGCTCCCTTTGGCCCTACCGGGATTGGGTGGTGCGCTCGTTCAATCGCAACTTGCCGTTCGACGAATTCACCATCGATCAACTGGCTGGCGATCTCCTCCCCTCCCCCACCCAGGATCAGCAAATCGCCACCGGCTTCAACCGCTGCAATGTCACCACCGGGGAGGGGGGCACCATCGATGACGAATATTATGTGCGTTACGCGGTCGATCGCACCGAAACCATGGCCGTCACCTGGCTGGGGCTGACCGTGGGCTGCGCCGTCTGCCACGACCACAAATTCGATCCCATTTCCCAAAAGGAATTTTACCAGCTTTACGCCTTCTTCAATAACATCAGCGACCGGGCCATGGACGACAACGTCCTGCTCCCTCCCCCGAGCATCAAACTGCCCACCCCGGAACAACAATCGCGTCTCGCCGAACTGGAGCAAATCATCAATTCCGCCGAGCGCCGGTTTCGCGAAGCGCTCACGAACCACATCGCCGCCGCGGAGGGCCCGCTCCAAGCCTGGCAGGAACAGGAGTCCGCCAAGGAAAAACCGGACGGCCCAGACAATGTTCGCGCCGCCCTGAAAGAAAAGCCCGCCACTCGCAAGCCGGAACAGTCGCAGGCCATTCGCCAGTACTACCTCACCAACGTCTTCCCGCCGGCCCGGGAAATGTTTGCCACTTTGCAAAAAGAAATCGCGGAGCGGCGCAAAGAACGCGATGAGTTGAATCAATCCCTGCCCGCCACCATGGTCGCCCAGGAATTGGCGCCGCCCCGCCCGGCCTTCGTGTTGAAACGCGGCCAATATGACCAGCGCGCGGACCCGGTTTCCCGGAACGTTCCCGCCATCTTGCCCCCGCTGCCGCCGCGCTCCGTGACCAACCGCCTGGACCTGGCACGCTGGCTCGTGAGTCCCGAGCATCCCTTGACCGCGCGCGTCACGGTCAACCGCTTCTGGCAGCAATTCTTCGGCACGGGAATCGTGAAGACGTCCGGCGATTTCGGCCGGCAGGGCGAATGGCCTTCCCACCCCGAATTGCTCGATTGGTTGGCCACGGAATTCCAAGCGAATCATTGGGACGTCAAAGCCCTGGTGCGCCTGATCGTCACGAGCGCGACCTACCGGCAGAGTTCCTCCGTCACGCCCGAATTGCTCGCCCGCGATCCCCAAAACCGGCTGCTGGCCCGTGGTCCGCGCTTCCGGTTGGAGGCCGAGGAAATCCGGGACAACGCGCTCTTTGTCAGCGGCTTGCTGGTCGAGACGATGGGCGGCCGCAGTGTCCGCCCCTACCAACCCCCGGGCATCTGGGAAGCCGTGGCCTATACCACCAGCAACACCGCCAAATTCGCGGCCGATCATGGCGACTCCCTCTACCGCCGGAGCGTTTACACCTTCTGGAAACGCACGGCCGCCCCGCCCTTCCTCACCGTCTTCGACGCCCCCTCTCGGGAAAAATACTGCACCCGCCGCGAAACCACCGACACCCCGTTGCAGGCGCTGGTCACGATGAACGATCCCCAATACGTCGAAGCCGCCCGGCACCTGGGCGCACGGATGATGAACAGCCACCCGGACCAGGCCCGCCGTCTGGACTTTGGCTTTCGGCTGGTGACGGCCCGCCATCCCACTTCGTATGAACGCGACGTCTTGAAAACCACGTTGGAGCGATATCTGCGGCAATACCGGCAGGATGCCGCAGCCGCGGGTAAGCTGCTCGCGGTGGGCGATTCCCCGAATGATCCCAAACTGAATCCATCGGAACTCGCCGCCTACACGATGGTCGGCAGCCTGCTGCTGAATCTCGATGAAGTGCTGAATAAAAATTAGCCCGGCCCTTCCTTTCTCTCTGCGCGCCATGAACCCCCTCCACGAACGACTCGAACATCTCAGTCGCCGGCACTTCTTCAAAGCCGCCGGGATCGCCGCCGGCCGGATCGCCCTGGGCGGAATGCTGCTGCCCGAACTGGCCCGCGCCGCCGCGAACAAATCGCACGCCCCGCATGCCCATCCCGCTCTGCCAGGACTACCTCATTTCGCGCCCAAGGCCAAGCGGTTGATTTACCTGTTCATGAACGGCGCGCCGTCGCAAATCGACCTGTTGGATTATAAGCCTGGCCTGGGAAAAATCTACGACACCGACCTCCCCGAATCCGTCCGCAATGGCCAGCGGCTCACCACCATGACCAGCGGCCAGACTCGGTTTCCTATTGCGCCGTCCAAATACCGCTTCCAGCAATACGGCCAGTCCGGCATGTGGTTCAGCGAACTCTTGCCCCACACCGCCAAGCTGGCCGATGACATCGCCGTCGTCCGTTCGGTCCACACCGATGCCATCAACCATGATCCCGCGGTCACCTTCATCCAGACGGGCAATCAGATTCCAGGCAAACCCAGTCTCGGTTCCTGGCTCTCTTACGGTTTGGGCAGCGAATGCGATAATCTTCCCGCCTTCGTCGTCATGACCCCGCGCTGGTCCGCCAAACGCGATGCCCAGGCCCTCTACCAGCGCTTGTGGGAAGCCGGCTTCCTCCCCACCAAACACGCCGGAGTGGCGCTGCGGTCCAAAGGGGATTCGGTGCTCTACCTGAATGATCCCCCCGGGGTGGACCCCGCCGGCCGCCGGAATCTGCTCGACGCCCTGGCGAAATTGAATCAGGCGGAATACCGGAAAATCGGCGACCCCGAAATTAATACCCGGATCGCGCAATACGAGATGGCCTTCCGCATGCAGACTTCCGTCCCCGAGCTCACCAGCATTGCCGGGGAATCGGCCGCCACGCTGGCTCTTTACGGACCGGAAGTCACCTCGCCCGGCACTTTCGCCCACAGCGCGTTGATGGCCCGCCGCCTGGCCGAGCGCGGCG
Organism: uncultured Pedosphaera sp.; assembly: GCA_903918755.1. Classification (GTDB taxonomy): domain Bacteria; phylum Verrucomicrobiota; class Verrucomicrobiia; order Limisphaerales; family Pedosphaeraceae; genus CAIXFN01. The sequence goes on from CAIXFN010000104.1 coordinate 14,572, forward strand.
TGCGCTGCATCGAAATCTTTCACCGCGAATGGGACCACCATGGCGACCTCACCCGCGACCTGCCCTTGCAATGCCGCGATGTGGATCAAGCCTGCTTCGGCCTCATCACCGATCTCAAGCAACGCGGCATGCTCGATGAAACCCTCGTGGTTTGGGGCGGGGAATTCGGTCGCACCGTTTACTGCCAGGGCAAGCTCGAGCGGGACAACTACGGCCGCGACCATCATCCCCGCTGCTTCACCATGTGGATGGCCGGTGGCGGCATCAAAGGCGGCATCGTCCACGGCGAAACCGACGATTTCAGCTACAACATCATCCGCGACCCCGTCCACATCCGCGACATCAACGCCACCATCCTCCACTGCCTCGGCATCAACCACCGCGCCCTCACCTATAAATTCCAGGGCCTCGACCAGCGCCTCACCGGCGTGGAAGAAGCCAATCCCGTCAAAGCCATTTTGGCATAACCACCGCGGCCGAACCCTCCGAGCCATCCCAATTGGATGCCAGCAATTTGGCCGGGGATTGAGCGAGGCAGGACCGATATCTCCGGTATCAGATCATAGCAAGCCTGGAGGGCCGTCGGGCCAAGTCTCTCCCTGTCCGCGCTGCCCAAGCATTGCTTCCTTCCCTCCCCCAATCCATTCCCAATCCTGTCAAAAATCCCATCCCGAATCTCCACGCCCGCCGCCCTGAATACCGCCGCTCAGCGCAAAGTCTGATTGTTTTGAGCGGTCAACTTTGGTAGGTTGTCGCGAACAACGCCCCAATGATCATGGAAACAATGCTGCCAGACTTTAATGCTTTGCCGCTGGTCCGGACATCGGGCAAAACCAGCCAGCCGAAGGCCGCCCGGTTCCGCACGTCCCCGGCCATTTGGCTGGGCTTCCTGGTCGCGGCCACCCTCAGCCTTGGCGCCAAAGCAACGCTTGCCGGCGATCCACCTCCGGCACCTGCAGTGGCCGCCACCAATCATTGGGCGTTCATCGCCCCGGTGAAGCCGGCGCCAGCCGCGGTCAAGCACGCCAATTGGGTCCGCAATCCGGTGGACACCTTCGTGATGGCTCGCCTGGAAGCGGAAAATCTCGCGCCCTCGCCCGAAACCGACCGCCTCACGCTCCTGCGCCGCTTGTCCCTCGACTTGATCGGCTTGCCGCCCACTCTCCCGGAAATTGATGCCTTCCTGCTCGACAACTCTCCGGGCGCCTATGAACGGCAGGTGGACCGACTCCTGGCCTCTCCGCACTATGGCGAGCGCTGGGGCCGCCTCTGGCTCGACGCCGCCCGCTATGCCGATTCGGATGGATTTGAAAAGGACAAGCCGCGGTTTATCTGGAATTACCGTGACTGGGTCATCGGCGCCTTCAATCGGGATCTGCCCTACGACCAGTTCATCATCGAACAACTCGCCGGCGATTTGCTCCCGCACCCCACCCAGGACCAGATCGTGGCCACCGGGTTTCTCCGCAATTCCATGATCAACGAGGAGGGAGGCATCGATCCCGAGCAGTTCCGCATGGATGCCATGTTCGATCGCATGGATGCGATCGGCAAGAGCGTGCTCGGGCTCACCATCCAGTGCGCGCAGTGCCACAATCACAAATTTGATCCGCTCACCCAGCAGGACTATTACCAGTTGTTCGCCTACCTCAACAACGATCACGAATCTTCGGATGTGGTTTACAGCGTGGACGAGCAACGCCAGCGCGGGGATTTGCTCCGCCAGATGCGCGATCTGGAGGAAACCCTGCGCCATACCACCCCGGATTGGGAACAGCGGATGGCCGCCTGGGAGGATTCCGTGCGGAATGATCAACCCGAATGGGTGCCGGTCGAATGCCACAATGCCGCCAGCGACAACGGCGAGCGCTTCTATAATTACCCGGACGGCTCGATGCGCGCAGCCGGCTACGCGCCCACGCAATGGACGGGAATTTTCCGGGGCACGAACAACCTGCCCTCCATTGGCGCCTTCCGACTGGAGCAACTGACCGATCCCGAACTCCCCTGCAACGGTCCGGGACGTTCGATCAAAGGCATGGCGGCCCTGAGTGAATTCAACGTCGAAGCGGTGGATGCGACGCAACCCACCAACAAGGTGAACGTGAAATTCGTCCGCGCCACCGCTGATTTTGCCAACGCCGAAAAAGATCTGGAACCTGAATTCGACAATCGCTCTGGCAAGAAGCGGGTTTACGGTCCGGTCCAATATGCGATCGATGGGAAACCCGATACCGCCTGGGGGATCGATGCCGGCCCCGGCCGCCGTAATCAGCCGCGGAAAGCCGTATTCATTCCGGAGCAACCGGTGGCTTTTCCGCACGGCGCCATCCTCACCTTCCGCCTCTCCCAAAATCACGGTGGTTGGAACTCGGACGATAATCAGAATCATAATCTGGGCCGCTACCGCCTCAGTGTCACGGGCGCCACCAATGCCGTGGCCGATCCCCTGCCCGCCGGCGTCCGCGAAATCTTCCAAATTGCGCGCGAGCGCCGCACTCCGGCCCAGGTGGCCACCGTCTTCAGTTACTGGCGCACGACGCTCCCCGAATTCACCAACACCAACGCCAAAATCGAAGCCCTATGGAAGCAGTGGCCCGAGGGCGCCCCTTCCTTGCGTCTGATCGCCCGGCGGAATGCCGGCCCCGGCGACGAAAAGCGCGCCACCCATATGCTCACCCGCGGCGACTGGCTGAAACCCGCCGCCGAGGTTCAACCCGCGGTACCCGCGTTTCTCCATCCCCTGCCTCCGGACGCTGACAACAGCCGTTTGACCCTCGCGCGTTGGCTGGTGGATCGTCGCTCCCCCACCACGGCCCGCGTCTTTGTCAACCGCCTGTGGCAAACCTGCTTTGGCACGGGTTTGATTGAGACCCCGGAAGATTTCGGCACCCGGGCCGGTTTGGCATCCCACCCGGAATTGCTTGACTGGCTGGCCTGCGAATTCATGGACCGCGGCTGGAGCATCAAGGCCATGCAACGCCTGATCGTCACTTCCGCCACCTACCGCCAATCGTCCAAGGTGACGCCGGAACTTTACGAACGCGATCAATACAATCGCTTCCTCGCCCGCGGCCCCCGCTTCCGCGTGGAGGCGGAAATCGTCCGCGACATCGCCCTCGGCGCCTCCGGCCTGCTCAACGAAAAACTCGGCGGTCCCAGCGTCATGCCGCCGGCCCCCGCCTTCCTGTTCCAACCGCCGGCCAGTTATGGCCCCAAAGTCTGGCAGGAGGACACCGGCCCGGATCGCTACCGCCGGGCGGTTTACACCTTCCGCTTCCGCTCGGTCCCTTACCCGATGCTCCAGATCTTTGACGCGCCCAATGGGGATTTTTCCTGCGTCCGCCGCCAGCGCTCCAACACCCCGTTGCAAGCCCTGGCCTCGCTGAACGAACCGGTGTTCCTGGAATGCGCCCAGGCCCTCGCCGCCCAGGCCCTGCGCCAGCCCGGGGATGACGCGGCGCGCATCGCCTTCGCCTTTCGCCGCTGCACCGCCCGCCCACCCACCGCCACCGAGTTGGCGGAGTTGCAAGGTCTGCTCGCCCGGGAGAAATCCCACCTCGGGGAAGGCTGGGTGGATGTGTCCCTGCTGGCCACGGGCAAATCCGGCCCGATTAAAAACCTCCCCCCCGGCGTCAACCCCACGCAATTGGCCGCCTATACCGTGGTGGCGCGCGTGCTGCTGAATCTGGACGAAACGATCACCAAGGAATGACCACCCGCCTATGAAGCAATCCCCCGAATCACGCGCTGAATTTGCCAAGTATGTGAGCCGCCGCTGGTTCCTCAAGGAATGCGGGGTCGGCCTGGGCACCATCGCCCTCCATTCCCTGCTCGGCGAAACCGCGCGCGCCGCCGCCCCCGGACCGGACTTGCGCAATCCGCTGGCCGCGAAAGCGCCCCATTTTCCCGCCCGCGCCAAAAACGTCATTTACTTGTTCATGGCGGGCGCCCCCAGCCATCTGGAACTGTTTGATTACAAACCGCAACTCGCGAAATTCAGCGGCACCCTGCCCCCGGCTGAATTGTTGCAGGGTTACCGCGCCGCCTTCATCACCCCTGACGCCACCCTGCTCGGGCCCCGCTTCAAATTCGCCCGCCACGGTCAGTCGGGCGCCGAATTGTCCGAACTCCTGCCGCATCTGGCCGAAGTGGCCGATGACATCGCGATCGTCAAATCCATGGCCACGGACGCCTTCAATCACGCGCCCGCCCAGATCCTGATGCACACCGGCTCCCAGCAGTTCGGTCGCCCCAGTGTCGGCGCCTGGAGCCTGTATGGCCTCGGGAGTGAGTCGCGCAATCTGCCTGGGTTTGTGGTGTTCAGTTCGGGCAGCAAGGGCCCCAGCGGCGGCGCCTCGAATTGGGGCTCCGGTTTCCTGCCCACGGTTTACAACGGCTGCATGTTCCGCAGCCAGGGCGATCCGATTCTCTACCTGTCCAACCCGGAGGGCGTGGACGACCGGATCCAAAGCGACACGTTTGAATCCATCCGCCGGCTCAACGAGCAGCACCTCGGCGCGGTTGGCGACCCCGAAATCGCCACCCGCCTGAACTCCTTCGAAATGGCCGCCCGGATGCAAAGCAGCGCGCCGGACCTCATGGACATTTCCTCGGAACCCAAACACATCCTGGAAATGTATGGCGTGGAACCGGGCAAACCTTCCTTCGCCCTCAACTGCCTCCTGGCCCGCCGCCTGATCGAGCGCGGCGTCCGCTTCGTGGAGTTGTTTCACGAATCGTGGGATCAGCACGGCAATCTGAAGGCGGACTTGCGGAAGAACTGCAAGAATTGCGACCAGGCCTCCGCCGCCCTCGTGAAAGACTTGAAGCAACGCGGCCTCCTCGATGACACCCTGGTCATCTGGGGCGGCGAATTTGGCCGCACGCCCATGATGCAGCATGGTGACGACGGCCGGGATCATCATCCCAACTGCTTCAGCATCTGGATGGCCGGAGGCGGCGTGAAACCGGGCCTGACCCTCGGCGAGTCCGACGATTTCGGCTTCAATACCACCAAGGACCGCGTCCATGTCCACGACTTGAACGCCACCATCCTCCACCTGCTCGGTTTCGACCACACCAAGCTGACATACCGCTTCCAGGGCCGCGACTTCCGCCTCACCGACGTCCACGGGGAAGTGGTGACAAAGTTGCTGGCATGATCGCGGGCGCCCACCCGCCCCAAAAAACGACGAACCGCGGCCCCGTTCATTCGCCAGGCAAATGAGCGGGAACCGCGGTCCGGTTTGAGCTTACTTCGGCTTAGAATTTATTCTGCCGGTAGGCGCCCATCTCCGGCGCCTCGGGATTCACTTCGGGACCGAAATACCGCAAGACGACCAGCGGTTCCACCGGGGAAGTGTTCTCAAATACCACGCCGGCTTTCGCGGCGGATTCGGTGCAGAACACTTCGTCTTCGGTCAACTCGTGGAAGCGGATCAATTTCGGGCAGTCGAGATTCAGTTTGTTCATCTTGCCCTTGCCCTGGACGGTGATCAGGCTGTACGCGCCATTGTCTTTGATGGTGCACTTCGCGCCCGGATTGATCGTCAATTCCTTCGCGGTGAACAATTGTTCGCCCCGCACCTTGCCGTAAACAATCCAGCGGTCCACGTATCCTTCGCTGCGCGTGTCGGCCACCGGCACGGGCTCGAGATAATGGCTGTCCTTGAAATTGGGATTCACGTTCGCTTCCCAATCCAATTGGTCCACGATGAAATCCAGGTCGTGATGCTTTTCCTTGGGCATGTCCTTCACCAACAGCGCCCAGGGAACTTCGCGACCTTCCACCAGCGATTGATACATGCCAAAAACGTCGGAACCCCATTGCGGTTCATACGTGCAAAGCGAACCAGGCGCGTGCAGAATGCTGGGACCGATCAGCCAGCCGGAGCCGGGTTTGAGCCGGTAGGCCCGCGAAAGATCCAGGATGCCGTTGTCACCCTTGTTCCAGTTTTCCAGGCACTTGCGCACCTGCGCCTTGGTCGTTCCGGGTTCCAGGCCCATGAAGGTGTAGGGGAAATTATTTCCCACGTTGTTGTGTTGCGGCGGGAAATAGTAGGATTCCGGCTTGCCTTCCTGGCCCACCAACCGGGCCTGCTCCCGCGATTGGTGCATGTGATGGGGAATGGGCCCCATGTTGTCAAAAAACTTCGAATACACCGGCCAGCGCTGGTATTTGTCCCAAATCGCCTTGCCGATGATCGTGGCGCCACACTCGGCCACCGCGGACTCCAGGGTGAACCGCGCGTCGCCGGCGACCACATAGCTCAGTCCTTCGTCCGGCGTGCGGTTGTCGTTGGCGGCCGGGGTCGTGGACCCGAACCAGCGCTCGTCAATGCCGCCGCGGTTCAGGCCGAAAGCGTAGAGATCATCCGGATGCAACTTCAGGCGTTTGCCCGGTTGCAGGAAGGAACGCGGAACCCAGCACGGCGCCAGCCGCAGCAGGCCGCCGTTGTCCGCCAGCAGGCCTTCGACGAGGCCGCCCACATTCTTGGTTATGGTCTTGAGATCAATGACTGATTTGGTGCTCATGATTGAATATTACTGATTAAAGTTGGCCGCGGCCGGTTTGGCCCCGGATTCCAGGTAGGCGAGCAAGTCGAGAATCTCCTGCTGACTAAAGTTGTTCACCAGGCCTTCCGGCATCGGGGAAATTTTGGAAAAGACGCGCGACTCGATGTCCGCCTTCCGGATCTCCATCTGCGTGGGCGACAGCGGATTGATGGTCACCAGGACCCGTTGGTCATTCTCCTCCGCGATCCGACCGGTGATTTCGGTCCCGTCTTTCTTGGTAAAAACCGTATTGAGAAACTGTTCGGACAACACTTTCGACGGCTCCAGGATCGATTCAAGGATGTCGCGCCGGGCAAAACGGCTGGAAACCGCACTCAGGTCCGGTCCCACGGAGCCGCCTTCATTCCCCATGCGATGGCAAAGTATGCACTGCGCCGCCGTGAAAACCTCCTTGCCCGTGCCAAACGAGCGGCCCTTGCCCACCTGGTCCAATGCCGGCTGCAAGTCCGTCATCTTCCATTCTTTCACAAATTCCCGCTTTTTCGCCGCCGCTTTCGCCACGACTTTGGTTTCCGTGATGAGCGCCGCCAGCTCGCCACGTTCCCCGTCCGTCAGGGATTCCACTGCGTCGCGGCGGATATTCTCGATGAACTTGGGATAGCTGGAGCCATCGCGGTACTCGCGGTCCACATCCTTGAACCACTGCAACATCGCCGGGGAATGCTCCGCCGCCGCGGGCACCTTTCGGACCCACGGATAATCCAGTTGCGCGGCCACTTCCACCCCCGCTGAGGAATTTGCCCCATGGGCATTGAGCCAGCCAAAATAGTGCTCCCGCTCGCGCCGGGTCCAGCCGTTGGACAGTTTGCGCAAATGGAAGATGTAATGAATCTGCTCCTCCAGCGTGGGAGCCTGATCCAGCAGGGCCAGCGTTTTGCCCACTACTCCGGGTGCCTGCAAATAAATCAGCAACTCGCAAAGCTCGCGGTTCAAGGCCTCGCTCTTGGCCGGGTATTGCCGGTTTAATTTCTCAATGGCCAATTGTGCCAGCGCGGGTTCGGGCCGGCCTTGCCGGATGAAACTCACCTGGATCAGCCGCAGTTTTTCGAGCTTCTGGGCTTCGGACAATCCATCCAGCGGAAACCGCGCCAGGGCCTTCAGCAAGTCCCCTTGTGTTTCCTTGCCGACCACCCGGGCCAGCGCGAGCAGGCCGGTCAGGGCCGCGTTCGTGCGCGTCTCCGCCAGAACTCGCGCCTGCCATTCACCCACCGGCTGGCTCTCCAGCGCGATGCGGGCCGCATACCGGATGAATCGGTCGCTGCTGTCCAGGTGCGGCCAGACAAAGTCCACCGCCTGCGCGTCCACCCGTCCATGAAAGCGTTCGATCGCATGCCGCAATTCCCGCGCCTTGACCGCGGATTTATCCTCCGCGAAAAGTATATCCGCATCCGACCGCGCCCCGGGGTAAGTCACCCGGTAAAGACCCGATTGCGTTCCGCGGCCGCCGGTAATGAAATACATCGCCCCGTCCTTGCCGAATTCCAGATCCGTGACGTTCAACGGCTTGCCTTGCACAAAATTCTCAAAGGTCGCGCGGTAACTGGCGCCGTCCGGCTGCAAATGCACGGCCAGGATGCGGCCATACGCCCAGTCCATCGCATACAACGCCCGTTGATATTTCCCGGGAAACTTCGCCCCGGTGCCAAACTTCAGACCGGTCGGCGAGCCCACGCCCACTTCCACGGTACTCGGCAGGCTGTCGGGATAATACTGCGGCCATTTGCCCGTTCCTTCACGAAATCCATAATCCCCGCCCGAAACCAGGTGCATGATCCGGGTGGGGCGATACCACGGCATTCCCCAATCCCATTCCATGTCACTGTCAAACGCCAGCATTTCGCCCTCGGCATTGACCGCAAAATCATACGTGTTCCGCATGCCCGCGGCATACAACTCCCATTTCTTGCCCTCGGGATCCGTCTTCAGCAGGAAACCACCCGGGGGCTGGATGTCATTGCCAAACCCGTTGCCGTCCGGCCCGCGCGGCAGCAACTGGTCTTCCGCGTAATTCTTGTGCGGCGAACTCGGCGCAATATCCTTGGGCACTTTGGTAAAATTCCCGCTGATCACATACAGCTGCTGGTCCGCGCCCAAAACGACACCGTGGCTGCCGTGTTCCCCGCCGGCATCCTCGATCTTTTTGATGAGGGTCACCGTTTCATAGCGGTCGTTGTGGTTGGTATCCGGCAACCGGTACAATCCCAATCCTTCCGGCCCATTGCCGTTCACGTACAAACTATCAAAAGCATACAGCAGACCCATTGCGGACCCCACGGGCACATCCAGCTTCGCCACATCCTTCACCTGCCCCTGCTCGTTCAAGGTCACCCGCAGCATGTTCCGCGTCCCATCCTGCGGGGAAAGAATGAGTCGTCCCTGCTTGTCAATCGCCATGGATACCCAGGAACCCTCGCCCGGTTCCGCCGAGCGGAGCAATTCCGCCTTAAATCCCGGCGGCAAAATCAGTTTCTCCGCCGCCGTCGCCACGGGCACGGAAAACACATCTCCCCACGGCCCCACGCCGACTTTACCCCGGCTCACGGCCTTTGCCCAACCCGCATCCGCGAATTCCGGTTGCTCCCATTTCGGCGTTTCCGTCTTCGTCACCAGCCAGGTTGCGTCCGTCCCGAACAACTGCTTTTCCTTGTTGGCCTTGGTGATCTCGAGCATCGCGATCACCGAGGCATCCCCGCCCGAATTCTTGCCCCGAATGGCAATCGTGTTCTTGCCCGGCTCCAATTCGTCCGTCACATCCGCCTTCTTGGTGGTCTGCCAGGCGTTGTGCTCGATCACTTTCTTGCCGTTCACGTACACGACGACCTCGTCATCACCGGTCGCTATGATGACCGCTTTGCGGAAGGAGGTGTCCAGCGTGATGGTTTTGCGGAAATAGCAGGTCTCGTTTTCCTGGGCCGTGGCCTGCGACCAAATCCACTCCGGGGTTTGCGCCCAGCCATTGACCGGTCCGGAAAGACGCAAGGCCAGCAGCAAGGCCAGCCAAAAAAATGGGGGGCGGGTATTTTTATTCATGTCCATCGCCCTCTAAGGACCATCGGGCCGGATGACTTATTCAAACCTTAGAGCGAAAGGAAGTTCAACACCTGAATTTCGTCGCCGAATTGCAGCATCAGCCAGTTGTGATCCGCCTCGGATTTGATCCCGGCCCGGGGCTGATTGTAATTCCACACCGTGCCCCCGGTTCGCGGATTCAAGCGGTACACGTTGAAATGATTCTGCGGCCCATCCTCCAGGCGCAGCCAGGCATAAGAGGTCGAACTCCGCATCCCATAGACGAATTTGCCGGACAGCACGCAGTCTTCCCCCACCTTTTGCGCCTTCCAGAGCGTCTTGCCGGTCGCGGGGTCCACCTTCATGATCACCGCCTCCGGCCGGTTTTTCAGGTCCACTTCGTCGCTGAATTGAATGGAATCGGGACTGGCTGTCGAGGTGTTCAGATAAATCTTCCCCTGCTCATCCACCTGGATATGCGAAATACCCACACTGGTGAGCCGCCAGCGCACTTCGCCGGTGTTGCTGTCGAACGCTGTCAGCATCCCCTTGTCGGCAAAATAAAGCGTGTCGGCCGTTTCCAGACAGGGCGCCGCCACATGCCCGTCCGGGGAGCGCAGTCCTTCCGTGATCGGATAGGTCAGTTTGGCGTTAAACCGCTTCTTGTTCTCCTTGTCGAACACCGTGATCTCCGTGCCCGCCGCGAGGATATCCACGGTCTTCAGGGAAAAGAATTCCGGCCGCCCCACCACTTCCCCGGACCAATCCGGGGCCCCGCTCGAAAACCGGCGCCGCAATGTAACGGCATAGCGACTCACATCCACCGTCTTCTTGCCGCCGTTGTTGGCCCGTTTCATGTCGTTCATCATTTCTTGCACGGCATCCATGCTCTGCCCGGCGGTCAGCTTCCCACTTTCCAGAATCGATTTCCCCTTCGGTTTCATGGTATCCGTGGTTTGGGTCTTCTCTTCCACCAGTTTCACCACCAATTCCACCACGTTCGGTCCAGTCCCGTAAAACTGCGCGTGCAGATGATCCAGGGGCGCCTCGGTTTGGTCCGCGGCGGCCGCGGCCGGGGCGGCGCCTGCCGCCGCCGCCCGCGCATAGCGCGCATTTAAGGGCGCGGCCGCCGGGACGGGCTGGACGGGGCCCGGGCGCCGGCGCCCGCCGCCCGGTTGGGCCGCCGGGGTGGCCGCCGCCGCTACCGGTGCGGCCCGAACCACGGGTTTCGGCGTCAAATCGATTTCTTCGGTGGACATCGCGCCCGAGCTGAGTGCCACTTGGGTAATTACCTTGTGCGTCCAATCCGGTAGGGACACCGCCAGGATGGCTTCATCATTGTAAGTCAGGTCCAGCACCGGTGCCGGCAGGCCGATGTCCTCGCGCCGCGCCCCCGTGGTGCGGTCAAAATGCTCCAGTCGATCCGGGAAAATGATCCAGATTTCACTGGCCGTCGGCACCACCACCGGTTGGGTCGTCAGGTGCATCCCCATGCCCGCAACGGCTTTTGCAATGTCCTGCTTGCTGGCTCCGCTCATTTCGGCGGCTGCGGCCAGCATCGCCGCCCCCGCGTCCAGTCCGCCCGACGCCGGACCATTCGTTGCGGCGGCAACTCCCGCGCGTTTCGCCCCGGCCGCCCGCGCCCCCGCTGCTGGGGCTTTAGCCGCGGCGGCTTTGGGTGCGGGCGCCACCACTTTGGACTCCACCGTGGCCGTCCAGAGCTCCGCCTTCTTGGTCACATCGTAAAGCGCGATCTTGTCCCCGGTGAACGAAAGCAATTGGCCCGGTCCCACGAGGTGGTAACTCGCCCCGCCGTCCTCCCCACCCGCTCCCCCCGGCTTCACGGTATAGGCCACCTTCGGCAGCGATCCCACAAACGCATACCAACCCCAGGCACTCAAAGCTGCGACGGCCACCACGCCGCCGGCCAGCATGCCAATGAGCTTTCCGCGATTGCCGCCGCCTTTCCGGCGACCACCCGCTTTGTTCGGATTGTTGGCGGCCGGATTGGTCCACGTACTGGCGGTGGTCGCCGGGGCGGCGGCCGGAGGCGCTCCTTCTTTGGCCGGCGCGGCCGCTTCCGGCTTCTTCTCCCCGTGGTGCGGCATGTTGATCCGCAATTTTGAGCCGGTGGGCGGGGCCGGGGGCGGGGGCGCCGCCGCCGGAGCCGGAGCCGCCGCCGGAGCCGCCGCGGGCGCAGCGGTTCCATGCCCCTTGATGGAAAGTTTCGGCTTCGCCGGCTCCAACTGTTGGCGGATGACCTCGTTCGCCAACCCCGTGGCGTCGGCGTTACAGGCGGGGCAACTCAATGCCCAGGGCATTTTCCCATCCACCGGCTCGGCTTCGAATTCGAATTTGCTGCCACAGGGGCATTGGACTTTGATTTTCATCGTTAAGGCTTCGGATTGAGGAGAATGACGTTCGGCGGATTCGTCAACATAAATGCGGCCGCCGGGGGACTGGACTGCGCGCTGCCATCGCAAAAAAGGACGTTGCCGCCATACCGGTTGTGATTGTTGCCCGGCGCCTGGCCGTCCGCCGAGAAAAGGGACTCGCCCACCCGCTTGGATTTCGTATTGACCTGCCGGTCACTGAGCAGCGGCTGGTCCGCCCCATCGCTGGGGGTTCGCCCCATGTAATACGCGTAGCTGATCTTTCGTTTGGCAAAGGATTCGGCATCCGGCAGGGCGGGATCCTTCGTTCCCGGGCAGGTGAAAAATTCCGTTCCCGTGGTGTATTTGGGCACCAGTTTGCTCAAGGGCGCTTCCGCGGTTTGGGCGTCCGCCACCAGCGGCAGCCGGTCATTAGCGTCCACTGCGTAGGTTTTCAAAGCCACGTAAATGCTTTTCAAATGCCCCTCGCACTCCAATTTTTTGCGCCGCTGGTAAGCCTCCGATCCGGACGAAAAATACAGCGTCGTCAGGATGATGAGCAGCGCCATGACGATGAGCAATTCCAGCAGCGAGAATCCGCCGCACGCGCCCGCGGCGGGGAAAATCCGGCCCGGTGGGGTGGGTACGGCAAAACGATCCGGGACCATGACTCCACCCTGCCCGATCATCCGTCCTTTGGCAACACATTCCCGCCCCGCCACAGGCTCACCCCGAGCAGGCCAAACGAAAAAATCCAGATGAGGAAGCCGGCCTTCACGTTGCCCATGCCGCGCCCGAAATGGCACAGGTAGGTGGCCGATAACCCCACCGCCACCGCCGCGACCCATTGCAGCGTTCGCCGCCGGGTCAGGAATTCCAAAAGTCTTGCCCCCGCCCCCCGGCCCCCGGGATCGCTATGGGTCGCCGCTTGGCGGCACCGCCAGATCAGCCACGGCGAGGCGATCATGAACAGGTTGGCCGGGGTCAACGCCAGGTAATGAATCGACACCAGTTCCCCGTGCAGGCTGCCCCGCCAAAACCGCCCCTGCTCTCCGACCCACTGCCAGCCCGGAATTTTCCCAATCACCGGCAGACATAGTGCGCCCAGGAAAAGCAGCCAGGCCGCCCCCGCCAGGGGCAAATGACACGGCTCGCGGTAAATCGTTGTCCCATTCACCGCCATCCGGTTCACGGGAACAGCCCTCGCGCCTTTTTCGCCTCATGCACGCGGCTGATCCCCAGGCTCAACGCCGCCTGCCGCATCGGGATTCCCCGTTTCCGGCTCAAATTCAATGTCTGCATGAAAGCCCCCTCCAAAATTCGGAACAGTTTGTCCGAAATCTCGCTTTCATTCCAAAAGAAGCTCTGCAGGTCCTGCACCCACTCGAAATACGAAACCACCACCCCGCCCGCATTGCACAATATGTCCGGAATCACAAAAACCTCCGGCCGCGCCTGCAAAATCGCATCCGCCTCCGGCGTGGTCGGGCCATTGGCCCCTTCCGCCAGGATGCGACACTGGATCCGGGCGGCATTCTCGCCCGTGATCTGCCGCTCCATCGCCGCCGGCACCAATATGTCGCAGGGAGTCTCCAGCAATTGCGCATTGGAAATGGGTTCGGCCTCGGGAAACCCGACCACGGTTTTGTGCTCCGCCACGTACCGGTCCAACTGCCACACCTCCAACCCAGCAGCGTTATATATGCCGCCAAAAGCATCGCTAACGGCAATGATTTTCACGCCGTATTTCGCCAGCGAAAGCGCCGCCACCGAACCCACATTACCAAATCCTTGCACTACCGCCGTGGCCTTCCCGCAATCCAGCCCCACCGTGTCGGCCGCGCGGTTCACCAGGTATGCCACGCCCCGTCCCGTCGCCTCGCGCCGCCCCAGCGATCCCCCCAGCAACACCGGCTTGCCGGTCACGATGCTCGGCACGCTGTAACCCATGTGCACCGAATAGGTGTCCATCATCCACGCCATCACCTGTTCGTTCGTGCCCAGGTCCGGCGCCATGATGTCCACCTGCGGCCCGATGAATGGGATCATCTCCTGCGTGTACCGCCGCGTGATCCGCTCCAGTTCCCCGGCCGATAACTTCCGCGGGTCGCAGGCAATCCCGCCCTTGGCCCCGCCATACGGCAGCCCGGTCAGCGCGCATTTCCAACTCATCCACATCGCCAGCGCCGCCACTTCCCCCAACTCCACGTCCGGGTGATACCGCAACCCGCCCTTCGTCGGTCCCAGCGTCAAATGGTGCTGCACCCGGTAGGCCGAAAACACTTCCGTGGTCCCGTCATCGCGGCGAATCGGCAGCGCCACCGTCATCGAGCGTTTGGGGAATTTGAGCCGGTCGCGATCCGCCACGGGGATTTGCAACTGATCCGCCACCGAATCAAACTGCTGACACGCCATCCGGAACGTCGGGTGATCGTAGATTTTCACAGCCCGAAAGTTAAGACGGAAACTCTGGAAAGACAACCCTATCGGCAGGACGCCCCCTGCAATTCGTTGTTCACTCTCGCCTCCGCTGCGGCTAGATTACGCCAGTGTCCGAAACTCTGGTCGTCAACGAAATTTATCTCAGCCTGCAAGGGGAAAGCACCTTTGCCGGGTTGCCGTGCGTGTTTGTCCGCCTCACCGCGTGCAACCTGCGCTGCTCTTATTGCGATACCGCCTACGCTTTCACCGAAGGGGGGAAACGGTCGCTCCCGGACATCCTGGCCGAGGTGCAACGTCTGGCGGTGCCCTACACCACCGGCATTCCCGGCCATCGCCTGCCCTTGGTGGAATTGACCGGCGGCGAACCCCTCTTGCAACCGGCCGCCCTGCCCCTCATGGCCGCGCTCTGCGACGCCGGCTTCACCGTGCTGATCGAGACCAGCGGCGCCTTGGACATCGCCCGCGTGGATCCCCGCGTCCGCCGCATCATGGATTTGAAATGCCCCAGCAGCGGCGAGGTGGCCCGGAATCGCTGGGAGAACCTCCCCCACCTGCGCGCCACGGACGAAATCAAATTCGTCATCGGCACCCGGGAGGATTACACCTGGGCCGCGGAACAAATCACCCGGCACGGCCTCGCCCAAGTCTGCCCCCTTCTGTTTTCGTGGGTGCAACCGCTCCGTCCGGAACAACAGCATCCTGCCCTGAAACTGGTGCCCCCAGGTCAGACACCCATCACGCGTCTGGAACTCGTCGAGCGCATTATCGCGGATGCCCTCCCCGTCCGCTTCCAGGCCCAACTGCACAAGATCATTTGGGCGCCCGATCAGCGCGGTGTTTAGCCATGGCCACGCCTGCCAAAACCCGCCGCCTGCTCGCGGAACTCCGCCGGTACGAATCGCCCAACGTCACCTTCCTCGATCCCGCCGGTGACTGGCCCATCGTCTGGGACCGCGCCCGGGGCGTTCACGTGTGGGATGCCGACGGCAAAAAGTATCTCGACCTCACTGCTGCCTTTGGGGTCACCGCCGCCGGCCACGCCAACCCGCGCGTGGTCCGCGCCGGCCAGAAACAAATGGGCCGCCTGCTCCACGCCATGGGGGACGTGCACCCGCACGCCTTGAAGGCCCGCCTGGCCCGCGAACTCAGCCGCCTCACCTTCGAACGCTGGACCCGCCGCCAACCCGTCGCCACCCGCCGGACCGGCAAAACCATTTTCTGCAACTCGGGATTCGAGGCCGTCGAGGCCGCCCTCAAAACCGCCCTGCTGGCCACCGGCAAACCCGGCGTCATCGCCTTCGAACAAGGCTACCACGGCCTGGGCTATGGCACGCTGAACGTCACCCATCGGGATCACTTCCGCCGCCCCTTCGCCGCGCAGTCCGGCGGCTTCGGCTGCCACGCCCGGTTTCCGGTAACGGAAGCCGAACTGGCGCCATCCGCCGGCGAAATCCGTCGCCTCTTCCAAAAGCACGCCATCGGCGCTGTCTTGGTGGAGCCCATCCAGGTCCGGGGCGGTGTGCGCCTCCCGGCCCCGGGTTTTCTCCGCTGCCTCCGTGAACTGTGCTCGGAACAGGGCGCCCTCCTGGTGCTGGACGAAATTTACACCGGCTTCGGGCGCACCGGCCATTGGTTCGCCTGCGAGCACGAAGCGATTGTCCCCGACCTGATCTGCCTGGGCAAAGCCTTGACCGGCGGTTTCCCCCTTTCCGCCTGCGTTGGCCGGGCGGACCTTTTGGACGCCGCCTGGCCGGTCTCCTCGGGCGAAGCCATCCACACCAGCACCTACCTCGGCCACCCCGTCGGTTGCGCCATGGCCCTCACCCAAATCGCCGAAATCCGCCGGACCCGCCTGGTGGAAAAGAGCGCCCGCCTCGGCCGGCATCTCCTGCGCATCCTGGAACAGACCCTCACCGACGCGCGCTACCGGATCGCCATCCGCGGCCGCGGACTATTGGTCGGCGCCGAGCTTTCCAAACTGGACGGCACCCCCGCCACCCAGCCGGTTTTGGACCTGGTTAAATCCATGCTCCACGCCGGCTACCTCCTCCTGCCCGAGGGAACCGACGGCAATGTGATCGGCTTCACCCCTCCGCTCACCATCACCGCCGCCCAACTCACCACCACTGTCAATGCCCTCCAGCGGCAGTTGCGCGCCAACACCTCCGTTTGACCTGACATTTTTTCCGCCCCATGAAACTGACCGAAATGAAGCAAATCCTGGCCACGGGCCAGATCCAGTTGACCAAGTCGCTGGGCCAGAATTTCCTCCACGACCAAAACCAACTGCGCCGCATCGTCGACTCCGCCGAACTCTCGCCCACGGATCAAGTGCTGGAAATCGGCCCCGGTCTCGGCCCGCTTACTGAACTGCTCGTCGCCCGCGCCGGTCACGTGCTCGCCATCGAAATGGACCGCCGACTCGTGGATTTCCTGTTAGGCCACTTCGCCGCCCAGACGAATCTCACCCTGCTCCACGACGACGCCCTCGCCTATCTCGTGCGTGAACCTCGCGACTGGGCCGATTGGAAACTCGTCGCCAACCTCCCCTATTCCGTTGCCTCGCCCATCCTGGTGGAACTGGCGGAAGCCACGAATCCCCCGCGCCGCCTGACCATCACGCTCCAACTCGAAGTCGCCAAACGCCTGGTGGCCATCGCGGATGAGGAGGACTATGGCGTGCTTTCCCTCCTGATCCAGTTGGCGTACGAACCCGTCAGCAATTTCAAAATCCCGTCCGACTGCTTTTTCCCGCCGCCGGACGTGGACTCTGCCTGCGTCACCCTCCAGCGCCGCGCCGCGCCCCTGCTCCCCCCTGAATTGCGCCCCGCCTTCAAGCGGCTCGTTAAACTGGGCTTCTCCCAGCGCCGCAAAATGATGCTCAAACTCCTCAAAGCCAGTTGGCCCTTGGAGAAACTGCAAGCCGCCTTCGAGACCCTCGGCCTCTCCCCGCAAATCCGCGCCGAAAAAGTCAGCCTCCTCCAGTTCGTAGAACTCACCAAAATCCTGGAGCACCCGTAAACAAACATCCCGCGCTTCACCTGAGACCGGCTTGCTCTCTCAGTGCTTCAGCACCAACGGTGCAGCTCATACCAGCCTAGGGCAACGCCCTAGGAACACGTCCTCATTTCCACAAGCCCTGAAGGGGCGGCTCATCCGGGGATTGGACATTCTCAAACGCCCGTACCCGAATCTTCCACGTCTTCGTGGTTACCGGCCCCAACCACCCCAGCAGGGTCGCGCCCACGTGTTTACGGGCACCCGAACCCGTTCACCATCCAACGCACCGCCGCAAATTTAACGCCCCATCGCGGGCTATCGGAAATTTCCGACGCCCGCCCCGGCCTACCAATCCATCCGCCCCCGACCACCTCTCACCCCTTGATGAACTTCGCCGCCGCCCCCGCGGTCGCGCCATCATGTACAATCGCCATCAACGCGCGTGTCATGCCCGCCGGGTCCGCGTGCTGGATGATATTCCGCCCATAAACAATCCCCGCCGCCCCCTGCTGGATCAACTTCTCCGTCCGTTCCAAAATCTCCTTGTCCGGTGCCTTCCCGCCGCCGCGCACCAGCACCGGGATCCGGCCCGCGATTTCCACCACTTTGTGATAAACGCCCACGTCATCCGTCGGATCGGCCTTGATGATGTCCGCGCCGAGCTCCACCGCCTGGCGCACCAGGGGCAGGATCTTCTCCAGATCGCCATCCACCATGTAACCGCCCGCCTTGGCATTCGGCTGGAACACCAGCGGCTCGATCATCAACGGCATCCCCATCCGATCGCACTCCGGCTTGATCCGCAAAATGTTCTGCAGACACTGGTCGGTCACCTCGGGCTGTTCCGGAATCCGGAACAGGTTCACCACCACGCACGCCGCGTCCAACCGCAACGCCTGTTCGACGGGTGCCTCAATCATCCGACTGAACAACGCGCGCGGCAGCTCCTTGCCATAAACATTCGCCACATCCGTCCGCAGAACCAGTGAGGGCTTCACCCGGCCCGGCAGGGACTGCAGGTAATGCGCCTGCCCGATCGTCAACTGGATCGCGTCCGGCGCCGCGGCCACCAGCGTCTGGACACATTTCTCCAGCTTTTCGATCCCCTGCAGGAAACTGCGTTCATTGAAAAACCCGTGATCCACCGCCACATCAAAACAGCGGTTGGACTTCGGATTAAAAAGCCGGTTCAAACGATAAATTTTCATAAACAAAAAAATGGATTGCCAACGCCCCCTCTTAAACTTTCCCTCGCCCCCCGTCCATGCAATTTTTGCGCCGCCGCTTCGCCATTAGCCCAACGCCGCGCTCAATAATTTGGAGCAGTCGAAAGCCAGCCCTGCGTCCAGTTCGGCGTAAAAGTTGCTCACAATCCCCCCCCCGCTGCCTACCTCGCCCGGAGCGGATTTCGGAGTTGTCCTCACAACCCGGTCAAGCTAGACCAACGCGTAACTCGTGCTGCGCCCGCCAGCCGCTTCCTTTGCCAGCATCCCGCGCCCCAGCAAATCGCTGATGTCGCGCAGCGCCGTGTCCTGCGAACACTTGGTGAGCTTGGCCCATTTTGAGGACGTCAGCTTGCCGTCAAAACCATCCAGCAGGCGATTGATAATCGCCCGTTGCCGGTCATTGATTGCTTCCCCGGCGTGCGCTTGCCAGAATCGTGCCTTGCTCAACACCGCTTGCAATATGCCATCGGAAGCGGCAATGGCGTGTTTCAAACAACTCAGGAACCATTCGATCCACGGAGTGATGTCCAGCGAACCTTTCTGGCAGGTTTCCAGCACGTCGTAATATTCCTGGCGCTCGCGCAGAATTTGCGCGGACATGCTGTAAAAGCGCTGCGGGCTTTTCTCTGAGCGGGCCAGCGTCATATCGGCAATCGCCCGCGCAATTCGTCCGTTGCCATCCTCAAACGGGTGAATCGTCACAAACCAAAAATGTGCGAGCGCCGCCTGGATGACCGGATCGAGTGGCGAACCGGCGTTAAACCATTGGACGAAGGCACTCATTTCCGCTTTGAGTCGGACCGATTCCGGCGCTTCATAATGCACCCTTTCCCGCCCATAAGCACCTGAAACAACCTGCATCGGTCCGCTTTCGGCTACGCGCCAGGCGCCGACCACGATGCGCCGCATGCCGCTGCGCCCGGCGGGGAACAAGGCTGCGTGCCAGGCAAAAAGGCGCTCTGCCGTGAGCGGGACATCATGCATCCCGGTCGCGTCGAGCATCACTTCCACAATCCCCTCCACATTGCGGTCGATCAGCAGGGCGGCACCGACATCCATTCCCAGGCGCCTGGCGATGGACGATCGCACCTGCTCCGCGTCCAACCTCTCTCCTTCGATCTCACTGGTTTTGATCACGTCCTGGGTCAGTGTGCGCAGCGTGGCTTCCGCCCGCAGGTCAAAGCCAAGCGACTCCATGCGCCCCAGCAAACGGCCTTGCTGGTGGCGCACCTCCGCCAGCGCCGGCGCTAGCTTTGCCTCCGCCCAACGGAACTCCGGCCAGTCTTCGAGTTCATGAATATACATCTAATCTCCGCATTCTATAAGGAGAATATCACCCTTACCCGCCGCATTGTCCACCCCAATCTCCGCACATCCTGCGGAGATTATGTGTGATATTCACCGCAGACAAAGGTATCCCGCCTGAATTGGGAATCGCTGCCATTTTAAATCGTCGGCGCCAAGGGATTCGACCGCGCAGGAAAGACCTGATTATGAGGGACTTGCGGAGAAAAGAATGGAGCCAGCTCTCGGGATTGAACCGAGGACCCACGCTTTACGAAAGCGTTGCTCTACCACTGAGCTAAGCTGGCCAGATGTTGCCCGGATCGCCCGAAAACTACGCCTTCAGGTCAAGCCGTCACGAAAGCATATTTATCAGCCACCGCCCCCCGATGCAAATAAAATCAAATCATCCGCCAGGAATGCCGGACAAAATATCGGGCTCAAAGTCGGAGCGGCCCGGCCTGACCGATTGCCTGAGCAAATTACAGCCGGGCGACACCCTCCTCGTTTGGCGGTTGGACCGCCTCGGCCGGTCCGTGCGCCATCTTCTCGACCTGGTTGAAGACCTCCGGAAGCGCGGCGTGGGGATCAAATCGATCTGCGACGGGGCGATCGATACCACCACGGCGTCCGGCGAGCTGGTTTTCCACATTTTTACGCCCTGGCGCAGTTCGAGCGGCGGCTGATCCAGGAGCGCACCAAGGCCGGGCTGTCCGCTGCCCGCGCACGGGAGCGCATGGGCGGTCGGAAACGCATGGCGGTTGAGGACCCTCGCATTCAGATAGCCAAGAAGCTCCACGGCGACAAGTCCCCGCCGGTTGCCGCCATCTGCCTGCCCCTGAAAATTTCCCGCCCCACGCTGTACCGCTGGCTGGCAATGAAACCCGCCGCTGCTGCATCGGCGTAATTTTCGAGCATAAGGGCTGGTGCTGTAAGGGCGAGAGGTGGTCGTTAACATCCATTGAGCCAGTCCCGTTGCGGCCGACCATGGCTCCGATCATAAGCGCCACGGTAATGACCAGAATAATCACCGCCGCTGCGATGCTGGATTGTTTTTTCCACCACGCCCAGATCGCCGCCTTCACGGGCCGGAGCTATCGCCAGAAGACCCCGCCAACGTCGCGGGAAAAGAGGATCAGGGGAAAAAGGATCAAATCCAAGCCCAACGAGCTTTCGACCGCAGATCCGGCGAGCTGAATGGCTCGCTTTCCGGTTCTGCTCGGTTTATTTTGCTGCATATGACCACGCCAGATAAGCGATCCCTGTCCGCTCGCGAGGTCACGATCACCTGCCAGGAGCGGGTTTGGATTGGACTCACGCATCAGCAGGCCCAGAAAATAGCTCACCCGCGGGTTGTTGAAATCCGGCATCGGTGCAAGACTGCAATACATTTTGAGATCGAGCAAAAACAGCCTTGTTATGCGGCGGAAGGTGGATTCATTGTGATGGGCGACGCGGTATAATTATTGTTCGCTGTGAGCAGAGCACATGTCCTTGCCTCGCAAAATTAAGCTCATCCTGATCGCGGTCGTGGGGTTGGTCGCCATCGGGGCACTTGCTATCCGGCTTTCTTGGTCGCGAATCGAGGTGTATTTTTCTGGAGTTCACCAGAGGAGTGTCACGCAATCCCTGCGCGAGTGGGGCCACGAGTATGCCTCAGTCACCAACGAAGCGTCTGCTGTCGCAGCGGCGGAGATGGTTCACTATATGAGCCGATACTATGTTCCTGGTCCGGGGTACAGAGGGCCGGCGAAAATCGAAGCGGCGCTGGAATCTCAGCGTGGAGAGAGCGTCCTCCGGGTTGTCGCTGCCCTTCAGCACTACACCAGATTGGATTACGGCACGAATGCCCAGAGGTGGGCGGAGTGGGCTGAGTTGCGGAAGAAAGCGGCGGGCTATGAAAGCAGCAGAGAACCAGATGGTGCAGCGAACCGGAGCCAGCCGATTCGCTCAGACACAAACCGAACGTCAGCGGCGGCTGGCTCCGGTCGCTGACCTTTACGTTAGCCGTCATTCACACCACCATTTATGAAGACATCGCTTAGTTCTCTTGTGGCAGCAGGGATGTTGCTTTGCACTGTTGTCGCGGCAGCAGCGTCAGAGTATGCACGGCCATTCCCGATCATTGGCATTCCCAAAGGCGCGTCGGCGGAGCAGCGAGCAGCAGCCGAGAAGTTGGGACGAGAGTTTGGCATCACCGTCAGCATGCTCGACACGAATCCGGTTTGCTGTGTTTGGTTGGAACTGCGGGCGTGGCGGCCGAATCCAGGCACGGACGGTTACGTCATCATTCATCAGGCAGGAGGTACCCTTATCAACGCGTCGAGTCAGCAGCAGCTTGATGCAGCGGTGGAGCGGTTCATCAGGGCTTCGCGGATGCGCGACGGCAAGCGCGAAGCTCCCGTCGGATTGATGACGAGTTACGAGGTTATCAAATGACCATGCCGCCCCATGCGCTGAAGCGAACCCGGCCCTCGCGTCGCGGCTGCAATCCAACCACCGCGTGGGCCGGGTCGCTGAGCTTGGGTCGTTAGGCCGCCCGAGCACGCCATGAAGAAGCGAGCTTTGATCATTGGTGTGCTGGTTCTGGTTTGTTTGGCTTTTGTTGTCAGCCGACCGCCGCACATTTGGAACAGTGTTGGGTCTGGTATGAGTCGGCAGCATGTTTATTCAAGACTTGGGCAGCCCGCCTTTTCACGCGAACAGACTAAAGGTTTCGTTTTCTGGCAGAGAGATTTGCTGGTCGGCAGATGGGAGTTTTCAGTAGCATTTCACGATGATGACACAGTTGGAGCATTTGGTCGTCGTTGGAGATGGAATTGGTGGTAATTTGAAACCGTTCAACGAGTCGCCGCAGCAAACCGCCGTTGGCGATGGCCGTTCCGCTGTCGCGGTTCACGTCGCGAGTCGGCGGGGGCTCAGCTTTTTTCGTTAGGCGTTTCTACGCGCATCATGCAGCCAACACAAAATCCAGAGCGTCGCCCTTGCGGCAAGGCATGGGATTGGAGCGGTGTCGTGGAGGAGTTTGGCTATTGGACCCACAGCACGCCATTGTTGGAGGTAGCTCGCATTCTCGCAGCCTCGACAGCAGCACCGCAGCTGTTTCCCACCGTTTCGTATGACGGTCTGCTCCTCACTGATGGCCCGCTTTTCCACCGCGATGATCGCGTGCTCTTTGTCACCTATTATCCCGAGCGGCGGCAGTATCGATTGCAGTATCGTTTGGCCGGGCAGATTCATTCAGAGCGTTTCATTGCGGAGGCGGATATACTTCCTGCCCTCGCGACCACGCTTCACAATTGCTATGGCATCACATTTGTTCCACCAACGAGAAGCGCCTAACACCATACGCTGCAGTGGACCCTGCCATCGCGTCCAGGTTGCAAGCGGACGCCCTCGTGGGCCGGGTCACTGAGCTTGAGTCGTTAGGCCGCCCGACCACGCCATGCCCATTTCGCAAAACCTCAAGTGCAGAGCTATGGTCCAGAAGGACGCGAAGTGTGACCATCCGCCCGGCGCAGCACTGATGCGCCGCTGGGCAGCAGAGTTGGCGACGGCGGGCTGGAGCACCGCCAAGCACCCGGACCGGGCACTGGATTATGTGCGCCAGGCAATGGGCCAGGTAAATCTCCGGGGCGTACGCAACCGGCAGGCGGTCCAGCTATTCGCCGATGCCGAGCGGGATACTCTTCCGAATCCTGAACTCCAAGCGAAAACCCACCCCTTCGCCATCCGAAACAAAATCCGCCTAAATTCCTACCGTAGGAATACGCCCCCGCCCAACGCGTGCTAATTGTACTCCATGGAAACTGGTTGATCATTCCATCTGCAAAAATTCGGTGCGCTGCCCGCGCCCGCCCGCATACCCCGACGCCTCGCGGTCTCGCCCCAAAAATGCGCCACCGCCAACCTGCTGCTTTTGACTGCGCAAGCCCCCCCCGGGCCCGCGGTCCCGCTCTTTGACATCTTGATTGTGGTTGCCTGACGCCGCTCGCCCGGCGGGTGGACAACGCGCCCCCCACCCGCCGGCCTGGCCAGCCAAAACCGGCGAGTCCAAGCTAAACAAACTTAATCCAGTTTCGCCGCAATCGCCTTTTCACGGAGTGCGGCCATCCCTGGCCGCAGCAACACCCTGCAATCCATCGCACCAAACAAATCCGGCCGCCCCCCTTCCCCACGCTGAGTCGCCCTTCCGGACACTTAATCCAGTTTCATTTTCACGACTTTGGTGGCTTCGTGTGAGGCATCCCAGATCCCGCCAACCGCCGGATCCCCCTCCAAAACTGCCAGTCCAGGTTCCGGACATTTAACCTGCCCGGCGTAGCTGCTCTCAGCGAAGACGGGTCCAGTTTCATTTGCTTGGCTTCGTGTGGGGTGCTCCCAGCCCCCACCGGCCCGGCGAGCGCCCCGGCCAAAACCGCCGAGTCCAGGTTAAACAAACTTAATCCAACTTCGTTTCCCTCGCTCCGCGCCCTCCCAGTCCACCATAGCTTTAAGCGAAGGTGGGTGAGAACCTTCCCGCTGGTTCCCCAAACCACCGAGTCTCAGTTGTCCCCGAAGTTCCCCATTAAACCAGTTCATGTTTAGCGATTTTTGCGCCTTTCGCGCCCTGCGAAGCTCCTGAGCGTAGCACGGGTTGCGGCTAAAGATTCTCCCGTATTTCGACCCGAGTCGCCCTTGCGGACACTTAATCCAGTTTCATTTTCGCGGCTTCTCGGCTTCGGGCGAGGCTCCCCCGCCCGGGCCAAAACCGCCGAGTCCAGGCTAAACAAACGTAATCCAACCTCGGTTCCCTCGCTCCGCGCACTCCGCGCCTCCGCGTGAAACATATTCCCGATGTTTCCCCAAACCAGCTGGCGTCCAGCTTCCGGACACTTAACCTGCCCGGCGTAGCTCCCAGCGTAGTCGGGTCCAGTTTCCGCGTTGCACCTGACCCGCCACCCACCTGGCGATTCCAGACTGTCCATTTCCCGGCCGAAATGTTTATCCTCCCCCCACTATGAGCAAAACGGCATTGTTATTTGCAGGTCAAGGCGCCCAAACCGTGGGCATGGGCAAAGACCTGGCGGAAGCCTTTCCGACGGCACGAGCCTGGTTCGACCGGGCTAACGAAGCCCTGGGCTACGACCTGACCAGCGTGTGTTTCCAGGGACCGGAAGCCGAACTGACCAACACCGGGAATGCCCAGCCGGGAATTTTCCTCGTGAGTTGGGTGACCCTGGAACTCCTCCGCGAACGCCTGCCCGCTCTGCACTTTGACGCCACCGCCGGTTTGTCCCTGGGCGAATTCACCGCCTTGTCCGCCGCCGAAGCCCTGGATTTTGCCGCCGGTTTGCGCCTGGTGCGGCAGCGCGGACGCTTCATGCAGGAAGCCTGCGAAACCACCAAAGGGGGTATGGCCGCGGTCCTGGGCCTGGACGAAGCTCCGACCCGCGAAGTTTGCGCCGCTGCCGGGGTCGAACTGGCCAATTTGAATTGTCCGGGGCAGTTGGTCATTTCCGGTGCCGCCGACAAGATCGCCACCGCCTGCGATCTCGCCAAAGCGCGGGGCGCCAAACGCGCCGTGGCTTTGCCCGTGGCCGGGGCCTACCATTCCGCCCTCATGGCGGGGGCACAGCCGAAGTTGCGGGCCGAATTGGCGGCCACCCGGATCTCCGCCCCGACGGTTCCCGTGATCTCGAATGTCACCGCCCAACCGCACGGCACTCCGGCGGAAATCGCCGATTTGCTGGTCGCCCAGGTCACCTCCTCGGTCCGCTGGGAGCAATCGATGCGTTTCCTTCTGGCGCAAGGCTTTACCCGCTTCATCGAACTGGGGCCCGGCAAGGCCTTGAGCGGTTTTATGAAGCGGATCGAGCCCTCCGTCCAAATGTTGAACGTGGGGGATGTCGCCAGTCTGGAAGCCACCGTTCAGGCGCTGACGGCCGGCTGACCGGCCCGCACATTTTCTTTACGAGCCGCCCCCTTTTCCGGTTTCATCGGGACATGAACCTCCTCGCTCTCGCTCCTGTCGTTGTGGTCTGGCTGCTGATGGCCGGGGCGGTTTCCAGCCAGGCCTCGGAACCGTCCGCCCCGCTCGATCTCTGGCCTAAAGGAGCGCCGGGCGAAAAAGGCGATATTGGCACAGAACTCGACACCACCAAACCGACGGATGGCCAGGTGGCGGGTAAGCGCTTGATGCGCGTCGGGAATGTGTCCCGGCCGACGCTCACCATCTTCCGCCCCGTGGCGGATTTGAACACGGGCGCGGCCGTGGTGGTCTGCCCCGGCGGCGGTTACAGCATTCTGGCTTGGGATTTGGAGGGGACCGAGATTTGCGAGTGGCTGAACTCCCTGGGAGTGACCGGAGTGCTGCTAAAATACCGGGTGCCGGCCCGCGCGGGGTTACCCCGTTACGCAGCTCCCTTGCAAGACGCCCAACGCGCGCTCGGCGTGATCCGCCAACACGCGGGGGAATGGAATTTGGATACCAAAAAAATCGGCATCCTGGGCTTTTCCGCCGGCGGCCACCTGGCGGCCATGGCGAGCACGCACTTCGATGCGCGCACCTACGAAGCTCAGGACGCGGCGGATGAACTGAGTTGCCGGCCCGATTTCACCGTGCTGATATACCCCGCCTACCTGAACGTGAAAGGGCAACCCGGCCGATTGGCGCCCGAAGTGACGGTCACCACGAATACCCCGCCCGCTTTTCTGCTCCAGACGCAGGATGATGGGCTGGGAGTGGACAATGTCATGGCCTACGGGATGGCCTTGCAGGGCTTGAAAATCCCCGCCGAACTGCACGTGTTCCCCACCGGTGGCCACGGCTACGGCCTCCGCCCCACGGATCAGGCGGTGACGGGTTGGCCCCGGTTGGCGGCTGCCTGGTTGCGGGGGCGTGGGCTGGTCGCCACCAAATAAAAACTGTTCAACTGCCCGTGAATGGCAAATATTGCGGTCGATTATGAGTCAATTAGCGAATCAGATTGCGGTGGTAACCGGTGCCGGACGTGGGATCGGGCGGGCGATTGCCCTGGCGTTTGCTGCGGCGGGCGCGGATGTCGTCTGTATCTCCCGGACCGCGGAGAATTCCGAAAAGGTGGCCGGCGAAGTGCGCGCCCTGGGCCGCCGGGCTTGGGCGCTGGCGGTGGATGTTTCCGATGCCGCCGCGGTCAACGCGGCCGCGGAACAGGTGCTCACCGACGCGGGCCGGCTTGATATTCTGGTGAATAACGCCGGCGTCACCCGGGATGGCTTGCTGATGCGGATGAGCGACGCGGATTGGGACACCGTGCTCAACACCAATTTGAAGGGGGCCTTCCATTTTACCCGGGCCTTTTCCCGCGCCCTCTTGAAACAACGCTCGGGGCGGATCATTAACATCGCGTCCGTGATCGGGCTCATCGGTAACGCCGGCCAGGCCAACTACGCGGCCAGCAAGGCCGGCCTGATCGGGTTCACCAAGGCAACCGCCCGGGAGATGGCCTCTCGTGGCATCACGGTGAATGCCGTGGCCCCTGGCTTTATCGAAACCGACATGACAGCGGGACTGAAACCCGAAGTGCAGGAGGATATTTTGCGCCGGATTCCGCTGAATTGTCTGGGCCAGTCCGAGGATGTGGCCCAGGCGGCCCTGTTTCTCGCCGGGCCGGCCGGCCGCTACATTACCGGGCAGGTGCTCACCGTCGATGGTGGAATGGTGATGTGACCCGCGGTGGGGCGCCGGGGTTCTGTCAGGACAAAATCTTTCAAATTCACCCTTTACGGCCCCCCGCCCAGCGGCTAGAGAATGGTGTTGAAATTGAATTGAATGAACGGTCCGGGCCACCATCTTGAAGCAAATGTAAAATTGGCGATGCCAATCTTGGCACTGGTCGAACCGTAAACTGGACATATTGAAATAATCGAAACGGAGCAACCCATGGCTGAAAAATCTATCGAACAGAGAGTAAAAGACATCATCGTCGAACAACTCGGCGTCAAGGCCGACCAGGTGACCCCGGAAGCCAGGTTCATTGAGGACTTGGGCGCCGACTCACTCGACACCGTGGAGTTGGTCATGGCGTTGGAAGAGGAATTTGGCAATCAGATCCCGGACGAACAGGCCGAGAAGCTGCAAAGCGTCGGAGATGTGATCAAGTATATCGAAGAAACGCAGCCGAAATAACCGCAGGGGCAATGCGGCGGGGCGGTTTTGGCTGACGCCAGCTCAAGCTGCCCCGTTTAATTTATGGCAATTAACTGGATGGAACGTCGGGTGGTCGTGACCGGGTTGGGGGTGGTTTCCTCCCTCGGCCACAGCATCGCGCCATTCTGGGAGAATGTCATCGCCGGCCGTTGCGGCATTGGCCGCATCACGGCTTTTGACCCGGCGCTGTATGATTGCCAGATTGCCGCCGAAGTCCGGGATTTTAATCCCGGACCGGCGTTTCCCTCGCCCAAGGAGTTGAAGCGCACGGACCGGTTTTCCCAGTTCGGCGTCTTTGCGGGCTATCAGGCCCTGCTCGATTCCGGGATGAATCTGGAGCAGGTCAACCGGGATGAGATCGGGGTCTATATTGGTTCGGGCATTGGCGGATTGCGCACCACGGAGGAACAACATTCCGTGCTGGTGGAGCGCGGCCCGGGCCGACTCTCCCCCTTCATGATCCCGATGCTGATTTCCAACATGGCCTCGGGCTTGTTTTCGATGTATTACAAGCTGCGCGGCCCGAATTTTGCCACCTGCTCCGCTTGCGCCACTTCCACCCACGCCATCGGCGAGGCCTGGCGCGCCATCAAAATGGGCGATGCTTCGGCTATTTTTGCCGGCGGCAGCGAAGCCACCATCGTCCGCATGGGCATCGGTGGCTTTTGCGCCATGCGCGCGATGAGCACCCGCAACGCCGAACCGGAACGCTCCTCCCGACCCTTTGACCGCGAGCGCGATGGTTTCGTCATGGGTGAAGGCGCCGGCGTCCTGGTGCTGGAGGAGTTGGGCCACGCCCGGGCTCGCGGAGCCCGGATCTACTGCGAAATCGTGGGCTATGGCAACACGGCCGACGCCAATCACATCACCTCCCCCGCCCCCGAAGGGGAAGGCGCCGCCCGTTGCATGAAAATGGCGTTGCGTTCCGGGGGGCTGAATCCCGAGGACATTTCTTATATTAACGCCCACGGCACTTCCACTCCGCAAGGCGACATTTGCGAGACCCAGGCCATCAAAACGGTCTTCGGCGCTCGCGCCCGCCAATTGGCGGTGAGTTCCACCAAGGGCGCCACCGGCCACATGCTGGGTGCCGCCGGTGCGGTCGAAATGGCGCTCTGCGCCCTGGCCATCCAGAACAACCTGGTGCCGCCCACCATCAATTACGAGAACCCCGATCCGGAATGCGACTTGGATTACGTCCCCAACCGCGCCCGGGAAATGACGGTGAATGCCGTGCTGAACAACTCGTTTGGCTTCGGTGGCCATAACGCCACCATTGCCGCCCGGAAATTCACCGATTGAGCCCGATCCGGCGCTTCTCTGGGTTTCGCGATCACCGTTTGCTTAGGAACTAAAATGGGTATAGCAAAGTATGTCTTCGTGGGAATCCGCGGCTCCGTCATGGCCTTGGATCGCAATACTGGCGAAATTATTTGGGAAACCCATTTGAACGGGGATGGGTTGGTGATGCTGGTGCTGGTGGAAAATTCCATTTATGCCACCACCCATGGCGAACTCTTTTGCGTTGAAGCCTTCACCGGCCGGGTCCGTTGGGGCAACTCCCTGAAGGGCTATGGCACGGCCATCGCCACGATCGCCACTGCGGGATCAATCCCGGTTCCCGCCGCCGACCTTTTTGCCGCCTCCACCCCTCCCGAGCGCCGGCCCATCAATCCCGGTGATACGGACACCATCTTCATTGATTAGCCGCGGTCTCCGCCGTGAATTTCCTGCCCCTGATCGAGGCCAAGCGTGATGGCCGACTGCTCACGGGCCGGTTTCAGGAAATCATTACTGCCTTTGTCGCAGGCCAAATCCCGGACTACCAAATGGCCGCCTTTCTCATGGCGGTCTATTTTCGCGGCCTGAACCGGGACGAGGTCCGGGAGTTGACGCTGGCAATGCGTGATTCCGGGGATCGCCTCTTCTTCCCTCCGGACCACCGTCCTTTGGTGGACAAACACTCCACCGGCGGCGTCGGCGATAAAGTCTCCCTTCCCTTGGCACCGCTCCTGGCGGCCTTGGGATTTCGCGTCCCGATGATTTCCGGCCGCGGCTTGGGAATCACCGGCGGCACTCTGGATAAATTGGAATCCATCCCCGGATTCTCCACCGCCCTGGCCGCCCCTCGAATCGTCGAGTTGGTGCAGTCTCTGGGGGTCGTGATGGCTGGCCAGACCGACCGGATGGTTCCCGCCGACAAGGGGTTATATGCCCTGCGGGATGTGACCGGGACCGTGCCGTCGATTTCCTTGATCACGGCCTCCATCCTCTCCAAGAAGCTCGCCGAAGGTTTGCAGGCGTTGGTGCTCGATGTAAAATTCGGGGTGGCCGCGTTCATGCCAGATCTCGCGCAGGCCACGGAATTGGCGCACGCCATGGTCGCTCTTGGCCGGGAATGCGGGGTCAACACCCGGGCCGTGCTCACCAACATGGATCGGCCGCTGGGACGCGCCGCGGGCAACTGGCTGGAAGTGAAGGAATCCGTCGACTGTCTGCAAGGGCGTGGCCCCGCGGATTTGCGGGAACTGGTCCTGACCCTCGCCGCTCATCTGCAAGTCCAAACGGACCTGGCACCCAATCTTGCCGCCGGACGCGACCGGGCTGAAAAATGTCTCGCATCCGAGGCCCCGCTGCGAAAATGGGAAGAAATGCTCACCGCCCAGGGTGCGCGAATGGCGGAGTTCCACGAACTCTTGGAACTGGACCATCTGGCTCCCGTCGTCAGTGAGGTCCGGGCCCCACACGGCGGCCATGTGACCAAGTGCGACGCCCGGGTGATCGGCGAGGTGGTACGCGATCTCGGCGGGGGCCGCCTGACCAAGACCTCGGTGGTGGACCCCGCCGTGGGTTTGGATCTTATGGCCGCGCCGGGCGAGACCATCTCCAGCGGTGACCTGCTTTGCCGGGTTCACGCCACCGACCAGGCATCCGCCTCGATGGCGGTCGAGCGACTGGCTGGGGAGGCTTGGGTGATCGCAAATGACCCCGGCGCCCCCCTTCCCCCTCTCTGCGCGGGCGTCATCGAATCGTAGCGCCGGGTGCGGCTTCAATCCTCCGTCGCCGGGGCTTCCACCTCAAGTTTCCCGGAACTGGAATCCCGGCACAAACCCCGCTTGGTCGCCGCGGCAAAATCCAGCAGGACGACCGCCGGGCCGCTCGCGAATCGGGCTCGCGCTTCCTCGATTGCGGGACGCAATCGCCGTCCGCTGCGAAACAGAATTTGATAAACCTGCTTCAGCTCCAACCGCTCCGCCGGTGCGAACCCGGCCCGGCGCAAGCCGATAATGTTCAACCCACAAATCTGGTTATCATGGCGCGCGATGCAGTAGGGAGGCAGGTCTTTGCTGATGCCGGATCCTCCCTGCATCAGGGCGAGCGTCCCCACGCGCGTAAACTGGTGCAACAGGCAATTCCCGGATAGGAACACCCGGTCATCCACCCGCACATGACCACCCAGCAGCGCCCCGTTGGCGATGATCACATGGTTGCCAACGACCGAGTTGTGACCAATGTGACAGTTGGCCATCAGAAAATTGTGCGAGCCGATGACCGTGTCTTCCGTGAGTTTGGCCGAGCGGTGGACAGTGACATGTTCCCGAAAAACATTGTGATCCCCAATCTTCAGCCCGGTCGGCTCCCCGCGGTATTTGAGGTCTTGCGGGGCATCGCCAATCACACAACCGGCGTGAAATTGATTGTGTGAACCGATGCGCGTATTGCCCGTGAGGTGCACATGCGGACCGACCTGGCAATGCGGTCCCAGTTCGACTCCGGCGTCGATCACCGAGTACGGCCCGACGGTGACGGTGGCGTCCACCCGGGCCGCGGGATGAATGAGGGCGGTAGGAGCGATCATTTAACCAGGGCCGTCGAAAAAGCGGGGCTTGAATCCATCATGGCCGGCATTTTGACCGATCGGGTTGAAAATTCAAGCCCCGCTGACGCGTTTTCCGCCGGGAGCGCTTATTTGGCCTTTTCGGACAGTTCGTAGATGTGGCCATCAAACGGCAGGACGTAAATCTCGCCGTCCAGGTCCTGGCCGAAACTGGCAATCCGGCGAATCGGGTTGCCGCGCACCAAGGTCCCTTGGGCGGTCACCTTGCCATTTTCATAACGGAATCCGAACACTGCGCCGCTGACATAATCCGCATAGACGTAAACGCCGGTCAAACTGGGCACCTTCTTGCCCCGGTAAACAAAACCACCGGTGATGCTTTGTCCGATGCCGTGCGCGGGGAATTTGGATTCACGGGCGAGATCCGGGGAGTGACCATATTCGATGACCGGCTCAATAAGATCCGAGGGGGCGGGAATATCCTTGAACGAGTGAAACCCCTCGGAGACGCTCCAGCCGTAATTGCCGCCCTTGACGATCAAGTCCACCTCTTCAAATTTGTCCTGCCCCACATCCGCCGCCCACAAATCGCCGGTAAGCCGGTCGAAACTCATCCGCCACACATTGCGCAAACCAAGCGCCCAGGTTTCCGGCCGGACAGCCCAGGTATCGGGACGATTTCCCGGCATGTTGCCGTAGGCAAACGGATTGTCTTTGGGAATGCCATATTGCCGCTGGCCGTCGCGGGTATTGACATCGATTCGCAGAATTTTGGCATAGAGGAAGTTCAGACTCTGGCCAAAATTATGTGGATCCCGGCCATCACCGCTGTCGCCCACGCTGATATAAAGATAACCGTCCGGGCCGAATACCAGGCAACCGCCATTATGGTTCCAGTAGGGCTTTTCGATCTGCAACAGGATTCGCTCCGTGGTCAAATCCGCCTTGCCGGGATCCGTTGCCGAAGCCTGGAATTCGCTGATCACACTGCGCTTGGGGTCCTGCTGGGTGTAAAAAACGTAGAATTTCCGGTTTTCCTTGAACTTGGGATGGAAGGCAAATCCCAATAACCCTTCCTCGTCCTTCTGATAGGGTTTCCGGTCGCTGATATCAAAAAATGGCGTCATTTCGGCGCCTTCACGGCTTTCCGGTAGCACCAGCACGCGGCCGGCTTGTTCCAGCAGGAATTTCCGGTGGGTGCCGTCCGGCGATTCCTCCAACCAAAGCGGACGCTTGAATTTGATGTTCGGATAGGCGGATCTAAGTTCCAGTGCCGGGAGCGAACCCGGGGTTTGCGCATTGGTTCCGGCCGTCCAAAGGCACCCGAGGAGGGCCACCCACCGGACGCAGCGGATCGTAATTGGTCTGAAAGCGGAGATAAGCATGAGTCATTTTTTAGCCAATCGCGGCTTCTTGTCAAAACTTTGCGGAGCTCCGCCCCAAGCTTTACGGCGGCTTTACAATTCCGCCCCCTCCCCACATCATCCCTTAATAACCTCAGGTTGGAATGGCCACTGCAATGCCGCACAACTCACTTATTTTATGAAATTGCCAATTCCTTTTGATCCCGCAAGGCGGGCAGTCGCCTGGATCACCAGCCTGATACTCACCACCGTCGCGCTCACGGCCCAAACCCTCCCGGACAAATCAGTCGCCGCGCCGAATGTGCTGGCCGCCCCCCACACGCCCTTGACCAATCAGGTGACCATCACCGTCGAAGGTGAATACCGCCAGATACGCGCCAATGGCCTCCCGGACCATACGCCGGGCCGTTTCCCCAACCGTGGAAATCCCAATTCGATCAGTGCGCAAAACTACAACTTCCGCGTGCCCGTCCACCCGCGGGCCGCGGAAAAGCCGGTGGCTTTCAATTTGGGCTTGTTCGGCGTGGCGATCAACGGGGTGGTTTTCGACCCCGGGGCCAATGAATGGTGGAACGGCGACCGCAGTTCCGGTTGGCAATATGACCCGCTGGCGGGCACCCTGAAATTGGGGGTGGATCAAAACAACGCCCATGTGCAACCCAACGGGGCCTATCATTATCATGGTATCCCCACGGGACTGGTGGCGAAACTTAAGGGAGCGCGGGAGGGCATGCTGATTCTCGGGTGGGCCGCGGACGGTTTTCCGATTTATGCCCCCTGGGCTCCCACTGATCCCAAGGACCTGAAAAGCCCGATCAAAACCGTGAAATCCAGCTACCGGCTCAAGTCCGGGACCCGGCCGGACGGCCCGGGCGGAGCTTACAACGGCGAATACGTCCGGGATTTTGAATATGCCGCTAGCCAGGGCGATCTGGATGAATGCAATGGGCGCTGGACGGCCACCCCCGAGTTTCCGGCTGGAACCTACGCTTATTTTGTCACGGCGGAGTTTCCCTTCGTGCCCCGATTGTTCCACGGCATCGCGGATCCGAGTTTTCAGCGTCGCGGCCCTCCCCCGGGCGGACGTCGGGGCCCCGGTCGTGGTCCTCCGGGCGGCTTCGGTCCTCCCCCGGGCGGTGGCCCACCCGATCGACAACCGTAACGCTTCGCGGAGTCGCTGGCCTATGAATCTGCTGGCGACTCTGCCATTTGGTGCTACAATGGCATGTCAGTTGGATGCTGAAGCTATCCGGGAATGAAAACTGAACTTGGGCATCAATCCGGCACCGGGCCGCCACTTGCCAGAACGAAGGCTGGCAATAGGAGCGCTTTGCGGTCCGCATTCACGCTGATCGAACTGTTGGTCGTGATCGCGATCATCGCGATCCTGGCCAGCCTGCTCCTGCCCGTTCTGGCCAAGGCCAAAGCCCAGGCTTGGCGGGCCAATTGTCTAAGCAACCTGCATCAACTGGGGGTTTGTTTCCAACTCTACGCGCATGATAATAACGATCATGTGGTGCCCAACAATTCCGTGGAGGGATTCACCGTAACCACGAATGGCGATACCATGGCCCCCATTGCCAGCGGGGTCTCCTGGTGCGCCGGAAACCCGCAAACCGACGCCACACAACTCAATATCCAGGTGGGCATGCTCTTTCCCTACAACCAAAACGTGGGCATTTACCATTGTCCGGCCGACACCTCCACCGTGATCGCGCCAGATGGCACCCGGACCGCCCAGGTGAGGCTCCGCAGCTACAACATGAGCCAATCCATCAATGGATACCCGGAATACAATCAAATGTTGTTCCTGGATTTGCCGTGCTTCACCAAGTTCTCCCAGATCAAAAACCCGGGGCCCAGTCAGGCCTTCGTTTTCATCGATGAACAGGAGGATGTCGTCCAAGATTCCCAGTTTGGGATGCCCACGGATTATTTCGGGGGCGGAATCAACGGCGGCTGGTGGGATATTCCCGCCAACCGGCATAATCAAGGCGGCTGCTTTAGCTTCGCCGACAGCCATGCGGATTACTGGAAATGGCGCGTGCCGAAAACCTATCGCGGGCTGCTCCCGCAACCGCTCCTGCCCGGCGAGCAAGTGGACTACAACCGGGTCCGCACCGGACTACGGCAGACTTTCGATTGACCATCGGTGGCCGGCCGGGGCTCAATTCCCACTTGCGCGGCTCCCGGCCTGCCGCTATCTCTCTCCCGTAACCTATGAATTACAAGATTTCACATCGGGCGGCCTCGCTGTCGTCCTCACTGACGCTGAAGATCGACGCGAAGGCCAAACAGATGAAGGCCGAAGGCCTGGACGTGGTGGGCTTTGGCGCCGGCGAGCCGGATTTTGACACTCCGCAGCACATCAAGGACGCTTGCGCCAAGGCACTGGCCGACGGCTTCACCAAGTACACCCCGGCCAGCGGCATCCCGGAATTGCGCCAGGCCATCGCTGACAAGTTCAAACGCGAGAATGGTCTCTCCTACCAGCCTTCCCAAATCATCGTTTCGTGCGGGGGCAAACATTCTTGCTTCAACGTCATCCTCGCCACCTGCGAGGAGGGGGATGAAGTCATTATTCCCGCCCCGTATTGGTTGAGCTACCCGGAAATGGTCAAACTGGCCGGTGCCACCCCGGTCATTTTGCCCACCTCAGACCGGACCGAATTCAAAGTCACGCCCGAGCAATTGCGGGCCGCCATCACGCCCCGCACGCGGCTGTTTGTGCTGAACTCGCCCAGCAACCCCACCGGCTCCCTTTATTCCCGGGAGGAAATCAAGGCGCTCGGCGACATCTGCGTGGAACGCGGGGTGCTGATCATGAGCGACGAGATTTACGAGAAACTGGTTTACGACGGAGCGGAGCATGTCAGCGTGGCGGGATTTTCCCAGGCGCACTATGAGCACACCATCATCGTCCATGGCTTTGCCAAGGCCTATTCGATGACCGGTTGGCGGCTGGGCTACCTGGCCGCCCCCCAACCGATCGCGAACGCAATCGATGCCATCCAGAGCCACAGCACCAGCAATCCCACCTCGTTCGCCCAGAAAGGCGCCGTGGCGGCCTTAAATGGTCCCCAGGACCACCTGCCCTTGTGGTTGGCCGAATACGCCAAACGCCGCAGCTATGCGTGGGAGAAACTCAATTCGATTCCGGGGATCAGTTGTGTGAACGCCAAGGGGGCTTTCTACCTCTTCCCGAACATTTCCGCGCTGGGGTTGAAGTCAGCCGACTTCTGCGCCCGCCTCCTGGAGCAGGAAAAAGTCGCCGCGGTGCCCGGCATCGCCTTCGGCGCGGACGACTACCTGCGCATCAGCTATGCGACCAGCATGGCCAACATTGAAAAAGGACTGACGCGACTCGAGAATTTTGCCCGCAGCTTGCAGGCAAAGAACTGAGATTTCGCAGGGCTTCACCGGAGCGCGGGTTTTGGCCCGCGCTCCGTAAATGCTATTGCCCCACCCAGCACCTACTCTTTCCGGGCGACCTTCAACTCGAGATGTAGATCGCGGAGTTGCTTGGGTTCCACCGGTGCCGGCGAGTCGGTCATAAGGTCCGTCCCTTTGGCGGTCTTGGGGAACGCGATCACGTCTCGAATGCTGGGGGTGCCGCAAAGAATCGCAATCATCCGGTCAAAGCCGAGCGCGATGCCACCGTGCGGCGGAGCCCCGTAGCGAAACGCCTCGAGCATGTAACCAAAGCGGGCTTTCACCATGTCCGGCGGAATCTGCAGCACTTGTTCAAAAATGGTGCGTTGAACATCCGGTTGGTGGATCCGAATTGAGCCACCGCCCAGTTCAACACCATTCACCACGATGTCATAGTGCTGGCCGCGCACCTTTTTGGGATCGCTCACCAGCAACGGCACGTCTTCCGCAACCGGGGCGGTGAAAGGATGATGACTGGAGTACCAGCGGTTTTGCTCTTTGTCGAAACTCAGCAAAGGGAAATCCACAACCCAGAGGAAGTTGAACTGGTCAGCCGGGATGGTCAGTTTGCCCTGGGATTTCAGGACTTCAGCGCAATAAAGGCGGATTTTACCCAGAATTTCGCAGGCGGTGAGCCATTGGTCTGCCGCGAATAGGATCAGATCCCCTTCGGCAATCGCCAGTTTTTCCTTGAGCGCGTTCTTTTCCGCCTCGCTGAAAAACTTCACGATCGGCGATTTCCATTCGCCATTTTCCACCTTGATGAAGGCGAGGCCCTTGGCGCCAAAACTCTTGGCATATTCGGTCATCGTTTCGATCTGCCCCTGGGTGGCAGCGGCCAACCCGCGGGCGTTAATCGCCTTGACCACTCCGCCGTTGGCGATGGCGCCGCTGAAAACCTTGAAGGTGCTGGTCCGGAATTC
Organism: uncultured Pedosphaera sp.; assembly: GCA_903918755.1. Classification (GTDB taxonomy): domain Bacteria; phylum Verrucomicrobiota; class Verrucomicrobiia; order Limisphaerales; family Pedosphaeraceae; genus CAIXFN01. The sequence goes on from CAIXFN010000104.1 coordinate 52,211, forward strand.
CTCGCTGAAATCCACCAACTCCATCCCGAAACGGGTGTCCGGCTTGTCGATCCCGAAACGGTTCAGGGCCTCATGGAAGGACATCCGGAGGAACGGAGTGGGAATGTCCACGTTCAACGCGGTACGCCAGACGCGACGCAGCAATCCTTCGATCAGCGCATAAATGTCTTCGCGTTCGATGAACGACATCTCGATGTCCACCTGGGTGAACTCCGGCTGGCGGTCGGCGCGCAAGTCCTCATCCCGGTAACAACGGGCGAGTTGAAAATAACGTTCCACCCCCGCCACCATGAGGATTTGTTTGAATTGCTGGGGCGACTGGGGCAAGGCGTAAAACTGCCCGGGATGCACCCGGCTAGGCACCAGGAATTCCCGCGCGCCTTCCGGGGTTGATTTGAACAAGGTCGGAGTCTCGACTTCAAGAAAGCCCTGTTCATCCATGAAAACGCGGGTGGCGGTGGCCACCTTGCTGCGCAGGCGCAGATTGCGAGCCATTTCGGGGCGGCGCAGGTCAAGGTAACGATACTGCAGGCGCAATTCCTCATTCACCTTCGCGGCGGCTTCAGGGTCATCCACCGGAAAGGGCAGGACTTCGGCCATGTTCAGCACTTCCAAGCTCACGACACCCACTTCCACTTCGCCGGTGGAAATCTTGGCGTTATTCGTGCCGGCGGGCCGGAGACGGACCGGGCCGGTAACCGTGATAACGCACTCGCTGCGGAGCGCGGCGGCACGATTGAAAAGCTCGGCGGGCAGGTCAGAAGGATCGAACACCGTCTGCGTGCGGCCTTCGCGGTCGCGGATGTCGATGAAGATCAGGCCGCCGAGATCCCGCCGGGAATGTACCCAGCCGGAAAGGGTCACCGTTTGCCCGACGTGCGCCGGACGAAGCTCATTGCAATGATGCGTGCGTTTCATGAATCAAAATGTCGGCCGGCTTCAAGAGCATGGCCATTCCCGATTTCGCCACCGATCCGTTCGGGCCGCCGGCGAAAGCGAAGGGTTATCCTCGCTGGAATGCGAAGGAAATTCAAAGGGAAATTTGCCGGCGATGGAACCCGGATTTACTTCGCCGCGGCAGCCTTGATGATCTCTGCCACCAACTCGTCGCTGGTCCACTTGTTTTCCGGAGTAATCTTTTGCACTTTTCCGGTGGCGTCGATCACCACGGTGCGCAGATTGTGGGAGATGCTCCCGGCCTCACGCCAGAAGTTCTCCCCGAATTGATCCGCGATGGCCGTGACCTCCAGGGGATCCCCGATGACAAAATCCCAATGCTCCGGCTGGTAGTCGAACCGCCGGGCGTAGGCCTGCAAGGCGGCCGGACTGTCATTTTCGGCATCGAAGGAAATCGAAATCAGGTGCCAGTTTGTGGGACCGCCGGGACGCGTGAGGAGTTTCTGCTGGGCTTCGCTGAAATTCCGAGACATCAGGGGGCAAAAAGTTGGGTACGGACAACGGGTGAAGAAAAAGGTGAATGCTAGTGCCTGCCCTTTAAACTGGGAGGTGTGAATCAGCTGACCAAGCTGGTTGGTAAAGGGATAGTCCGGGAGCGGATCCCCCACGCTGAGTGGTTCAACATCCCGAACGACGCGATAAGCGGGTTTGGCCGGAATCTCGGGCGGCGGTGATTCCAACTTCCTCACCTGGTCAATCCAGGCGTCACGGTCCGGGATGACCACCATCCGGAAACCGATGGCGTCACCCACCCGCAGGCCGCGCAATTCATTGGTGTCGTGGACTTCCAAAGGCATGGTCATGGCCGGCATGAAATCCGGCACCGCTTCATGCTGGATGACCGCCGTCCGGCCGTCCGGCTTGAGTTCCCGGACGACCCCACGCGTGGGGTAAAATTGCGCATTGGTGGGCGTCTGCGCGGCAGGCGGGGCGGCGGAGACGGACTGTTTAACCGGCTGGCAGGCGGCCGCCAGCAGCAGCAGCCCCACGGCGGCAAAATTGGTCATCCATCGGCTCATACTTTAATGATAAGTATCCTCGCCGCTGGGGCGGTGGTTGGCAAGTCCGGGAACGAACCCTTGCCAGTGACCGGGGGTTGGTGTTTTATTCCCCGGAATGCCGACAACCGCAGCCCCCAGCCAGAGTGCGGAAGATTACCTCGAACGGATCCATGAACTCATCGAGGAGAAGGGGTACGCCCGCGTGGTGGACATCGCGTCGACACTCAAAGTCAAGCAGGCTTCGGTCACCAGCATGGTGCAAAAGCTCGCGGAGCTTGGCTATCTAAACTACGAGAAATACCGTGGTCTGATTCTCACGGACAAGGGCCGAGCGGTCGCCCGACGTATCCAGACCCGGCACGCCACGCTTTCACGTTTCTTTTCGCTGTTCGGGCTGGACGCCGAAACGCAACGCCAGGATATCGAGGGCATCGAGCACCATCTGAGTCCGGATACGGTGGTGGTGTTTTCCGATCTGGCCGGCTTTTTTGAAGCGCGGCCGGAAATTCTGTTGGAATTCAAAAAAGCGCGCAAGCCGGCCAAGAAGTAGGGCATCGTTGGCCAGGAGAAGGCCCCGCTTTGCCGCCTCCGCTTGCTTCCGGATACTCCCGGAGCAACTTCTGAGAAACGAATCGACCTTTACCAGCGAGCAAGATTACGGTTGAAGTTTTCCGTCGGAGGACTACTTTCCAAGAGTAGTAAATAATTTTCAGAAAGATCCGTATTGTGCGTTTAAGGAAGCTTGTTGCCCTGGGGCGACTCTGGCGGAACCTATCCTGCCGTAGCGCCGTGGTGTTGTTGTGGATACTTTTCTTCCACTCCGGAGAGATCCGGTGCGGAGCGGAAGGCGACCCGCCACGGGCTGCCCAACCATCGCGCGCACCGGCCAAACCGTGGGGCGAGCTGGAATATGAGAATATCCCCCTCGAGAATTCCGCCAACCTGTTCCTGGATGCCGCGGAACGAACGAAAGCACCCCGCTGGGTTTTCCGCTCCGTGACTCCCGCACAATTGACCGAACTGTTTACAGGATGCGCGCTGCCCGCGGCGCAGGGAAGTTTTCTGCTAGCCACGAATCATTGGGAGATCCTGAGCAATGGCATCGCGATTTCTCCGCCAGAAGAATTGGTCATGGGGTTGAGCCAGTCGGCGCGGCAACGGATTTATCACGCTCTGGCGCCAGACCGGGAGAACTACGTGCAATATTTTCCATTCCGGTTCCCTCTGGGCACCCTGGACGAGCACCTGGCGGATTGTCACTTGCCGGGCGACAAGTTGGAAATGCTGCGCGGCCTCACCTATACCAATGCCGGGGCTCTCTGCCTCTGCCTGGATGCCCCGCTGCAGAAGCGATTGGCCACGAACGAATTTCAAGCGCTGATCCGGGCACTCTACAGCATTCCCGCCGTGGACCTGCGACTGCATATCGGCGGGAATGCCGATGTGGACACCCTGGTGCGCTACTGGGGACACGGCGGGCGGGAAAAGCGCATCCGCCCGCTGCTGGAATCCCTGGCCCGGGTGCGCGGCGGGGGCAGCGTCAGTGTGGGGCAACTTTTCCCGGCGTTCGCACGACTCCGGTTGGACACCTTCCCGGATCCTGAATCGGACGCCGAAGCAGACCGGGAAGACTGTGTGTTTACGGCCCTCAATTTTTTCAATGAACAGGCGGATTACAGTTTCGAGGATGCCACCAAGGCCCACGACGCGTTGCATTCCGGGTATGCCCCGATCCAGGGACCGCCGACCTTCGGCGACCTGGTGTTCCTGATCGATCCGGCCGGGGTCACAGCGCATGTCTGTGTTTACATAGCGGCGGATGTGGTTTACACGAAGAACGGGGCCAACCATCTGCAGCCCTACGTGCTAATGCGGATTCCGGAGGTGCTCGCCTTTTACCCGGTCGAAGGATCGTGGAACCTGGTAATTTTCCGCAAGAAAGGTTTGTAAACAGAGAGCCCGGGGTTCAAGACCCCGGGGAAGGAGGCGGACGGAAAACAATTTTGACGGCCCCTTCCCGGGGCTTGGTGAAGCTATCCAACAAGGTCGGAGCGCTCGCGGGAGCAGGCGCAACCGCCCCTGGTGGGATAGCGGCGACGGCGGAGGCGGGATCAAGCGCGGAGCGGAGCGCGCCTTCCACCAACTGGGCGCAATGAATTTTCATCGGGGGGAGCGGCCCCAGTTGGCCGGCCAAATCCTCGGTTTTCAAGGCGAGCGCTTCCTGGACGGTCTTTCCCCGGATCAATTCCGTGGCAAGGCTGGCGACGGCGATCGCGGTTTCACAACCGAAGGACTGGAAGGTGGCCCGGTCGATCACGCGGCGGCCGTTATCATCCTTAAACTTCACCCAGAGGCGGAGCATTTCGCCGCATTCGGAATTACCCACGGTGCCAATACTGTCGGCGCCGGCCATTTCGCCCAGGTTTTGGGGATTGCTGATGGCGGCACGGATGCGTTTTTCGAGGTCTTCGTTCATGGCGAAACAGCGGTCAGCCGAGTTGGTAACGGGGAATTTTGGGGTCCACTTCCAGGGACCACGCATCCAGGCCGCCCCGAAGACAGCGCACGCCAGAAAAACCATGACCGGCAAAATAGGCGGCCGCATCCAGGGCTTGTTTCCCCAAGTGATCGATGATCACGAAAACACCGGTCGGCTCCCATTTCCCCAGGATTTCCTGCATGACCGTTTGGGATAGCAGCACCGAACCAGGAAGATGGACGGCGTCAAATTCCTCGCGGGAGCGGACGTCCAGTAACTTCGTTGCCGGATCCTGACGGAGCAACTCGGCCAGGACGGTGGGCTCGATTAATATGCGGGCGTCCTGTTCGTGGCTGACCCGGATATGCTCCAAAACTTCCGTGACCGGGAGGTTGTTGTTCCGGGCGCAGAGACCGGAGAGTGTTTCCGTGGGTTGGAAGCCGCAACTACTGCACCCGCCGATGTGATAACGGCGGAACAAAGCGCGCTGCGCACCGGGAAAGGCGGCCAAGACATCCGCCATGGTGGAATCCGGACCGGGGGAAAGAAGATTGCTGGTCATAATAGTGCGCTCGGGCGGGTGAAATCAGGGGCCGAAAAATTTCCGGATTTCACAGACGACATCGATGAAGCGGTCCACTTCGGCGCGGGTGTTGTAAAAATAGAAACTAGCCCGGGCGGTCGAAGGCACGCCGAGTTTCTTCATTAAAGGCTGGTTGCAATGGTGGCCACCCCGCAAGGCCACGCCGCGCTGGTCGGCGAAGGTGACGACATCGTGGGCGTGAACATCCTCCAATTGAAAGCTGACCAGGCCGGCGCGGTCCTTCGCGGGACCGAACAGCCGCACCCCCGGCATTTCGGCAAGGCGTTGCCAGGCGTATTGCGCCAACTCCTGGTCGTGCTGGAAAATCGCCGCGCGTCCGATGGCGTCGAGGTAATCCAAGGCCACATGCAAGGCGATGACCCCGGAAATGTCCGGGGTGCCGGCTTCGAATCGGTGCGGCGCCTTTTTGTAGCTGGACTGGAAATAATCCACCGACAAAATCATCTCCCCGCCGCCCTGGTAAGGGGGCATGGCGTCAAGGATTTCGGGGCGGCCCCATAACACACCCAGTCCCGTGGGCCCGCAAATCTTGTGACTGGAAAACGCCAGGAAATCGCAACCCAAGGCCCGCACATCCAACGGCAGGTGACCGGCGCTTTGCGCGGCGTCCACCAGGGTGGTGACGCCGAGGGCGCGAGCCCGGGCGCACAATTGCGCCACCGGATTGACCGTGCCCAGCGAGTTGGAAATGTGGGTGAAGGCGAACAGCTTGACCTCGGGAGTCAGCAGGGTGTCCAACTGGGAAAGGTCCAGCAAACCCTCGTCGCCGGTGACCGGGATGAAGCTGAGTTTGGCCCCGGTGCGTTGGGCAAGCATTTGCCAGGGGACCAGGTTGCTGTGATGCTCCATTTCCGTGAGCAAGATGCGGTCGCCCGCGCGGAGGTTCTGGTTGCCCCAGGCGGCGGCGACCAGGTTGATGCTTTCGGTCGTGCCGCGGGTAAAAATAATCTCATCCGCAGATCCGGCATTGAGGAAGCGGGCGACCCGTTCGCGGCCGGCCTCAAATGCGGTGGTGGCGCGATTGCTGAGTTCGTGAATCCCGCGATGAACATTGGCATTATCCCGCTCGTAATAATGCCGCAGGGCATCAATGACCACTCGCGGCTTCTGGCTCGATGCGGCGTTGTCGAAATAAACCAACTCGTGCCCATGCACCTCCTGATCCAGGATAGGGAAATCCGCCCGCAATTGCAACCAATCGGGACCCTGACTCATAATAATCCCAGTTGCAGTTTGGCGCCCTCGGTCAGCATGCCCTGGTTCCACTGCGGCTCCCAAACCAGTTCAACGTTCACATCATCAATCCCCTCCAGCGAGAGCAGTTTGTTCTGCACATCCTGCTGGAGGACGGGGCCCATGCCGCAACCAGGGGCGGTCAGGGTCATTTTCACATCCACGCGATGGGAGTCCGGCACCCCAGGGATCGGGGAGATCTGGCAATCGTACACCAGACCGAGATCGACGATGTTCACGGGAATCTCGGGATCGTAGCAGCTCCGCATCTGGTTCCAGACCTCCTTTTCAAGCGCCTCCTTGGAGATGGGAGCGCCGCCGCCGACGGGAGCAGCGGGAGCCGAGGGCTTGACCACTTCCTTGCCGAGCGCGTCGGCATCCTTGGCCTCGATACGGAACATGTTGCCATTGACCACCACCGTAAAGGCACCGCCGAGTGATTGGGTGATGTAGGCCGACTCACCCGCCAACAGGGTGACCTTGGTGCCGACTGGCACCACCGCCGCCTCGCAATCGCGAGTCAAAGTAACCGTTTCACTTCCATTCATAAGTTCGGCAAAAGTATAATGCAAAGGCGCCGGTTTGTCCCGCGCCGGGTGGGGAATCGCGACATTAACCGCTACTCCGTGGAAACAGGTGTCTCGGCACCATCCACCGCCGCCACCAGGGCGTGCCAGGCCAAAATGGCACACTTGACGCGGGCGGGAAATTTATGCACCCCGGCGAAAACCGCCAGTTTGCCGACCCCTTGAGCGGCGACCCGTCCCGTGGTGATCATGTCGTGGACCAAGGCAAACAGCGCCTTCACCTCGGTTTTCGTACGGCCTTTGACCGCGTCGGTCATGAGCGAGGCGGAGGCTTTGGAGATGCAGCAACCCGAGCCTTGAAACGAGGCATCAGCCACCACCTCGCCGTCCATTTTCACGTACACTTTGTAATTGTCGCCACAGAGCGGGTTGTAACCCTCGCCAAGGCGCGTGGCCCCTTCGAGCAGCCGGAAATTGCGCGGCTTCTTGCAATGATCCAGGATGACCTCCTGATAAAGTTCGTCCAGTTCGTCAGACATGTTGTTGGCGAACGACGGGGCTTTGTTCGAGGCGATTCCAGACGATTTGATCCAATTCCTCCCGGACGGGAGCAAAGCGAATCCGGTCGATGATCTCGCCGGCAAAAGCGTGGATCAACATTTGGCGGGCGGTTTCCAAGCCGATGCCCCGGGCGCGGAGGTAAAAAATCGACTCATCGTTCAGTTGGCCGACGGTGGCACCGTGGGTGCATTTCACGTCGTCCGCGTAAATTTCCAATTGCGGCTTGGTATCGATGGTGGCGTCGTCCGACAGGAGCAAGTTCTTGTTGGTCTGCTTGGCATCGGTCTTCTGGGCGTCCGGACGGACCAAAATCCGGCCGTGAAACACGCCTTTGGAGCGATCATCCAGGATCCCATTATAGTACTCGTGACTGTTGCAATGGGGTTTGGCGTGATCGACGACCATGTGATGATCCGCCAGTTGTTCGTCCTTGGTGAGGTACAGGCCGTTGAGGACGCATTCAATCCCTTCCGCGCCCAGGTAGGTGCGGATGTTATTGCGGGATAATTTCGCCCCGGTCGCAATCGAATGGGCGATAAAATTGGCGCGGCGGGCCAGCCGAACATGCAGAGCGGCAATATGATAGGCAGCGGGACTTTCGTCCTGAAATTTACAATGTTCCACCACAGCGTCCGCGCCAATGACGAGTTCTTCGACGGCATTGGTAAAGTAAGGTCCGTCCACAGTGGACAGGAAGCTCTCAACCACCGTCAGGCGGCTATTGTCCCCGGCGATGATGAGGTTGCGCGGCAGGCTGGCCGCCCCGGAGTGGGCCGAGGTGGTGATGAAGAGCAGTTGGACCGGATCCGGCACGGTCTGCCCCGCGGGCACATAAATGAACGCGCCGTCCTGAAAGAAGGCGGTATTCAACGCGGTGAAAGCGTCGACGTCCCCGGAAGCATACCGGGCCAGATGCTGCTCGATGAGTGGAGCATCCGTGGTCAGAGCCGCCGCCAGGCTGCCAATGCGAACGCCGGCGGGTACCGGCAGGACCGAGGAAAGGGAAGCGGAGAAATGGCCGTCCACAAACACGAGACGACTCGCCGGCAGGCCCACGAAGGGCAAATACTGGAGATTGTCCGAATTCAGACTAGTCCGGGTGCTGCCGGAGGCGGGGTGGAATGGCAGACGGGCGATGGGAGCCACGTTGGTGAAGCGCCAGTCTTCGTGGTTGATCGTGGGAAAGCCCATTTCGGCGAAACGGGCCATGCCCGCCTTGCGGAGGGGAAATACCCAAGAGGGTTGCCGGATTTCCCCGGCATACTGCTCAAATTTTGCCCAATAGGGGTCAGTTTCCTTCATGATCAAATTTTCAGTGCCTTGCGTCATACAGCAAGCGGCATCATTCCATGCCCGGGGGGGTAACGCAAGTCCGCAGGCAAGCGAGAGAGGGAGGCGGGGAAGCGGCGGGGGGACCGGTGGAACCTCACACAGAGTCACGAAGCCCGGAAACGAAACTGGATTAAGTGTCCGGAAGGGCGACTTGGGCTGAAATACAGGGGAATCTTTAGCCGCAACCCGTGCTACGCTCAGGAGCTTCGCAGGGCGCGAAAGGCGCAAAAGTCGCTAAACATGAACTGGTTTAATGGGGAACTTCGGGGACAACTGGGACTCGGTGGTTTGGGGAACCAGCGGGAAGGTTCTCGCCCACCTTCGCTTAAAACTATGGTGGACTGGGAGGGCGCGGAGCGAGGGAAACGAAGTTGGATTAAGTTTGTTTAACCTGGACTCGACGGTTTTGGCCGGGGCGCCCGCCGGGGCGGTGGGTGCCAGAAGCGCCTCACACGAAGCCACGAAGCCAAGCAAATGAAACTGGATTAAGTGTCCGGAACCTGGACTCGGCGGTTTTGGAGGGGGATCCGGCGGTTGGCGGGTCTGGGATGCCTCACACGAAGGCACGGAGCCAGGAAACGAAACTGGATTAAGTGTCCGGAAGGGCGACTTGGGGACTGGTTGTCGTGGGGCCAACTGGATTTGTTTGGTGCGCTGGATTGCAGGATGTTGCTGCGGCCAGGGATGGCCGCACTCCGTGAAAAGGCCGTTGCGCGAAACTGGATTAAGTGTCCGGAAGGGCGACTTGGGGAGTGGTTGTGGTGGGGCTAACCGGATTTGTTTGGTGCGCTGGATTGCAGGGTGTTGCTGCGGCCAGGGATGGCCGCACTCCGTGAAAAGGCCTTCGCGGCGAAACTGGATTAAGTTTGTTTAACCTGGACTCGGGCGGCATTTGGCCAGCCTAGCCGGCGGGTGGGGGGCTGTTTCCCACCCGCCGGGCGAGCGGCGCCAGGCAATCACAATCAAGATGTCAAAGAGCGGGACCGCGGTGTCGGGGGACTGGCGCGGTTGAAAGCCGAAACCTTGCAGAACCGCAGTTTCGGGCGGTGACGCGAGGGGCAGGCAGGCGGGTGGAGTGGAAATGTGCGCCTGCCGGATTTTCTGCAAGTTTGATGGTCAGCCACTTTCCATGAGGTATTCTTAGCACGGTTTGCGCGGCAGCGTATTCCTATGGTATGAATTTGAGCGGAGTTTGGTAGTAGAAGGGGGGTGGAAAGCGGAGGAATCGGGTGAGGATGGCATTTTTTATAGGGGAGTCTGATGGCGCCGCGCGCTCCCCTGCCCCACCATAATGAAGGGGTGATGTTGATTTTCCCAGTTCAGAGTGGCGGATCACCTAGCTGATTGGGCAGGCGGCAACCAGCGGGTGTTCGGCGGACATCCGCCAAGGGGACTCTTTTGAAGGAGAAATTTGACAGGGTGCCAATTTGAGTTTATCTACGACTTAATTAGTCGTGTTTTGTTGTTTATGAACCATCACCCACGCGAGAATACCGCGGGAAGCACTTCCGGGAGGGTGTAAGCAATCCGCAAGTCATGAGAGCACAAATTCCCACCCGGGCATTGGCCTATCCGCAATATGGAGGAGATTTCCGGGCGGAATCGGATGCCTGTCGACGGCTGTTGCAACCCTTGGTGGAGTTGGCCGGGCGCACGCCGGATTTAATTGCGGGCTCGGTGGGAGTCGTGAAAGTCGGGCGGAAGGAATACCGGATTCCCCGGTTCATTTTTCTGGGACCAAAGGGCGGTGGGGACACGATCCGATTGGGATTGTTTGCGACGTTCCACGGCGACGAGCCGGAAGGTGGCGCGGCGCTGGTCCGTTTCTTCCAGGAACTCGAACGAGCCCCGCAAGCGGCGCAAGGTTTTCATATTTATGCTTATCCGGTGTGCAATCCGGCTGGACTGGCCGTCGGCCGAGCCGAAAACGCCGGAGGAAGTGACCTCACCCAAGAATTCTGGCGCGTGTCCTCGCAGAATGAAGTCTATTATCTGGAGCGCGAAATGGGGGTTCACCAATTTCAGGGAGTGGTCTCGTTGCATACTGTCCGCAACTCCCTCCGGTTTGCGGGGGCGTGCCGGAGTCCTGTCCTGGAAAAGTCCCTTTTGCAGCCGGCCCTGGAAGCGACCCACCGCTTCCTCCCCGGTCGGGCACTAACGGGGGAGCAACCGGACGAACGCATTCCCGCCGGCTTTCTAACGCTGACCGACGAATTGCATCCGGCGCCCTTTGAGATCAATCTCGGGATCCCGCGAGAACTGCCCGATCCTTCGCGGAACTTTGGAACGATCGCCGCGCTCAATTCGTTGCTGCTGGCCTATCGCTGGGTGAAGGCGTTTGGCCAAAATCTGTAAGAAAGAAACTTGAACGCGCCCGGGCGCGACTTTAACAATAATCGCCTCGACATGCCATTACCCGCCGCACGACTCAACGTGTTTTCGGAATCGGTCATCCGTGCCATGACGCGGCTGGCCAATCGCCACCAATCCATCAACCTCGCCCAAGGTTTTCCGGATGACAATCCGCCACCGGAGATCCTGGCCGCGCTCCATCGCGCCACGGATGGGCCGTTTCACCAATATGCCGTCACCTGGGGCGCACCGCGCTTTCGCAGTGCGCTGGCCGCGAAGATCAATCGATTTAGCGGGCTGGCGATCGACCCCGACCGGCACCTGGTGGTCACTTGCGGCAGCACCGAAGCCATGATGGTGGCGATGATGACCGCCTGCAATCCCGGGGATAAAGTCATCGTGTTTTCGCCCTTCTACGAGAATTACGCGGCGGACGCCATCCTCTCCGGAGCGGAGCCGATTTTCGTGCCTTTGCTGCCGCCGGACTTCCATTACGATTCAGCCACACTGGCGCGGGCTTTTGAGCAGCGGCCCAAGGCGATCATTCTGTGCAACCCCGCCAATCCGTCGGGCAAGGTTTTTACGCGCCCCGAACTGCTGGAGATCGCCGCACTGGCGGCCAAGTACGATACTTTTGTGATCACGGACGAAGTTTACGAACACATCGTCTATCCGCCGCACCAGCATATTTCGTTTGCCACCCTGCCCGGCATGTTTGAGCGCACCATCACGTGCAACTCGCTTTCGAAGACCTATTCCATCACCGGCTGGCGGCTGGGTTATGTGCAGGCCACGGAATCGGTGATTGCGCAGGCGCGGAAGGTCCACGATTTCCTGACGGTTGGCGCCGCGGCACCCTTGCAAGAGGCGGCCGTGACCGGCCTGGAGTTTCCCCCCGAATATTATGATCAACTGCTCGCTGAGTACACCGCGCGAAGGGATATTTTTCTGGGTTACCTGGCGCAAACCGGGCTGGCCTATACCCAACCGCAGGGCGCGTACTATGTTTTGGTGGATATTTCCCCGCTGGGCTTCGCGAGCGACCGGGAGGCCGCCGAATGGATGACGAAGGAAATCGGGGTCACCGGCGTGCCCGGCTCCAGTTTCTTTCGCGAGCCGGTGAACCATTTGTTGCGGTTTCATTTTGCCAAAACGGAGGCCACGTTGCATGCGGCGGGGCAAAAACTACTCAAACTGAAGGATTACGTTGCGGCTGCGGGCACGGGAGGAAAGTTGCCGGGAGCGACGAGAGAGTCTTTGGGGCAAAAACCCGCATGAGGGGCGCGGGGGTCGGGCTGGGAAGTATCGGGTGCACCTGCACGCTGGCGAGCTGCGTGCTTTGGCAGACTCCGACCGGTTCAATTCCGGAGGTACACGCCGCCCAACTGCACCTGCCAAACGAACATGGCATAAAGCAACCATGCGCAGGCGAAGACGTAAAGCAGCTCGGGTAGCAGGCGAAGTTGAAATAGCCGCTTCTTCCTCAGCAAAAGGGTCAAGGCCAAGGCGGACATTGGGATGGCAAACGCAACATACTGCAACTGAATACACAAATGGGTGGCGGGACTGATAAACAGTCGGGGATGATTTTGCGAGTGTTCCCAATCCCAGATGTGGCTCTCATTGAGGAAGATTACAAAAATGCAGGAAATGGAGGCGATGGCGGAGGATAGCCAGAGTCTGATCGTCAAGAGTTTCATGGGTGTGGTGGTTTTGATTTACCCCAAGTCGGAAAAGGGGAGCAAATGGTAAGCGTCGGTATATGGACCGAAATTGAAAAAAAGACAAGTACCAGGACTTTCAACACAGGCCGCGAAGGTCGCGAAGAAAGGGGAGCGAAAAGCGGTGGAGACATATCCGCCAATTTGGGATGGGTGCCCGCTTTTTCGCTTCAAGCGATATATATTCGGGCGCGCACATTAATTGCTACCTGGGAAAATCGGCACTTTTTGCAAGGCGGATTTCTTCCAGTAGCTCGCGCTCGTCCGCGCGATAGCCCTCGCTCCCATATTCCAAAATCCAGGGGCCGGGTTCCTGACCGAGCTCGTTTCCAGTGGTTTTACGAAGGCAATCGATAATGTCCCCACTGGCTCTCCTTGCCTCGGAACTTACCAGGGTCGTCAAACGACTCCCATCCAATTTAACAGGAGTGAACTTGCGAAACGGCTTTTCCTGGAGTTGGAATAACACTGCCGAGGCATCCGCGGGAGAAGCTTCAAGGGCGCGATCGCGCATCCCCCTGATGAGTGAAACATATTCCTTGGCGTAATAAATTTCCCGTTTCATTTGCGCAACGTCCCGCGCCCCCTCAGATCGACCCTGGCGATACCCGCAAGCCAAGGCGATTAGGAGGCCTAGTAGCAACGCGGGAATTATGAAATTCTTTTTCCACATAACGACAAGCTGGGGCCTCAAGACATTTCAAAGAAGAATATCGAACCAACACGGGTCGTTCGCAAGTTTTTCGAGAGAATGAATGGCGGCGAACGGGAGGAAAGGTTTGATCGAAAGACGGGCCGGGGGAGATGTTAGTGGCCGTCTAGTGCCGGACCGGCGCGCGGATCGGTCGGGGGCTGGTTTTCGGTTTGGAGGCAGCTAATTGCGGGACGAATGGTTTGGTTCGCGCCTTTAGCGCTGGGGGGATTTGGGGGCATGGGTCCTGGGGCGGCGCGAGGGACGTTTTGCCCAAGGCTGGCTTGAGGCGCGCCTTTGGCGCTGGGGATTGGGGTTTGGGGACTCGGGCGCGGTGGGCGGGGTGAATGCGGGGATGTTTGCGGATGCGCCGGCCGCATAAATGCGGAACTCCGAACCTCGGAACGGCGCGGGAGGCGAAATGGGTCAATTGTCGTTTGGGCGGCGGTCGGGGAATGGGATTGGGGAGCGGGTTGGGTCGCGCTTTCAGCGCTTGGGGGATTTGGGGGCATGGGTCCTGGGGCGGCGCGAGGGACGCTTTGCCCCAGGCTGGATTGGGGCGCGCCTTTGGCGCTGGGGGATGGGGATAGGGGCGCGGTGGGCGGGGCGAGTGCGGGGGTGATTGCGGATGCGCCGGCCGCATAAATGCGGAACTCCGAACCTGGCGGCGCGAGACGCCGGGTGGGGAATTGGGGGGCGATGGGTTTTTGGTGGACGGAAGTCATGGGGATGGACCGAGATATTATGGCACCTGCCCTTTCAGGCGATAAAACGCCGCGCCCGGGGAATTGCCGCCCACGTCAAGGAAACGGTCCAACACCTGAATCGCCCCGTTGGTGCCCACGGTGTTGGTGGCAATCGGCAGCCACATCCCCGCCAGATTTGTGGACCGCTGCAGCACATACGTCCGCCCGATTACCCCAGACGCGGTCAGCGTCGGGGGATTCCCGTTGGCGAGGCTCAATTGACCAGCGTTGTCGACACCATTGCTCAGATACAAGTCGCCATTGTAAAGACCCAACACCGCCGCACTGACGGCGCTGTTATTCACCGTAACCGCGGGCAGCGCGCCCGCCACCCAGCCGCCGGCAGCCTTGGCGATGAGTTTGTAAACTCCCGGCGCCAGGGGAGCTCCCGTCACGTTGACCGTGAAGGTGGTCGCGGACGACAGCGTCAGGCCGCCATTGCTGATGGTAAAGGCGGGGGTCACGCCGTCATAGACCAGCAACAGTTTGCCGGCGCTGGCGTTGTTCGTGCCGTTGAGCAGCGCGCCGGGCGCGCTGTTGCCCAGGGTCTGGCCGGCTCCCAACGTGAAGGGATGGCTCAAGCCGGAGACGTTGAAGCTGGCATTACCTGCCACCAAAATGTTCGCGGTGTTGCTGAAGGATCCGCTACCGCTCAACGCCAGCGCACCCGCGCTGATGACGGTGTTGCCGGTGTAGGTGTTGGTGCCGCTCAAGGTCAGGGTGCCGGCGCCAGATTTGTTCAAACCGCCATCCGTGGGGAGGTCGCCGCCGAGGGCCGAATGTTGCAACGGCTGGGCAATGGTCACATTGAATCCGGCGGTGTCAATTTTTGCGCCGTTATTCCGGAGGTTGGCCCGTGTCAAACCCTGCACAAAATTAACGGCGCTGGCCGCGGGTTGGAGCGTGCCGCCGTTGAAATTGAAAAGACTGGCGCCCGCGCTCATGGAGGCGGTGATCCGCGGCACGGTCAAAATGCCCCCATTGAGATTGTAAGTGTTGGCGCTGGCGGTGCCGGCGTAGTCCAAATCCAGATTGCCGGCGCCCCCAACGGTGCGGCCGGCGTCGCGGTAAAACGTCACGGCCCCGCCGAGTTGATTCACAACGTTGGAACCCGTGTTATTATTGCCCAGGGACATTTTGAGCGAGGTGCCGTTTTCCAGATTCAGGCTGCCGCTAATGATGTCCAACTCACCGGCGCCGCTGTCCCAGTAGCCAACCATGAGCCATTTGGCGGTCGTAGGGCCGAGGATGAAATTGCCGCCGTTGAGGACAAGCTTGCCCCGACCCTGACCGGCGAACTGGATGATGGCGTCGTTTGTGGAGATCAACGTGCCGCCGCCGTTCAAAGTGACCGCACCCGAAATGGAATTGTCGGAATAATTTCCCCGCGCCACGGTCAGGGAACCCACGGAGAGAGTCGCGTTAGCCACGGTGACCGCGCCAGTGGCAATGTATTGCGCACCGTTCTGGTCCGAACCGCCCACGCGAAGTTCGCCGCCGGCCGCCAGACCGCCGGAGCTCAGGGTGAGATTGCCGGCGCCGGTGAGATAGCCAATCGTGGAAGTGGCGCCGCCAAACGTGGTGGCGCCACCGGAGAGGTTCAACGTGCCGGCGCTAACCGTCAGACCACCGCCCAAATTGTTCGTGCCGCTCAAGAACAATTCGCCGCCGCCGGTTTTGGCGAGACCATAACCGCCGGCGAGCGGCACGGAAATGGTCGCGGTGTTTTGATTCACGGCTATCACCGGCGTGGCACCGCCACCGGCATCGAGGGTCAGCGGGTTGGCGCCCGATAAAACCCAGTTTTGGGAACCGCTGGTGTCCCCGAACCGCAATCCGCCGATGGTGCGGGGGCTGGCGAGGGTCACCGTCTGATTGGCGGCGATATTGAGCGCGCTGAAATCCGCGATGCGGCTGGGGCCGTTGGGAACGGTGCCGCCACGCCAATTATTGGCCGCACCCCAATCACCACCGACGGGGTTGCTCCACACCCCGCTGATAAAGTTGGGATTGGGCGCGCCTTGGTAAATCCCGGCAATTTGCGCGGCCGTCAGCGCGTAATCCGTGATTTCCACCTCGTCGAGTTTGCCATTGAACAACGGATCGGCGGCGAACTGGCTTTTGCCGAGAAAATTCCGGGTGGGGCGGAAAGCCGCGGGCGTGATCGTGACGGCGGCGGCGGCGGCCAGCGCGCCATTGACATAGAGGATGGCAGTGGTGCCATCGAGCGTGACCGCCACGTGCTGCCAGGAGCCGGCGGCCAGGGCGCCCGCGCGCTCCACGAGGTGTTCGCCGCTGCCATTGTTGACGGCAAAGCGCACGGCGCCGCCGGTATTGGGCGTGAGAAACAGGTATTGGCTTGGCGCGCCGCCCGGCGTCGTGCTCACGCAGCCGAAATCAAAGATGCGCTGCCAGTTGGCGCCGCCGTTCCAATAAACCCACGCGGCGAACGTAAAGCCGCTGCCCCGGGCGATGTTGACGGGCAGTTGAACGTAGCTCTGCGCGCCATCCAGGACCAGGGATTGGACCTGACTGACGTGGCCGGTGGAAAAGGCCGGCGCGCCGATGCCCATGGCATTGTTGTAATAGCCGGAGGTGTCCCAAAGATTGGTGGCGAACAAATACTCCGCGATGCCGCGGGTGGCGTTGTCCGGCATAGCCTGCGCATAGGAAAGGTTGGAGACGAGATTGGAATACGTCACGCCTGCAGGCGTGACGACACCACTGCTGTTCACCAGTGAACGGCCATCTTCGACCCAGTTGTAAAGCGCATAGCGCTCGACAAACGGCGTGCTTTCAAGCATCTGCGTCATGGCGGCGATGGCCGCCTGTTGCTGCGCGTAAGTCGGCACCGGATACGGGTTGTTGTCCGTCCAGTTGGCGCCGTTATTCCATTCCGTGAGCCAGATGGGCTTGTGCGTTTGGTTCCAGATGCTCAACAGGAAATCATACAATTGCGAGGCGCAAGCCGAAGGATTGGATGGATCGGCCGCCCGATAATAATGCTGCGCCACGAAGTCCACCCGCAGGCCGGCCGCAGCGGCCTCATTGGCGGGCAGTGCGGAGAGGCCGCTGATAAAGGGCACGAGCCAACTGGAAACCCCGCCATCCGTGCATGCGGGCGAACCTATCCGCTGACCGGTGGCCAGCAGATCCGGCCAGGACCAGAAGGCATCGGCCACCGCCACGTTGGCCTGACTGGAACTGTCCGGCTCATTGTAGCCAAGCAGGGTGTTGATACCTGGCGATTGCCAGCCCTGGCCCAACCCCGGCCACCACCGCGTCTGGCGAATGGCGACGTATTCCAGATCAGAGGAGGAATTCTGGTCAATATTCCAGTCATACCACCAACCCACATTCAGCGAGGAGGTCGGCGGATTTCCCGCAATGCCCTTCTTGCTCGTCCAACGCCAAGGGGTGACGTAAATGAACCGCACTTGCTGGCTCAAAGTGGCTGGCAACACGCCGACTTCCAAATCGCCGTCCTGCGCGATGTAACATTGGCTGTAATTGGCGCCATTCGCCGACTGCGCCAACACGGCCTGGTAACCCCGCTTTAATTGGAAGGAACTGAGGTTCGTGTAGGCCGCGCCGGTATAGTAGGTCCACTGACCATAAGCCGTCGCGGCGCCGTTAAATTCCGCGCCGGAATAAGCGGTCAAGGGCTGGAAGTTCGCCGATTGGGGAATGACGACCGCGCCGTTCTGCCCGTATTGAACCACGCGACAATTGGCGCCCGTCACGGCGCTGGCGCCATTGACCCGGAGCTGGCCCAGATACGTGGAGGCGACTACGGACGGCTTCACGTTCGGCAAGAACAACCAGGCATCCACCGAGTTCAAACTGATCACGCAATTGGCCAGGGGGGCGGCGGCGTTCGTCACCCAAAGTTCGCAGCGATTGCTGAGGGTGACATTGACACCCGACAACAACCCGAACTTTTGGACACCGTTGGTGAGGGACAAGACGTTCGGCAGAACGGTCACGGTATTGCTGAGACTGGCGGAAGATCCGTGGGCATCGGTGACGACCACGTAATAACGGCCGGCGTCAGTGATCGCGGTGTTCGTCAGGACCAATTCCGAGTCATAAATGTTGGTGGAGGTAATGGCGGCATTCCGTTTGACCGCGGGGTCAATCCGAACGCCGTCCTTGAACCATTGAAAGGCGGGCGCGGAATCCGTGGCGGCGACGACGGCGAAGGCGAGGGAATTGCCGGCATAAACCGTGGCGGAAGGCGCAACGGCGGGCTGGTTCACCAGCAGTGGGCCGTTGGCCAGGGTCAGGGTCAATTGCAGATAGGGAGCGCTACCGCCGTCCTGGCTGCCCCAGGTTCCCCAGGCGGTGTCGAGCATGAGATTCAGCGGGTTGGTGGAGGTGAGCGCCGTGGCGGCCAAGCCAAAGAGATTTGTAATGGCAGACACCCAGCCGTTGGGGTTCCCGCCGCTGCTGGCAGCATCCCAAACCAGATCCGCGCCGCCACCGCCGCCGGCCTCCCCACAATAAACAAAACGCTGACCGCCGGCAGGAGCACCCGAACCCGGATTGGCCCAGGTCGCCGCGGCATTGAAGTTGGTCGTGGAATCGAGGCGCCAGCTCTGGTAGTTGCCCCAATCCGCGTGCACACCAAAGCGCACATCGGACAGCGTGAAATTGTTCGGAACGGTCCGGGGCAGCGCGAATTGGAAAAGCGTCCGGCTGTCAACGCCGTTGGCGTCAATGCCCCATTGCATCCAATTGTTCACCTGATTGACTGCGCTGTTATTGGAATTGATCCAAACGCTCAGGGTGCCGGAATTGGGAAAGATCGCGCCATTGACGCTGACCTGCCCGGTCGAATAGGTCAACTGCACCGCGGAGACGGAAACCGCGGCCAGCAAAATGACCGCGAGCAATAACGAAATGAGTTTCATGCTATTGCTGATTGGTTCAATGGTTGCGGGCGGGGTTGCCGACGTGGCTTGTGAACCACGAGTGGAGTGGAATCTCCGCTTTGGGATTTTAGGGTCGGCAGCATTATTGATGAGCCAATATCCAATGACGCGGGGGGAGTCGCAAGTTTTTCCGGGGAGGGTGAATGGGGGGACGTAGCAAAAAAAAGGTAAGGTGCAATGGAGAGGCAGGGGGGAGGATGGGGGGGCGAGCACGGTGGGCGAGGCGGGCGCGGGGAATCGGGTTGGCGAGCGGGTTGGGTCGCGCTTTCAGCGCTTGGGGGATTTTTAGAGGATGTGTCCTGGGGCGGCGCGCGGGACGCTTTGCCCCAGGCTGGTTTGCGGCGCGCCTTTGGCGCTGGGGGCGTGGTGGGCGAGGCGGGCGCGGGGATGTTTGCGGATGCGCCGACCGCATAAATGCGGAACTCCGAACCTGGGCTTGGGCCTCGTAGTGAACTTGGCGATTCGAGCGCGGGGAGGAGCTTGACACAACCACCTTCGGCGAGGAGGAAACGGGTGAGGTTAGATGGCGTAGTCGGGGGTGGCGGCGGGAGTACGGATGGATTTGTCGCGGATGACGAGTTGTTTTTCTTCGTAGACCACGAGGGAATGAGGGGGAACGCTGTGCATGAGGAAGACGTTGGCGCCGATGGTAGAGTGAGCACCAATAGTGGTCTGGCCACCGAGGATGGTGGAATTGGGGTAGATGGTGACGTGGTCGCCGACATCGGGATGGCGCTTCCCTCCTTTCACGACGTGGCCGTCCCCGTCCTTCACAAAGCTGCGCGCGCCCAGGGTGACGCCGTGATAGATTTTGACGTGGTTGCCCAGGTTGCAGGTTTCGCCGATGACGACGCCGGTGCCGTGGTCGATGAAGAAATGGGTGCCGATGCTGGCGCCGGGGTGGATGTCAATGCCGGTGCGCCCATGGGCCCATTCGGTCATCATGCGCGGCACCAGCGGGGCGCCGTAGTGATAGAGCCGATGGGCCAGGCGCTGGATGGCGAGGGCCTCGAGGAAGGGATAGGACAAGATGATCTCCTCGCGATGGAGGGTGGCGGGATCGCCCTGATAAGCGGCCTCAATATCGGTGCGGAGCAATTCGCGCACTTCGGGCAGGACCTGGCAGAGTTTCCGAATGATGGGCGGGGTGCGTCCGGTGGGTTTGTGCGGGTTGCCGATGCGAACGCTTTTGCGCACCTGGTCGGAGAGGCGCGCGATGACGTCCGTGAGACGGTTGGCGGTCAATTCTTCGAGCGAACCGGCGTGCACCGCGGCATCGTCGTGGAAACCGGGAAAGAGAATTTGGAGAAGTTCGCGGCAAATCTGACCGACGGCGCGCTTGGACGGCATGTTGTGCGCGTCGCGATTGTTCAAACCGCCAACCCGGGCGTAGGAACGCAGCAATTCGGGAACGGTGTCGCCGACGAGTTCGGCCATCCAGACGGCGTCCCGGCGCGCTTCACGCGGGGAAACCGTTTCCGGGGCGGCGTCGGAAAGGGGTAGAGGCTTCAAATCCGTTTGTTCCAGGGCATTCTCGCCAAAAGCAGGCCCATGCCGCAAAAATCGCTGATGCCGGCGAAGACCAGGCCGGCGCCGACGAACGCCGCCAGCCCAAAGAAGCCGCGGTGGACGAACCAGCCCAACGCTACTCCCGTAAACACAAGAGCACCCGCCACAATCCGCACCTGGCGTTCGAGGCTGATCACGCGGGCGGATCCGCGCGCAACGGGAAGACCGGCGGCGATCCACGCGAGCAACCCGCCTTCGAGAACAAAAATTTGCGTGTAGCCGGCGGCGGCCAATTTTCCAGCGGCCCGCGTGGCGCGCTGGCCACTACGGCAGAGCAGGTAAACCGGTTGATCGGGGCGGGACCGCGCGTCCTCCGCCAGTTGCGCGGGGTCGAGTTCATCGAGGGGAAGGTTCCGCGAACCGGCCAAAGAGACCTCGGCAAATTCCACCGGGGTGCGGACGTCGAGCACGGCGGGCGCCGATTCAGCGGCGAGGCGTTTTTGCAAATCCAAAGGCCGGAGGGTAGTCATGAGTTTAATCCTTTTTGAGCAAGCGCAGGGAGCGGACGAGAGCGTCCACCTCTTCCCGGGTGTTGTAAAAAGCGAGCGAGGGGCGGACGGTGGTTTCGAGCCCGAAATGACGCTGCGCGGGCTGGGCGCAATGGTGGCCGGCGCGGACGGCGATGCCCCGCTGATCCAACTGGCGGGCGATGCTTTCCGGCGAAATTCCGGGAATGACAAACGACAACACGCTGGCCTTGTCCGCCGCGGTACCAATGGGGCGAAGGCCCGGAATGCAGGCAAGGCCCCGGGTGGCGTATTCCAGCAAGGCATGCTCATAAGCCGCGATGGCGGGCAGGCCGATCTGGAAGAGATAGTCAATGGCAGCGCTCAGGCCGACGACCCCGGCGATATCCGGAGTGCCGGCCTCGAATTTTTCAGGGGCCTCCCGATAAACGGTGTTTTCAAAGCGGACGTCCTGGATCATGTGTCCCCCACCCTGCCACGGCGGCATGGCGGCGAGCAGCGGGGCCTTGGCGTACAAGGCTCCAATGCCAGTGGGACCAAAGACCTTGTGGCCGGAAAAGACAAAGAAGTCGGCATCCAGGGCGGTGACATTGAGCGGGAGATGGGGCGCGGATTGCGCGCCGTCCACCAGGACAGGAATGCCACGGGCATGGGCCAGGGCAACGATCTGCGCGACCGGATTCACGGTTCCCAGGGAATTGGAAACATGGGCGACGGCAACAATCTTGGTGCGCGGTCCCAGCAACCGGACGTATTCCTCCAAAATCAGTTCACCGCGATCGTTGATGGGAATGACGCGCAACGTGGCGCCGACCTGCGCGGCGAGCAATTGCCAGGGGACGATGTTGGCATGGTGTTCCAATTCGCTGACGATGATTTCGTCCCCCGCGCCCACGTTTTTCCGGCCGTAGCTTTGCGCGACGAGATTGATGGCCTCGGTGGTACCGCGCACAAACACAATTTCCCGGGCATCGGCGGCGCCCAGAAAGCGGCGGACTTTCTCCCGGCCCGCTTCGAACAGTTCGGTGGAGCGGACGGAGAGAGCATGGGCGGCACGGTGGATGTTCGAGTTGTCCCGGCGGTAGAACTGCGCGGTGGCATCAATGACCGCCTGCGGCTTGTGGGTGGTGGCGGCATTGTCCAGCCAGATCAACGGATGGCCGTGGACCAGTTGGTGCAGGGCGGGAAAATCACGACGAACACCTGCGAGGTCGAAACGAGGTTGGGGAAGGCCATTGCCGGGAGGCGCGGCGGCGGAAGCAGGCGACGGGACGGCACGGGCGGCATCGCGCAGGAAGTAGTACTGCGGCGTGGGGGGATCTCCGGCAGAGGAAAGGCTCAGCAAGGGATTGGGATTGGCAGCGGGCCGTTCCGGGACGTGGCCCAAGGAAACCGGTCCGCCCGGGGAGCGCGGCTCGCCAAACGGATAGGAGTCGCCGGAATCGGGCGCGTGGCCGCCGACCGAGGGCGAAACCGGAGCGGGAGCGAGAAGGGGCGCGGCCGGCTGAGGATCCGGGTGAACCGGCGGCAGGGGGGAACGGGAATTGACCGCAGGCAAGCCGGGCAAGGACCGGTTGGCGCGGCTCACTCCGGAATACTCCTCGGCCAGCAGGCGGGCGATCAAGTCGGTAGGAAAGCCCGGGGCGCTGGGCGCCGCGGGTGCCGAATTGACCGCGGATTCATTATTTCCAGGCGTACTCATGATAGTGATTCGTGACGACGTGATCCAGGCGGGCGATGGCGTCCCGGGTCAACACGCTGGCGGAGAAGTAGCGCGTGACCAGATGCGAGGCGATGGAGTGTTCGTTGGTGCCCATGTAGCGAACGGAGAGTCCGGGCTCCACTTCCCCGGTAACGCCGGTCTTCTGCAAACCCACCACGCCCTGCTCGGCTTCGCCGACGCGCAGGAGCAAGATGCTGGAGGTATGCTTCCGGGCATCGATTTCGAGTTTGTTGGTAGGAATGAGCGGCACACCGCGCCAGGTAATGAAGGGAGTGCCAAAAAGATGCACCGTGGGCGGGGGCACTCCCCGGCGGGTGGCTTCCCGGCCAAACGCGGCAATCGCCCGGGGGTGAGCCAGGAAGAACGCGGGCTTCTTCCAAACCAGCGCGAGTAATTCATCCAGATCGTCCGGAGTGGGCGCGCCGCTGCGGGTGGTGATGGTCTGGGTCGGATCCACTTCACGGAGCAAGCCGAACCCGGCATGATTGATCAACTCCCATTCCTCGCGTTCCTTGACGGCTTCGACGGTCAGGCGGATTTGCTCCCGCAGTTGGTCGATCTTGTTGCTGTAGAGATCTGTAACCCGGGTATGGGTATGGAGCACGGTCTGGATCGTGCTCAGGTGATATTCCCGCGGGTCCACCTCGTAATCGACGAAGGTAGCGGGCAATTTCGGCTCGCCACCATTCACGGTGAGCAAATCGACTTTCACCTCACCAAATTCGTTGGCCGGGCTGCCCTGGGGGGCGCGGGCGATCCGATTGACTCGGTAAACGCCGCCATCGACATCGACCCAGGGTAGGAGTTTATTCAACCAGCGGGGGGTGATTTCCGTCATTTGCGGGACGGTGACCGTGGCAGTGGCCAGGTTGCGCGCGGCGGGGGCGCTGAGGCTCAGGTGAGGTTCGGCGGGGTTAACAGGTTGGCTCATGGTAGTTTGGTCAGGGTGTATTCGTGTTGTAGCGAGTAATCAGTGGGAGGGAAATTGAGGGGTAAAGGCGGCGCGACGTCGTCGTGCACAACGGGCCAACCGGCGGAGCGCCAGGCTTCGAAGCCGCCGGCCACGATGACCACGTTGTTGTAGCCCATCTTTTGCAAGTTATCGGCCACCAAGGCGGAGCGGCGGCCACGGCCGCAATAAAGGACGATGGGAGTGTCCAAGGCGGGAGCATGTTCGGAGATTTCGAACTCGATAATGCCCCGGCTCAGGTGGATTGCCCCCGGGGCGTGGCCAGCCTGCCACTCCCCGGCTTCGCGCACGTCGATGAGACGGGCACCGGGCTGCGCCAGGGCGTCCGAAACTTCGGCCAACGGAATCTCCCAGGTGCGGGTACGGGCGTCGGCGGCGAGTTTGAGGAAGGTTTCGACGTGATTGGTTGACATAAGGGGCGACTGGGTCAAATGAGCGATTCGGCCGGGGCGGCTGCGAGGCCGACAAAATCGAGGGAATCACTTTCAATATTGATGTCCGCAAACAGCCAGGAGGAGAGGTAACGCTCGCTGGCGGAGGGCACGATGGCGACGATCTGTTTGCCCTGGTTCTCCGGCCGGCGGGCCACTTGCAACGCCGCCCAAATGATCGCTCCGCTGGAAATCCCGACGGGAATGCCGTCCAGTTTATTGACCTCCTGCGAGATGGGGCCGGAGTCTTCTTCCCGCACGCCGATCACTTCATCGACGATCTGCCGGTTCAAATTATCGGGCAGAAACCCCGCGCCGATGCCCTGCAGTTTATGCGGACTGGGCGCACCACCGGCGATGACGGGGGAGCGGGCGGGCTCGACCGCGATGGCCTGAAAGGAGGGTTTGCGGGCTTTGATGACTTCGGCAACGCCGGTGATCGTGCCCCCGGTGCCCACCCCGGCCGCCAGGAAATCCACGCGTCCGTCGGTATCGCGCCAGATTTCCTCGGCGGTCGTGCGCCGATGAATCGCCGGGTTGGAGGGGTTGGAGAATTGCTGGAGGATGACGCTGTTGGGGATTTGCTGCCGCAATTCCTCGGCCCGGGCGATGGCGCCTTTCATCCCCTTGGCCCCTTCGGTGAGAATAAGTTTGGCGCCGAGGATTTTCAGCAGTTTACGCCGTTCGGTGCTCATGGTCTCCGGCATGGTCAGGATGAGCCGCAAGCCCCGCGCGGCGGCGACGAAGGCCAGGGCAATCCCGGTATTGCCGCTGGTGGGTTCGATGAGCACGGTGTCGCGGGTGATCGCGCCGGACTGCAGTGCGTCATCGATCATGGCAACGCCAATGCGGTCTTTGACGCTCGAAAGGGGGTTGAAGAATTCGAGCTTTAGCAACACCTCAGCCAACGCACCGTGGCGCCGGGCGGTACGGTTGAGACGCACGAGAGGGGTGTTGCCGATCGTTTCAGTGATATCGTTGTAGATGCGGGACATGTTCAGGAATGGTTTAAGGATGCTGGCGGGGAAAGGTGTGGACGGGCGTGTGGCAAAAGAGGGGGAGAGCGGCGGGGCGAGGAAGATCCCCGGGGTAACCCTTGGGCAATCTATAGACGACTTTGTCGGTCGTTATTGAGGGCAAATAAAAAGCGAGAGGCCCGGTGCGTAAACTGCGGAGCGTTGGATTTGCGATAAATCCCAGGGTTTGCGTTTTAGTAATCTTCTTATTTACGATTGATATAGTCGTTATTTGACGCATTTTTGGAATTAGGTCAACGATTATTTTACGGTTTTTGCATTATTTTAGACGAGTGAAAGGATCGTGGTTTGGGGGGATGGAGCGGTATGGGGAGGGCGATGAGGGGAGTAAGCGGGGAAGTGGACGGTGGGACCGGCGGGGGGAAGGAAGGGTTGGTTCGCGCTTTCAGCGCTTTGGGTAATTTATCGGGACGGGACCCTGGGGCGGCGCGAGGGACGCTTTGCCCCAGGCTGATTTGAGGCGCGCCTTTGGCGCTGGGGGATTGGGCGCGGTTGGCGAGGCGGGGGCGGGGGGGGTGACGGATGCGCCAACCGCCTAAAGGCGGGACTCCAAGCCTAAACCGGGCAGACGGGTAGCTTGGATTGGAGTTCACGGAGGATGGGGACGAGGGCGGGGGCGTCGGTGATGGCGGGGAGCGAAGAGGGATGGGGGGTGACGGGCAGGTCCAGGTGCTCCAGGCCGTGGTCAAAACCGCCGCGGGCGCCCAAACGGCGAAACCAGGCGATCGCAGCGTGGTTTTCCGGCAAGATGGCGGCACGCAAGGTCTGGATACCCCGGGCGCGGGCCATCAGCCAAAGGATTCCGGCGAGGTAGGTCCCCACCCCGCGTCCCTGCCAGGGATCAATGACGGTGAAGGCTGCCTCGGCGATTTCGGGTGCTTCCGGGCACCGGATGAAACGGCCGATCCCCAGTCCAGGATGTTCCGGCGAGGTGGCGTCCAAGGCGATCCAAGCCACATGGTTTTGCTGGTCGATTTCAGTGAAATACTGCAACTGCTCCGGGGTCAACGCAGTGGTGGGGCCAAAGAACCGGGAGTAGCGGGAGGAGGGGGACATTTGGCGCATGCCTTGGGCGATGCGGTCCTTGTCGTCGGCAATCACGGGACGGAGCAGAGCCGGGTGGCCGTTTTTCAGGGTGATGGTGATGGCGGGGTTCATCCGTTCATGCTTCCGGTTGGGCGGTAGTCAGGTGATGGCCAATGGTTGACCGGTCGGCACAGAGGCACGGGCGTGGCGTGCTTTTCTGGCGAGACAAGAATAGCGCAAACTGAACGATTTGGCGAGGGAGGATCAATGTGCAAAGACAACGGATCCTGGGCAGCTCCGATGAAATTTGAAACTGAATACCCATTTACAAGCGGGCGTCCATCCCGGATGATATCAGGGTTCACGAAATTGATATGAATGCACGGATCGCCAGGCAAACTTTGCGGACTTCACGGCGGGCTTTCACGACCCTGTTGTTGGCGGGCGGTTGCGTCGCCTTCAGCGGACCGCTCAGAACAGAGGCGGCGGTGGATTTCAACCGGGAGATCCGCCCCATTTTCTCGGAAACCTGCTTCAAATGCCACGGTCCGGATCAGACCAAGCGCAAAGCCAAACTGCGCCTGGACGTGAAGGAAAGCGCGTTCGCGGAACGGGATGGGCATGCGGCGATTGTGCCGGGAGACCTGGGGAAGAGCGAGGCCTGGCGGCGGTTGAACACCACGAACCAGGATGATTTGATGCCGCCAGCGGACAGCGGCATCAAGCTCACGGAAGCGCAAATCCGGCTGCTGGGCGATTGGATCAAACAGGGCGCGAAATATGAGCAGCATTGGTCGCTGGTGCCCCCCACCCGGCCGGCCACGCCGGCGGTGACGCAAACCAATTGGGTGCGCAACGGAATTGATGCGTTTGTCCTGGCGCGGCTGGAGCAGGAGAAATTGACGCCTTCCACCGAAGCGGACCGGGTCACCCTAGTGCGACGCTTGACCCTGGATTTGACCGGTCTCCCCCCCACCCCGGCCGAGGTTGATGCATTCGTGTATGACAATTCGCCGGGAGCCTACGAGAAGCTGGTCGACCGGTTGCTAGCTTCGCCGCATTACGGAGAACGAATGGCTGTGGACTGGCTGGATGCGGCGCGGTTTGCGGATACGCATGGTTATCATATCGATTCCGGACGCGACATGACGCGGTGGCGGGAATGGGTGATTGAGGCGTTCAATCGCGATCTGCCATTTGACCAGTTTACCATTGACCAATTGGCGGGGGATTTGCGGCCGAACGCGACGCTGGACCAAAAGATCGCGAGCGGGTTCAACCGGAATCACATGATCAATTTCGAGGGCGGGGCGATTCCAGAGGAATATCATACGGCCTATTTGATCGACCGCGTCAACACGACGGCGACGGTGTGGCTGGGTTTGACGGTGGCGTGCGCGCAATGCCATGACCACAAGTACGATCCGATCAGCCAGAAGGATTATTACCGGCTGTTCGCGTATTTCAACAATGTGCCGGAAAACGGCCTGGACGGCTCCCGCGGCAATGCCGAACCGGTGCTGCCGGCGCCGAACGCGGCGCAGGCGGCGAAACTGGCCAAGCTGGAGAGC
Source organism: uncultured Pedosphaera sp. (assembly GCA_903918755.1). Classification (GTDB taxonomy): domain Bacteria; phylum Verrucomicrobiota; class Verrucomicrobiia; order Limisphaerales; family Pedosphaeraceae; genus CAIXFN01. The sequence goes on from CAIXFN010000104.1 coordinate 80,143, forward strand.
GAAATCGCCAGCGCGGAGGCGTCGGCAAAAACCGTGGAAGCGAGACTGGACGCGGCGCAAACCGCGTGGGAAACGGGCGCCAAACCGGAAGACGCCAAGGAACCGGCGGGGTTGATGGCGCGATTTGCCCTGGACGGTTCGCTCGATGGACGGGACGCCCAAGGCGGCGTCATCCCGGCGAGCCTGCAAAATGGGAAAGCGGCAACCTATACGCCCGCGCCGGCGGGTCAGGGCCTGACGCTGGAGGGCAATGACGAAGCGTTTGTGAGCGCGCCCTCGCCGGTGGATTTTGATCGGACCAATTCGTTTTCCTATGGCGGCTGGGTGCGGCAAGCGAGCGAGGGCCAGGGAACGATTCTGTCGCGTATGGAGGGAACCACCGAACTGCGCGGGTTTGATCTATTTCTGGCGGACGGCAAACTGATGGTTCACCTGATCCATGCCTGGCCGGGGAACGCGTTGCGGATCGCCACGAAGGCGAAACTGCCCAAGGACGCGTGGACGCATGTGTTCGCGACCTATGATGGCTCCGGGAAAGCGGCGGGAGTGCGGCTGTATATTAATGGCAAACGCGCCCCGACGGACACGCTGGACGACTCGCTCACGGAGAGCATCCGCGGGACGGCGACGTTCAAGCTGGGCAAACGTTCGGCGTCGCAGCCGCTGAAGGGATCGCTGGCGGATATCCGGTTGTATGACCGCGCCTTATCTCCAGCGGAAGTGGCCACGCTCGAAGAGGCGCCGAATCTCGCGATCGCGAAAATCGCGCCGGCGCAGCGCACAGCGGAGCAGCAGGAATCGTTGCGCAAGTTCTTCCGCGCGCATTACGCACCGGAATGGACGAAGGCCAACCAGGCGGTGGAAACTGCCCGGAAGAGTCGGGATGAGTTTAAAAAGACCATTCCCTCGACAATGGTCATGGCCGAGATGGCCACCCCGCGGGATTCGTTTGTGCTGACCCGCGGCCAGTATGACAAACAAGGCGAGAAGGTCACCGCCGGACTGCCCGAGAGCCTCCCTCCCCTCCCCGCCGGCGCGCCGAACACCCGGCTGGGCCTGGCGGAATGGCTGGTGTCCCCCAACCACCCGCTCACCGCGCGGGTGACGGTGAATCGCTATTGGCAGATGTATTTCGGGACCGGCATCGTGAAGACGGCCGAGGATTTTGGCTCGCAGGGGGAATGGCCGAGTCATCCCGAATTGTTGGACTGGCTGGCGACGGAATTTATGGGCAGCGGCTGGGATGTGAAGAAACTCCAAAAGATGATCGTGATGAGCGCGACGTACCGGCAATCCTCGGTGACGACGCCGGAGTTGACCGCGAAGGATCCGGAAAACCGGCTGCTGGCGCACGGTCCACGGATGCGGTTGCAGGCGGAATTCATCCGCGACCAGGCGCTGGCGGTGAGCGGTCTGTTAAGCGATGAAATCGGCGGGCACAGTGTGTCGCCGTATCAACCGGCGGGATTGTGGGAGGAACTGGCATCGCGCGAGGACGGGAAGAACTGGACGGCGCAAACCTACACGCAGAGCCACGGCCAGGACCTGTATCGCCGGACGATGTATACCTTTTGGAAACGCACGTCGCCGCCCCCTACCCTTTCGACCTTTGACGCTCCCGACCGGGAGACTTGCACGGTCCGCCGGCCGCGGACGAATACGCCCCTGCAGGCGCTGGTGCTGCTGAATGATCCAACCTACATCGAAGCGGCGCGCCGGCTGGCCGAGCGCCTGATGCAGGAAGCCAAATCCAACGAGGAGCGGGCCACGCTGGCCTTCCGCCTGGCGACCGGGCGGCTGCCGAAGGCGGCGGAACTGCAGGTGCTGCTCCGGTTGCACGACGACCAGGTGGCGGCCTACCGGACCTCCAGCAAGGCGGCGGCGGACCTGTTGAGCGTGGGCGAATCCATGCACAACACCAAACTGGACGCCGCGGAACTCGCGGCTTGGACAATGGTGGCGAGCACGATCCTGAATCTCGATGAAACGGTGACGAAAGGTTGATCCATGAATCTGGAACACGAATACAAATCATTCCTCACGCGGCGGCAATTCTTTGGCCGGACCGCGGCGGGGCTCGGCACCCTGGCGCTGGCTTCCCTGCTCAACCCCAAGCTACTGGCGGGTGAGGTGGACAATTCGCCGGCGGGCACGCACGGCATCCTGAAAGCCCTGGATTTTGCGCCCAAAGCCAAGCGGGTGATCTACCTGTTTATGTCCGGCGGGCCGTCGCACATTGACCTGTTCGATTACAAGCCCAAGCTGAAGGAGCATCACGGCCAGGAATTGCCGGCCAGCATCCGGATGGGCCAACGGGTCACGGGAATGACTTCGGGCCAGAGTTCGTTTCCCTGCGTGGCGCCGATGTTCGAGTTCAGCCAGCATGGGAAGAGCGGCACGTGGATCAGCGAACTGCTGCCACACACCGCAACGGTGGTGGATGACATCGCGATCATCAAAACGATGAACACGGAGGCGATCAACCACGACCCCGCGACGACATACATCCAGACGGGGCATCAGCAACCGGGTCGCCCCAGCCTGGGCGCGTGGCTCAGCTATGGCATCGGCACCGAGAACCAACAATTGCCGGCGTTTGTGGTGCTGATCTCCCAAGGCAGCGGCAACAAGACGGATCAACCGATCTTCTCGCGCTTGTGGGGCAGCGGCTTCTTGCCGAGCCAACATCAGGGCGTGCGGTTTCGCTCGGGGACCGATCCGGTGCTGTATCTTTCCAATCCCGCCGGGGTGGATGCGCAAACCCGGCGGCGCATGCTGGATGCGGTGGGGCAGCTCAACCAGATGGCGGAGCAGAGTTTTGGGGATCCGGAAATCAATACGCGCATCGCGCAGTATGAAATGGCGTACCGGATGCAAACCTCGGTGCCGGATCTGACGGACTTGTCCAAGGAGTCCAAGCAGACGATGGACATGTACGGCATCAACGACAGCGGCACCGACGGCGGGTTTGCCAAGAATTGCCTGCTGGCGCGCCGGATGGTGGAGCGCGGGGTGCGCTTTGTGCAGTTGATGCACCGGGGTTGGGATCAGCACAGCGATCTACCCAAGCAAATCCGCGGGCAATGCCGGGATGTGGACCAACCCGCAGCCGCGCTGGTGAAGGATTTGAAGGCGCGCGGTTTGCTGGACGAGACGCTGGTCATCTGGGGCGGCGAATTTGGCCGCACGGTTTACAGCCAGGGCACCCTGACCAAGAACAATCACGGGCGCGATCATCATGGCCGGTGTTTTACGATGTGGATGGCGGGCGGCGGCATCAAACCCGGGATCAGTTACGGGGAGACGGATGATTTTTGCTACAACATCGTGAAGGATCCGGTGCACATCCACGATTTCAACGCCACCATTCTCCGGACGCTGGGCATTGACCACACGAAATTGACGTTCAAATTTCAGGGGCGGCATTTCCGACTGACGGACGTGCATGGGGAGGTGGTGAAGGGGTTGTTGGCGTAGGCTCAGCGCGGATCGGAGATTGGGGCGCTGGAGGATGGGGCGATCCAATCGTAGGAGGGTTGGGTGGAGCCGTCGCGGTAATGGACGCCGGTGGGATTAAAGGGGATGCCCGTGGAATGAGGTTGGGAGCCGCAGTCCAGGGCGGTGATGCCAAATTCGGCCAGGGGACGCACTTCGCCCGGTTCGCAAATTCCGTTTCCATTCCGATCCTGCCAGAGGGCGAGGTGGCGCAACTCCGCGCCGCTCAGCTGGCCGTCGCCGTCATCATCGAGCGAGGCGAGGGCGGCGTAGCCATCGCGCCAAAAGATCCAAAAGGTGACGTTGCCAAACAGCTGGAGGCCGGAGGTGATCCGACCGGTGCCGTCATGATCGTACACCAACCACGCCGCCTTGGGGGTGATCCAACCCCAGCGCCGGAGGAATCCGCTGCCATCGAGGTCGAAGGGAACGGCGGCGGTGGGATTCACCAGTTCGGTGAAGGGCGTGTCTGGTTGCAGGGGAATGAGGAGGGGGGTGATCGGCCGGTTTATGGCCCGCAAAGTGGCCTTATCTTTATCGAGTTGAGCGATTTCCCGGGCATCCTTGGTTGGATCCAGCAGGGGAAGTAGGTAGTTGATAATTTCCTGCGAGAAGAAAACGCCCGGCGGGCTAAATGGGGGCGGACCACGGAGGGAAGGGATCGCGCGAAGCTGATCCCAGGAACCTTGCATACGATCCGGAAGCGGCAAGGTTGAATCGACTTCTGCCTGCCAGGCAAATTGCAGCGCGCGGCGATAGGCCTTGATGGCCTCGGGGCGGCTCCCCTCCTGATCAAGGCCCCAAGCCAACCCAAGGTGGATGGGGCAGACCAGCCAGCGGTGCGCAGTGGCATTGGTTCCTTTCACAACCAAGTCGGCGGCCCGTTGATATGATTGGATGGAATTGGTGAGATGCGCCCGGGCAGCGGCATTAGCTTGGGGGGCGAATCCAGGCTGGCCGGCACCCTCGGGCAGACCGGAGTCGAACCGGATAAAGATTTTACCATTCTCCTTCGGATCCGAATAGTTGGTAACGATATTCACGGTAGAAACAGTGCCGGCAAACGCCATGGCTTGAACGCGCGCGAAATAATAGAGTCGGGAGACATCGTTGGTATCTTTGCGCAAATCACGTTCCAAATTGGCGAGAACGCGATCGATTGGCACGGCGCAGGTATCAACGTGGGCAAAGCGGGCTTGGATCCGGCCCGGTAGGATAGCTAGAGCGGCAAAAATCAGCAAACCGGAGAGCGCCTTCATGGGGGAAACAATGACAGGGAGGGAGGCGTGTCGCAAGCTTACGCAGCGGGCACGCGTATCAGGGGATGAGGGATGGGGACGCGTCGGCGACTTCGTCGGTGGAGGGATTGATTTGCACGGTTGTAAACATGTTGGCACAACCCTTTCAGCAGAGATTTATTGGCCTTAGTTTTTTAGACAAATCCTCTTCCGCCACTGCTTTTTCGGCTGGCTGCCATTTAAAAAAGTATAATAATATATGGCGGCTTCAGGTTTTAAATCTCAGCCACCGCCACCAGTGCAGTTCGCC
>CAIXFN010000105.1 GCA_903918755.1 uncultured Pedosphaera sp.
CCCGACCCGATCCCATCCCGAACTCGGCCGTCAAACACAGTCTTGCCGATGGTAGTGCCTGTATAGCTTGCGCGAGAGTAGGTTGCCGCCAGATTCTTTCCTAAACCCCGTCACGGGTCACCGTGACGGGGTTTTTGTTTTTGGTCGGGCAACTCACCAGGTTTTTACCGGGCTTGCTTCCCGTGGCTTGGTCACTACAATGCGTTTGCTTTATGAAGCCCAACACCCTTTCCCGGCGGGACCTGCTCCGTGGTGGCACCGCGCTTGCCGCTTTGACCTTCGCGCAGTGGCCGCTTTCCATGTTCGGCGGACCCCCGGCAGAGGAAGCTGGGGTGTTGTTACCCTTCCTTGATTTTCAACCCACCGGCCGCCTCCAGACCATTTGGCAAAATGTCACGGATTGGCACACCAAAACCAGCGACCTTTTTGTCGTCAGTCATTACAACGTGCCGGCGTTGAAAGCCGAGGATCACGTCCTGAATATTTCCGGATTGGTCCGAAAACCCCGGAAATTCACTCTTGCTGAGATCAAGGCCCGTAAGAAGCGCACCGTGACGGCGACCCTGGAATGCGGGGGGAATGGTGCCGGAATGGGTTTCATGGGTGCCATCGGTAATATCCGTTGGACTGGCACTCCGCTCGTCGATCTGCTTCACGATTGTGAACCGTTGACCCGCGCCATTGAAGTGGCCTTTTTCGGCATGGATGAGAAGATTGAGAAGATTCGCGATAACGATTACGTCCAGAATTTTGGCCGGAGCTTGCACATCAACGATACCCGGCGGGATGACATTCTCCTGTGCTACGAGATGAATGGTGAGCCTTTGGCCAAGGAGCACGGCTTTCCCCTCCGCTTGGTGGTTCCCGGCTGGTTCGGAATTTCCTGGGTCAAGTGGCTGAATCGCATCGAGGTTTTGGATCGCCGGTATATGGGCAAGTACATGGCCCAGGAATACGTCACGTTGCGCGGCCAACCGGAAGGGGACCAAACGCTCTGGCGCCTCACCAGTGTCGGGCCCGTGGACGTGAAATCGATTATCGCGCGCGCGGTTAAATTCAAGAACGGCAACGTTCGGCTCACCGGTGCCGCCTGGGGTGACGGTACGCCGATCAAAACGGTGGAAGTCAAAATTGACGATGGTCCCTGGCTGCCCGCTCATTTGGATCGTTCCCCGAAGGACAAATACACCTGGCGCTTCTTCGATTTCGATTGGAAGCAGCCTTCCCCCGGCGAACACACCATGGTTTCCCGCGCCATTGACGCGGAAGGGCGGATCCAACCGGCCGCCGATGAGCCTCTCATCAAACTTAAAAAAACCTACTGGGAATCCAACCAGCAATGGCCCCGTAAACTAAAGATTTGATCCAGTCTTGTCCGGGGAATATGGGGATGTTTGCTTTTCGTCCAGTTGCTGGTGTAGTGCCGATGAAATCTCCCTCCCCGCCCCAACATTGGTTTGCCCGGCTTATTTGCGCAATCGCGCTTTCGTGGCTCGTGGCCGGTGTTCCGGTTGTCCAGGCCACTTGGTATAGTGAGAATATCGCCAATGGATCCGACCTGATCATGATGGATCTCCGTTGGCCGTGGTGGCCTTCCGGAACGTACTACGCCAACTGGAATTCCAGCTTTAATCCCAAGCCCAATAACATCAGCTTTTACGCCGGTTTTCTGGGCACCGTGCCCGATGGACCCGGCGGTATCCCCAATCCGGATGCGCAGCTCCAGGCCGCCTTTCGCCCGGGTTCCGTCTGGACCTTTTGGGGCAGCGATCGTCTCGGCACGCCCGTGCGTTTCACCGATGTGGCTCCCAACTTGTTCATCAAAAATGATTATGGTGGGGAGGGCAGTAGCGGCACGATGGGTGCCGAGGGCTGGCCGTTTGTCAAATCGCAGCGTTGGTACACCATGCTTGCCCGTGTGTGGCAGCCCCTGGGTGAAACGAATTCCGGGATGGCATACATGGGTCGTTGGATCAAGGATCTGACTTCTGGCGAATGGCATCTCATTGGCATTGCCCATTTACCCATCCCGGCGACCTCCTTCGCGGGCAACAGCGGATTCATCGAAACCCTTTCCTCGGAGATCGTAGTGCGCCCCCTGCATCGGCGGCTTGGCTACTGCCGCCGGGACGGCGCCTGGCTGAAAGCGGATACCATTGCCATCGACAAAACCCAATATGTCGTCGTCAACACCGTCCCCGAAGGCGATCATGAATACGCCGCCATCGAATATTCGAACCGCCCGGACCTGCTGCCACGTCGTCTGACCGGTCAACCCCTGGCCGGCGACCGGCGGCATACCTTCCCGGTAAGGCAGCCTGACCAACCGGTATTAGACCGGCCCGCAGTCACCGCTGTGACCGCGGAGTCCAATGGTCATCAATTGGCGGTTGCCTGGGAAATTCCCGCTTCCGCCGCTCCGGGATTCGCTTATCGGATTGAGGTTTTTGACAATCCGGAATGTCGCGGAGTTCCCGTGGCCGTTCAATCCGCGCGCGCCCCCTCCGCGCGTCACGCTTTGCTGGATGTGGTGTTGTCCGCCATGACGGTCCGGCTCACGGTGACCGATGTTTTCGATCAATCCACCGCCCCGGTTACCCTCACTCCTGTCGCCCGCCCGATTCCTCCTTCCGCACCCGATATTCCCAACACCGTTCCCGGTCTTGCGTTCGATCTCTTCCAGCAAGCCTCCAAACATCGCACGAATTATTTTTACGAATCCCTGCAGACCCCGGATGAGGAGCACTACTGGCTGAACCTCGCCGAGATGCCGCAGGGAAAACTCACCCGCAGCGGTCTGGCCCGCGGCTTTGATCACGGGGTGCTGGGTCAGCGCACTGCCGGATATGCCTTGGTTTACCAAGGTTATTTGCGGGTCCCCGCGGATGGATTTTACCTGTTCTCCGCCGGGATCGACGGCGCCTACCGACTCCAATTGGATGGTGCGGACGCACTCGTGTGGGACGGCCAGCATGGCACCACGGAGAAAGTTGCCCTCCGGCAGCTTTCCCGGGGCGACCACGCCCTGGTCATGACTCATCTTTACGATGAACTGCCAGGAGCTAATTTCAACCTCGAATGGCAAGGCCCCGGCCTCCCTCGTCAGCCAATTCCCGCAGCCAATCTGCGCGTGGTGGACTCCGGCATCTACCCGCAAGCGCAACTCAAACTCGCTGCCGGCGGGGATGGCAGTGGCCGGGTGACCGTGACAGTTGATCCGCGCGGTCAAACGGTCAACCAGACCGTCCTCTTCCTCGGCTCGCTCCAACTTGCCGAAGCCTCCGGTCCGGCCTTGGAATACTCGGGCCCCCTGCCACGCGGCTCCAACTCTTTTTGGGTGCGGGTGATTTTCGACGGGAACCATTCCGTGGATTCTTCTCCGGCGAGCCTGGAGGTCACCGGGCCACCCGTCGCCTCCGATTGGACCCATCGCAATGTCGGCGACGCCCGCGCCAGCTATGGCCTTTGGCCGACGGGATCGAATGGCTTCCAATTCTTCGGTAACGGCCTCCACACGGTCACCCGCAAAATCCGGAGGGATTTCACCGTCACCTGCCGGGTGGACGAATATTCCGGAGCCCATGGTGAGCCGGTGAATCCCCATGCCTGGGTGGGACTGACCGCCCGCGAATTCGGCGAACGGTTGAATTGGGAATGGGGCCAGGATTTCCATCTGGTCCAAACCGCGGCGGATGGCCTGCGCTCTTCCGCTGATTTCACTGACTTCGGCGGCACCCGGGTGAGTTCCTATGAATTTCCGGAAAACCGGCCCTGGTTAAGAATCTGCCGCCAGGGAAATATTTGGACAACTTGGACCTCCGCCGATGGCGAAAAATGGGAACTCGGCGGCTATCAATTCAAGCGCGCCCGCGAAGAAATGGACGTCGGACTGTTCGTGAGCGCCCTGCCGCAGGAGACCCGTGCCCACTACCACGCCCGGGTCTCGGAATTGACGATTGTTCCCGGCATTGCCACGAACTCGGTGCCACCCGTGCCGCCTGTGGCTTTGCACACCGCGGGGGACCGCCTGACCGGCGTGGCGATTTCACGCTCGGATGCACAGGTGGTGGTGGTCCGTTCCGCCGCGCGTGGTTTGCTGCGTACCACCGACGGCGGTCACACCTGGCACCCGGCCAATGGGACGCTTTCCGGCGCGGATCTTGCCGTCCGCAGCGTCGCGATCCATCCGCAGGATCCGCGGATCATCCTGCGGGCCGGTGGTCGGCCGGGCGAAACCGGCGGACTCTGGAAAAGCACCGATGGCGGTGAAAGCTGGGCTCGCCTGGCTCTGCCCGGCGATTTCGATGGCACCGGCCCTTCCGCGCTCTGTGGGGAAGTTCTGGCGTTTGACCTGCGCGATCCGGAAATCGTCTATGCTGGCTGCGAATCCCAAGGCTTCTTCAAAAGTCTGGATGGCGGGACTTCCTGGAATCGGCTCGGTTTGATGGGCGAACGGGTGACCAGCGTGACCGTCTGGCCCTGGGAACGGTATTATCCTGCCGTCAGCCAGGGACGCACCCATGCCTGCATCACCACCTGCCCGGACCGTTGGTTGGAATTCCTCGGCCGGGGAAAACCGGGCACCACCACGCCGGCCAGTATTTCCCGCAGCTACACCTCCCCGGATGGCCTCCAGACCCTCGTGGTCGCGGATGAACGCAGCGACACCGGTTTCTACAACGCCGCCTTTGAGAAGGCCATGCAAACCACCACCGAGATGCGCTACGCCACCACCCACGGTTACGAATCTCAGGTTTCCCAGGGGAGCCACATGGCCCTTTATCCGGAGGCCAAAAACCTCGAAAGCTGGCGCCCCTTCACGGCCCTCGGCGCCACCGCCATGGGCAATCAGAAATTCGGCCGCTTCATCACCCAGGCCCTTGATCCCCGGGTGCCTGGACGCCTCTCCCGCAGCCAGGTTTGGGCTTTCGAATGGTCCTGGCTGCCGATCCAGGGAACCATTCCCACCGGCGGCCTCATCGCCGCCACCGGTGAATCTCACGAAGGCCGCAGTTGGTGGTTCGTGTACACCGATGGCTTGTATCACTCACCGGACGGCGGTGAACATTTTACGAAAGTGCTGGATGAATCCGGCCGGCAATGAAGTATTCTGGGTGAGGGGGGAAAGGCATTCCTGAACCAATTGGATGGTGGAGCCGAGGGGAGTCGAACCCCTGACCTTCTCATTGCGAAAAAGACGCAAACTAATGCAAGAAAGCATGGAGGTTGCATAGACTACGCAGTCGGCCATTAGGCAATTGATTTTCCAGCTGCCAACTGGGGCGCTATTGGGCGATCACTCGATAATAGCGTTTAGGCTGGGAAACGGCGTTTGTATCTGGGAAGACAAGCAAATTTCCTTGGGGAATCAAATTTGTCGCGAGAACAGACCAATTCGACCCAGTTAGGTCAATGCAATATTGGAGAGAATAAGCCTGCCCTGTGTTTCCGCTCGTCGTTATGGTGACTGAAGGCGTCAAAACTATTCCGGAAATGAAGGCCTCGACTTTATAAAGTTGTGCAATCTCTTGAGGAGAAAGAGCGCGATTGAATATCCTGACATCGCCAATCGATCCTTTAAAAAAGCCGGAGTTGGCAGATGTTGTCCCGGCAATACTTGAATCAAAGGCTGCCCCAATAAGGACAGGGGATAATGGAGTGTAAATTCCGATCGAAAGTGCCCCGGTCGCATTGCCATCGATAAAAATGCTTAATTTGGAGCCGTCGTAGGTAGCAACGACGTGATGCCAATTCGCATCGACCGGGACGCCCGAATTTACGTCATCTCCTCCACCCCAGGACTGTCCTTGCCAAGTGAGAGGTGAGCTATTGATGATAAGGCCGAAGGCTTGTCTGTTTTGAGCCGTGCCTGACCAAAAGAGAGTGTCCCCGGTTGGCGGGAATTGCGCTTTAGCCCAAAGTGACGCGGTTCGCGGGGCCGCCCCCGTAGGTAGATTCGGCACGTTCGCTGAAATGTAGCTGTTTGAGCCATTGAATTCATATGCCATCCCAAACCGTCCAAAGCGGTCTTGCGTCAAGGTTGCTCCGTTTACAGTGCCATTATTCCCGTTTCCGCTGGCATCATTTGCGTTTCCCGCGAGCGGATAATAGGCAAGGAGTCCATTTGTTAAAAAACTGCTGTCCTGTGCGCCCGCTTTCAGACCCGAGATACACAAAACTGCGATTAGGCATGTCAATTGAATTTCTCGCATAATTATATTGCTCCGTTCCGATTTGATTGCTTTCCGGCCATTACCGCATCGCGGAATGCCCCCAAAGCAATCCCGCGTTTCTGCTAATGGTATCAACTTCGTTAAGGATTGCAAACTCCCAAAATGGAACAACTGTTCCTGCAAAGGGATTGAATCTACTTGGCAAACACACAAAATGGCCTCGAACGATTTCGCAAAGTATTTTAAGGAAATGGTAAAAATCGCTGGAGCGCGAACGGATTGACACAAGAACAATTGGCGGAAAAGGCCGATTTGGTTTCAAGAACGATTTCGTTCGTTGGACGAGGCAAACGCAACACTTCCTTAAATGTTGCGGATTCCATCGCGCAAGGATTAGCGGTCCCATTGCGGCGGTTGGCAAAAATGTTGAAAGTTTGACGAAAATTAAGCAGTTCTAAACATTTGCAACGCAACGCATTAGGCGAATAATATAATCACTGGGAGCATTTTCAGCAGGTTTCCGTCAAACTCTGATATATGATGAATTCTAAAAACAGGTGTTCTGGAATGGCGCGATTGCTGGTTATCTTGATTCTCTCGGCCGCGCAAGTTTTTTTCTGTAAAATGTTTTAGCATTTTGAACTGAGAGCTGGGTATTGGTTATCCATGTTGAGGTAAATTTTCTCGCTGAGCCATTCGTCGCTGATTTCGGCGAGGAGGGCGCTAATCAAACGGAG
>CAIXFN010000106.1 GCA_903918755.1 uncultured Pedosphaera sp.
AGCGGGACGAGGCCGCTATTCGCGAATACCCCCTCTACACCCACGACGAGGTGGACGAAATCGCCCCCCGCTTCCAGGGCTTCAAATACAATCGCCAGATCGAATGGGCCGCTTATCACAAAACCCGCGCCGGTTTCGCTTCGCCCACCATTGAGTTCTTTGACGCCGGCCACGCCCTCGGTTCCGCCGGTATGATGGTCCGCGGCGCCAAACAGACCCTGTTCTACACCGGCGATGTTTGCTTCACGGATCAGACCATTTTGAAGGCCGCCCGGTTTGAAGATGTTAAAGCCGATGTCCTCATCATGGAGACCACCCGCGGCAACCGTGCCGTCCCGGCCGGCTTCACCCGCGAAGCGGAAGTGGAACGACTCACCCAGTCCATCGAGCGCGTCCTCAAGCGCAAAGGCTGCGTTCTGATCCCCACCTTCGCCCTCGGGCGCACCCAGGAAATCCTCGCCCTGCTGGCCTTGTTGACCCGCTCCGGTCGCCTGAAGCACCAGCCGATTTACATTGGCGGCCTGGGCCGCGTGTTCACCGAAATCTACGATCTGGAATCCCACCGCACCCATCGCCAGCACAGCAACTTGCAGCTCCGCGAGGCCTTGAATTTGATCGTCCTGGAAAAAGGCCAGGCCGAGAAAATGAAGCTTACCGGCGGCCGCATCTTTGTCATCACCGCCGGCATGATGAGTGAGAACACCGCCGCGCACGATCTCGCCACCCGCATGATTGGCGACGAAAAGCAGGCCATCTTCTTCGTGGGCTACGCCGATCAGGACACCCCCGGCGGCCGCCTGAAAAAGGCCAAACCCGGCGAAACGTTCACCTTCAGCGGTAGTGCCGGCGAAGTCACCCGTCGTTGCGAACTGGAAGATTTTGATCTCACCGCGCATGCCAATCGCGATGACCTCCTGAATTTCGTGGGCCAGGTTTCCCCGCATACCGTCTTGCTGGGCCACGGCGATGACGATTCCCGCGGTTGGTTTGAGAAGCAGATCAACGCGCGCTATCCGAAAATTCGGGTCATCCAGCCGGTCGTCGGCCAGACGGTCGAAGTCTAACCGGTCGCCCTTTCTTCGTGCCGCCAGCGCTTCCGTTAACCGGAACCGCTGGCGGCTTTTTCATTTCCACCTGGCCCGTCTCAGGGGGTGATGACCACGCGTAGCTTGTCCCCGAAGCGCTCCAGTTGGTCCAGCCGCTCGTTGATGATGCCCGCGTCCAGCGGCACCGTCTCGGTGACCACCCCCGCCAAATCCAGTTTGCGCGTCCGGACCCATTCGATGAGTTGGGGCAATTCGCGCGCGAGATGGTCGGACACCCCGATGATCTCCGCCTCCTTATTCAGGATCTCGGCATAGGGCGAGACCGCAAAGGATTGGGGGGTGATCCCCACCAACATGGCCCGCCCCTGTATCGCCAGGCACTGCACCGCCTGTTGCATGGTGCGGGGCAAGCCGATCAGTTCCAGCGCCACGTCCACCCCGCGCCCCCGCGTCAGCCGCATGATCTCCGCGACGGCTTCCGTCTTCCCGGCATCAATGGGGATGGCGCCATGGCGTTTCGCATACGCCAGTTTGGCGGGTTGCAAATCCACCGCATACACCGCCCCCGCGCCGCACGCCTTCGCCAGTTGCAAAGCGGACACCCCCAGTCCGCCAATCCCGAAAATGGCCACTGATTCACCCGGCCGCAGCCGCCCCTTGTTCAAGGCGTGCCAGGACGTGGCCGCCGAACACATCATGATCGCCCCCTGGGTAAAGGGAATCTCCGCCGGCAGCGGGAACACGCTCCGCGCCGGCACCCGGATGAACTCCGCGTAACCGCCGTCCCGCGTCTTGCCGATCATCTGGCCGCGCGGACAGAATTGCTCCGTCCCGGCATTGCAATACTCGCACTCCCCGCACGTGGCCAGGTAGTGCACGCAGACGCGGTCCCCCGGTTGCCACCGGCTGACGTCCCCGCCCACCCGTTCCACGATACCCGCCACCTCGTGGCCCAGCGTGAGGGGCAGGGGATCCACCCGCGATTTTCCCGCCCGGTAATGCGCGTCCGAATGACAAATCCCCGCCGCTTGGACGCGCACCAAAACGTCCCGCGGACCCGGTTCCGGGATGGCGACCTCGCGTAATTCCAGCGCTCGCCCCGGCGCGATCAGTTGCACGGCTTTCATGATGGGTTGCCCGCCCCGGCCACGGGGTCGTGGGGCTTCTCGTAACGATATGGATTTGGCGTCATAATTTGCCGGCCTATTCCGGCCGGACCCTGGCCATTATTCAGCGCCGCGTCCCACTTTTCAACGCTCCTCGTCATCCCTTGACCGGGCGCCTTTTCGCCGGTGGCTATCATCTTGACCGGGCGGGACGCCTTTTCTACTTTGGTGTAACCGCTATGAATGAAATGCCTAAACCTAATGCTGCTCATGCCCGCCTGCATGCCCTCGCCGGTCGCTGGATCGGTCAGGAAACCATTCCGCCCTGTCCCTGGGACCCTCAGGGGGGCGCCGCCGTCGGCCATTGCGATAACCGCATCGCCCTGGATGGTTGGGTGCTGGTCCATGATTATGAACAGGAACGGGATGGCCGGATCTGCTTCCGGGGCCATGGAGTTTTTTCCTTCGATGCAGCCACCGGGGAGTACGTGTTGCACTGGTGGGATACCCTGGGGGTGGCACCGAACGTTTTTCGCGGCGCTTTTGTGGACCACCGGCTGGTGCTGAATTGCCACGATTCCCAGGGCCACAGTCGCACGACCTGGGAACTCCCGGGCGGGGATACCTATCGCTTCCAGATGGAGATGTCCCAGGATGGGGTCCAGTGGCAGACGATGATGTCCGGCGAATACCAACGCCAGTTCTAGCCCATCCTCCTCAGTCATCGTCCCCGTCCAGCGCCCCGAGGGTCAGGCCCAGGGCTTTCAAGCCGCGACCGTGGGCGCCGCTGAATTTGACGGGATAAGCCTCGCCGGGCCGCGTTTCCCGCCAGATCAGCCGGTTCAGCGCGTCCTCATCAATCTGGTCCGGTTTCGTGAAATCCAGTTTGGCAATCCGCGCCTCCAGCTTTCGCTCCGCCCGCGTTTTGGCCCGGTTCGCGGCCCGGTCTTTTGGGGTGTTCAGGGGGAACTCCGGCACGCTGCATTGGAACGGCGTCAGATCCGGCCGGTCTTGAAAGCAGTCGGTCATCAGCGGCGCCGCCGCGACTAATTGATTCAAGGGCGGGAGTCCCAGGATCTGTCCCATGGTGTGCAACACCGCGCTCTCGTTGTAGAATTTGCTCACCACTTCCCCGCGCTTGGCCCAGGGACTGGCCAGCAGGCAGATGGAGCGGTGCCCGTCCACATGGTCCACTCCCGCCTGCGGATCATCCTCGATCACGAATACCGCCATATCCTTCCAGAATTTGCTCCGGGAAAGGCCTTCCACGCAGCGCCCCAGCGCCAGGTCGTTGTCCGCCAGGTAGGACTGCGCTTTCAACTCGGACGAGGTGTGGTCATTCGGCAGATACAGAATCACGAAATCGGGATAGCTGCCCTTGGCTTCATATTCTCCCAGTTCCTTCAAAAACGCGTCGGCGCGCACCTGGTCGGGAATGGACATCTCCCAGCCGGGGAAGATTGGCGAACTATACTTGCGCAATGCCTCCAGATTATAGACCGGGCGGAATCCCGTCTTGCCGCCCTTGTCCTTCCAATCCGTGTAGAAGTCGTTATACGATGTGCCCCCAACTTTTTCCGGGAAATCGAGCTCACCGTAATTGCGGAACGAAAGCCCCGCCAGCAGCGCCTGATCCCACAGGAATCCGCACCCCGCGTAGCACAGCGCATCGGTGCCGAAGTCGTACGCGCAACGATAGCCCGGGCGGTCCTTTTCCCGCATGGGTGTGGTCAACCCTTGCAGGCACCACATGTGGCCGTCCGCCGAGTTCACGCCGTTGCAGTAATAGTTGTCCAGCAGCGCAAAGGTGGTGGCGAGGGCCTTGTGGTTCGGCACCACTTTCGCATCAAAATGGCACAGCTTCGGATCGCTGTTCCCGCGCCCGATGTC
>CAIXFN010000107.1 GCA_903918755.1 uncultured Pedosphaera sp.
CAAAGCGCGCCCCCTGCTCGTTCTATCTCGCCGTCAAAATCCATTGCACCGCCCAGCCGAAATGATATGAATAACCCCGCCTCAGACTGGCTGGTTCTGATTCGACCTTTGCTGGCTGGTTTTGATTCGACCCCTGACACCAGGATTCGAGCGACTCGCCAGCGATCCCCTGACAGGCGACACTGCGTTGCCGCCGCCTCGACTGCCCGCCACACTTTGGCTTCATGGCAACACCCGCGAACCAGATTTGACATTCGACCGTTTCCGAGTACAAGAGAATCAATGCAACATGTTTACGATCAGCAATCCAGCCTTTGACCCAACGCGCCACTCGTTCGTAAATCCATTGCGACCCGCTCCGATCACGCCCGCCCGCATCCTCTAACCGAAAGAATCACCCAATGACGAAACTCCGCGTGGAATGCTTCACCATTTCAATCGATGGCTATGCCGCCGGTCCGGACCAGAGCCTGGAGAAACCTATGGGTGTGGGCGGCCCTGGCCTGCATCGCTGGGCGTTTCCGACGCGCACGTTTCAGACGCAACTGTTCGGTAAACCCGATGGAGAGACTGGTATCGACGACGATTTTGCCGCGCGCGGCTTCCGCAATGTGGGTGCTTGGATCATGGGCCGAAACATGTTCGGGCCGGTGCGCGGTCCCTGGATAGACGATAGCTGGCGGGGTTGGTGGGGCGAGAACCCGGTTTACCATACCCAGGTTTTCGTGCTCACGCATCATCCCCGAGCGCCCCTCGTCATGGAGGGAGGCACGACCTTTCATTTCGTCACCGACGGGATTAACGCCGCGCTGGAACGGGCTCGCGCAGCCGCCAACGGAAAGGATGTCCGCATCGGCGGCGGAGCGGACACCATCCGGCAATACCTTCGCGAGCGCCTGATCGATGAACTCCACATCGCCATCTCCCCGGTCCTGCTGGGCACGGGCGAGCCGCTCTTCGACGGTCTCAACCTCGTGGATTTGGGCTACACCTGCACCCAGCACGTCGCCTCGCCGCGCGCCACCCACCTCGTGCTAACCCGCACCTGAATCCAACTTCGCCTGACCATGTGCCGCTGCGCGCTCGGCAGTAAGCTCCGCGCCATCTGAAAAAATCAAAGGGGTCAGTCCCGGCTATGCGTCAATATCAGCAGCGATGCTCCCATTCGCGATGCAGCGCCCATTTTCTAACAATCGAGTCTCCACGTCGTGGAAACACGCCTTGCGTTATCCGCATTCCAGCGAGTGGCCGGATGCCCCTCCGCTTTTCCCAATCCCCCCTTCCTGCCCTGCGAAGCAATCAGCGAAGCATGGGTCGCGCCCTTTCTGTCCGGCGTCCTGTCCGGCGTAGCCTTGGCGAAGACGGAAACTTTGGCGAAGACGGAAGCTGCACCAGCGACGGCGGAAGCATGGGGCGGTACTTTCTGTAAGAAGTCCCCGTGTTTTTCCCGGTTTCCCCGCCCAAAAGGCACCGCCCGGGCAAACAATCCGCCAATCCTCGCCAAGAATTTTTAAAAATCTGCACCTAAATTCCTCCCGTAGGAAAATGCCCGCCGCCAACCTGTGCTTTAATGAAACCTGTGAGTGATGGGTTGAAAAGCAAATCATGCCTGGCCATCGCCCCGGGGATTGCTGTTGGCGATGACCCGGCGCCGTGCCCGCCACCCACCAAGCAAGCTGTGCCAGAATCCAAATCATCCCTGGAAGCTTCCTGACGCGACCAATCCGATCCACTCAATCCCTCCGCCTTCTGCGTTTGCCCGCGCCGGTGAAACCGGCCAGCGGTCCCGCTCTTTGACATCTTGATTTCGATCGCCTGCCTCGCCCCCGACGCCGCCCGGGGGCGGGGCCGGATGGCCACTCCCACCGAAGTCGCCCTTAAACAAACTTAATCCAACTTCCCCCTCGTGTCGTCCGGTGCGGAGTTGACCCTGCCGGCTCCTCAATTGCGTGAATCCGGTTCGCTGTCCGTCAAATCCATTCCCTTTTGTGATCTTTGTACCCTCTCGTGGCCAATCCATCTCCGGCATTTCTCTCGCAGTCCAGGTTCCGGACACTTAATCCAACTTCAAGTTCACGCTGGTCCCAAAGTACCTTGCCTCCGCCAATCCCTTCTGAATTGTTCCCCTTTTGCGATTCTTGCGCTTTTTGCGGTCAATTAATCTCTGCGTTCCCCCCTCGGAGTCCAACCTCCGGACACTTAATCCAGTTTCAGCAATCCCCGGCATCTGCTCTTGCCCTCAAATTTGAGTTGGCTTAGTTTTCAGCAATGAGTTCCGTTCGTGAGATCGAAACCGCTGTGAGCAATCTGTCCCGTCGTGAGCTTTTGGCTTTCCGCGACTGGTTCGCCGGGTTCGACGCTGCCACGTGGGACCAACAGTTTGCGGAGGACGTCTCCGCCGGAAATTTGGACACCCTTGCCGACGAGGCCATCCGTGATTTGCGCCAAGGTCGCTGCCGGGACTTGTGACGCATCGCGCCAATCCTAAGTTCTGGCACTTTTACGCCGAACTTCCCGAGTAAATTCGGCGACTTGCGGACGAGAATTTCGCCATGCTTAAGGCCGATCCCCGTCACCCATCCCTCCACTTCAAGAAAATTGGCAGAATGTGGTCAGTTCGCGTGGGCATCCACTATCGTGCCATCGCCGTCGAGGATGGCTCCGATATAATTTGGTTTTGGATTGGTCATCACAGCAGTTACGACCGAATCGTCGCTGGCCGCCCGGCATGAGTCCAACCAAGCGTCCTTGTCAGGGGGCGGACATAGCCAACCAGTCGGGGGCGCATCAAAACCAGCCAGTTTGAGGGTGAAATTATTGGTCGGTAGGCTCGCCAAGCGGGCACGCTGGCTGATGCATAAACTCGAACTGGAAAGTGGACTGTGTACTATATCCTGGCCAATCAATCTCTGCATTCCCCCCCCTCGGAGTCCAACCTCCGGACACTTAATCCAGTTTCCGCAATCCCGGGATCACCCCACGGCAAAGCCCCCCCTTTGGGTGACTCCCGATTTCGGATTAATTTATTAGGCAGTTGAAATTCCCTTCACGAGCTGGCGCTGGAGGGCTTTGCGCCGTTTGATATTGCATTTTCCCCGGCATTATCATCGCATCATCCATTCCGCTTTGCCATCACATCCATTCCCATGAAGAAGCACACTCCCATCGTCACCGAATTGATCGACCTGTTGGAAGAGCGAGCGGATCTGGCCGAGGCACTCGTTGCCGCAATTTCTAAAGCCGCCCGGCCCAATCTGGCCGACCTCCAGCAATACCTCGAATTTCTCGATCAGACCGTCACGCTCATCCCCACGGATCGGAATCTGAATCCCGTCGTCCTCCAATTTTATTACCTCCTCGCCCAATCGCCCGAGGATCTGCTGCTCCGGGATGAGGAATTCCAGGACTGGACGCGAACCTTCGCCCAAAATTGGGGCGCTTTTCTGGATACCGTCGAATCAAGCCGCGGAATCCGGAGCTTTTTCACCAATCCGGCTTATCATATTGATGATTATTACGTGGCTCCGAGCGGGTGGTTGACCTTCAACCAATTCTTTGCCCGCCAGGTGCGTCCCGGCAAACGGCCCCTGGCGGGCTGGAACGACGACCGGATCATTGTTTCCCCGGCTGACAGCGTCTATCAAGGTCAATGGCCGATTCAGGATGATTCGTGCATCCGCGTGAAAGGTTTTACCTGGTCCGTGCTCGAATTGCTGGCAGGCAGCCCGTTTCAGGACCGGTTTCGGGGCGGGTTGTTCACGCATAGTTTCCTTAACATCAATGACTACCACCGGTATCACGTTCCGGTGGGCGGCGTGATCCGGGAAGCGCGCAAAATCCCCGGCAAGGTCACAATGGACGTCATCCAGAAACCGGACGGATCCCTCGATATCGTGGACGGCACCGGCTTCCAATTCAGCCAGGACCGTGGACTCATCGTGATCGAGTCACCCGTGGGGCTTGTGGCGGTCTTGCCCATCGGCATGGCGCAGGTGTCCTCGGTGACCCTGACCGCGCAGGAAGGCGTAACCCTCACCAAAGGGGAGGAATTCGGATTCTTCCAATTCGGCGGCTCGGATATTGTCATGTTGTTCGAAGCCGGCCGGGTGTCCTTCGATGCCACCATCGGCACGCACTACAACCAGGGCCAGCAAATCGGTCACGCGCTCGCCCTCTGAGCAACTCCTCCCAAAATATTTCAAAAATTCGCACCCAAATTCCTCCCGTAGGAATATGCCCAACGCCAACCTGTGCTTTAATGGATCCTGTGAGTGATGAATCAATCATCAAATCATTTGTGGCCACCGCCCCGGCATTTGCCGCCTGCGATCCGCAGCCGCCGTTCCCGCCACCGATCGGGCGAATTTCACCAATATTCTAATCACCTCGAGGATTTCCCTGATTCGGCCAGACCGCACCACCCAATGCCATTGGCTGTCGCCCTTTGCCCGCTCCGGTGTAACCGGCCAGCGGACCCGCTCTTTGACATCTTGATTTCCCTTGCCCACCCCTCCCCCGACTCCGCCCGGGGGCGGGGCCAGGTGGCCTCTGCCACCGAAATCGCCCTTTAACAAACTTAATCCAGTTTCCCGTTCGTATTGTGCGGCGCGGAGATGACTCTGCCGGCTCTTCCATTGTGTGAATCCGCTTCGCTGTCCCTCAAATCAATCCCCGCGGTTTTGCCCGCGTCCAGGTTCCGGACACTTAATCCAGTTTCAAGTTTGCGATGGTCGCGAATCACCCTGCCTGCGGACATCACCATGGAATGACTCCCCTTTTGCGATTCTTGCGCTTTTTGCAGCCAATCCGTCTCCGGCGCTTCCCTCGTAGTCCAGGTTCCGGACACTTAATCCAACTCCACGACCTTGTCCTGCTCGGCTCGAATCTCCTTCCGGCACCCGGCGTTGCGGATGGGTGGTACCCCCAATGGCACCGGCAATGGGATACGCACTATTGTAAGACATGCCGCCCTGCGGGCTGATCACCGGAAAGCAACGGGATTACCTGCCAACCGGTTTCTCTCACAAATTATGAAAACCACCCAACTCCTCCGTCCTTTATTCACCCTGACCGTAGTCGCCGGCCTTATCACCGGCTGCGCCTCTCCCAATTACAAAAAGGGAGCCAGCACCGCCGTAACCATGGACGAATCGTCCGGCCTGATCGCCATCGGCAACACGCGCATCGACGAGAGCATTGGCAGTCTGAACGATTTGGTGGCCACTCCGAATCCCGACCTGCGCCCCCAATTCCAGCGGTTCAACACCGCCGTGCATGATTTGCGTGGCTCCGCGGCGGACATTGCCGGCAAAGCCGCGCAAATGAAAATTCAAGGGGCGGAATATTTCGCCGGCTGGGACCGCGAACTCGCCAAGATGGCCAATGAGGACATTCGCAGCCGCAGCGAAACACGCCGCAACGAAGTGGCCGCCCGCTTTGATCGCATCAGCCTGCAGTATGACTATGCCAACACCGCCTTCCAGCCCCTCCTCTCGGACTTGCGCGATGTGGAGAAGTTTCTCTCCACGGACCTGACCACCGGCGGCTTGGTGGCGGTGAAAAGCGTGGCCGCAAAAGCGACCGCCGACGCCATCCCCGTGAAGGAATCCCTCGCCCGTTTGTCGGAAGAGTTCAAGAATTTCGGGGTGTCCATCTCGCCGACCTCCGCCTCGAAGTAGTCGACTCCAGCCCACTTCCCGCGGAGCCCAAAGCTCCGCCGGGAAAACCGCATGAATGCGTAGTTCCAAACTTGGAAAGGACCGCTTCAGTTTGGGAGTTCCGCCTTCCCTGGCCCCCGAAGCTATTGAGCGAAGGGCGGCAGGCGGCGGGGCGTAAGACGACGGGAATGCAGGCGAGAAGCAATTTTTGGGAGAATGGCGAAGGGGAACCCGGCTCCGCTCGAAGCTACGTCGCACTGACCATATCAATGCGCAACTCCAAGCAGGGAAGGCGAAGCCTCAGGACGGGAGCCCCGCCCTAGCCCGCGCTAAGCTCTGGCCGCGGAACTGATCTTCAGACGGCGGTCAGAGATGCGCGGAGCGATAATGTTGTGGTCAAGCGTGCCGGGGCGCTCCTTCAAACCCAAGTCCCAGGGTGACGGGCCGACAAATTCGCTACTCACCCCCTGGATGGTCAGTCCGGTTTCCGGGTCCAATTGCACCCGCGCGAACAGGGACTCCTTGTAGGGCGCGGTGAATTTCAAGGCGGGATAGGCTTTGTCGATCAAGTCGCTGTAGCGCACGTGGGCGTAAACATTTCCCAGCCAGACATACGACATGCTGTTGACCTGGACGTATTGAATCCCGTTGATCTCCCGTTGAAAATCGATGTGGTGATGGCCGTTGAGGCATGCCCCGATTTTGCGCCAGCCGGCTTCGGTATTCGCCTGCTCCAGCACGCCCCGCACTTCCGCCCGATTCTCGAGCCCGCCGTCGGCCTCGAGGCTTTGGTGGGAAAACACCAGCGTGGGCGCGGTCGTCTTGCGCAGATCCTCCCGCAGCCAGGCCAGTTGTTCAGCGCCGATGTAGTGCGGATAGCCCGGTTCCGGGTTCACCGGTTTGATTTCATTCCCATCCAGCACCACAAAATGCCAGCCGCTGTGGTCAAAGGAATAATAACGCTGCGGCATCCCCCAATAATCCTGGGTCGCTTGCCAACCAAGTCCACCGTCCCGGTCATGATTCCCCAAAGTATGGTACCGCGGGCCTTTGAAGCTTTCCCAGAGTTCCAAGAAACCGCGATTCTTCGCCAAAGGCTGGCAAAAGTCCCCCAATTGCAGGATGAAATCCGCGTTGTCACTTCGGGCTGCTTCGATGAAGACGCGCAATCGCTCGTCGGCATCCGGCACGAGATCCTTGTGCGGGTCCGCACAAAGTCCGAAGCGCACCGGCTTCAGCCCGGCCCGGTTTGCCGCCGCCAGCGGCCAGGCGCAAGTCACGGGCGCACATGCCAATGCGGCGTATTTCACAAAGGTCCTGCGGGAAAGGGGGTGCGCCTTCATAATGAATATAAGTTATGCTCCCGCTGCCCAAAGGCAAGCAAAATTGGCGGCGGTTTGTCCCGCCGGGTCCCTGCGCCGGAATCGCTAAATGGCTGCGCCACCGCTTCTCGCTACCCCTTCGTGATCCCCTCTGGCATGCTGCCGCTGATGTGGCATCGCTTTGAACGCAGCCGGGCGTACCGGCCCAAACGGGAATGGGTCATCACTGGCGCCGCCCTCGCGCGGCCCTGGGAGGATCTCTACTTTGCCAGCGGCGATGGCGTGCGGCTTAATGCCTGGTATTTCCCGGCCAACCCTGATTCGCCCCGTCGCGAATGGGTCGTGCTGTTGTGTCACGGCAATGGCGGGAATGTCAGCCACCGGTTGGGGACCGTCGCGCTGCTGCTGGAATTTGGACTAAGCGTTTTGGTTTTTGATTACCGGGGCTACGGCCGAAGCGAGGGGATTCCCTCGGAAGCCGGCACCTATCTGGATGCCCAGGCCGCCCATGCCTGGCTCCGGCAGCGAGGCTTTGCCGCGGCGCACATTATTGCCTTTGGTGAATCCCTCGGCGGTGGAGTGGCCACCGAACTCGCGACGCGTGAGACCGTGGGCGGCTTGGTCCTGCAAAGCACCTTCACCAGTCTGCCGGACGCTGGCGCGGATTTGTTTCCGTGGCTGCCGGTTCGCTGGCTTTCCCGCTTGCGCTATGATACCCGGGCCAAACTGGCCGCCCTCACGGTGCCGGTTTTGGTATTGCACAGCCGGGCGGACCGTTTGGTGCCATTCCATCACGCGGAACGCAATTTCGCCACCCTGCGCGGCCCCCGGCTGCTCCGTGAAACCCAGGGGGACCACAATGATTCCATTCGCACCGATCTTGCTAACACTCGGGCCGCGCTGGGTGAATTTCTAGAGTTGCTAAAGCCCGGATGATCGGGGCAAATTAACTCAACCCCTCAACCCTATGATGACCATCCCGGAGATTATCGAAGCTCTGAATCATCCGCCCCCCAACACTTTCCCGGGGGAGGCTTTGTCGGAAGCCGTCGCCCAACGCGAGGCCATCACGCCGGAATTATTGCGTTGCCTGGAGAGCGCGGCGGCCGATCCAGCCGCGGCGGCGGAACGGCTGGACGAGATGTTGCTCTTTTTCGCCCCCTACCTCCTGGCCCAATTTCGCGAAACCCGTGCTTACGCCCCCTTGGTCCGGATTGTCGGTTCCCCCGACGAGATCGCATCTCAACTCTTTGAAGACACCGTCTACGATGGACTCGATCGCATCCTCGCGTCCGTTTACGACGGCAATCCCGCCCCCCTGCGTTACCTGGTGGAGAATGAAAGCGTGGATGAATTTGTCCGGTGCTCGGCCATCGATTCATTTCTGGTCCTGCTCGACTCCGGGCAGATGCCACGTGAAACCGTCGTCGAATATTTCCGCGAATTGTTGCGGGGCAAAATGGAGCGCTTCCCCTCGTTCGTCTGGGATGCCTTGGCCATTGCGGTTGCCAAATTGCCCGCGCCGGAGCTGCTGCCGGAATTGCGTCAGGCCAACGAGGAGGGGCTGTTGGACCCCGAAGTTTCAGGTTTTGTGGAACTGGAACAGGAGCTTCTGGCGCCGGAGGCAAATCCGCGGGAGTGCCGTCAGCTCATTACCAACGTCATCGAGGAACTTGAGGACTGGGATGGCTTCCAACCTTTCGCCGCGTGGAACGGGATTCCGCCGGAAACTCCCGCCTTTGATGACAAGTTTCTGCCTCCTCCGCCATACGACCCCCCGCAACCTTACGTGCGCGGGCCGAAAATTGGGCGCAATGATCCCTGTCCCTGCGGCAGTGGCAAAAAGTATAAGAAGTGTTGTGGCTAACTCTGAAGCGCGGGCATGAGTCGATGCGGGGCAATCGCCGGGATTGCCAGTGACTTCCCCGGCGCGTATTCTCTTGGTGCTCCACCACTATGAGATTGAAATTTGTCAGCGCGCTCATCCTGGCGTTCGTCACCTTGCCCGCCGGTGCGCTGGACCTGCGCGACGCCGTCGTGGTGTCACCCGCCGGTCTCTCCGGCCCCGGCAAAAAGGCGGTGACGATGCTGATCGAGGAAGCGGAAAAGCGCTGTCACCTCCATTGGACCATGGCTTCCGTCTGGCCCGCGTCCAACGCGACCGTCATCGCCGTGGGACCAATATCCGCCCTCACGGAATTGGCTGGTCCTTTTACCCCCGCGCTAAAAGCGGAGCGAAACGAATCGCGGGCGGAAGGATTCCGGCTCTGTGAGAAGCGTGGCCCCGCTGGTGCGGCGGTCTTTGTGCTCGGGGCCGATGACCGTGGAATATTGTTCGGGGTGGGGCGGCTGTTGCGCGAACTTCACCTGGAGCGCGGACAGGCGACGCTGGCAGATGATCTGGATATTTCCACCGCGCCCCAATATCCCTTGCGCGGCCACCAACTCGGCTACCGGCCCAAGTGCAATTCTTATGACGCCTGGGATCTCCCGGTTTGGGATCAATACATCCGCGACCTTGCTGTCTTTGGTTGCAACGCCATCGAGTTAATCCCGCCACGCTCGGATGATGACGCCGATAGTCCCCATTTTCCCCGGCCGCCCATGGAAATGATGACCGGCATGTCCGGTCTTGCCGCCAGCTATGGGTTGGATGTCTGGCTTTGGTATCCCGCGATGGACGCGGATTACTCCGAGGCGAAGACAGTGACGTCCGCCCTCAGTGAATGGGGCGAGGTCTTCCGCCAACTGCCCCGCGTGGATGCCGTCTTCGTGCCGGGCGGGGATCCCGGTCACACGCGGCCCAGGCCTTTGCTCGCGTTGCTGGAAAAGCAAACCGCCAACCTGCACCGCTACCATCCCCGGGCCCAGATGTGGGTTTCCCCCCAAAGCTTTGATCAGACTTGGCTGGACGAATTCATCGCCCTTCTCCAGCACGATCAACCGGACTGGCTCAGTGGCGTGGTCTTCGGACCCCAGGTGCGGATTAGCCTCCCGCGTCTGCGCGAACTGGTGCCGAAAAAATACCCCATCCGTCATTACCCGGACATCACCCACTCGCGGCAATGCCAATATCCCGTGCCCGATTGGGACACCGCCTTCGCCCTTACGGAGGCGCGGGAGTGCATCAATCCCCGCCCCGAAGGCGAAGCTGTCATTTTTCGCCAGTTGCAAACCAATACCATTGGCTTTCTGAGTTACTCGGAAGGTTGCAATGATGATGTCAACAAATTCATCTGGTGCGGCCTGGGTTGGGCTTCAGAATCCCGCGTGACGGATATCCTCCGCGATTACAGCCGTTACTTCATCGGCCCGCGTTACGCGGAGTCGTTTGCCCAAGGGCTGCTGGCTCTGGAACGGAACTGGCGTGGGCCGCTCCTGGCCAATCAATCTGTGGAAACCACTCTGCAACAGTTCCAAAGCATGGAGGCGGCCGCCGCGCCGATTGACCTGCGGAATTGGCGTTTCCAGCAGGGCCTGTTCCGCGCCTATTACGATGCCTACACCCACCACCGGCTGCTCTATGAAACGGGCTTGGAAGCCGCCGCCATGGAACAGTTGCGCGCCGCTCCGTCGCTCGGAAGCGGGGCGGCACTGGCGGCCGCGGAGGCAATTCTTGAGCGCGCCTTGTCCCGGCATGTGGCGGAAGACTGGCGGACCCGGATCATGGAATTGGGCGACGCCCTTTTTCAGAGTATCGGCATGCAGTTGAGCGTGGCCAAATATCAGGCGATTGCCGTGGACCGGGGCGCGAGCCTGGACACCCTCGATTACCCCCTGAATAACCGGGCCTGGCTGCGGGAGCAATTCGCCCGGATCCGCCACCTTGCGACTGAACCGGAGCGGCTCAAAGCCCTGGACCAGATCGTTAATTGGACCAATCCGGGGCCGGGCGGCTTCTATGACGATCTCGGCAATGTGGCCCGGCAGCCTCATTTGGTAACTGGCCTGGGCTTTGCGGCCGATCCCGGTAGCTTCGCCTCCGCCCGGGTGGATAGTGAGGAAGATTTGGTGGTGGATGAACCGGATGAAAATCCCGGCGTGGCCCGACGGCTGTCGTGGATGGATCACGCGGAGTCCCTCTATGATGCCCCGCTCCGCATGCACTACGGCGGCCTGGATCCCCGAGCCCATTACCGCCTGCGCGTGGTTTACGCCGGCGACGCCCCCAAGAAAAAAATCCGGCTCTTCGCGAACGAATCCATTGAAATTCACCCCCTGATCGCCAAGTCCTTTCCCTTCGCGCCCCAGGAATTTCCACTTCCCCCCGCTGCCACCGCGGGCGGCGAACTGAATCTCAGCTGGTTTGGCGAATCCGGACTGGGCGGCAATGGCCGCGGTTGCCAGGTTTCCGAGGTTTGGTTGCTTCGTGTGCCCGATCCCGTCGCTTCCTTGATTCCTCCCCATTAACCCGTACCCATTATGTCAACGAACACCACTCCCGTCGGAACGAAGCCCCCACCGAATCCCGTGAAAGTCAAGCTGGCGGCCGGCCAACCGGTCATCGGGGCAATCATCTCGGTTAACAGCCCCGAAATTGCCGCGCACATCGCCGGTCTCGGCTATGATTTTCTCTGGATTGAGATGGAGCATTGCCCCATCGACCACCAGGGGCTACGCAACATGGTGCTGGCCACCCGCGGGCTTCGTGCGATTCCGTTCGCCCGACCTCCGGTCAACGAACTTTGGACCGCCAAACTCATTCTGGACATGGGCGCCTTGGGCGTGATCTTCCCCTTCACCCGCACCGGGGAACTGGCCCGCCAGGCCGTTGCCGCCTGCCGTTATCCTCCACTCGGCGGACGCGGCTCCGGTGCCTCGCTCGCCCGACTACGCTGGCCGCACGGAGCGGGGTATTATGATTTCGCCGATGAAAATGTCGTCGTAGTCGCCGTGGTCGAAGACACCTGCGGCGTGGAGAACATCGAGGAAATCGCCGCGACGCCCGGCCTCGATGTGATCTTTATCGGCACCAGTGACCTCTCGTTTTCCCTCGGCCTGCGCGGGGAGCAGAATCATCCCCAGCTGGATGCAGCGATCGCCAAAGTCCTTGCTGCCGCGAAAAAGCACGGCAAGTACGTCGGTCGTCCGGCTTTGACCGCCGCGCAAATCGCGGAGTTCTCCCGGCAGGGGTTTCAGTTCTTCATGACTTGCACGGAACTGGAACTCATCGCCGCCGGTGCTGCCGAATTACTCCGGCCGGTGGTGCAGTAATTTTTCTACCATGAGCTTCCCGCTCCGTGTCCTGTGGGTGGCCCTCTCGCTCTCCATTGGCTGGGGAATCCGGGGCAACTTTGGCCACGAAATCGGGGCGCTGCTTCCCGGCGCACTCGCTGCCATGGCGGCGGTCCTGCTCTCCGGACGCACGGACTGGCACCGGCGGCTGCCGTTTTTCGCCCTGGCCGGGGCGCTCGGCTGGTCGATCGGCGGTTGCATGTCCTACATGCAGGTCATCGCGTATACCCACTCCGGTCATTCCCTCACCCAAGCCTATGGTTTTGCCTGTCTTTTCGTGCTCGGTTTTCTTTGGGCCGCCATCGGTGGGGCCACCACGGCTTTGCCCGCCTTTTTGGACCGGCGTCGATTGACTGATTTCTTTGCCCCGTTGGGCGCGGTACTGGTGGCATGGATATTGGAGGAAATTATGGTCGCCATTTGGTTCAACGTGAACGCCGACTATCGTCAGGAGAGTCCCCTCTATTGGTATGACACCAGTTGGCTGGAAACCGCCGGGGTGTTCGTGGGTGTCCTGGGGCTGGCCGCACTCCGGCGTCGCTGGGATTCCGCCAGTTCGCTTCTGCTGCACGGCGCCGTGGGTTGGTGGCTCGGGTTCCTGATACTCGTCGTCGGACTCGGGCTGCGCATGACCCCGCCGCGCGGCGACAATTGGGCGGGCTGCATCGGCACCGTCATCGGGATCTGGGTTTGGTCGTGGCGGCAGGGTTTGCCCGGTGTGACCTTTGTATCCCTCCTCACCGGGTTGATCGGCGGCTTCGGTTTCGCTACCGCCACCCTTATCAAGCTTACCGGCATGACCACCGGTTGGGAGACCAACTGGCACAGTATCCTGGAGCAATCCTACGGTTTGATTAATGGGGTGGGGATTGCCGTGGCGCTGTTCTGGCTCGCCCGTCGAATTCCCCGGGTGACCGAAGAACCCGCCCTGCGTCCCTGGGCCGATCCCCTCGCTGCCGGTCTGGTCGTCCTCGGCATCACCTTTTTCAATCTCCGGCAAAATCCTCCGGTCTGGATTCAGACCAAGTCCGTGCTCCCCGTTCTTCTCGGTTTGTCCACTCAGACTTGGTTTGATCTCGCCTATCTGCTCCTGGCCCTGGCCTTTGTGGTTTTGGTGATCCGCCACCGCCGACAACCTTTGGCTTTGGTGCCCTCCACCTGGCTGGGCTGCGGGCAGTGGCTTTACCTCACTCTGCTCTGGTGGATGGTGGTGGGCAATTTTGAACGCGCCGTCGTCTCCTTTGCCCCCCAACGCCTGGTCACCGAGGGCGTGATCCATTTAAACGCCGTCCTCTGCACCCTCGGCATTCTGCTGGGCGCATCCGCCAACACGCCGTTCGTACCATCCGATCCGTCGTCTGCCATCCCCTGGTCCCGGGTGCTCCGACGCACCGCCATATTCGGTACCACCCTCATGCTCTTATCTGTCGCGGCCGATTGGGCGGCGGTGCGCGCGATCTATGGGGATCGCTTCCCCGGCCAGGCGCGCAAACACATTCGCTTTGGTCCCAACGCCAACGCCCCGACCGCCAAACCTGCCCCCGGCCAACCGCATCCCTAGCTTAAACGGCGTGGGCCGATGGCGGCGAGGAGAGGTGTCTTGCCGGGCAACCAGCAGACCCTGGGCGCTGGGAACACCGGAAGCGGCTTCGGCGTTCTGGCTCGTCAATTTCCCGAATAGGAATAGGTGATGAAATACAGCTTCACATCCTTGACGGAGGCGATGAGCCGGTCCAGCCCCTGATTCGGATCCGCGAGCAAGTATTTGCCGGGGATGACGAGCTTCCATTTGCTGTTCCAGATGGAGCGGCCAATCAACCGTCGATTGGTATACTCCGTGGGCTGCAGCGAGCCGCCGGCGCCATAAATGCTTGTGGTAAACACGGAAGTTGTGGACACCGGGCGGAAGGCCTGGTGTTCTCGAACTGCGAACAGGGGCTCGGATAGTGAATTCGCGGCGGAATAGAATGGATTGCTGGAGAACTGGGCCGTGCTGACATTGAACGGAAGCGGCACCGCCACGTCATCCACGCTCCAGCTGCGAATGACACTCGCATCACCCAAGGGCGGCGCCCGCATGGAATCCTGGCCCACGGGGATCAGATAGACATAAGGCGCGCCGCCCAGGCCATTGGGATCGAGCGACGGATCCGGGGGCGCAACGCCGCCGCCCGCGGTGGGGTTGGCCATTCCAATATACCCGTCCAGGCACACCCCGACCGAAAAGATCTTGGTGGCGAATGAGCTGGCACTGAAATTCTGGTCGCCTGGCGCGATCGGATTGCCAAAGAGATTCTTTCCATCCGTAATCGTGGTGCTGAAGCTCAATACAATCCCCGGCACCGGGGCACCGCTGGGATCAGCAATTTGCAGGCATTGTCGCCGCACATCGGAATCGGTAGTCAAATCCGCCATCCGGCCATTCCGCAGGACGGTCTGCCAGGCGCTGTCGCCCGCGGCGGACGGTAGGACCCGGTAGTTCATGGTCCGCAGCGAAACGGTGGTTCCGTATCCGTCCGGGTTGTTAAAGCCCAGCCTGCCTTTAAGCACATCCCAATCCCCCTTCATCTCCGCCAGGGCGCTGGCGAGCCCGGGATCACCCGCCGTGCTGCTGGAATATTGGGGGGTACCGTTCACCACCACGCCCAATGACTGGGAACTGATGAAGCGGTTCAGGAATGTCTGGCCCTGGGGCGTGCCCAGCAGTCCCGTCTCGTAGTCATAAGCCTGGGCCGCCAGGAAGCCGTACTTGGCCGCCAGATTGAACAGCGTTTGATAACGACCGAGCTTTTCGTTTTGGAACAGCCGAAAGGCGGCGTCCCGCGTGCGAAAACCGGTCACGAGCGCTGCGGCATGTTGGCGGTAAGTCGCGCGGTCCGACTGGAGACGAAGCCCCTTGGCTACCAGCGTTTGGTAAGCCGCCTGCGCGTCGCTCAGCGCCCGTAGTTTCTGACTGATGGTCACTACGTCTCCCTGCAAGCCGCTTTCCTGCTGGCCGAGGCTCAAGACCGCATTCTTGATGTCCGTGTCCAGGTTGGCATTGTTGATCGCGATGTTGTTGGCGCTTACGGAACTTTGCGCCAGGAGGGTGGCCACCTGGAATGCTGTGTAGGTGACGTTGTTCACCGTGGTCAGGACATCCACCGGCACTTGGGCCGCCGCGTGAGCCGCCCCGCGCACCGGCGCGAAAATGTCGCCGCCGTCCGCCAGCCCGGCGATAAACGTGGTGGGAATGGATTCCGCAACCACGTTCGCGACCGCGTTCGCCGTCGAGATCGCCGACTGGTTCCACTGATTAAAGATGTTGTAGCCCTCCGCGAGGGAATTCAGCGCAATGCCAAGACCCTCATTGGCATTATTCAACGAGTTCATCGTCCCCGCGCCGCCGACCACGAGCGAGGCGAATGCGTTCTGCGCCTTGTCCAGGCTCTGTTTGTCGTTCACCGCGTTGGCCGTGGCCTGGCGCAACCCATCCTGCGCGGCCACCAATGCTGAGATGGCCTGCTGGATTTGCCCCGGGGAACGGCGCTGGCTGGTCCAGGCCGCTGGTTTGTCAAAAAATCCATCGGGACCCACTACCAGCGGCACTGCTAGCTGGTTCGCCGGGTTCTGATAGCCGGAGGCCGTGCTTTGGATGATCGAGTTGAAATTCGCGTACATGTTGGTGGACCAATCGGATGGCAGACTTTGGATATCCACATAAAAGGTCTGGCTGATCCGGGGATCCGGCAGAATGCCGCCGAACAAGTTGGTGTTGGGAGTATCGACGTAAGTATAATGCACCAGATCCGGCCCGGAATAGCCTTGGGGATAAATTCCGCCCGGCCCGATGTCGTTCGGATATGGGGTGCCATACAGGTCGATCAACTGGTTATTGTAGGCCAGTTCCTGCGACACCACCCCCGCCTGGAAATCGGCGAGGGAATCCTCCTCCGAACGCATCAACTGCGTGACGTTCTGGGCATCATCAAAGGCCACCACCGCGTTGTTCAAGGCGCCCACCGCCCGCTGGTAAATCTGCTCGAAATGCGTCATCGGGTTCGCCCCGGTCACCTGCAAGGGATTGATGTCAAACGGAATGGCGTTCTGGGCCAGCTCGAACGGCGTAAAACCCGCCTCCGCGTTGTCCATTTCGTTCTGGAGTTGGCTGACCGTCTGGGGCAGTTCCACGAGTTCCGGAACCGTGGTGCGATCAACCTTTTGGATCCCCTGATCATTGGGATTCGGGTCCACGGGCGGCAGAATGGCATTGCCCACGATCCAGTTGACGTACGCCCCGTCCGCCGTCCGCGCCGCCCATTGGTCCAGACCCCAATACCGGACCACAGGTTGGGGTTGGCCATCTTTCAAATAGGTTCGCGGTGTGGCATTGGTTGTCGGGGCCTCGAACGAACTCCACCCGGCGCTCGTTCCGGGCCGGTAACCCTCCCGCCAGGTGAGCTCAAAGATTTGCAGGCCGGTTTTCGCCAGTGAACCCGCCGCCGCCGCAAATTTGCGCTCGTGCTGGTAGTTCACCGCCACGGCCGCGCCCAGGATGTTGACCGTCTCCGTCTGTGGCACCCAATCAAAATTTGGGCTCATGAGAAGTTGGTAGTAATGCCCCAGCGCCGTGAGGTAATGGCCGTAGGCGTCACCATGGCCCATGGGGAAGAGGATGGCGGCATCGTCGGCATTGACTTTGCCGTCGTTGTTTTCATCGAGAATGTTGTAATTCAACGCATAAATCACCTCGCCGGCCGCAATGCCCTGGGTGTAATTCCAGTACATTCGGTTGTAGACCGGTGGTAGGTTGACGGTCGTAACCGAATCGTCGCGGCCCCGCAACAGCCCCAGTTCCTCCTCCAGCAGGCTCGCCTCCTGCCCTTGGAAGGCAAACAGCGAGGTGGCAATGCTCCCGTAGGTCTTATTCGCTGTCCCGATGCCGATGGTGGGATTGGCCTCGTCGGCCAGCGCATCCACGGCGATCAACGTGTAAAGATCGCTGAGATAACCAGCAGCCAGCAACAACGCGTCGTTGGCGGGACCATAGTTGTAGCCGGCGTCAATGCTCAAGGCCTTGCCCCGGTTCAGGACGGTTTCGTAAATCTGGATCAACCCCGCGTTGGTCAGCGAACTGGCGTTGAGCGCTACATCGCCTTCCCAGCGATGCCCGGCCTCGCTGATGATGTCCCCTGTGGTGTTCACCGGGTTGTTGAACAGGTCGCTGGTCGTCTGGTCGAACGGATTGATTCCCGTCAACACTCGCTTGATGTAACCTGGCGCGAAGGCCGGGGTGGTCCAGGCCGACCAGTTGGTATTCGCCGGCGTCGCGGCGGCATCCAATTCGCGATAGCGCAACGCCACAAAATTGTCCCCCAGCGATTGGATTCCCGCCGAGCCAGCCAGGGTGAAATGCGCCACATCAATCCCATTGGTTAGCACCGGCCACGTCGCCGGATCTGTGGTGGGGGGTAACCCGTTCATGGGCGGTTGGATGCGCCAGTCGTACTGGTAGTTGACGGTCCGTCCCGCCAAATCGAGGGTGTGCTGGAAGGAGATCGACTCGCTCAGGGGATTCGGATCATAGACCGTCACCAATTGTCCCGGGTAAAGCCCGGTCCCATTAGGGGAGACATATTCACCCACCCGCGCAATGTACACCGTCACCGGTTCGCCAGCATGCGCTGGGTTGATCGAATTGCCGGCAATATAGCTGATATATCCGAGTCCCGGACCGGATGCGCTCAGGGCATAGGAATCCGCCTGCTGGTCCGCATTGGCCAGATTCACCAGGGCGCCCGACTGCACATTGCGGGTTTGGCTTGGATCCGCCACGTAACTTCCCGGCACTCCTGGGGCCTCATGAAAGGTGGACAGCGCAATGGACAGGTTGTTCACGGTCGCCACCCACAGGGGATAACTGGGATCACTCGTCGGACAAAGTCCTGCCACCGCCGCGAAATCGGCGCTGTTCAAGACGTTGAGAAATAAATAATTGTCGCCCACGGCGGAATTCACAAACTGCCCCTGCACCACCAGGTTCGTCGTGTTCGGGTCCAGCCAGACCCGATTTACGAGGTTGGGAGGAAGGTTCGGAAAATAGTTCAACCCCTGGTACGAAACGCTGGTCACACCCGCCGGCAGTGCGGCCAAACCATTGGTTCCCAGGTTGGCGGCCTTTTGCACCGTGGGATCAAACAGGGTCACGCTGGCAAACTGGTCCGGTGCGTTGACGTTGTTGGTGGCGATGGACTGCTGGTAAAGCACCTGCACACTGCCTTGCCCCCGCACCGCCGCCAGATTGTTGACCGGCGTCGTCAACGTCTGGCCGGAATACAATGTGGGTACCGGCTGCTGGTTGACCATGGCGGGCCACACGGGACGGTAAACGAGGTCCTGGCTGACCGTGGTTTTGGCGGCGGGATCGCCCACGAAGAGGCCGGCCGCATTCCGGGGCCGCAGATAGGGCACAATCGCCCCGTTCGTCGGCGGGTTCGCGATCCCCGGCCAGTCGAAGCCGGCCTGGTTCTGATAATAAAACCGCATGGTAAAGCTGTTCGCGGGGGTGGGTGCCTGCGCCAGGAATGGCGGCCGGTTGGTGAAGGAAATGCGGGTCGCCGAGTATTGATTGGTGCTCGTGATCATCAGCGGTCCCTGGCTCACCACCACGCCCGCGGGCACCACGGTTATCAGCACCGAATTCGTGACGAGGGAATTGTCGCTGATGTCCTGCAGGGTCAAGGTCACCAGGTAGCTGTTGGTGGCCCCGGGTAGGCCCGTAATCGCCAACCCGTTCGTGACCAATCCCACCGTTAGCCCGGGCGGCAGATTGGTGGCGGTGAGCAGGAGCGCATCCGGCTGCCGGGATACCGGCAGGTAGTAGGCGAATGGTTGGTTCAAGACTGCCGTGGCCTGGGGCAGTGGACCGAAGGTGTTGTTCGTCGGGTTGTATGCCCCCATCTGCAGCGCCGGCAAGCCGGCATGGAGCCCGCGATAAACCCAGAAATTGTGCTTGCGATCCTGGAACGTGAAACCGCCGTAAAGATTCAGCGGGGAATTGGCCGGCAAGCCGCCCCAACCCGCCGGTAAATCCGCCGAGGTCGCGGGCGGAGCGACATTGTAATTCACCGCCGTCGCCCCGCTGCCTTCGACCGGCGGTGTCAGCGACGGCAGGGGCATCGGCGCCTGGAGCACCGCGCCGGCATTGACCACGTAATCAAAGAGAATTCCCCGTTCGGGCGCTTCCCGGCGCACGTGAAATGGCACCATCGCCGGTCGACCATCCGCCGCCGTGTAGCTGATGAGCACATACGGATCGGAGGAATAACCCGCAACATTCGTGCGGTTCAGGTCATCGCGCAGAGCATAGGCGGTGTTGGCGAGCAGCAATGCGTGTTCCTCGTTGGGATTGTAGCCGGGCAGCGCTGGATTGTTTTGCGCGTAAATAGCGGCGCCGGGGAGCGAGTTCAAGGGTCCGCTGCCGGCATTCCCGGCCAGGATGATTTCATTCGTGGGATTGGCCGGCCATTGCACCACGTAATGCCCGATCACCGCCGGCCAGTAGGAAACCTGGAACCCCAGGCTTGTGTTTACCTTGTCCGGACGGAACCACAGCACTTCCAGCGTGTTGCTCCCGGGAATGGCATTGACCGGAATGATCGCCCCGTTGTTGGCGGCGGCAAAACCAGCGGCGAATGGATCCACATACGCACCCGGATTAAAAGCGTTGCCATATTGCTGCAGGATCGATCCCGCCAGGTAATTTGGCCCGGTTGCTCCCGCTTCGCCGGCCGGCGCCACGAGGCGGTCGCCCACGGTGACTACGTTGGTGCTCGCATAGGGTAATGCCGGGGTGCTGGCCACATTGGTGAAGTTTAACTTCTGGCTCGCGGAATTCCACGCGCTCAGGTTAGTGGCCACACTCCCAGCGAGAAGCGCATTATTTTTCAGCCCCAGATCCAGGAAGGAAAAGACGCGCTCATAGGCCACATTGCCACCGGAAAGAAACTGCAGCAGGGTCCGCTGGGCGGGATGCGCCAGGTCCAGAAAAGTGTAAAACGAGCCGGCGGAAGCAAGCTGCGCCGGTGCCGGCGAGAGGTTGCCAAAGTCCTGATACGCAATGGTCGGTGATTCTGCGGCGGGCAACTGGACCGCGGTTTGCGCCGCCAGCGCCGCCGTGGCCACATAAGGCCGCGCGTAATTCACGTATTCGGCGGGATCGGCGGGCCAATATTCATGGTACCGGTTGAAAACCAATGGCCAACGCAGCCCGGCCACCCCACCCACCAGCCAATAGCACTTGAAATCATCCAGGTTGGCCGTCAGGTGCGTCGCATAAAGGTTATTGCCCCCATTGGGCAGCGTCTGCGAATAGTAAAATGCGGTGGTGTTTTGCAGGGGCGCCACCGTCAGCTGCGAATCGTCGGCGCCGCTTTGATAAGCCCCAATGCGCGTGCCCAGTTCGACGTTGACGTCGTTGGGGGTCGGCTCGGCGGCGACATCCACGATCTCGAAACCCAGGAATCGCCGGGTGTTGTCCACCAGCAATTCGCCCAGCAGCTCGACGAACAGGCGGCCCGTGACGTTGTCGGCGCGGAATTCATTTAAAGAGGAGTCAAACCAGAACGTGTTGGTGGCCGTTCCCACGAAGGCCGCCGTGTCCCCGGGAAAGGGAACGTACTGGGGGAAGCTCGTGCTATAAACAATGTTGACCACGCTGACATCGGCCTGCGGCACCGTCACGGGATGCCCCGTCTTGGCTTGGTTGCCCTCCGTCCAATACATCAATTGCGGCGTCTTCGCCGCGGAACCGGACACCAGGTAGATGTTCGTGTACAGGAGGTAGTAACCCGCGCCTTGCTGCGTAAAACCGACCCCGCTGGGGAGGTTCGTCGGCGGGGTGGTGGTCGGCACGACCTTTTCCCAAATGATCACCGCCTGGCCGGGTTGCGTGGCGAAAACGGCCCGGGCATTCGGGCTGTAATAAAAACTGCTGTTGTAATTGGTGCTGATGGTGAATCCCGGCGTGATCGTCGTGTTGGTGGTCAGGATGCTATTGACCAGCGTGATGGTGACGTTGGTGGTGAAGAAGCTGTTGGTGGTCAGCGCCGGGGGATTGAACGGTGCCGGAAACCAATAGGTGAGATTGCCGCCGGGTGGAAGCAATACGCCTTTTTCATCGGTCGAGGGCGGCACAATGACCGAGCCGAAGGGATAGGATTGCAGGTTGGCCACAAACGGTGCGCCAAACTGCGCGGCCCGCTGCACTGCCACCACCTGTCCCCCGGAGTTTTGCAAACGCGGCCACCCCAGATTTTGCGCGTTTTGGGCAAAGTTTGTCGCCGGGTTGAGATTGGTCGTCGCCTGCACCGGCAACCCGCTGACGCTCACCCAGCTCTGAAACTGATTGGAGGTGGCGGGAGCGGTGGGGTACAGGTTTAAATTGTTGCCAAAGGATTGCTGCTGGGCCGGCGTCGGCGCGCGCCCGTCGGAGCCCGGGAAGACATTCGTGCCGATGGGCACACCCCGGACGGACAGCCAGTTCACCCCCGGCGGCACGAGCGCCCCGGAATAACTGATATTGGTGTCGTACAGGAAGGCGTTCTGATTGAAGGACAACGGTGCGGCGGGCACCTGGGCGGAAGCATCGCATGGCAGAAATGCTACCCCCAACAAAAGGATGCCCAGCCACTCGGGTAGGGCTAGCGCCACGGAGTGCGTTTTCTGAAGTGTGCCCATTTTTGAGGCACCAGGTAACAAGCAACTTCCCTCAATCCCAAAGGGATTGTGCCACCCAGCCCAGCAACGGCGCGACACCGGAGCGCCTAACCTGGGTACGCACCGAAGAAATCTTGCAACCCCAACGGGGGAATGGCATTTCGCTCCAGACCCTGAACGGGCTGGCAATATAGTCGCGATTCTCCGCCACCACCGTCCCAGCCCCACTTGCCTCAAAAATTTCATGGTAACTCGTTTGAATTGGACTTCACCTTCAGCTCCGGCCCATCACTCCGCTATTTCTCTGCTCCCCACCCATGAATCACTTACGCTCGAGTGAGGCGCGAACCGTGTGGGGGGTGGTCTCATTCAGGTGGCTCTCGAGCCGTGCCAACCGCGCTTCGCGCGCGGCATCGCGCGCCTCCAGGGCGTCAACCTCCGCCCGCAGTTTTGCGAGTTCGAAGTTCTTGATCGCGAGTTGGCGCGCCAGTTCCTGGGTGGCCGAGACGTTGAGCATGGAAATGGCCTCGTAATCCACGCTGCGGAAATCCTTCACTTCCCGTCCGTAAACAAAAATCTTTTCGGCGGCGGGCTTGAATTCCGTTCGGAAACCATCCACCCGCACTTCGAGCACTTCGTGGACGGCTTGTTCAGTTCCGTCGATGAGGCGCACGCGGTCGCCGACTTTCAAATCGGTGGCCAGTTTCACCCAGCCGTCCTGGATCACGGCATTCGTGTAAATGTCCGGCACGCAGTCGGTAATACGGCCCACCGCCTGCGGGAACACCTGCTCCACCTGTTGGGCGATGACCTTTTTGTGCTGGCGCGAACCATGGGCTACCGTATCGATGTAACGGTAGTCGGTGATCTCGATGCCTTGGAGGGTGGCCAGATCCCGGGCCGAATCGGAATGGCCATCGATATGCTTGATCCGGTCGTCGGAAAACGCCACAAAACCCGAACCGACGATGAAACTGCCGGCATATATGCTGACGTTGGCATAGTTATACGGCCCCACAAAATTGGCCCCATTGGGAAGGTTGGCCCCCGAATTCTCCATCAGATCGGCCGATGTATTGGGATTATTATAGTTGCCGGAACCGCTATTGATGCTGAGCTTCCCGATGCCAGTTGCATTTCCCAGCGAAAGGGTACCTGCCACAGTGGCGTTGCCCCCGATGCTCGCACTACCGGTAACGTTCAATCCCAAGGTGACATAAAGACTGCTTTGGAAGAAAGCGTTGGCCTGCCCCGTCAGGAAATTGATGGTCGCCGACTGGGCAGTTAAGTTTCCCGACAAATTCTCACTGGTGCCGGTCAAAGTTCCCCCCACGGTAAAAGCGCCGGTGACATCCGCATTGCCATTGACGTCCAACGAATTGGTGGGACTGCTTTGGCCAATGCCGACTCGTCCCTTGGTGTAATACACATTCGTGCCGGAAGCGACGCCCCAAAGCCCGATGCTCGGCGCCAGGTTCGCCGGTTGGATAATCGCGGCCGGATCTAGGTTGAGGGCGTTGGTGGCGGTGGCGGCGAAAACGGCGGTGGTCGCATTGTTGGCGTTCACCGCATTGGCCGCGTTCTGGGCACTCACGGCGTTGGCCGCATTGACGGCATTCACCGCGTTTGACGCATTGTTGGCCGTCGCGGCCAGCAGCGCATACGGTGAGGCCAATGACCGCAACCGCGGGGCAATCTCGGCATCCGGTGTGGTCAGACCCTGCACCGTGATGCCCACGTAACGGGACGAAGCGTCGGGACCGCTGAAAACACCGCTGAGGTCGTTGGTCCAATAGGCCCCGCCTCCGGCGATCGGGCTGCCGGCACCCAACTGCACCGTGAAAAACCCCCGGTCCACCGTCACCACCTGCTGCTCGCCCCACAGCACATTCGTCGCGGCGGTGGCGGTGGCATCATTGTAAATACGGAAGAGGATGTTGTAGTTCTTGGGCGTGTTGGTCGCCAGCGGGATGCCGTTGGCGTCGGTCAGGTAGCTCTGGTAGCTGATCTGCCCCGGCGGCCGGGCATTGGGACTTTGGGCCGACGCGACCAACGGCGCGAGGGCGAGGGCGAGCCCGAACAGGGCCTGACGGATAGTGGTTCGATTCATAATGAATTTTCGGGGTTGCAAAATGGACGTTGGCAAAGGGTTTATCTCGGATTTCAATGCGGTCGGGTCAGCGTGGCTATGGGGCTGAGGCGGGCCAGCGTGAACGCGCCCGCGGTGTTGAACGTGCGCGTGGCACCCTTCAGGCCGGTCAGGGTCACCGTCTCGGCATAGGCGCCGGCGAAGGATTGGCCAAACTGTGTCAGGCTGTTGAAGTCGCCGCCGGGTGGCGCCAGGCTCAAAATAATTTGCCGGTCCATTTGATAGGACTCCGCCCCAAGGGGAAGTTGATTCTGAAAAGTCGCATCGAGGTTGTCGTGATCCGGGCGGTAGGTGTGCAAAAATGGATTCCCGGCCTGGTCGTCGTATTTGACCGACACAAAATTGGTCAGGGTCGCGCCGGGCCGGAGCGGGCCCGAAAAGGGCCAGACCTGATTGGTCGGTGTCCACGGCAGATGCACGGCCGTAATCCGCCGCGCGGTGGCCAGTTGCGCCGGGTCCAGGGCGCTTTCGGCGCTCGCGATGATCATGTTGGAACCGGGATCCGGTCCAAAGAACACCCGGTGCAGCAAATTCGCATTGGTGCGGTCGTTGTGTACGATCAACCGCAGCGGGAAATTGGCGGCCGCAGCCACTGCGCCGAGGTTGGTGTTCACCCCACTCACAACGTAAGTTCCGTTGGCATCCTGCACCGGATTGCCATTGGCATCCCGTTGGTAATCTTTGAGATAATTGGACACTTGGGTCAGCGTGGCATTTCCGATCCATAGACCGTTGTACGAACCAGCCTGGGCCGAGACGGGCAGGTCAACCTCGGTGAAACCCCGGGAATCTGTAAATTTCAGCACGCCCACATAAAACGCGCCGGGATTATTTGTCAGCGCCGCGCGATTCACCCCCAGGATAACCGTAATGTCGGACCCGGCCTGGCCTTGCGGCGTCAGCCTCCAGCTCAGCACGGTGTTGGTGGTCAGGTTCACCGCGGCGTAGGTCAGGTCGCTGTTATTCAAGGCCCCGCGCACTATCATTGGCGGCACGTCGGCCACCGGCGTCTGGCCGGCGGGTGGCGTTTCAGAGGCTTGGAGGGTCAGGCTGACGGTTACCGCGCCCGCCGTCGGGTTGACCAGTCGAATCCGCGAAATCCCGTTCTCCGGGCCAAACGCCGTCGCACCGCTGACGAGCACTTGAAAAGGTCCAAAATAGGTGTTGGCGTACGCCGGAGTATTTATCCAAAACGCCCGTCCGCGGCTGACGGTCACGGTATGCGGGGCAAAAATCTGCGTGGGATTCACGGCCGAGAGCTCCCCCCCGGGATACTGGAAAACCGTCGCGACCGCCTGCAAACTTGGCACCAGGGCCAGGAAATTATCCAGCACTGGCGGGTTCGCGGCCGCGGTTGGGAAGCCGATCAGATTGATGCCGGTGCTGCTCCAATAGTAGCTCGGCGGGGTGG
Organism: uncultured Pedosphaera sp.; assembly: GCA_903918755.1. Classification (GTDB taxonomy): domain Bacteria; phylum Verrucomicrobiota; class Verrucomicrobiia; order Limisphaerales; family Pedosphaeraceae; genus CAIXFN01. Next base: position 25,471 of record CAIXFN010000107.1, read on the forward strand.
GCTTGCCCTTGAGATTCCACGTATAGTTGGTGGTGGCCGTTGAGTGGATAAGATAGGCGGAATTCGGTCCCAGGGAGGCCAGGGTGCTCGCCCCCACCGAGCCGTTGCCCAATCGATTCCAGTTCGCCCATTGGCTGTTGCCCGTGATGGGGTTCAGGGGGCTCGCAACGAACTGGACGGCACTGGAATTGGGCTGCCACAACCAAACCTCCGTGATCGGATTATTCGGGTCCCCCCCCACCAGGTTATCCAGTGGTGCATAGGAGGCATCAACGAACAGATACACTGCCGTCCATCCCGGCTTGATGACGAGGGACTGCGTTTGCCATTGGGCCGCGACCGGGATGGTGCTGCCCAGCAAGCCAACCAAGGCTGCCGCCAGTGCCGCAAAAAACCTTTTTCTCATGGTTGGCACGGAGCGTGTTTGGCCGCTGTGTCGGAAAGGGATCTTGCTCGTGGCGGTAACTGGGCGTTCATTCGTGGTAATCTGACTGGTGTCCGCGGTAGCGCACGTTCTCCATCGTGACGCCTGACTTGCTGGGGTTGGGAAGCCAGACCGACGACCGACAACGCCGGTCTGCCCGCTGCCAGGTTGTCGAGAAGTTTTCCAAACAAGCCCTTAAAAACAACCCATGGACGATCACCTACCCGAACGGGCAGTGGCTTCCTTCGCCTGCGTCCCAGCGTGCCTCGTCGCCCTCAAAATGGACTTCGAAAATCAGTCAGGGCAGGAAGAATAAATACAGAAGCCCATTGTGCGGCTCAACACTGATAATCAAAAACTTGCAATAAAGTGTCGCCAATAGTCAACATGTATTTGCGGAAATTGTCCCTTAGCAGCCAATTATGGCAAAACGCCACCAGCTCGCACGTCCGCTTTAATTTCGTGGTTTCAAAACCTTCACGAATGAGCTTGCCTCGGACCTTAATTCTGCCATATTAGCCTCCGTTAACGCTCAGGTGAGCCGATGTGGCGGAATTGGCAGACGCGCTAGACTCAAAATCTGGTGTCTTTACAGACGTGTGGGTTCGACCCCCTCCATCGGTACCATCTGGTAATCCGGGTTGCTTCGCAACCCGCTCCCTTTTTTAGCTCACCTGACCGCCGCTTTTTCGTGGCTCCCATCACACCAGCAGTTCCGGCGGGGCGACGTCAATTTTGGCGGCAAACTCGGCGGGAATGTGCGTTGCGGACATGCGTCCATCCGGCTGCCGCACCACACAAACCACCGTCAGCGAACCGCGCGCCACTTCCACGGGCGGATTCGCGCCGAGTTTGCGGAAGCGGAACTGGTAGGTGAGCGCCTTGGACTTTTTTTCGCTGACGAGCAGGTGGATTTCCACCTCGTCCTCGAACCGGAGCGGGGAGCGATAATCGCACTGCGCGTTCACCCTCGGCCAGCCCACCGCGGGTTCGAATTGGTCCATCACCACGGAATATCCCAATTCCCGGAAGAAGGCGTGCTCGGCCACTTCCATATATTTGAAGAAATTGGAAAAATGGACGATCCCCACCATGTCGGTTTCGGAGAACTCCACGCGGCGGATGGCTTTGAATTCGTAGGGCATGAAGATGAGGGGGAGTGAGCTGAAGTCTTGGCTGGGGGAAAATCAGGCGGCCCCAGCCGGGCTTGGTTTTCGGTGTTTGCGAAAATCCTGAATGGTGGCCGTGCATGCCGCCAGGGTCTCGGACGCCATTTGTTCGGCATTGAAAATCTCGCGCGCCGCTTTCAGCCCGGCTGCTCCCAGGCTGGCGAGACGCGCCGGATCTGCCAGCAGCGACTCCAGTGCCTTCGCCAGGGCCGGCGCACTGCCCGGTTCGCACAGGATCCCCGCGCCAGAGGCCTCGACCACCTCGGGAAAACCTGCATGCCGAGGCTGGACCACTGGCACGCCCTGCGCAAAGGCCTCCACCAGGTAAAGCCCGAAGGCTTCGCCGTAAAGCGCCGGCACCGATAACACCGAAAGCGACCGTAAGAAATCGCTCTTCGCGGCGCGGTCCACATTCGGATGGAATTCGACGTCGCCCATCACGCCCGCGGCGGCAAGTTTGCCTTTCAATTCGTTGACCAGGGGCAGGTCGGAGGGACCACAGCCACCACCCACCTTCAATCGGAGACCGGGAATCCGGTTTGCCGCTTTCAATTGGATGAATGCCTCGACCAGTGTCGGCAATCCCTTTTCGCGGCACATCCGGGCGAAGAACCCCAGCACGGGCGGGTTGGGGAATTCCCCGGTCGTGCGCGGTTTCGGATATTCCTCGGGATTGACGCCGTTAAAAATCACGCGGATGCGCTCCGGTGGCAGGTTCAACCGGCGCCCCATCAATTCCCCGAAGTACCGCGTCGGCGGGATGAATAAATCCACGTCCCGGGCTCGTTCGGCCAACGTGCGCCAGACCAGCTCACGGTGCGAATCGGGTAACCCGTCCAAAAAACCGTCTTCCCCCTGCAGCACGCAGGCGACCGGGACATTCAGTTCCTGTTTGATGCGGCGCGCCATGCCGATCAACAGTGCGTTGGAAAGGCACACGATATCCGGTCGTACCTGGGTTTTCAGGAAAGTGATGAGCTCCTCCAAATCGCGCGCCTGATGCCCTTCCTCGCCCCGGATCATCGAGAGGGTGATGTCGCCGAGGTCGGATGCCCGCGTCTTGGCCGTGCGCCCCGCCGCCCACTTTAACAACCGTGGCGAATTGAAAAGCCGGTGGACCCACTCCGGCGCCCGGCGAAACCAGGCGGATTTTTGTTCCAGATAGACATTGATGCCGTTGAAGAACAAAGGCGTGCCGGCGCTCTGGTTGACTTCATCCAGCGTGAGCGGGAGATAAACCGGGATCATCAGGGCTTCATGTCCCGCGCGGCGCAAAGCCGCCACGAGCGCGTTGTCGCGAAAGCAATTCCCGCAATACATGGCCCCGGCACCTGGCGTGATTTGGACGATGTTCATGAGCTCGTAACCGCCCGCAAGTTAGCACGAAATCTCCCTCCGCAAAGCAGGAATTGTCCGGGACGATGGCAGGGGGATCAGCGCCCCAGCGGACGTTCGCGTGCTGCGCTTGGCCAGGTGAGGATGTAAACGCTCGCTACTTGAAATCCTCATCCGGAAATGCAAAACGGCCGGACTTGCGTCCAGCCGTTACGATGAGTACCGACCCTATTCATTCGCACTGTCAACCGCGCGGGGGCGAAGATTCTGTTGCTGGCGGCGTGGTCTGGTAGGGGCGATTTGCTCCGACCGCCGACTTGCCCAACCCTGCCGCTTAACTGACTGTTTCAAATTACGTCGGGGTCCTGGGTGGAGACAGTCGCCAATACTGGTGACAGCTTTTGGTGGTCGGAATTAGCCTGGATCCATTATGGCGCCGTGCCAAGGCCACGCGAAATACCCCCTTTTCAAAGGCCGGAAGGGTGTTATGGTGGGGCGTAATCAATAACCGTCATTGAAAGCCTTAATCTCGACCTCAACCAAGCGGACCGAACGGGTTTTTCTCGTGGGCGTGGAACTCAAGAACCGCACCGCTCTGGACACGCGTGATTCGCTCGATGAGCTCTCCGAACTGGCTTCCACCGCCGGCGGCGAGGTCGTCGGTGACGGCATCCAGAAGCTCGAGGCCCCTATCGCCGCCACCTTTATCGGCACGGGCAAAGCGGATGAATTCGCCCGTCAGTGCCAGGGACAGGATGTGGACACGGTCATTTTTGATGACGAACTTTCCCCCGCCCAGAGTCGCAACCTGGAGCAGGTATTTGAATGCAAGGTTTTGGACCGGACGGCTCTTATCCTCGATATTTTCGCCCAGCGCGCCCGCACCAAGGAAGGCAAGCTCCAGATTGAACTGGCTCAACTCCAGCACTTGCTCCCCCGGCTCACGCGGTTTTGGGGCCACTTGTCGCGCCAAAAAGGCGGCATCGGCATGCGGGGTGACGGTGAAACCCAGTTGGAAACCGACCGTCGCCGCGTTCAGGACCGGATTTCCCGGATCGCCCGGGAACTGGACGTCGTCCGCCGGCAGCGCGCGACCCAACGCCAGGGTCGCCAACGCAATCTCTGGCCGCTGGCCTCCATCGTGGGTTACACCAACGCTGGCAAGTCCACGTTGCTCAATGCCCTGACCGGCGCGACGGTGCTGGCGGAGGATAAACTTTTTGCAACGCTGGATCCCACCACCCGTCGCTTGCGGCTGCCGACCAATCAGAATGTGCTCCTCACCGACACCGTCGGTTTCATCCGCAAGTTGCCGCACGGTTTGGTCGAAGCTTTCAAGGCCACCCTCGAAGAAGTGGTGCAGGCCGACCTCCTCCTGCACGTCGTGGATGCCAGCCACCCGCAGGCCGAGGAGCAAATCCAGGCCGTAAATGCCGTGTTGGAGGAAATCGGCGCCAGCGGCAAGCCCACCATCATGGTGCTCAACAAAGTAGACCGGTTAACCGCGAACGGCCACGCGGGCGGTGAGAAATTCCTGCCACGGTTTCCCAACGCCGTGGCCGTCTCCGCCCTTACCGGGGAAGGCTTGCCCACTTTGCTGGCCGAGTTGAACACGCAGGTGCGGCCGATCCGTGAATTTGTTGAGTTGTCCGTACCCCATGCCGAGTCCGCTGTCATCGCCCGCCTCCATGCGGTCGGGCAGGTGATCGAACGGAACTACAACGGAGAACAGGCCTGGTTCAAGGTGCGCCTGCCGCCTCATCTCCACGTCGAGTTCGCGCCCTTCATCGTGCAGGAGTTGCAACTGCCGACCCCGGCCGACCCGCCCGCCTGAGCTAAATTCGTTCGAAATAGCGGACCTTTTCCCAGTCCGTGACCGCGTCCGCAAATGCCGCGACTTCGCACCGCGCCGTGTGGACATAGTAGTCCACCACCGCCTCGCCCAGGGTTTCCCGTGCGAGTCGACTCTTATCCAACAGATCCGCCGCCTCGCGGAGTGACCGTGGGAGCGCCGCCAGGTTCGGGTCGGTGTAGGCGTTGCCTGTATACAATTCTCCGCAATCCAGATCCTCGCGCACCCCGGCCATGCCGGCGGCGATCATCGCGGCGAAAGCCAGATAGGGATTGGCATCGGCGCCAGGCATGCGGTTTTCCAGCCGGAAGGAGTTGCCTTCTCCCACGACCCGGAATCCCACGGTGCGGTTGTCATAGGCCCAGGCCATCTTGGTCGGCGCCCAGCTTCCGGGCTGGTAGCGCTTGTAAGCATTGATGGTCGGGGCGTAGCAGTAGCTCAACTCGGGGGAGTATTTCATCAGTCCACCCAGGAACTGGCGGAAGAACCGCGAGCCGGTCTGCTTCTTCTCATCCCAGAAAAGCGCCTTCCCATCCCGCCAGAGGCTTTGATGGATGTGGCAACTGCTGCCGACTTCGGCGGCGTCCACCTTGGCCATGAAAGTGATCGATTTGCCGTTCTGGTGCGCGATTTCCTTGGCTCCCTGTTTGAAGACCAAATGCCGGTCCGCCATGGGCAGCGGCTCCGCATACAGGAAATTCACCTCGTGCTGGCCCTTGCCCCATTCCCCCTTGGAGGATTCCACCGGCACATCGGCCGCATCCATAAAGTTACGCATGGCCCGGAAGATGGTCTCCTCTCGCGCCGGTTGCATGGTGTGGTAATCAATGCGGTAATCACTCGCGGGGGTCAGGCCCGCATATCGACTGGCAAACGCCGCCGGGTAGGTGTCGTTATAGAGAAAGAATTCCAGCTCGCTCGCGATCTGGCAGACCAGGCCCTGCTCGCGCAAAAATTCCAATTGACGCAACAAGACCGAGCGTGGCGCCTCCTCCACCCGGTTGCCCCCGGGATGATGCAAGTCGCAGATGACCATCGCCGCCCCTGGCTGCCAGGGCAGCAGCCGCAGGGTGTTCAGATCCGGCCGCATGGCAAAATCCCCAAATCCCTTCTCCCAGTTCGCCAGTTGGAAGCCGCTGAGCGGGTCCATCTCCATATTCAACGTCAGCAGGTAGTTGCACCCGTGTGTGCCCGATTTCACGGCGTGTTCGAGAAAATAATGGGCGGTGAGGCGCTTGCCGATCAGGCGCCCAAACCCATCGGGAAACACCATGAGGACGGTGTCGATTTCCTTCTTTTGAATTTTGGCCTTCAGGGCCGCAAGGGTCAGGCGGGGTTGCATAGTAAATCAATCCGCAATGTAAACATTCTTCAATTCGGTATAGCCCTCCAGCGCCGCCTGGCCCAGGTCGCGGCCCAGGCCGCTCTGTTTGTAGCCGCCAAACGGAGCTTCCACGTGCAGGCTATTGTGGCAATTCACACTCAACACGCCGCTTTGCACCCGTCGGGCCACCCGCAGGGCGCGCTTCAGATCGTTGGTCCAGAGCGAGCCGCTCAGTCCGTATGGTGACGCGTTGACTTCTGCCAGCATGTCCGCTTCGTTATCAAACGGCCGGATGCACACCACCGGGCCGAAGATTTCCTCGTTCCAGATCCGGTCCGTCGTCTGGCAGCCAATCACCACCGCCGGGTTCAGATAATAGCCCGGCCGCGCGGGCCGGTCGCCCCCGCATAGCAACTGGAGATGCGGTGCCGTCGCGTCGGGCAGGTAGGCCTCCACCGTCTCCCGTTGCTGACTTGAGACCAACGGTCCCAACTGGGTGCTTTCCGAGGCCGGGTCCCCGACCACCAACTTTTGGGTCGCGGCCACAAAGAGGTCCACGAATTTCTGAAACACCGGCCGCTCGACAAAGACCCGGCTGCGCGCGCAGCAATCTTGTCCCGTATTCCCGAACACGCTCAGGGGTGAACTGCTGGCGGCCTTTTCCAGGTCGCTGTCCGCGAACACGATGTTCGGCGATTTGCCCCCCAACTCCAGTGACACGCGTTTGATGTCCCGCGCCGCCAGTTGCATGATCCGGGAACCCACGGCCGTGGAACCCGTGAAGGAAATCTTGCGCACCAGCGGATGCTGAACCAGCGCGTCCCCGATTTCCGGTCCCGCGCCCGCCAATACCTGCAACACGCCGGCGGGCAGGCCGGCTTCATGTGCCAGTTCACCCAACCGCAGCGCGGTCAATGGTGATTGGCGCGCCGGCTTGAGGACCACGCAATTCCCCGCGGCCAGCGCGGGAGCCACCTTCCAGGTCGCGATGGGGAAGGGAAAATTCCACGGCACGATCGCTGCAACCACCCCCATCGGTTGACGTAAGGTGAAATCAAATCCGCCCCGCCATACCGGAATGGTCTGCCCGCAGAATTTGGTGATCGCTCCCGCGTAATACTCGAAGGTCCGCGCCCCCATTGCGACTTCATCCCGCGCATCCGCGATCGGCTTCCCGATGGACACACTTTCCAGTTGCGCCAGTTCCTCCGCGTGCGCCCGCAACACCCGGGCAATCTCGAACATCACTTCCGACCGGCGACCCGGGGTGTAATCGCGCCAGCTCTGCTCGAAGGCCCGGTGCGCTCCGGCCACCGCGATTTCCAACTCGCGGATCCCCGCCATGGCCACCTCCGTCAGCACGGCTTCCGTGGCGGGATTTACCAGCGGCAGCGTGCGACCATCCGCCGCGGGGCGGGATTCTCCGTCAATAAACAAGCGCGTTGGGTAATTCATGGGGATTAAAGTGCCTGCGAGTAGAGCGCGTGCAAATCGGCGCGGGTCACCGGCACCGGATTGGTTTGATGGCAGGAATCGGCCCAGGCTTGGTCAGCCAGCGCGACCAAATGGGATTCGTTGACCCCGTAAGCCCGCAAACCCGGCGCGAGGCCGATCTCCCGGAATAGGTCGCCCACGTGCTGAATCGTCGCCGCGTCGTCCGGATTGGCCAAGCCCAGCGCGATGCCCACCCGCCGGTACAGCCTGGGTTTTCGGGCCGCGTTGAACTGCATGACGAAAGGCGCGCACAGGGCGTTCGCCGTGCCATGGTGCATGCCGCAAATCGTGGACAAGGGATGCGCCAGGGAATGAATCGCGCCCAAATCCTTCTGGAACGCGATCGCCCCCATCATGGCGGCGATTAGCATTTCGCCGCGCGCTTCCAAATCATTCCCGTCTTTCACCGCGCGGGCCAGTGACCGGCCGATCAAATGGATGCCTTCCAAGGCGATGCCATCGCACGGCGGGTGGAAAACCGGCGACGTAAAGGACTCGATGCAGTGGATCAGCGCGTCGGCGCCGGTGGCCGCCGTCAACTTGGGCGGCAATCCCCGGGTCACCTCCGGATCCAGGATCACGAGGCTCGCCAAAAGCGAGGGGTGAAAAATAACCTGCTTGCGTCCCTCGTGAATGATGACGGAACTGCGTCCGACTTCGCTGCCGGTGCCCGCTGTGGTGGGGATGGTGATGCACGGCGCCAGTCCGCTCCAGTCAGCGCCAAAATCAAAGGGCAGCAGCGGTTGCTCAGGTCGTTTCAGGCAAATCCGGATGACCTTGCCCACATCCAAGGCGCTGCCGCCGCCGAAGGCGATCACCGAATCGCAGTTTCCCGCGCGGTACGCCCCTGTGGCCGCCATCACGTCCTCCAAAGTGGGATTGGGATGCACGCCCGCAAACACGGCCCAGTGTCCGCCGCCAATCTTTTCCAATGATTTGAAGGCGGGCGTCGGCACCAACCCCGGATCGGTGACCACCAGCGGCCGGCTGACTCCGAGCTTTAGCAGGTGCTGGGGTAATTCGGCCAGGGTGCCTGCGCCAAAACGCACGTTGGTAGGAAACGAGAAATTCGCGGTCATTGATTCAATTATTCGCTGCTATTCAGTCCCGGAACGAAGAGCTTCCGAAAATCGCCGGACCAGTCTTCCCCTGGCCAGCGCCCGTCCGGTTCGTCCTTGGCATCCAGTCAAATTCTGCCCGCTTTGGCAAGTGGCATTTTCGTGCCCGGATCAAGGGGCCTGCCTTGCCTTGCTCATCGCTGGCTCGCGTTGTTCTGTGTCGGGAGGTTGCGGCACCGCCAGGAGGTAGCCACTTTCTGTGGGCAGATGCAAAATCAACTTCACCGGCGTGTTCTGATCACGTGGTGCCACCGGGGTCATATCCTGAGTTGGCGCTCCGGGTTGGTTAATGGCTCGCCCATCTGCGAAGAACCATATGAGCACCAAGGCCGACGCCAGCAATAATATCGGAGCGATGATAAACAGTCCGAACCCAAACGGTAGCGCCGAAAGCCATTGCAGACCCGGCGCCTTTTTCCGCCACCCCACCAAGAACCAAACCGTCCCCGTGATCAGGCAAGCCCATAAAAGTAAGAATAGGATTCCCCAGAGCAGAATGAAGGAGCCGGGCGCTTCCATATTGCTTACCTTGGCAGGTAGCCCTCACGTTGCCTCGCGACGAAAACTGAAATCATCTCCACATCTGCGGCGCGGATCGGCAGATTGTTGGGCCACACTGTGATCAGCCGGGTTGATTTCACCGGACGGAATTTGAACTCGTCGGCTGGTTTTGGCAACCAGAATGGGGTGGCCTTTTCCGGCCGCGTCACGACCAATGCGCGCCTAATTCGCGGGGTCGGAATCCTCGTTTGCCCGAAGTTGGCGAAAGTAACGCCAGTAGTAAACGTTCAATCCAGTGTAGCCGGCGGCGAAAATGATGAAGCCTAAGTAGATGCCGCCTTTTTCCCGGGGCACCACCAGGGCCACCAGGAGATACAGCCCGGAAAACGCCACGAAATATCGAAGGGTCGCCCGTTTGAGGGCAGCAAACGCGGAGGGTTCCCGCAACAAGCGGGGGGCCAACATCATCGTGCCCCAAAAAGTAAACATTCCCGGTTGCACGATGGGTTGCAGCAGTTCGAGCACCGGGGCATTCCCGAGCAGGAGCCATTCGACCGCCAATCCCAGCGAACCAAACAGGAGATACTGGTTCCGGGCCGCCGTCGCGGGGCGACGATTCCCGCGCGATCCGGCTTCCCCGACAAAATAACCCACCACCATGAGCGCGGTGTAGCTGATCATGGTCACGCCAAAAGCTCGCGGATTACGATGGGAAAGGACCTGATTGAGCACCTCGCCCGGGATGGTCGAAACCAGCCCGATCCCGACAAAGCAAAGGAATTGTTTCATGCCGCCCATCCGTTGACGCCTCGCCCTCCGGCGGGCGGCTTGGCCGACTCCCACTATGGTCGTGCGGCCTCCGCCGGGGTTGCCGCCGGGACCGCCTCCTGGGCCAGGATGGTTTTGGAACGCGAAACCTGGAAAATGGCCGCCCACGCCTGCCACTCCATATTTTGAATGTCGCCTTTGCCCCCACTGGCCCGGCGGTAAGTGTTTACGACCGAGTCCAATTGTTCCCGCTTGATGGCCTCGGGTTCATACCCCAGCGCCACCAGGGAAAAGCCATGGACCGGCCACAAATCCGGGGGCCGCAAAACGGGCGGCAACGACACCGAAAAAATGCCGGCGTTCCGGAATTTCTCGCGTCCGACCACCACGCTTAACTCCGTCATCCCACCCGGCCGCCGCACCTTTACGTTCAACGTTTGTCCGGGAGTCGATCGATCCACCGCCAGGTAAAAATCCGCGAGATTGGTCAAAGGCCGGTGGGCCACCTCGATAACCAGATCGCCCGGACGCAACCCCGCCTGCCACGCGGGTGCATTCGTGGCCAGGGCCTTTACCAATAGTCCCGCCCGGTGCGCGCAGTCCAATTCCGCCGGCAGCACATTCACCACGTCGCTATTGCCAAAAAAACGGGGCCGCTGGGCCAGCTTGTATTCTCCGCCCACCCAACCGCGCTCATGCACAGGTTTTTCCTTGGGGGGAGCCGTGGCGCATCCGGCGAAAAGGATACCAGCCATGACCACCGCCAGCCCTAACGCCGGCCCACTTGATAAACGCTTGCTCATGTTGTTCATAGAACCGATATACCTTTCAGCAAAAGGCATGTCAACCTTTGACTGTGAGGTATTGGTTTCATCGTTTCATTCCGCTGTGAGTCCCACCAGAAAGGGCGCCGCTTCCGTCACGGCCGATACATAATCAACACTCGTGATCAGGTTCCCGGGACGCGGATTGTTCAGGGTGGTCCTATACAGGCGCAGAGAATTTTCCGGTTGTGCCAGTTGGATAGCCGGGTTGGTCCCCACCCAGGCGAGCTCGGTGCCGGGGGCCGTGGTGAAACGCCGTTCCGCGCGGACGCCGGTGATAAAAATCGGCCCCCAAACATTTAGAAGATGCTCGCCCATCACGAGGGGCAGGCTGGTTTCTGTTTCGTCCGCATAATGAACGACTAACCGCCCTATGACCGCTCCGGATGCGCCAGTACTTTCGCAAGGCAGCGCCACCCCTTGCAGCAAATGGAGGTTCCGACACCGCCGGGCTACCGGAATGTGCCGCACGCGCGTGGGGAAGGCCTGGTGGCAGTCGGCCAAACACCCGCCGAAAAGCTGGACGCGGCCCGTGATCAGAAACGGTACCCCGGCAAAGATGTGTCGGCCCGCCGGTAAGCCCGCCAGGGTATTGCCCGCCACCCTGACTTCCGGAGGCAGGGATTCCTGCAGGGGGGCATTCACAAATGGCTGGAGATCCACGGTGGTCTCGAAGAGGGTATTGCCCTGCTGCCCGGCCCGCAAATGGTCAATTACCGCAGCCCGTTCCGCCGGCCAGACCTGGGAATGCAATTCCCGGAGGCGCACCTCGCGGCTGGCGTTCTCCGTGGCGGACCATCCTAGATAAACGATTAAACCTGCCAGCGCGGCCAGCGTTGCGAGACTGGTCGGGGTGAGCCAGCGTGGGGCGGGCCAGAGTCGCGCCGGATAGGTGTAACGGACCGCGCTACCAGTCTTGGTCAATCGGCTGGCCGGATAACGGCGACGCTGATACCATGCCTGACCGGTTGTCCAGGCGCACCCCAGCAGGATCGGCATGATCGCGCAGATCCAATTCGGAGGCCATCCGTATCCAAAGGTGAAGCGATGCGCCACCAGCGCATTTTGCACGAACAGTCCTTGCGCGGAGCAGATCAGGCAAACGGCCCAGGCCCAGCGAAACCCTGCCCCGGAGCGCCGGGCCACTTGGCAAAAACCCACCACCGACAACGCCAGGGCCAGGTAAGTCAATCCCTTTACCACCGTGTAAAATTCCGCGAACGAATCCGGGTCGCGGGCGAAAGCCGCCAGCAGATCGGCCGGGGTAAAAGAGCGCCCATACCGGAGCAGCAACAAACCAAATCCCAGCACAGTCAGGCCCGCACTCAGCAACCACCAAAGAGTGAGAAAAGCCAGCGGGGGCAGGAGGCAAAAACTTACCCAGGGGTGGCGCCCGCACCAGGAGGCTTGCCGCCAGGCGGCCGCCAGGTGTTCGGCCAGGGCTTCCGGAGCTCCCAGTTGCGCGTCGGCCCGCGCCGCCGCGGTTCGCTCGTCCAGCCCTTCGGCCAGGGCGGCTAGCCGCAGATCCTCATGATGATCCGCCAGTTCCTGGACCTGCTCGCGCACCCGGCGAACCGGAAAACCTGTGCCCTGGAGCCGGCCCTCCAATTCCGTCAGGACCGGGGAATTACGCATGCTGTCCTCCCAAAACCAAGCCGATCCCCGCCGCCACCCGGCTCCATTCCTCCGTCAGTTCGCTCAACCGTTTCCGACCACGCGGAAGCAGGGTGTAGTAGTTGCGATTCCGGCCGTCCACCGTCTGGCGGCGGCTGCTGACCAGGCGCTCCTTTTCCAGGTAATGCAGGTAGGGATAAATGCACCCTTCACCAAAGGCAAAAGCCTCCCGCGTTTCGGTCTGGATGGCGCGCACAATTTCGTAACCATACATCTCGCGCCGGGCCAGCAATTGCAGGACCAGCAATTCCGGCACGCCATTCAAGAAACTGGGATTCGACTTACTCATGATTCTCCTTATACCTGCTGGCGCAAGGTATCGGCAAGTCGGAATGCCGTAGGAGCGGATTCGCGCGCACTTTCGAATTTTGCTTCACCAGCGGCTGGGCTTTGTGCTTAAAAGGTGGGCGCCATGACGACTCCCAACCTCCGGATCCACGATCTGCCCCAGAGCGAACGCCCGCGGGAGCGGTTGGTGGAATTCGGCGCCGACGCCCTGAAGAACTCGGAACTCATCGCCATCCTCCTGCGGACCGGGGTCAAAGGCGCCTCGGCCATCCAGGTGGCGGAGCAATTGCTCCAAAAGTTCAACACGCTGGAAAATCTTTCGCGTGCCGGGTTGCCGGAATTACGCAAGATCAAGGGCGTGGGACGGGACAAGGCCATTGCCCTGAAAAGCGCGTTCACGCTGGCGCGACGCATGGCCCGCGAACTTCGCCAGGAATCGCCCGTGCTGGACAACCCGGAAACCATTGCCGACCTTTTGCGCGAGGAAAACCGGGCCTATGAGGTGGAGCAGTTTCAAGTGGTGCTGCTGAATACCCGACGCCGGCTGATCCAGATCGAGAAAATTACCCAAGGCACGCTCGACACTCTCCTGGTCCATCCTCGCGAAGTGTTCAAGCTGGCCATTTCCGCCAACGCCGCCGCCATCGTGCTGGTCCACAATCACCCCAGCGGTGATCCCTCGCCCTCGGAGGCCGATATCAAAGTCACCCGAGATCTGATCCGTGCGGGGCAGTTGTTGAAAATTGAAGTTTTGGATCACGTCATTCTAGGGCGCCAAACCGGGCAGCGCTCTCGGGACTATGCCTCCCTGCGGGAACTGGGCTATTTCTACGCTTGAACTCGGACGACCCTGGTCGCTGCGTGTCGTTCTCGCCAGGCCGTTGGCTCCAACCGCTGCTGGACACGGGCGTCGGCAATCGTTATGATGCCCGCTATGGAACAATCCAGCCGGCTGAACCGTGCCTGATCATTATTCCCGCCGGTTTTCGCCGTAAACTATGCGCACGCTCCGTCATCTCTTTGACAACAATCTGGCCTGGGCCGGAGAAATCAGCCGGCAGGATCCCGATTTCTTTCGCAAGCTTTCGCAACAGCAGTCGCCGTCCTATCTCTGGATCGGCTGTTCGGACAGCCGCGTGCCTGCCAATGAAATCGTCGGCCTGCTGCCTGGGGAACTCTTCGTGCATCGCAACGTCGCCAACATCGTCGTGCACACCGATCTCAACTGCCTTTCGGTGATGCAGTTCGCCGTCGATTTGCTGAAGGTGCGCCACATCATCGTCTGCGGACATTACGGCTGCAGCGGCGTCCGGGCGGTGTTCCGCCGGGAGCGCCTCGGCTTGAGTGACAACTGGCTGCGCCATGTCCAGGACGTGCGCCAAAAGCACGAAAACCGGCTGGCCGTCATGCCGGATGACGCCGCCGCCGCGGACCGCTTGTGCGAATTGAATGTCATCGAACAAGTGGCGAACGTTTGCCACACCACCATCGCGCGCGATGCCTGGGAACGGGGTCAGGAACTCACCGTCCACGGCTGGATTTATGGCCTGCAGGACGGTTTGCTCCGCGACCTCAAGCCCACCGTTACTGGCTTTCAGGAAACAATCCCTGCTTATCAGGCCGCCTTGGCGGCGCTGATCTGAGCTGCTCTTCGGTGCGGTTATGGTCCCGGGGTTGGCCCTGTTTACAGCGCTGCTCCCCTCCCGTAACCCGCTGCTCCCTCCGCCGGGCCGGGAGTGTCAGTGCTACGAGCCGCCCGCTGCTCACAATCCTTTGCGCCCGCCCGGCCAAAGGACGTTGCGCTATTTTTCGAAGGCTTCTTTGACATCATTCCACCCTGCCTGTCCACTGACAGAGGTCGGGTAGTTGGCGTCCTTTCCTTGCTCTGGGCGAGTCCGGGAGTCGTGCTTCTTCCCGGCCCGCGAAAACAGTTGTCCAAATCCATGAGCAAAACCGTTTTGTTAACCAGCGTCTGCCGGCCGATGGGTCCCAAGTATGGCGACGCTGATTCCGTGGGCTACGAACTCCTCTACCGCCAGGTGACGCGCGCCCAGGGCATTTTCAGCCCCCGCACGGTCAACGTGCAGTTCGGCCTGGATTACATCGCGGAAAACCTGGACGCCCCCACGGTGGTGTTGCAATACCCTTCCAGGCGGGAATTGATCCGGGAACTCAAGCGGGGCTACGACTATGTGGGAATCTCCTTTATCATGGCTTTGCTGCACAACATGAAAGAGGTGGTTGCCTTGGTCCGGCAATACGCCCCCCAAAGCAAGATCGTGCTGGGGGGCTACGGCACCGTGCTCAAAGACGACGTGCTTTTGCCCTACGCGGACTACATTTGCCGGGAGGAAGGGGTGGCCTGGTTCCGGCGTTTACTCGGGGAGCCCGAAATTCCCCTCCCTTACAAGCATCCTCTGATCGTCAGTTGGCTCAAGGTCTTTGGCCTGCGGGTTTCCGGCACCGGCAAGATTTTTGCCGGTCTCGGTTGCCCAAACGGTTGTGACTTTTGCTGCACCTCCCACTACTTTTCTCGCAAGCACATCCGGCTGCTGCCCACCGGTCGTGACATCTATAATGTGGTGGAACGGTATTTCGACCTCGATCCCAGCCTGGTGTTCCTGATCCTGGATGAGGATTTTCTGCTCAACAAGAAGCGCGCCATGGAATTCCGCGACTGCGTGCTCGAGGGAAAAAGAAAGCCCTCCATCTTCGCCTTTTCCAGCATCAAAGCCATCAGCCAGTACAAGGTTGAGGAAATCCTGGAAATGGGTATCGATGGCTTCTGGATCGGCTACGAGGGCACCCGTTCAAACTACGCCAAGCAACAGGGGCGGTCGGTGGAGGACATCCTGACCGAATTCCGGCAGCACGGCATCACCGTGCTGGCCTCCATGATCGTGGGTTTTGACTACCAAACCCCGGAGGTCGTGGCCCGGGAATTGGACGGACTGATGAAGTTGAAACCTGCCCTGGCCCAGTATCTCATTTACGGCCCCGTGCCCGGCACGCCGTTCTACGAACGCGTCATCCGCGAGAACCTGCTCCAGGATGTTTACACCAGTGACAAGGACCTCTTTTACCGGCGCGCGGACGGTTTCCGCACGATGATCAAGCACCCCACGCTTTCTCCCGCGGAAATCGAGGACCTCCAGCGTTGGTGTTTCGATGAGGACTTTCAACGGCTGGGCCCCGCCATCTACCGCGTGTTGGAAACCCGCTTTCTCGGTTATCTCACGCTGCGGAATTCACCGAACCCCGCGCTCCGCGAGAAGGCTGCCTACTATGCGCAGGAATTGCGCTACGCCTACCCGGTGTTCCGGGCTGGCCGGTGGCTGGGTCCGAATGCGACCATCCGTAAATGGATCGCGGACCTGGAGCGTCAGATCCACGCCGAGCTGGGCGCCCCAACCCTGGCCCAGCGCGCCAAATCCTGGCTGGCCGTGGGGGCCGCCTTGTGGACCTCGGTGACCCTGCGCTTTGATTATTTCCAGCATCCCAAATTGCAGCGCACCACCTACCGCCTGCCGGAAAAAGGCTGGAGTGCTTTTGCAATCTGGGAGGAATTCCACGCCAAGGCCGTCAGTTCCAATTTCTCCGTCCGGGTCGATTTGCAGCATGCCCGGAAGCAGGTCTGGATGCGACTCGAAGGCGTCCTGTCTGCCGCCGATGCCGAGCACTTCGCTCAACGGCTTCGGGACTCACTGGAACGCAGCCGGAACCAGCTCGTTCTGGATCTGAACAAACTGCACTGGGACAAAGTGGAAGACCTGCGCCCGCTCCGGGAGAAACTCGGCCAATACCATGATCGCATCCGCCTGGTCCTGCCGAAGGTTGCGGTGGCGCACCCCGAATTGCTGCTGCTCACCGCGGTGTTTCCGGCCTATTGAGCCCCAGGACTCCTCAGCCCGTGGAACTTGCGTAGTCCGCAACCATGGCCGACCAGCTCTTGTCTCCCTCTCGGCCATTCAGAATGGCGGAAGGGTGGGGGAGAGGTGGTGCCATCCAACTTCCACTTCCCCCAAGAATCCAAGTCCGGGATCAGGGGTCCTAAGCCTTTTCCCGCGTGACACCTGCCCCCCGGGGCGGTCCAATCGTTCCGCATGCTAAGACGATTCACCGTTCCCCGTTGTTTCCCGGGTCTTGTCGGGCGCTGTCTGGTTTTGCTTTTCCTGGCGCTCAGTCCCTGCCTTGCCAACGCCGGGGAGCCGCTCCGGGCCGCCGGTGCCATCCGGTTGCCGGGTGTCGCAGGGCGCCTGGATCATCTCGCCTTTGATGTGCGCTCCGGCCGGCTGTTCGTGGCCGCCCTTGAAAACCAAAGTGTGGAGGTGCTCGATTTGACCCGCCAGCGGCACCTGCACCAGATTACCGGGATCCGGGAACCCCAAGGCTTGCTGTATGTCCCGGGAGCCAACCGGCTGTTGGTTTGCAGCCGGGGCGATGGCACTTGCCGGAGTTTTGATGCCACCACTTTTACCGAGGGACCCTGGCTCGATGTGGGGCGTAATGCCGATAATCTGCGTTACGACCCGGATTCCCGGCTGGTCTTCATCGGTTCCGCCGGGGAACCGGGCAACGGGCTGTTGACCGCCGTGGACTTTTCCGCCTTCCTGCCGGTGGCATCGGGTGGTCAGGCCGCTCCGCCGCATTCCCCGGCGGATTTCCTCCTCGATCGCCCCCGCCAGGCCGAACCCCGGATGGAGATCCCTCTCTCTTCCCACCCCGAATCTCTCCAATGGGATGCCGCTCGTCGACGCCTTTACGTGAACGTTCCAGACGAGCACCACATCAGCGTCCTTCAGGTGGGCACCAATGTTGTGGAGAAGGTCGCCGACTGGCCGGTGACCGTCGGCGAAAAGAATTTCCCGATGGTGCTCGATTCCGCTGCCAATCGCCTGTTCATTGCCTGTCGCAAACCCGCAAGACTGGCTGTTTATGATTTGCAATCTGGCGCCTTGCAGGGCCAGGTTCCCTGCGTGGGCGATGCGGATGATCTCTCTTTTGACACCCGGCTCCAACGCGTTTATGTCATTGGAGGCGAGGGCTTTGTGGATGTTTTCCAAATGAACTCCGGCAACCCGGGGCCGACGCTCCTGGCGCGCCTGCCGACCCTGCCGCGCGCCCGCACCGGCCTGTTTTTACCCGAACTGGAATTGTTGGCCGTGGCCGTTCCCCACACCACCAATGGCCCGGCTGCCGTGCGGCTTTACCACACCCAGAAGTAGCCTCCCGGTTCAAAAGCCCTAGTCAACCGGTTCCGGCAGCGTGCGCCAGGAACTGACTACCCCTTGGGAAAACACCACTTCCGCCCGCACATATGTCCGCGGCGTATAGTCAGAGTGCAACCGGTGGTAGCCCCAATAACGCGTTTCTTGCATGAACCCCCCGGTGTAAATCCAGATGGTCTCCTCGCCCGCCGCGGAACCGCGTTGCAGGACTTGTGCTGGAGCACCCCAGGCAATATACACCGCATCCGCCGGCATTCCGGCTTTGAGGGCACCCCGGTCCGCCGCTTCGCGGAATTCCGGTGACAGTGCCTGATAAGCCGCCGCCTTTTCTTGCCGTCGCGAAACGACGGTGGTAGGGGCGGCGCAACCCGTCAGCCCCAAAACCAAAATCAGAAAAAGCCACCCAATGCCGGAATAAATTGCCACAAGAGTAAGACGCCCCCGTCCCCGCTTTCATTCGACCCAATTCCCAGATGCAGCCAGGTTCGGAGTCCCGCAAGGTTGGGAGTTCCGCATTTATGCGGCCGGCGTATTTGCAAATACCCCCGCACCCGCATTCCCCACCACCCCCGCCGCGCCTCCCCTCCCGCCACGAATAACCAATTGCCCCGTTCCACCGCCTGTGCTACGGTTTCCGCCATATGAACTGGCTGGCCTTTGCTTTGATGACGGTATTTTCCTGGGGCGTTTACGGCGCCTTTTTGCACACCGGGCAACTGGAAATGAAGGACGCGGTGAACGGACGCTACAAAGCGTTTCTGTTCGTCGGCGTCGCCTATTTCCTTACCGCGGTGCTCGCCCCCCTCGCCATCCTCATGCTGCGCGGCGCCGATTGGAATTATCCCAAGAGCGGCATGGTCTGGTCGTTGATCGCCGGTGTAATGGGCGCGATCGGTGCATTCTGCGTGCTGCTGGCCTTCGGCGCCAAGGGCACCCCGGCCGTCGTCATGACGATCGTCTTCGCCGGCGCGCCCGTGGTGAACGCGCTCTACACCATCTGGCAACACCCCCCGGAAGGTGGCATTGGCTCGATCAACCCGATGTTCTTTGTCGGCTTGCTCCTGGCCGCGGCCGGTGGCGGACTGGTCACCCTTTACAAGCCCGCTCCTCCCGCCCCGAAACCAGGCGCGGCGATCGTCGCCCCTGGCGCCCCGGCCAAAGCGCACTGAGACCTGGCATGACCGGCGCCTCCCATCCGTCCCGGGCGGAAATCGTGAGCGGACAGTTGGAGGGCATCCGGTCGTTGCTCGCCGAGTTGTTCCCGGCGAACCGGTTTTACACGGACAAACTGGCTGCGGTGGGCGTCACCTTTGATGTCGCCTCCCTCGCCGATTACTCCCGGCGCTTCCCTTTCACCACCAAGGCGGAACTCGTGGCCGATCAATTGGCGCACCCGCCCTTCGGCACGAACCTCACCCAACCCCTGTCCAGGTACCACCGGTTTCATCAAACCAGCGGCACCAGCGGCACCCCCCTGCGGTGGCTGGACACGCCGGAAAGCTGGCAGGGCCTCGTGGAAAGCTGGACCGAGATCTATCGCGCCGCCGGGGTGACTGCCAGTGACCGGGTTTATTTTGCGTTTTCCTTCGGACCTTTCATCGGCTTCTGGCTGGCGTTTGAGGCCGCCAGTCAGCTCGGAGCCCTGTGCCTGCCTGGCGGCGGACTCGGCAGTGCCGCCCGCTTGCGCGCCATTATCGATAATGGCGCTACCGTCCTCTGTTGTACCCCCACCTACGCCCTGCGTCTGGCGGAAGTGGCTGCCGCGGAAAACATCAATCTGCAGGCGAGTCGCGTCCACACCGTCATTGTCGCCGGAGAACCCGGTGGCAGTGTGCCCGCCACCCGCGCCCGCTGGGCGGAATTGTGGCCCGGCGCCCGGATGTTTGACCACCATGGCATGACCGAAGTAGGACCCGTCACCTACGAATGCCCCGCGCGTCCCGGGGTTTTACACGTCATCGAATCCGCCTATTTCGCCGAAGTGGTGGATCCCGCCCAGGGCCGGCCCGGCGCCCCCTGCGCGATCGGGGAACTGGTCCTGACCTCCTTTGGCCGCGTCGCATCGCCCCTCTTGCGCTATCGCACCGGCGATTTGGTCCAGGCCGAACCTCATCCGCCCGGCGCGCCACCCTGCGCCTGCGGTCGCCACGAACTGGCCCTTCTCGGCGGCATCCAGGGTCGCACGGATGACATGGTGGTGGTTCGCGGTGTGAACATCTATCCAGGCGCCGTGGAGGAAACCATTCGCGCCCACTCCGGCGTCGCCGAATACCGGGTCACCCTCGATCGCGCCCACGCCCTCACGGAAATGAGTGTGGAACTCGAACCCGCCCCCGACTGCGCCGACCCCACCTCCCTGGCCGAGCACGTCCGGCACGATTTCCAAGCCAACTTTGCCCTCCGCGTCCCCATCACCCTCGTGCCGCCCGGCACCCTCCCCCGCTTCGAAATGAAAGCTCGCCGCTGGATCCGCCGGCAGTAAAAACTGCCCCACCTGTCTGTCACGCCAACCTCTTCTCCCCAGCGGTGATTTCAAATCCGACTCGCCCTGCATATCTTCTGAGCGACGCAGGGAGGGTTTACAGCGATTAGCCGGTGGTTGAGGAGCGCAGCGACGACACCACCGGACCATCATTACAAATTCCGCATCCTGGAAGGATGCCAACGGCGGAGGTGTTGAGAATGCAATCTTCTACGCCCCCTAAGATTCAAACCATGGTATTCAGATCTCTGCGCCTTGATTTCATCACGGATCCGGGGAAACCGCATGCGCTGCCAAAATGTCATCCGCCGTATCGACCTTCCCATCCGGTCCAGCCGACCTCAGATCGTAAATCTTGGGCTGCGTTTTATCGGGAATGCGATATACATAACCGCGCCCCCAGGGATCTTTGGGGATGGTCTCCATATAAGGATGCCAGGCTGTTTTCCCGGCCGGCTGCACGGCCAGCGCGTTCAAGCCCTCAATTTGATCAGGGTATGAACCGTTGTCAGCGGCATACATGTCCAGCGCGGTTTGAAACACCGACAGTTGCGTCAGGAGCCGAAAATGCGGTGGCGGACCATTATCAACCAGCCTCGCAACCAGACCGAACCCCGCCAGGCACAAAATTGGAACCACAAAAAGTGCGACCGCGAGAATCGGAAACCACCAGTCACCCGGCGGAGCCTTTTCAGCAGTGACCGGCAACGTGGAGCGGCTTTGCTTTGGCTTCATAATGCTAATGGGTGTCAGGCCGACATGACCACAGCAACGCAAAGTTCGTACCAATGCCATTATCCGCCCAAACCGCCGAATCCCGCCCCGGTTTGAGCAACTCTTGCGCAGTCCAGCATCCAGCAGCGCGCAGCAAATGCACGGCCGACTGTAAACGACCAGGGATTCATTCGAGGGCCGGAATTCTCTGCCCACATCCTTTCCGGCATCCTGTCCAACATCCCGTCTGGTGTCCGGTCCGGCGAAGGAGGAAAGCGGCGGGGGAACGCCACGCCCAACTCCTCCCCACTCCCTCTACTTCCCCGCCGCGCTAAACGGCGGCCTCTCCTTATGCCATCCCGTGCTTTGCTCATACGCCTGCGCCACGCGGAGCAGGGTTTCCTCACCAAAAGGCTGCCCCAACAATTGGAGGCCAATGGGCAGGCGCGGGTTGCTGGTAAATCCGCAGGGCAGGCTGATCCCGCTGATGCCCGCGAGATTGCAGGAAATTGTGAAAATGTCCGACAGATACATTTGCAACGGGTCGTCCGACTTCTCCCCGATCTTGAACGCTGCCGTCGGCGTCGTGGGCGTTACGATCACATCCACCTTTTCGAATGCTTTCAAAAAGTCCTGGCGGATGAGCGTGCGGACCTTCTGCGCCCGCAGATAGTAGGCGTCGTAATAGCCGCTGCTCAGCACATAGGTGCCCAGGATGATACGGCGCTTCACTTCATCGCCGAAACCCGCTCCGCGCGTTTTGGAATAGAGTGCCAGCGGATCATCCGCATCCACCCGTTGGCCATACCGGATGCCGTCGAAGCGGGCCAGGTTGGCGCTGGCTTCCGCCGTGGCCACGATGTAATACGTGGCCACCGCATAGTCGGTATGCGGCAGGGAAATCTCCACAATCTCGGCCCCAAGGCTTTGCAATTGTTTCACCGCTGCCTGCACCGCGCTGTTCACTTCAGGATCCAACCCGCCGATCATATATTCCTTCGGCAGACCGATGCGCAGTCCTTTGATGTCGCCGGTCAGGGCGTTGCGATAATGCGGCACCGGTTGGGGCAGGCTCGTGGAATCCCGATGGTCAATGCCGCTGATCACTTCCAGCAGGGTGGCCGAATCCCGGACGTCCTTCGTAAATGGACCGATCTGGTCCAGCGATGACGCAAACGCCACCAATCCATAACGGGAGACGCGCCCATAAGTGGGCTTCAGGCCCACGCAACCGCACAGGGCCGCCGGCTGCCGGATGGAACCGCCGGTATCCGAACCCAGTGTGGCCACGCACTCGTCCGCCGCCACCGCGGCTGCCGAACCCCCGGAGGAGCCGCCCGGAATGCGGGATAAATCCCAGGGATTGCGCGTCGTGCCAAACGCCGAATTCTCCGTGGAACTCCCCATCGCGAATTCGTCCATGTTCAGCCGCCCAAACACCACTGCGCCCGCCGCCCGCAATTTCTCAATGACGGTGGCGTCGTACGGCGACACGTATTTGCCAAGAATCTTCGACGAACAATTCAGCGGCGCCCCCTTGACCGCCAGCACATCCTTGATGCCGATGGGCACTCCCAGCAGCGGCTGCGCGGTCGCATTGGCCCCGCCCGCGATCGCCCGGTCCACGGCATCCGCCTGGGCCAGCGCGTCGTGCGCATCCAAACTGAGAAAGGCATGGAGTTGGGAGTCAATCCGCCCGATCTGGTCGAGGCAGGCTTGGGTGGCTTCGCGGGCCGAGACTTCCTTGCGGGAAAGCTGGGCGGTCAGTTCGGCAATGGTCAGTTGGTTAAGCATGAGCGGGCTTGCGTTTGTGAATGACGACGTCATTGCCATCCGGATCGGTCACCACCGCCATTCGGCATACCGGGGTGTCACAGGTTTCCCAGACGATCGGCGCGCCGGCGGCCCGCAATTGGGCCATCGTTTGATCGAGATCGTCCACTTCCAAGGCGATCAGGCCGCCCTTTAGTCCCGGTTGGCGGTTGATTGGGGCGTTGGTGATCGCGAAAGTGCCGCCGGCGAGGGTGTACTCCAGCCATACGTCGGAGGTCTCCGAGTCGGGCTTCAAACCCAGGATTCCCTCGTAAAACGCGCGCGCCCGGGCCATGTCGCTGACCGGATAGGCGAAAAAGGCGATTTCCGTGATCATCAGCTTCACTCCACGATCTTGGGCACCAGGAACAAACCGTTGGCCTGGGCCGGCGCATTGCGCAGCGCGTCCTCCACCGGCAGGGAAGGGCGGATCTCGTCGGGGCGCATGACGTTGATGAGCGGAATCGCATGGGCCGTTGGTTCCACCTGGCTCACGTCCAATTCCCGCAATTTCTCAATATAACCCAGAATATTGCCGAGTTGGGCCCCGAGTTTCGCCTCTTCGGCGGGCGAAAGGGCGATGCGCGCCAAGTGCGCGACATATTTGACGTCTAATTCCGTATCAGCCATGAAGAAACACTAGGGTTCGGAGGCCAAAGTTCAAGCGGCAAAGTGGGGGAACGGGCGCCGCGAGGGGGAAGGCAACGCGGGGACGGACTTGCCTCCGCAGCCTGAGCCGGCTTTCGCCGGTCATTCTTCGTTAAACTTCTTCTCCAGCAGGCTCTCGATCTCCGTTAACGCTTGCGAGGCATCATTGCCTTCGGCATACACCGTCAACCGGCTCCCGGGTCCTGCCGCGAGCATCATCAAACCCATGATGCTCTTGCCATTGACCTTTTCACCGTCTTTTTCGACAAAAATGTTGCAGGCAAAGCGGTTGGCCACCTTCACGAATTGGGCCGCCGGACGCGCATGAATGCCTAATTTGTTCGAAACGGTGAGTTCTTTTGTCATTTGGCTGCTGTTATCCGCCATTTTTTTTGCACTCATCCAGCCTCAATATCTACGTTATCCACCCGTTTCGCGCTACGTAAATCTATATCTTTTTCGCCGCCCCCATCCGGGCAATAAGCCGGTCATTTAATTCTTTGGCCGAATTATGGCCGGATGCCTTCAACTTGGTCTGGAATGCCGCCACTTCGATCAATCGGGCCAGATCCCGTCCCGGTCGCACCGGGATCGTGATGTGCGGAATGTCCATCCCCAGGATTTTCACGTATTCGTCGTCCATCCCCACCCGGTCCACGTCCACCACTTCATTCCAGGCTTTGAGCGTCACCACCAGGTCCACCGATTTCTCGCTCCGGATGCTTTTGACGCCAAACATGGCGGCCACATTGATGATCCCGATGCCCCGCACCTCCATGTGGTTCCGCGTCACCTCACCGCTCGTGCCCAGGACCGTCTTGCCGTCCACCAGGGTGACTTTGGTCACATCGTCCGAGACCAGGCTGTACCCGCGCTCAATGAGCGCCAGCACGCTCTCGCTCTTGCCGATGCCGCTTTCGCCCCGGATGATGACTCCCACCCCGAGGATGTCGATCATGCTGCCGATTTCCGTGCCGTACGGCGCAAACATGAATTCCAGCGCCAGGGTGGCGAGGTTGATGAACTTCATGGTGATCAGCGGACATTTGAAGATCGGCACATTCGCGTCTTCGGCCGCCTTGAGGAAGAGTTTGTCCGGGTGCAGATCCCGGCTGAACACCAGGCAGGGAACCTTGTATTCAAACAGCGTGGCATACCGCCGCTCGCGCTCTTCTGGGGGGAGGGATTTCAGGTAATACGCCTCGGCATTGCCGATCACCTGCACCCGCTTGTTGGCAAAATACCGGGTGAAGCCGGTCAACACCAGCCCCGGCCGGTTGACCGTGGGTTCCCGGATGATCCGCTTCAAGCCGCTGGCCCCGGCCACCAATTTCAATTCCAACGGTCCCGCCTGTCCGGTGTAAAACCGCTCAACCGTCACTTCGTCGCGTTGCATATCGTGTGGGTGATCATTCGGCGCCATCCCCCCAAGGGTGGTTTGAGCCCGCAGCGGACTCGCTTGGTGATCTTTTCTGTCGTCAACATAAACCCGGCCCGGTCCCGGTAACCAGCAGGAAATTTGGCGGCTTCCGCGGCCCACCCCGACACCGTGCCAAAAAAATGTTTGGCCACCCCGGCGGGTTCCGGCGACTAATTCATTGTAAGGCATTATCATGAACGAACCGGCAGAACAATTATTGGCGCGGGCCCGCGCGGGGGATTCCGCGGCGGCGGCGGGCTTGGTCGCCCAGACTTACGAACGAGTTTACGCCTTCCTGCGGCGTCTCTCCGGTCACGATTCCGATGCCCAGGATCTGACCCAGAAGACTTTCGCCAAAGTCTGGACTTCCCTCGGCTCCTATCGGTCCCAGGCCTCCGTATCCACCTGGATTCACAGCATCGCCTATCATGTTTACGTGGATTGGCGGCGCCAGTCTAAGCCCGCCGACGCCAAAGCCGACGGCTGGTGGGAAAATTGTCCGGCGGCCGGTCCAAGTCCCTTTGAAGACGCCGCCCGCCGCGATGCGGCCGCCCGCCTTTACGCTCTCGTGGAGGGACTGCCCGCCGACGCCCGTGAATTGGTGCATTTGCACTACTACCAGGAATTGACCTTGCAGGAGTGCGCCGAGGTCCTCGATATCGCGGTCAGCACCGTGAAATACCGGCTCCGCAGCGCCCTCGACCGTCTCCAATCCCTGGCCGCCGAACCGCGGTCCCACCTCATCCCCTCAAAATTATGAACGAGTCTGAAATCGAACAACTTCTGCGCCAGGCCCCCCGGCCCACCCCGCCCCCCAGTTTGCTCCCCGGCTTGCAGGCCGAAATCAACCTGCCGCGTCCATCCGCCGCCCATCCGGCAGTTGGCAACCCCCGTCCCTCCTGGTTCTCGCGCTGGATGCCCGCCCTGGCCTTTGGCGCGCTTTTTCTTGGCGGATTCATCGTGCTGGGGATGCAAGCGGGGGTGCTGGCGGAACTGCGCCGGGAAAATGCCGAACTCCGGGCCGCTCTCGCCGAATTGGAACCTTTGCGCGCCACCAACGTGTCCTATCAACAACTCTCCGCCGAAGTCCGTGAAATCGATCGCCTGCGGGCGGACAGCGCCGAAGTCACTCGACTCCGCGCCGAAGTCCAAAGCTTGCAGGCGCAATTGCCCGAAATCACCCGGCTGCGCACGGAAAATCAGAAATTGCAGGCGGCCAACCAGGCCCGCGCCCAAGCCGGCGGCCCGGTCGGGGAGGATTTTCTTGCCCAGGCCCGCGAAAAGGCGGAAATGGTCCGCTGCGTCAACAACTTGAAGCAGATCGGCTTGGCCGGCCGGATCTGGGCGAATGACAACAATGACACCTATCCCCCGGACTTTCTGAGCATGACCAACGAAATGTCCACGCCTGTCATCCTCCAATGCCCTGCCGACCATTCCCGCAATGTGACCAATTGGGCTGCCGTGGCCAGTGGCAATGTCAGTTACCAACTCTTGGCGCCCGGATTGCGAATGAAGGATGAACCCAATCCCAGTATCGTTTTCGCGCTCTGTCCCCTGCATCACAATCTTTGCCTCGTGGATGGCAGCGTGCAGCATCTCAGCGCCGAAGGTTTTGCCAATCATGTCAAAACCGTGAACGGCCGGATGGTGATGCAATGAAATCGCTTAAGCCTGGTCTCGTCCGCGGGTTGGTCATTCTGGCCCTGCTCGGTATGCTCGCCGCGATTGCGCTGCGACAGCAGGCAATCGCCCGGCTGCGCCGGGAAAACCGCGAACTGGCGGTTGCGGTCCTGGAAGTGAACCGCCTGCGGACCGAGAACGCCGACCTTCCGCGCCTCCAAACCGCCCAGGCAGAAGTCGTGGAATTTCGTCGGGGGATCGATGACCTGCCCCGGCTGCGCAATGAAGTCCGGCAGCTCAAGCGCCAGACCGGGGAATTGGTCGCTCTCCGCGCGGAGAATCAGCGCTTGCAAGCACCGGCCACCAACGCCCCTGTGACCCCGTTTGTCGCGGCGGATGCCATGGCGGACCGCGGCCAGGGGAGTCCGGAGTCCACGGTGGAGACATTTTTCTGGGCGGTGGCCCGGGGAAATGCCGAACGGGCCTTGGATTGTCTGTGGCACGAACCGGGCAGCCCCCCTCGGACACCCGAAATGGCCAAAAGCATGTTCGCAAGCTTCCCCGCCAATTTCCCGGGCTTTCGGGTGCTCGCCTCCCAACGGACCGCCCCGGACCATGCGCTGGTCAGTATTCAGACCGCAGTCGGTGGCGAGACCTTGTCCCTGCCCATCATCCTTGTCGACGGCAAATGGGTGCTGCAGGGCCCATGATCCGCCCACCGCCCGATTCCCCGACCCCCGTTCGGCCCTCCTTCAAGCGTAACCGTTCGCGCGGAACCAATTCACCGCATCCGCCAAAGCCTCCCGTGGCGGAGTCTGCGGCAGTCCCAGTTCCCGGATGGCCTTGGCTGGATTGAAAAACATTTTGTATTTCGCCATCCGCACTCCCGCCAGCGGGGCCTTCGGCGGCCGGCCGGTGATTCGGGAAATAGCTTCATCCACCTGCGCCGCGAGCAGCGCCACCGTGTACGGCACCCGCATTTTGGGCGCCGGCACGCCGCTGACCTCCTGCAATACTCCGAAAGCCTCCTGCATCGTCCAGTTCCCCTGGGCATTCCCCAGGATATAGCGCTCGCCCACCTTGCCCCGTTCGGCCGCCAGGATGTGCCCGATTGCCACGTCCCGCACATGCACCCAGTTCAATCCCGTGTCGAGAAAAGCCGGCATGCGGCGCGTGATGAAATCCACGATCACCTTGCCCGTCGGCGTGGGTTTCACGTCGCGCGGCCCCACCGGCGCGCTCGGGTTGACGATCACGATGGGCGCCCCGCGTCCCGCCAGTCCGCGGGCGATCAGCTCGGCCTGCCACTTGGACTTCTTGTAGTGGTTGCTCATCTGCGCGCCGGACACCAGGGTGGCTTCGTCGGTGGGGGTCACGACCCCGTTGACCTCTCGCGGCAGGCCGATGCACCCCACGGTGCTGGTGTAAACAATCCGGGAACAGCCCGCCTGCATGGCCGCTTCCAGCACATGCCGGGTGCCGTCCACATTGGCGGCATACATCGGGGCGTAGTCCTTTAGCCAGAGGTGATAACTGGCCGCCACGTGGAAACACCAGTCGCAGCCGCGCAACGCCCCCAGGCACAACGCCCGGTCGCTCACATCCCCGGACACCCGCTCGAATTCCGCTCCCGCCAGCCCGCGGATGTCCGCCGTCGGCCGGAGCAACGCTTTCACGCGATGCCCCCGCGCCAACAATTCATGCACCAGGTTGGCGCCAATGAATCCCGAGGCGCCGGTAACAAAACAAATCATAAAAAGCCGCGCCCTGGCCGGTCGCCGGCCCGTCGCGCGGCCAGCACCTTAACGCCCCCACGCCGCTGTAAGCAACCAAAGCTTGCCTTCCAGGCCGCGGTTACGGCTTACTCTGCCCACCGCCGCCCGGCGGCGGGAACCGTCCCCATCCTGAATCAACCCATCTCTCTGGATCGGGTTATTTCTGGGCTTGGCGCTTCCCTCCGGTCCGGGCGCCCGATCCGCATGAATCCAATGACCCCAATTCTCACGCCCAGCCAATTGGAAACCATCCAGGCCAGCCCGCTCTACAGCTACGACCTCGCGCCGGTCCCGCCGGACCGACGGCGTTGGGGCGTCGGGAATTTCGCGGCGCTCTGGATTTCGATGTCCGCCTGCATTCCCACCTATATGCTCGCGTCCTCTCTCATTGGCGGGGGTATGAACTGGTGGCAGGCCGTGCTTACCATTTTTCTGGGCAACGTCATTGTGCTCATCCCCATGGTGCTCAACGCCCACGCGGGGACCTTGTACGGTATTCCCTTCCCCGTGCTCTGTCGCGCATCGTTCGGCACCGTGGGTGCCAACGTGCCCGCCTTGCTGCGCGCCTTTGTGGCTTGCGGCTGGTTCGGCATCCAAACTTGGATCGGCGGCAACGCCATCTACAAAATTCTGGCTCTGTTCTTTCCCGCCCTGGCGGCTGGCGGCCTGCCGGGAGCGTTGGGGATTACCCTGCCGCAATGGCTCTGTTTCCTGGCTTTCTGGGGGATCAATATGTGGGTGATTCATCGGGGCATCGATTGCATCCGTCTGCTCTTGGTCATCAAGGCGCCACTGTTAATTGCCCTGGGTTTGCTCCTGCTGGCCTGGGCTTATCGCAGCGCCGGCGGGTTTGGTCCCATCCTCTCCCAGCCTTCGGCCTTCGCTCCCGGGCAGCCCCAGAGTGGAAAATTTTTGGAATTCTTTGTCCCGGCGCTCACCGGCATGATCGGATTTTGGGCCACTCTTTCGCTCAACATCCCCGACTTCTCCCGCTACGCCAAATCCCAGCGCGCGCAGGTGATTGGCCAGGCGCTTGGCTTGCCCCTCACCATGGCCTTGTATTCCTTCATCGGCGTGGCGGTAACCTCGGCCACGGCCATTATTTTTGGGCACACGATTTGGGATCCGGTCGATGTCCTGACCCGCTTTACCAATCCTGCCGTCTTGATCATCGCCATGGTCGCCCTGTGCGTCGCCACCCTGGCCACCAACATTGCCGCCAATGTGGTCAGTCCCGCGAACGATTTTGCCCATTTGGCCCCGCGCCGCATCTCCTTCCGGCTGGGAGGTTTGATCACCGGGATCATCGGTGTACTGCTGATGCCCTGGAAGCTGGTGGCGGATCCATCCGGCTACATTTTCACCTGGTTGCTCGGCTACAGCGCATTGCTCGGCCCGATCGGTGGTATCATGATTGCCGACTATTTTCTGGTTCGCCGCCGCCGGCTGAACCTGGTGGCCCTGTATGATCCCCAGGGCGAATACCGCTACACCAATGGCTTCAGCCTGCTCGCGCTGTTCACGCTCGGGCTCAGCGTGCTCCCCAACCTGCCGGGATTCCTGATCACCATCCAAGTGTGGCCTGCGGCCTGGCCGGCACCGGCCATTTTTCGGCAGCTCTATGATTACGCCTGGTTCGTGGGTTTCCTGCTGGCCCTGGTGATGTATACGGTCGGTCGGATTTGTCCGCGCGGCGGACGGTGACGACGAATCACTTCGTGTCCAGCGCCGTTCCCGGGCTTCGCGCGACTGCCCAGCTTTGAAGCGTTTCCCCTTTGCCATCGTCTGATCTGGGCGGTAGCATTCATTTCCATCAATCAATTGCTTGTGACCAATTGGCGCATCATTCAATGCCTGCTCATGGGCGCAATTCTCGCCTGGCCGGAGTCGCGTGCCCGGGCCGCCAGGGCCGACAATTTGCAACGCTTCGTGGACCGGCATTGCCTGGAGTGTCACGACGCCGATTCGCGAAAGGGTGGACTGGATCTCACGGCCCTGAAATTCGCGCCCACTGCCGCCACCACCAATTTCTCCCAATGGGTGGCCATTCAGGACCGGGTTGGTTCCGGGGAAATGCCCCCCAAAAAGGAAAAGCAACCCACCGCAGCCGAACGCGCCGGCTTCACGAACACTTTGGGCGCCGCCTTGTTTGCGGCGGACCACTCCCGGATCGCCCACGAAGGCCGGGCCGCCGATCGCCGGCTCAATCGCCACGAATACGAGGACACCCTCCGCGATTTGCTCGCGTTGCCTTACCTGGAGGTCAAAGAGTTTCTACCGGAGGACCGCGAAGCCTCGGGTTTCAACAAAGTGGGCGAGGCATTGGATGTTTCCCATGTCCAGATGTCCCGCTACCTCACGGCCGCCGAATTCGCCCTGCGTCAGGCCCTGGCGCCGCAAGTCGCCCGTCCCGTCGCCCGGACCAACCGATTTTACACCTGGGGCCAGCGCGAATTCACCGGCAAGATACCCTTGGAAGGCCCCCTGAATCGCCGGACCTTTCCCCTCGTGGGCCTGGAATTGCGGCGGGACCTGATGGCGGCCAAAAATCCCCAGTTGAACCCTAGCGAAGATCCGGAACGTCGCGCTCGGGAGTCCATGGCGCTGGTGGTCAGCACTTATGAACCCACGGAAATCCGGTTTGGCGGTTTCCGTGCCCCTGTGGCCGGCCACTACCGCCTGAAATTCTCCGGTTACAGCATTTGGATGGGGCTCAGTTTTACCAATGTCACCGCCGGTCACGGTCCCGAACCGGTCAGCATCTACGCCGAAACCCCGCCGCGCGCCCTCCGTAAACTCGGCAGTTTCGATGTCCAACCTACCCCCGCGGAAAACGAGCTGGAAGTATGGCTGCTCGCTGGCGAAACCATCCGACCCGACGCCGCCCGGCTCTTCCGTTCCCGCCCGCCGGATTTCAAAAATCCCCTGGCGGAGGCGGATGGGATGCCCGGCGTCGCCTTCGGCTGGATGGAAGTGCAGGGGCCCTTCACCGACCAATGGCCGCCGGCCGGTCACCAATTGCTCTTCGGCAACCTTCCCCTGAAGGACCGCCCGTCGGAAGAAGCGCCCGAAGGCGGTCGGGGTAACAACCGTTATCGTCCTGCCCCCGGGGTCGAGGTTGTGTCCTCGGATCCGGAAAAGGATGCAACAAAACTGCTCCGTAACTTTCTGGCAGAAGCCTATCGCAGTCCCGTTCCGGAAGCGGAAGTGCGGCGGTTTGTTCGGTTGGTGGATCAGGCTCGGCAATCCGGTCTCAATTTCACCGATGCCATGATTGCCGGTTACACGGCCGTCTTGAGTTCCCCGGGCTTTCTTTATTTGCAGGCGCAACCCGGCCGCCTTTCCGATGTCGCCCTGGCGGAAAGACTTTCCTATTTCCTCTGGAATTCCGCTCCGGACCCCGAACTCCGTGCGCTGGCCCGCCGTGGTAAATTCCATCGCCCCGCCATCCTACGGGAACAGACGGAGCGCCTGCTCAATGACCCGCGCTCGGACCGCTTCGTCGCGGACTTCCTCGATTACTGGCTCGACCTTCGCCTGATCACCGGCGTGGATCCGGATGCCGAACTGTATCCCGAGTATCAACTCGATGACCTGCTGGTCGAATCCATGATCGGTGAAACCCAGGGATTTTTCCGCGAATTGGTGCGACGTAATCTCGGCATTACCAACCTCGTCACTTCCGATTTCGCGGTGCTCAATTCGCGCCTGGCCGAGCATTACGGTATTCCCGGCATTCCCAGCGTGGATCTGCATCCCGTGAAGTTGGCGTCGGACAGCGTGCGTGGTGGTTTGCTCACCCAGGCCAGTGTGCTGAAAGTCACGGCCAACGGCACCACGACCTCCCCGGTGAAGCGGGGTGCTTGGATCATGGCCCGGGTGCTGGGCCGTCCGCCGCCTCCTCCTCCCGCCAGCGTCCCGGCCGTGGAACCTGATATCCGGGGTGCCACCACCATTCGGGAGCAACTGGCCAAACACCGCACCCAGCGACAGTGCGCCGCCTGTCACCGGAACATCGATCCCGCCGGATTTGCTTTGGAAAGCTTTGACGTCATGGGTGCCGCCCGGGCGCGTTACCGTTGCATCGGCGGGGGCGACCGCGTCCGCGGCGTCGGCCACAATAGCCTGAGTTTCCATTACAGCCTGGGGCAACCCGTGGATGCCAGCGGGGAATTGCCTGATGGCCGTACGTTCCAGAATGTGCGGGACCTCAAGCAATTGCTGGCCGCCGAGCCGGAACCGCTGGCCCGTAACCTCCTCGGCCAATTGGCCGTCTTTGCCACGGGGGCGCCGGTGCGGTTTGCGGACCGTCCTGACGTTGCCCGCATCCTCGCCCGGAGCCGGGCGGGAGGTTACGGCGTCCGTCAACTGATCCACGAACTAGTTCAGAGCGATTTGTTTCTCAATAAATAGCCCAACCAGGAGAACCCCCGCCATGCCCGATTCTCAATTGCCCAAAGGTGTTTTCGCTCCCCGGCTCGCCACGCGCCCAGCTCTCTCGCGTCGCCGCTTTCTGCGCGGGGCGGGCATTCTCCTGTCCTTGCCCTGGCTGGATGCCATGCAACCGGCTTTTGCCGCCGTCACGGGTGCTGGTACCGGTGCCCCTGGGGCTGCCGCCACCCCCGGGGGTAAACCGCGCCGGATGCTCGGCATTTGCAATAACCTCGGCCTGCTACCCGAACGCTTTTTCCCCAAAGATCATGGCGCTGACTATACCCCTTCTCCTTATTTGGAATTGTTGCGCGATCACCGCCGGGATTTCACCGTGTTTAGCGGGGTCTCCCATCCCGATGTGGACGGCGGGCATCCCGCGGACAATTGCTTCCTCACGGCTGCCCCGCATCCCGGGCGCGGCAGTTTCCGCAATACCATCTCTCTGGATCAATACATTGGCGAGCGCATCGGGCATCTCACCCGCTTTCCTTCGCTAACACTCGGAGTCAACGTGCAGCGTGGCCAGCGCAGCCTGTCCTGGACCAGTTCCGGGGTTCTCATTCCCTGCGAAGAGAAGCCCTCCGAAGTCTTCGGTCGACTTTTCCTCGGCGGCAGCGCCGCCGAAGTGCAGAACCAGGTCCGCCGGCTCGAGTTGGGCCAGAGCATCCTGGATGCGGTCGCCGGTCAGGCGAAGGATTTGGGCCGCACCCTGGGCGCGCGCGATCGCGAACGACTGGACCAATACTACACCAGCGTCCGCGACCTCGAACAACGCATGGCCATGTCCCGCGAATGGGAGCGCAAACCCCGCCCCGTCGTGAATGCCTCCGTGCCGCTCGATCCCGCCAGCCCCAAGGCTTACATGGAAAAAGTCCGCCTCATGTACGATCTGGCGCGGCTCGCGTTCGAGACGGATTCCACCCGTTCCATTTCGCTCCTGCTCGATAGCGTGAATTCTCCGGCCATCGACATTGACGGCGTCAAAATCACCGATGGCTACCACAATCTGTCCCATCACGGTCGTTCGGCGGAGAAAATGTCCCAGTTGCAGGCCATCGACGAGTGGCACATGAAGCTCCTGGCCAGCCTGTTCACGCAACTTAAGGACGTCCGCGAAGACGGCGACTCCCTGCTCGACCGCACCATGATCCTCTACGGTACGAACCTGGGCAACGCCAACACCCACGTGACCACCAACCTGCCTTCGCTCTTCGCCGGCGGCGGTTTCCAGCACGGTCAACACCTTGCCTTTGATACCGAGCGGAATTATCCGCTGCCCAATCTCTTTGTTTCGATGCTTCAACGCCTGGGACTGGAAGTGGACAAATTTGCGAGTTCCACCGGGTCCATGCGGGGTTTGACCATGGTGTAAATCGTCCCAGCCACTTTACCTTCCCCCCCTATGCTTCCCGACGCCAAAATCATGGCCTTCGCGCCCACCCAGGATTTTGCCCGGGCCCGGGCCTTTTATGAAGGTACGCTCGGTTTGCGGTTTCTGGCCGATGATGGGTTTGCCCTCACCTTTGACGCCCACGGCACGGTCCTGCGCGTGACCAAAGTCCCGCCCTTCAAGCCCCTGCCGTTCACCACCTGGGGTTGGCAGGTGCGGGAGGTCGCGCAACAGGTCGCCGAATTGCGCAATCGGGGCGTGGTTTTTGAGCGCTTCCCCGGCTTGCCTCAGGATGATCTCGGCATCTGGACCGCGCCTGGCGGAGTTCAGGTCGCGTGGTTCAAAGACCCCGATGGCAACCTCCTTTCGATCTCCAGTGCTTGAGCCACCAGGTAGGGTAGGGTGGGGGATGTCCCTGATCCGGCGGATAAATCCCATGACAACCGCCGGGAATGTGTTTAATTGGACTCATCAGTGAGCTTGCTCAAGTCCATTTTGCGGAATGTCCATCCCTTGCTTCCGGCCTCGGCCAAAGTGTGGGGCGCCCGTGAGTTCCTGAACCGTCGCTTCGAACCCTTTGGCTCCATGACGAATCTCCAAATTGACCCTGCCAAACGCACCGCCACCCTCGAACTGGAACTCAAAGGCGAGACCCAGCCGCTCAAGGTGAACATCCAGAAATACGAACTCACCACCGTCGATGGCAAAACCATCCTCGAAATCAAAGAGGTCCAGACCTCGCGCGAATGGCTCAATCTCCTGCTCGCCGAATTGGGCCGGAACGGCAAATTGAAGTTTGAGGTCCCGGAGGCGATCCGGGCCGTGCTTTAATCCCCGCTCCACCGCTTCTGATCATGAACTCCCGAACTTACCGGCTCCTCGTGAAACCGGCCGTCGTTGCGATCCTCGGACTCTCCCTACTGGACTGCCCGGCCGGAACCGTCCTGAAGTGGGCGGACGCGCCCGCCGCCATGCGTCAGACTGTGCTCGCCAACGGCGGACATGCCGGCCAGAGCATCGACCTCGAGCCGGAGAAGAACCACGGGCAGGCGGTTTATGAAGCGACGATTCGGGATGCCGCCGGCCGGATCGTGGACCTGGTCATCGCGGCCGACGGCAAACTGGTGACCCGCAAGCAGGATGACCCGGTGAATGCCGTCACGGATAAAGCCAGCCGTTTGGCCCTGCAGCAGCAGATTCTGGCCGGGGTAAAGTTCAGCCATCCACGGGATATCACCCATCCCTACCTGCCGCTGGTCCGGCTGCAGCAGGATGTTCTGGTTGGCACCGAAGGCGGCAAGAAAATCCGTGTGGAGCGCACTTTCCTGCCAAATCGGCACCAGGTGTTTTCGATCAACGGCCAATCAGTTGATACCCTCGTTTTCGAAGATCGCGTTTTTCTGAATGGTGAATTGGAGGAAGTGGCCGTGGACTATTTCGCCCAGGACGATGCCGGTTCGGTTTATTACTTCGGAGAAGACGTGGATGAATATGAGCATGGCCGCATCAAAAGCCATGAGGGGGCCTGGCTGCTGGGCAGGGATACCAAAACTCCCGGCATCATCCTGCCCGCCCAACCAAAAATCGGGGACAAGTTCAAGTCGGAGGATGTCTCCCCCGAGATTGATGAAACCGACGAAGTCATCTCGCTCACTGAAACTGTCACCGTCCCCGCCGGGACTTACCGGAATTGCCTCAAAATCAAGGAATCCCTCGCCGATGGCACCATTGAATACAAATACTATGCCCTCGGCGTCGGCGTCGTCCGCGAAGTCCCGTCGGATGGCGACGAATTGCTCATCTCCCACACCGCGCGGACCCGCTGACCAGCGACCTCCTCTCCGCGCCTATTTCCTTTGCCGCGCCGCGTCCCGCGTCCAGACCGCGCGAATCGCCTCTTCATCCCCGAGCCCCGTGGGCACCGCCACGCTCGGCCGGTTGGCGAAATACCAATGCAGCTCGGCGGATGAGGCTGTGCGGCTGCCCGGCATTTGCAGGTGCGCATTGGGATCCGTCTCCGCCAGCCAGTCCCAGGCGTATTGCAGCCATTTTGCCCGGTAATCCTTCGGTTGATGTGCGAACCAGGTGATTTCGTCGTAACCCCACGTATACAAATTTTCTTTCGGCCCGCCGGGCTGCCCCGGGTGCCGGCTCACGCCAAAATTGTCCAACTCCGCCAGGTAGGGCAAATGCTCGCAGGCCCAGCCACTGAATGTCATTCCCCCCTTGCTGCGGCCATACAACCCGTCGGAATACCCGAGCTTCAAGATCGCCTCGGTGGGAGTGTTCGTATTCTCCATGATCCGTAGGGGAAAGGCGTTGAAATCGAGCAGGGGATTCCCCCGCCGTTGCAATCCGCCCGTCGGCGTGTGCCCGTTGCACAACACCATGTGACGGCGCGCGTGCCGGGCCGCATACTGGCGCACCATCTTCAGCAACTCTTCCCAATGGGCATTGTCCGGGTCGTTCCGGTTCATGATCTCCACTTGCCCGAAGTGGATCGCCTCGCAGCCGATGTCGATATACGAAGCCGCCTGGTAGTAAAACCACATCCGTGTCTCCAACTGGTTCTCATCGGGCACTTGGCCATGTCCCATGGATCGGCGCTGACCGGGCCGCGGATAAATCATGTCCTCATAAACGAAATTCCGGTTCGTGACCGGCTGACCGAACGCCGTGAACACCCAGCCGGGAATCGGAATCTGGCTCACCCGCTGTCCCACAATCTCAAACACGCACGCTTCCAAAACCATCTCGGGATCCGCCGCCAGCACCAGTGGAATCTCCTTCCGGGCCCGCTCCACACTATTGGTGAAATCCTGCTCCGCCCCCCAAAGACAAAGCGCCCGGCCGATATACTTGGCCCCTTCCTCCTTGAGCATTCGGATATTATCCGACAAATCCCCCCGGCCATTAAGGAGCCCCTCCATGCTGACCGACCGCGCCAGGTAATTCTCCAAAACCTCCCGGGAAATCGTGGTGTCAAACTTGAACCCCCCGGGCCGCCCGGTGCCCGCCGCCTCCGCGGCCTGGGTCACTTGGACTGCAAATAACCAGCCAATCGCTACGCCAAAGACAATCAGGGCTTTCATGCTCCCCAGTATGCCCGTATCCCCTAAATAACCAAGCTCCTAACCCTCCCGCCGCCAGCTCCGCTGGGTTGGGTGTTCCGCCTTACTCGCCCCCGTTGCGCGCGCGAAGGGTAGGTGGCAGGAGTCTCCGCGAACATCCCCACGCCCGATTTGCCCAATGCGCCGCCCCCTATTCCATTTGTTTTTCCCACCCACCCGCCTTAGCTTCTCCTCCAGAGCCATCCGGTACCAGGCTGGCTCCGTTATCTAATGACCCGATTCAAACACTGGATCGCCGGCATGCTGATCGCATTGCTGGGCACGAGTCTACGGACCGCCG
This sequence comes from uncultured Pedosphaera sp., assembly GCA_903918755.1. Classification (GTDB taxonomy): domain Bacteria; phylum Verrucomicrobiota; class Verrucomicrobiia; order Limisphaerales; family Pedosphaeraceae; genus CAIXFN01. The sequence goes on from CAIXFN010000107.1 coordinate 63,179, forward strand.
CGTTCACCACGAACGACGCCCAAACCATCTTTACCGCCTACAACACCGCGTTTCTCGTGGGCGGCTATTACAACGGCTGGTGGACCGGCGCGGAGGAGATCGAAATGGCCGAGGACGCCTGGGAAAACTCGCCTACCACGGCCCGGCAAACGATTGTCGCCAATGCCTGCAACCAATTCCTCGCCCACCACGGCTCCGCCTGGACGGTGGGTGGCGGGAGCTTCAACGCCTACAACGATGACATCTCCTGGGCGGCGATCGCTTTCGCGCGCGGTTACCGTATCACTGGCAATGTTGCCTTTCGCGACGTGGCCAAAACCAACTGGGACGGAATGTACGCTCGCGCTTGGGACACGAATTTCACCGGCGGTGGTCTCTGGTGGAGCACGGACAATCAATACAAAAATGCCGCCGTCCATGGTCCCGCCGCCATCGCCGCTTGCCTGCTATACAACCTGCTTGGCGACCCCGTCTACCTGTCCCGCGCCCAGGCCATTTACGCCTGGGAACGCCGGGTGCTGTATAATCCCGGCAGCGGTGGGATCGCCGATGGCATCACTTTCAGCAACACCTTCACCAGCGGGGGCGCGCTCACCTACAATCAGGGCACCTTCATCGGGGGCGCGAACCTCCTCTATCGCGCCACCGGATTGCCCGGCTACTGTCAGGATGCGATCCTGGCCGGCAAATACACGCAGAACAACATGTGTTCCGCGGCCGGGATCCTGCCGGAATACAGTTCCGCCTCGGACCTTTCCGGGTTTAACGGCATTTTTGCCCGTTGGATGGCCCGTTTTGCGCGCGATCAAAATGTCTGGCCGGCGTTCGGTCCCTGGTTGACGACCAATGCCAACGCTGCCTGGAGTGTTCGCAACGGCGCGAATCTCGCCTGGCAGAAATGGGCCACTCCGCTGGGCACCAATGTGCCGGACAGTTGGGGTTGCTCGGCGGCGGCGGTCGCCCTCCAGGTCGCCGATCCCAGTCCAGCGGATGCCTTGCAAATCACTCCCCTGAATGGTTTCACCGTGGTGACACCCCGCCAGACCGCGCCCAATCCCTTCAGCGTCAATTTGGTCCTGACCAATTCCGGGACCGCTGGTTTGAATTGGTCCCTCACCAGCACTTCCGCCTGGCTTAATGTTTCTGCCACCTCCGGAACGTTGGCCCCCGCCGGACCTGCCAACACAGTGACGGTCAGTCTTGTCCCTTCCGCTACAATGAATCTGGCCCCGGGTCGCTATTACGCGATTGTCTGGATCACGAACACTTTCAGCAGCGCTGTGCAAAGCCGCAATTTTGCATTGATCGTCGCGCCGGGCAACTCCCCGCTGGCGTTGACCGGTTACAATGCCAGCCCCCTGGCGGCCAATACCGCCACAGTCGCCACCTCGGGTGCTAATGCCTTCGATCTCCCGAACAACTATTGCCTTTATCAGGCGGGACTCCCTGGGAGCACTCGCGGGTTGCCCCCGGATGGCGCCTTCACGAGCCCTCTGGACGGAACTTCGGTCTTCCAATTCGGTTATGGCGTCAGCAACTCCCTGGTCCTCGGTTACACTTATCCTGCCACGGCCACCCTCACGCTGACGAAACCGCAGGCCCTCAATTCCTTGACTTTACTGGCCTGCTCCGCCAACACCGCTGCCACGCTGGGCACATTCTACTTTAATTTCACCAACGGCACCCGCAGTCCGACTTTCAATTTCAACGCCCCGGATTGGTTTGGTCCCACCAATAATCTCTGCCTGCCGGGCGTCGGCCGCCTCAAACTCAGCTCGGCTTTTGGCGCCGAGGACAACGGCGCCACCGCGCCCAATCTTTACCAAACCACCCTCAATCTCGCCACCCTCGGCTACAATCAGCCCATCGCCTCCATCACATTTACCAAACCCTCCGGCGCGAGCGCCCAGCAAACCACCGGTATCTTCGCCCTCAGCGGCGCCGCCATGCCGGCTACCCCCACCATCAGCGTTGCACCCCAGCCAGTCATCAACAATCAACCCGTCCTCGGCGCGACCTTCTCAGCCGTGGCCATGGGTACTGCGCCCCTGTCGTATCAATGGTTTTTTAGCGCGTCCGGTAATCCCGGCTCCTACGCCCTGCTGACCGACCAAACCAACACCAGCTTGGTCCTGAGTCCTGGCCTGCAACCCAGTGACGTAGGTGGTTACGTGCTCGTGGTTACGAATGCCTACGGTGCTGCAACCAGTTCGGTTGCCACTCTTTCCTTCTATCGGGCTCCGGTCATTGTCACCCAGCCCGGCCCGACTAATCGCTATGTTTTTGCCCGATCCAACGTGACCTGGTCCGTTAGCGCCAATGCCGCTTTGCCCGTCAATTATTTCTGGCGTCAGAACGGTTCCAATCTGCCCGCCGCCGGCAATGCCTCGCTCACGCTGAACAGCGTGCAAACTGGCAACTCCGGGGATTACACCGTTGTCATCAGCAATGCCTTCGGCATGGTCACCAGTGCCGTCGCCACGCTCACCGTGGTACCGTCCCCCGCCTACCCGCTTGCCCAACTCATCGTGGCCGACCATCCACTCGGCTATTGGCGGCTCGATGAAACCTCCGGCACCCTCGCGCACGATTACCTGTTTGCCAACCAGGGAGTTTACACCCCCAAGGTGCTTTTGGGCCAAACGGTTGACAATCTGGTGGACCCCCATAAATCCGCCCGCTTCGGCTGCCTGGCCGCCAGCAACAGTTGCGTTACCAATGTCAACGTGGACTTCGCCACCTCCGGTAACGCCCAGTTCTCCCTGGAAATCTGGGTGAACGGCGGTCCGCAATCCTCCGATGCCGGGTTGATCACCAAGGGCTTTGGCAACGGCGGGGAACAATTCAACCTGGATTGCGGTGGCGCCAATCACGCCTTCCGCTTCTTTGTACGCGACGCTTCCGGCACCACCCACGGAGCCACCAGCAGCGTGGTCCCCAATAATCAGTGGCATCACCTGGTGGCTGTCTGCGACCAACTCAACGGCCACGTGTACTTGTACGTGGACAGTACAAATGTCGCTTTCGGCACCATCGCCGTGAATTCCGGACTGTTGACTTCCACCCAACCTGCCACCTTCGGCGCGCGGCAATCCGGGGCCGGCACGGCCTTTGATCTGCAGTTTGTCGGTTATCTCGAGGAGGTGGCGATCTACAAATACGCCCTGAGTTCGAACCAGGTTGCCGCGCATTTTGCCGCTGTCGCCAATCGTCCGCCCGCCTTCTTTAGCAACCCTTTCTTATTGCCCGGCGTCACCGCCGGTCAATCCTATTCCGGCAACCTGGCTACGAACGCCAGTGATCCCAACGGCGACTCGCTAATCTTCGTAAAGGTCAGCGGCCCTACCTGGCTGGCCGTGGCGGGCGATGGCGCCCTGGCCGGTACCGCTGTTTCCAGCGACGCCGGCACCAATTCTTTCGTCGTCCGCGTCGCTGATTCCGCCGGCTTGTCCAGCACCGCCACCCTGCTTTTGCCGGTCAGCGCCGCCCCGGGAATTATTGCCAGCACTTCGTGGCAGGGCCCCAACCTGCTCCTGCAATGGTCCGGTGGCATCGCCCCCTATCAAGTGCAACGCACCACCAATCTGCTCCAACCCGTGTGGGAGAATCTCGGATCACCCGGCAGCGCCAATTCGCTTTCGTTACCCGTCACCAACGGCGCCTCCTTCTACCGCGTCTTCGGTTATTAGCCTAGGTGCAATGCCGTTAAGGAATTCGATCTAGCCCCCTCCAGCGCGCCATAATGGCACAAATCGTGTTTACTGTGACAAAATGTCTCGTACGACGAGTCATTTTCACGCATTACCATGGGGATGCGAAAGCAAACTGTCGTTCCCA
>CAIXFN010000108.1 GCA_903918755.1 uncultured Pedosphaera sp.
GACAGTTGACACGCCGCGTAGGCTTACGCGGCGAAGAAGAATTAACCAAAAACAAAGCGCCAATGGGTAACAGTCCTTTTGGCACAACGAATCACCCTCTCGGGTAACAGACACTTCTGGCAGACGGCGGGTGGGCGCGACTCGCCCATTTCGGGCCGCTGAAAATTGTTGTATTGCGTCTCCATGAAATCAACCTTGCTCATCGCTTTGCTCGCTCTCGCCGTGCTGCCGGGAGCCATCCTCCCCGCTCAGGCCCAGCGCAGTTCCTTCACTTTGCAGGGCCAGTTAAATGATGGGGCTTCCCCTGCCACCGGCAATTACGAGTTCCGGTTCAGCTTGTTTAACGCCGCCACCGCCGGCGCGCAATTGACGTTGAACCCACCCGTCATCACCGCCACGGTCAACAATGGCGACTTCAACCTGCCAGTGGACATCACCGCCCTGGCCGACGCCACCCACAGCATTCAGGATGATTCTCACAGCATCCAGGACAACTGGTTGGAAATCAGCGTGCGCCTGGCCGGCGGCACCGATTTCACCCCCTTGCTCCCCCGCCAGCGGGTTTACGCCCTGCCCGCGGCCATTTTCTCCGAGGAGGCCGGGCACACGCTCCTGGCCGATCACGTGGGCCCCGCTTCCGTTTCCCATACGGAATTGCTCCCGGGGTCCGTGCAACTGGACAGTCTTTCCGTGGGCACGGCCGTGACCTCCCTGAATGGGTTGACCGATGCGCTCAACCTGGCCGCCGGTACTGGCATCACTCTGCAAAGCGCCAGCGGCACGATCACGATCTCCGCCACCGGCGGCGGTGCGGGCGGCGCGTGGCTCCTCGGCGGCAATGTGGGGGTCACCTCCAGTCAATTCATCGGCACCACGGATAACCATCCCGTGGAATTCCGCGTCAACGGCCAGCGCGCCCTCCGCCTGGAGCCGGACCCCGCGGGTTTCCAGGGGAACTCGATGCCCAACCTGATCGGCGGTGCTTCGGTCAACTCCGTGGCCGCCGGGATTACCGGCGCGGTCATCGCTGGCGGCACCTACAATATCATCGGGTCCATGCTCAGCACCATTGCGGGCGGCCAAAACGGCACCGTGGGCACCAACTCCGCCTGGAGTTTTCTCGGCTCCGGCACCGACAACACTTTGGGTGACAATTCCCATAGCTCTTTCATCGGGGGCGGCGATAACAATGTCATTCAAAACTCCCTCGAATCACTCATTACCGGCGGCGTGGAAAATACGGTCACTTATCATGCCGCCGGCACCATTGGCGGCGGGGCGGGCAACCACATTCTCAACACTCCCCAAGGCGTGAACAATCAAGGGTCGGTCATCGCCGGCGGCAGCGCCAACTTCGTGGAGGATTCCACCTACTCGGTTGTCAGCGGCGGCGGGTCCAACCACGTCCAGACCAATTCCGCCTACAGCACCATCGGCGGCGGCAGTCAGAACATTATCACCACCACCATCGGTGCCACCATCGCCGGCGGTTTGCAGAATACTGTCAATCTCTCCGGCGGTGGCGGCGCCATTGGGGGTGGCAGCCTGAATGTTATTGGCAATGGCACTGCGAACGCGGGCTACGCCACCATCCCCGGCGGCTACGGCAACCTCGCCCTCGGCGAATTTAGCTTTGCCGCCGGGGCGTTTGCGCAAGCCACCAACCTGGGTACCTTCGTCTGGAGTGATGGCTCCGCCAGTCAATTCAATCCCTTCAGCTCCCAAGTGAACAACGAATTCGCCGTTCGGGCCTTGGGCGGTGTGCGCCTCGAAACCGGTGGCGCCGGCCTGGTCGTGGATGGTGTCCGCTTCAATCCCGCCGGCAGCGGCTTCTCCCTGGCGGACGGCGCCATTACTTCCGCCAAACTCGCCGCCGCCAATCGCGCCCCCGGCGACATCCTCACCGTGGGGTCGGACGGCACTTCCATGATTTGGGCCCCCGCGCCCGCGGGCGGCAGCGGCTCGGGCTGGTCCCCGACGGGCAACGCGGGCACCGGTACCGGCCAGTTTCTCGGCACCACGGACAACCAGACTTTGGAGCTCAAGGTCAACAACCTGCGGGCGCTGCGGCTGGAACCCACCTCGGTCTTCGCCGGAACCGTCAATGTCATCGCGGGCTCCTCGGGCAATTACGTTCCCGCCGGCGTCAGTGGCGCCACGGTGGCGGGCGGCGGCAGCCTGAATTTTCAATATGACAACACGTCTCCCGGTTCCACGAACGAAGTGGATGCCGATTTCGCTACGGTGGGCGGCGGTGTCGGCAACTTGATTCAGCCCTATGCCTGGCGCTCCACCATTTCCGGCGGCTATAATAACACGATTCAGGTGAGTGCCATCGACTCCCTCATCGCCGGCGGCCGCACCAACACCATTCAGACCCGCGTCGAGTCGGGCACCATTGGCGGCGGCAAGGATAATATTTTGCTCACCGGCGCTAATTTTTCCACCATCAGCGGCGGCGAGGACAATGCCATTCAAGCCGCGTACTCCGCCATTCCCGGCGGTCAGTATAACTTCATCCTGACCAATTCACCCGGTTCCTTTATCGCGAGCGGCGGCGTCAACTTGATCGATACCAACTCCGGCTATTCCTCCATCGGCGGGGGCAACGCGAATTTGATCCAACCCAACAGCCGTTACTCGGTGATTGCCGGCGGCATCCGCAATACGAATGCCGGCTTTGGCGGCGTCCTGGGGGGTGGCATTCAAAATTCCATCAGTGGCTCGCAGAGCGCGTTGGGCGGCGGTTACCAGAATTCCCTCGCCGCGGATGATGGGACCATCGGCGGCGGCGCCTTCAACTTCCTTACCGGCGGCGGCGGCACCATCGCCGGCGGCTATCAAAACACCAACACCGCGACTTACGGCACCATCCCGGGTGGCGTCGCCAACTCGGTTTCCGGCAACTTCGGCTTGGCCGCGGGTTACGGCGCCTCCGCCCGCCATCAAGGTGCTTTTGTCTGGGCCGATACTTCCGGCCCCGCCCTTCCGAATGGCACTCCCGTCCCCTATCCCTCCACCGGCTTCAACCAATTCCTCATCCGCGCCGCCGGCGGCGTCGGCGTCGGCACCAACAACCCCCAGGGCGCCGTCCACATCGCGTCCGCCAATTACTCACCCCAACTCCGCGTGGAACAAACCATTCCCAATGACTATGCCCGCCTGCGCCTGGGCGTCAGTGGCAGCCCCGCTTGGGACGTCGCCGTCGCCAGCGGGAGCACCCCGGCCATGACCTTCTGGAACGGGTCCCAAAATGTCATGACCATCAACTACAACGGCAACGTCACCGCGAGTGGCACCTTCAATGGCACCAGCGATCGCAACGCCAAGCAGGATTTCACGCCGGTGGACAAACGCGCCATCCTGGAGCGCGTCACCCGCCTGCCCATCACCACCTGGCAATATAAAGCCGACTCCGCCACCCGCCACATCGGCCCCGTGGCCCAGGATTTCTATCGCGAGTTCCAGGTCGGCACTGATGAACGTCACATCGCCACCGTGGATGAAGAGGGAGTGGCCCTCGCCGCCATTCAGGGCCTCCATGAAGTGGTGCAGCAAGTGGTGCAGGAAAAGGACGCCGCCATCCGCGACCTCCAAACGAAAAACGATACCCTGGAACAACGACTGCGCGAATTGGAAAAGCTCGTCCACACTTTGGCGAACAAGCAATAAGGCATCCCATGCGACACCTCCTTTTTCCCCTGGGACTGGCTTTTCTCGGTTCCTGCGCCGCCTTCGCCGGGGATCTCTCGGTCAATAATCTCCGCATCTCACCCGGCGGTGGCACCAGTTCCGGCGGTAGCTACCAACTGACCACCCGGCTCGGCCAGCCCACCCGTCTCGCGCTCGGCGGCGGCAGTTTCCGCCTGAATACGAGCATCAGCAGTCTCACGGTGATCCAAACTCCCGGCGCCCCGGTGCTTGACCTGAAAGTCATCGGCCCAAACCTAGTGCTTTCCTGGGCGGTGCCGGCGACCGTATACCGTCTCCAAATGAACTCTGACCTGGCCCAGACGAATGCCTGGACGCCCGTGATCCAAACTCCCCTCACCAACCAGGGAATCGTCTCGGTCAGCCTCCCGGCCCCCGCCGGCAACCGTTTCTTCCGCCTCCATCGCGTGGCGCCTTAGCCCAGCGAAGCGACGCTCTCTCCGATGCCCCGCTCCATCCCTGACTGCCCACCGCTCGGTCTAAAAAAGGGATTCGGCCAAGGCGCCACTGATTGGGGTCCGCCCTGGCCGAAAATGAACCGCCGTAACTTTGCGGCCGGGATTCCCCGACCCGCCACCCGCGCTTCAGCGCAGGAATTTGCGCGCTACCGTGAGCCCCGCAACGCCCACAACAAAGAGCGACGCGGTGGCGCCGCCGTCAGGGACGGGAACTGCCGGGGAGGTATTCGCCCACATGAGGATGGCGACTGTTACGACGAGGAGGTCCAAGACCGGTTTCTTCATAGGTGTTTGATCTGCGCCGAAATCCCAACGGTAATTCGTCGGAAGACGACCATAATGAGGGCGTATAATAAAAAGTGATGCTTCCGAGGCAAGGAAATTGCAAAAATATTTGGACATTTTTTTCCGTCTACCGGCGCCCTTTGTCCAGACCAGTAAAGAAATCGCTTGCCGTTAAATAGCATGTTTGCCCTCCGGGAGATCTCCCCCCCGGAGCGGCGCGGCTTGACACCAAAATCACCAGTCCCTTGCAGGTGCGTTTCCGGACCACGCCCGGCGACTAATTGAACGCTCTAAATAAGTGCGCAATTGAAGTTGTTCGTTGCCTGGACCGCCATGATCCAGACTCCCGTCACCAACCGGAAATCGCCTCGGTCGACCTCCCGCCCAGCACCACAAACCTGATTTCCCGCCTCCGCGAGGTCGCGCCATAAAAGCACCAAAATGAAATAAGTTTTGACATGCCTAGTGGCGCTATGCCATAGTAGCGCCATGCTTACAAAGGAATTAGTCGCTGCCAGCACGGTGCCGCTGGTGCTCTCCGTGCTCGCGGGCGGGGAGAGTTACGGCTATGCGCTGATCCAGCAGGTGCGCGAACTCTCCGCCGGCGAAATTACCTGGACCGAAGGCATGCTTTATCCCGTCCTGCACCGCATGGAAGCCGACGACCTCCTGGAATCCGAATGGAAACCCGCCCCCACCGGCCACCGGCGCAAATATTATCGCTTGCTAAAAAAGGGCCGCCAGGCCTTGCAAACGGAACAGCAACAATGGCTCACTGTCCACCGCACTCTCACCAAACTATGGCCACCCCTCCCGCATTCGATTTGAACGCTGCCCTGCGCGACTGGCGTGCCGGACTCGCTGCCTCCCCCGCCTTTAAGCCTGACGATTTGGACCAACTGGAGGCGCATTTGCGCGATTCGGTCGCCACGTTGCAAGCCACCGGGCTATCCACCAACGAAGCCTTCGTGGTTGCCCAACTCCGCCTCGGCACCCCGGCCGCGCTGGGCGGAGAATTTGCCAAACAGAATTTCGCGAACATTTGGCTCCAACGGCTGACCTGGCTGGTGGCGGGGTATATGGGGATCAACTTGTTCACCCGATTGGTTTCCTCGCTGGGCACCTTAGCGGCGGTTGCTCTTCATCAATTCTCCGGCGCCAACCGCCACCTCGCGACCTGCGACCTGCTCGTTCAACTTGCTGTTCTGGTTGGTTCACTGGTTTTCTGCTTTCGGAAGCGGCAACGCCTTTTTGACCGATTCGCCGTCCGCGTTCACGCTCGCCCACGCCTCTGGAGTTTCCTCTGCTTCGCGTTAATGACCTTGGCTTTTGTGGCGAACGTGTTCAGCCAAATCTTGACGATGAGATTCCTTCCCGTGAGCCTGTCGGTTGAGGTAGTGCGATGGAACACCATTTTATTCGGAATCGAGTACCTGGGCTCACCGCTGCTCTTGGCTTGGTTGGTTACCCGTCGGAGCAGGATCAGCGTGGCAAGCTGATCCTGAAATATGCCAACTCCAGAATTTCGCCCCCGGGGAAGGGTTTCCGGCAACCATCCCCAACGACGCCACTTTCGTCGCCTGCGCGGCCCGACCCTTGCTCTGTCTACAAATCAAATTCGGCCACGGCGCCCTTGATTGAGGTCCGCCCTGGCCGAAAACGAACTGTCAGTTCCCCGCAACGGGGAGCATTCAGCAATCGTAGCGTCTTAGCGCAGCAACTTGCGTACTACCGCCAATCCCGCAACGCCCACGACAAACAGCGAGGCAGTAGCACCGCCGTCCGGAACAGGGGGAGGTGCCGGGGAAGTATTCGCCCACATGAGGATGGCGACCGTTACGACGAGGAGGTCCAATACCGGTTTCTTCATAGGTGTTTGATCTTTGGCCGAAATCCCGAAGGTGATTCATCGGAAAATCAACCATGCTGGGCCTGAATGATAAAATGTGCCCCCCCAGACGCAAGAAAATTAAAAAACATTTTGCACTTTTGCCCCCCGTTTTGCCTTCGTTCAAACCCACCACGAAAACCCTTGAATGGACAGCGGTGGGCCTTACCATCCGCGTAACCAATCTCGAATCCACATGCGCCAATTTGCCCCTCCTCCGGACTGTCCCCCCGTTTCCTGCTCTTCTTTTGTCCCCTCCGGAATCTATCGCGCTCTGGCGATCCTCCTGTCCCTGGGCTGGGCCTGCACGACCATCGCTTCCGCCCCTCCTCTCATCAACCGCGTGGAACCTCCCAATTGGTGGGTTTCCCATTCCTGGCATTCCCTGCAAGTGCTGCTGACCGGTACTGACCTGACCAACGCCACCGTCACGACCACCTCGCCTGGCTTCCAGATTTCCACCCGGTTCGCCTCCGACAACGGCCATTACCTCTTTGTTTACGTGGACATCGGCCGGGAGGTCGTGCCGGGCACCTACCATTTTCAGGTGCAAAACGCTGGCGGCTCGGCCGGTTTTGATCTACCCTTGGCGACTCCGCCATCTCCCGGATCAGGCTTTCAGGGGTTTGGTCCGGAGGATGTGATTTATCTGCTGATGCCGGACCGCTTCGCCCATGGTGGCCCAACGAATAATTTCGATGCTTTGCATACCAATCCACCCTCCGGCGGTCGTGCGGGTCGCGGCGGCGGGCAGTCCTACCATGGTGGCAACCTCCGCGGCATTACGGAGCATTTGGATTATCTGAAAGATCTCGGGGTCACGGGCGTCTGGATGACACCCGTTTACCAAAACTCCGGCCCCAACAACCGCGGTGCCTACCATGGTTATTCCACCATCGATTATTATGGCGTGGAACCACGGTTTGGCACTCTCCAGGATTTCCGAAACCTCGTAATTGCCGCCCATGAAAAGGGTCTGAAAGTAGTCCAGGACCAGGTGGCCAACCATTGCGGCCCCGGCCATCCCTGGGTGGCGGACCCGCCCACCAAGACCTGGTTTAACAATCCCCAATCCCGCACCCGGAACAACTTTGACATCGCCAGTCTGGCTGATCCCTACTCCCGCCCCGCCCGCCAGGCCGTGCCCGTACGGGGCTGGTTCGCCGGCATCCTGCCGGACCTCAATCAAGAAGACCCGCTGGTCCGCGACTACGAAATTCAAAACGCTCTCTGGTGGATCGGCAGCACCGGATTGGATGGCATCCGCCAGGACACGTACCCCTACGTTCCCCGCTCTTTCTGGGAACCCTGGCAGGCCGCGCTCGATCATGAATTTCCCCAATTGGTCTGCGTCGCTGAAATCACGGCGGAGACCCCGGCCGTGCTTTCTTTTTTTGAAGGGGGCACCCGGCGCGCGGGCATTGATACCGGCCTGCGCTCCGCCTTGGATTTTCCCCTCGAGTATGCCACGCGCCGGGCATTTGGCAGCAACGCCCCGCTGTCCGATCTGGCGAATGTCCTGGCCCAGGATTCGCTCTACCTCCATCCGGAACGCCTCGTCACCTTCGTCGGCAATCACGATCAGCCGCGCTTTCTGTCCCTCGCGGGCGGTGATATTGATAAACTGCTCCTCGCCCAAACTTTCACTCTCACCACCCGCCGGACCGCCCATTTGTATTACGGCGACGAAATCGCGCTGACGAACAGCCCCGGCTCCGGCGACGCCACCTATCGGGTCAATTTTCCCGGCGGCTTTCCCGGCGATCTCGTAAACGCCTTCATCCCCGCCGGCCGGACGGGCGAGGTCGCCCGGGTGTTCAACTGGACCCGGGATCTCCTGCACTTCCGCCAGGCCCATTCCGCCCTGCGCAATGGCGGGCTGGTCAATCTGCTCAGTCGGCGAGATCAATACGCCTATTTGCGCACCTCGCCGGAGGAATACGTGCTGGTGCTGTTGAACCGCGGCGGCAGCACTAACGCCTTCACCCTGCCCGTGGAAGATCTCGGCCTGCCGGAAGATTTGAAATTCCAGTCTTTCCCCGCCGGCTCGCCGGACCTGGCAATTTCCGGCGGTCGAGTGATCATCCCGGCCCCCCGCCCCATCGAAATCTACTGGGCTCCCCGAACCGGGAAGCAGAACTGATTCCTCCTCCCACGCGGCCAGGGAACCGGCTGAGCCGGTCTGCCGGCAAATCCTTTGTGACTCTCCGCGCCCCGGTGTATAAATCCCGGGTGCGAATCCTCGTCGTCGAAGACGAAAAGAAAACCGCCTCGTTCATCCGTCAGGCTCTCCAGGCGGAACACTTCGCCGTGGAAGTCACCCACGATGGCGGCGAAGCCCTGCTCCGGGCGCAGCAAACGCCGTTCGATGCCATCGTGCTCGACATCATGCTGCCCGGCCTCGATGGCTTGGGCGTCCTGCGGAAATTGCGCGAACAGCGGAATCAAACGCCCATCCTGCTCCTCTCCGCCCGCGGCGAGGTAAACGAACGGGTGGCCGGCCTCAATGCCGGGGCGGATGATTACCTGGCCAAACCGTTTGCCCTCGCCGAATTGATCGCCCGGGTCCGCTCTCTCGCGCGTCGCGCCGCCGAACCCAAACCCGTCCTTTTGCGCGTGGGCGATCTCACCCTCGATACCGCGACGCGCCGGGCGCAGCGCGGCGGCGCCACGGTGGAACTCACCACCCGGGAATACCGCCTGCTGGAATACCTCATGCGCACTCCCGGGCGCATCTGCGGCCGCCTGACGATCCTGGAGAAGGTCTGGGATTATAATTTTGATCCCGGCACCAACCTCGTGGATGTTTACGTGAAACGCCTCCGCGAAAAGTTGGATGTGGGCCACGCCACCCGGTTGCTCCACACCGTGCGGGGCGCGGGCTACGTCCTGCGCGAGGAACCATGACCATTCGCGCCCGCCTCACCCTTTGGTACGCCAGCGTCCTCTCCGCCACGGTGTTGCTGATGATGGCCCTCAGTTTTGTGGAATTGGCCCGCGAACGCGCCGCCGCCCAGGCGTCTCCCGAGGGTTATCGCGAATACGATGGCTGGGAGGATGTCGCCACCATCGCCCTTTCCTGCGGCCTTCCCGCCGCCATCATCGGCCTCGCCGGCGGTTGGTGGGTCATGCGCCGCGCGCTGGCCCCCGTCTCCGCCCTCACGGCAGTCGCCAGCCAGCTCCATGAACGCAATCTGGGCGAACGACTGCCCCGCACTGGCAATCACGACGAATTGGACCAACTGACCGCGGTGTTCAACTCGATGACCGAGCGTCTGGAGCTCTCTTTCAACCGTATCCGCGAGTTCACCCTGCATGCCTCTCACGAACTCAAGACACCCCTCACCGTCATGCGCGGCGAACTCGAGCTCGCCTTGGAGGAAAACCCCGATCCCCTCCTGCGCGAACGCCTCTTGAGCCAGATCGATGAAATCGCCCGGTTGACCAACATCGTGGACGGTCTCACCCTGCTCACCAAAGCCGATGCCGGCCAGGTGGTGCTCCAGCGGGAAACCCTCACCTTGGAGGAATTGCTGACCGATTGCCTGGCGGATGCCCAGATCCTCGCCCGGCCATACCAGGTGGAAGTACAGTTGACCCGTTGCGACCCCATGTCCCTTCCGGGTGACCGCCACCGGTTGCGGCAATTGCTCCTCAACCTGACGGACAATGCCATCAAATATAATCACCCCGGCGGCACCGTCTCGCTGGCGCTCACGGCAGCGGGCGGGGCCGCGGAAATCACCATCTCCAATAGCGGGCCGGGAATTCCCCCGGAGATTCTGCCGCGGGTTTTTGACCGCTTCTTCCGGGGCGACCCGGCTCACTCACCGACTGCGGACGGCTGCGGACTGGGACTGAGCATCGCGCAATGGATCGTCAAAGCGCACGCGGGCAGCATCGGCATCACCAGCCAGCCCGGAGGTCTCACGATTGTCACCGTTCACCTCCCGGTGGCCCCCGATTCCCCCGCCACCTGACCCCCATTTTGCAACTTGCGGGCACCAATGGGTCGTTTAAGCTAAGGCTTGTGGCTTGGTTCACTGATCGACACACATTTTTGCTCGCCGTAATCCTTTACGGCGCCAGCACACTGTACTCGATCTTCCTCTGGCGCAAGGGCTTCCGGAAGGACAATTGGGCCAATTACTTCCTTTTGCTCCTCGCCTGCACGTTTCACACCGCTGCGATGGTGCAACGCGGTTTTTCCTTTCAACGCTGTCCGGTCAACAACCTCTATGAGGCAACCTTGTTCATCGAATGGACCATCGTCGCCGCCTTCCTAGCGCTGGGAACTTGGTCGCGGCTGCGCTTTCTCGGCGCCTTTGCCTCCCCCATTCTCCTCTTGATGGGCGTCTTTGCCCTCATGCCCGCACTCGATAAACCGCATGGCCCGGCCCCCGAATTCAGCCACGGATGGGCCAGTCTCCATGCCGCCCTGGTGCTGCTCTCCTTCGGCGCCTTCGGTCTCGCCGCCGTCGCGGCATTGATGTTCCTCACCCAGGAGCATAACCTCAAGTTTCACAAGCTCCGGGCCATTTTATCCCTGCTCCCGCCCATCCAACGCCTTGAGCGGGTCACCAGCGGCCTCGTTCTGGCCGGTTTCAGCCTTTTGACCGCCGGCCTTTCGCTTCATCCCTTGTTGGGACGCGAACTCGCCGGCGTAAACCTGAGTACCGACCCGATCCTGCCTTGGTCCCTGTTTGTCTGGGTGCTGTACCTCGCCCTGCTCGTGCTGCGGTGGCGGGGTCAGGGGGGCCGCCGCTTCGCCTGGGGGGCCGCCGGCAGCTTCGCCTTCATCTTGCTCACCTTTTGGGGGGTGTTACTACTCTCCTCCTCCCACCACTCCTGATGCCCATCGTCGTCATCGGCCTCAACCACCGCTCGGCGCCGGTCACCGTGCGCGAGCGCTTCGCATTCCCCGAAGATCGCATCCCCGGCACCCTCCAGCTGATCCGGGAAACCGGCCTCGCCACCGAAGGCGTCCTGCTTTCCACCTGCAACCGGGTTGAACTGTATGCCTGTACTGACCTGGACCCCCGCACCGCCGGCTCTTCCTTGCGGGATTTTCTGGTCAAGTTCCACAATTATCAGGAGCCCCTGACCACGGAATTTTACACGCTGAACGAACCGCACAGCGTTGAACACCTGTTCAAAGTCGCCAGCGGCCTCGATTCCATGGTCCTCGGGGAAACGGAAATTCTGGGCCAACTCAAGAAGGCCTACGACCTCGCGCTTCAACACCGCCATTCCGGGAACCGCCTCAACAAGGCTTTCCAACGCGCCTTCAACGTCGCGAAATTCATCCGCACGGAAACCAACATCCAGCGCGGCAGTGTCTCCGTGGGTTCCGTCGCCGTCGAACTCGCCGAAAAAATCTTCACCAAACTCGCCGGCCATCAGGTGATGGTGATCGGCGCCGGGGATACCAGCGAAAAGACCGCCCGCGCCCTCCTCAGCCGGGGCGCCCAGAGTATCATTGTCACGAATCGCTCCCCGGAACGCGCCTCGGCCCTCGCGGCCGAGCTCGGTGGTCGCGCGGTGCCCTGGGACGACTGGGCTCGTGAGTTTCCTGCCATCGACATCGTTATCAGCAGCACTTCCGCCCCCCATTATGTCCTGGACCGGCCCAAGCTGGAGGCGTTGATGAAACTGCGGAAGAGCCGACCGCTCCTGCTGGTGGATACCGCGGTGCCCCGGGACATCGATCCCGCCGTGAATTTCCTGGAAAACGTTTACCTCTATAACATCGATGACCTGCAGGCCATCGCGGAGGATTATCTCCGGCAACGGCGGAGCGAACTGGCCCAATGTGAAGCCATCATTCGCGACCGTGCCCGCGCGCTTTTGACCGCCGGACCTCCGCGCCCCCTTCCTGGAGCCACCACTCAACCCGCTTTCGAGCATGAATAACCCCACTCCCGAAACCCTCCATATCGCCACCCGTGGCAGCGCCCTCGCGCTGGCCCAGGCCAACCGCGTCCTTGCCGAATGCCGGGCCGCCTTCCCCGAACTGGCCTTCGCGCTGAAAATCATCAAGACCACGGGCGATAAACTGCAAACCGCCGCCCTCAGCAAGGAAGGTGAAAACCTCCCCAAGGGCTTGTTCACCAAGGAACTCGAAGTGGCCCTGCTCAATGGCGAGGCGGACCTCGCCGTCCACAGCCTGAAGGACCTGCCCACCGAATTGCCGGACGGCTTGAAACTGGGCGCCGTCGGCGAGCGCGCCGATGTCCGCGACGTCCTCCTCTATCGCGCGGCGGGCGCTTCCGCCGGCCGCGGCTTCGCCCCCGGCCTGCAGCTCAAAGATCTCCCAGTCGGTGCCACCATCGCCACCAGCAGCACCCGCCGCAAAGCCCAGTTGCTCGACCGGCGTCCCGATCTGAATGTCGTCGAAATTCGCGGCAACGTCGGCACGCGGATGCAAAAGCTGGCTGATCAACCCGAACTCGACGGCACCATCCTCGCCGCCGCCGGCTTGGGTCGCCTGAAATTCTCCATCGGTGCCGACAGCCGCATCACCGGCGAGGGCGTCCCGGCCGGCATCCTCGCCAGTATACTGGACCTCGATGTCATGCTCCCCTGCGTGGGCCAGGGTGCCGTGGGCCTCGAAATCCGGGCTCAGGACCCCCGCGCCGCCCGCATCTGCGCCGGCCTGAATCATGCCGCCACTTTCAGTTGTGTGACCGCCGAGCGCGCCTTCCTCGCTGCCATGGGTGGCGGTTGCCAAAGCCCCGTCGCCGCTTACGCCCACCTTGTCGGTGCCGATGTGCATCTCCGCGCGGTTTCCTATCGCGAGATCATGGTCCGCCGCGGCCAGGGCATTCGTCCCGTGGCCGATGCCGCGGGTTTGGGTCGCGAATTGGCCGACAAACTTTGCCCCCCCGCCACCGCTTAATGGCCACTCCCGCTTTGAAATCCATCGGTATCGTGTACTTGGTTGGCGCCGGCCCCGGCGACGTCGGACTCCTCACCTTGCGCGGCGCGGAAGTGCTGGGCCAGGCCGAGGTCATTGTTTACGACGCCCTCATCAATCCGGATTTGCTCCGCCTCGCGCCGAAAACCGCCGAAATCATCTTTGGCGGCAAACGCTCCAGCGACCATGCCATGCCCCAGGCCGAATTGAATCGCCTGCTGGTCGAACACGCGCGCGCCGGCAAAACCGTGGTGCGACTGAAAGGCGGCGATCCCTACATCTTCGGCCGCGGCGGGGAGGAAGCCCAGGAATTGGCCGCGGCCGGTATCGCCTTTGAAGTCGTTCCGGGGGTTTCGTCCATCTCCGCCGTGCCCAATTACGCCGGCATCCCCATCACCCATCGCGATTTCTGCTCCAGCTTCACCGTCATCACCGGCCACGAGGATCCCGCCAAGGACGCTTCCAGTGTCGATTGGGCCCGCCTGGCCAGCACCCCCGGCACCACCATCATCCTGATGGGCGTCAAACGCATCCGGGAAATCACGAGCCAGTTGATCGCCCATGGCCGCCCCCCGGAGACGCCGGTCGGCATGATTCATTGGGGCACCACCAGCCGCCAGCGGACCCTTACCGGCACCCTCGCCACCATTGCCGGGCTGGTCGAGGAAACCAAATTCACCGCCCCCGCCGTCATCGTAATCGGCGAGGTCGTCAACCTCCGCGACCAGTTGAACTGGTTTGAAAACCGCCCGCTCTTCGGCCAACGGGTGGTGGTCACCCGCACCCGCGATCAGGCCAGCCAGCTCACCCGCCAACTCGCCGCCTTGAGCGCGGAAGTCCTCGAGATCCCCACGATCAAGATCCTGCCCACCGATCGTCCCACCGACGTCGCCGAGGCCCTCCTTGAGCTCAATTCCTACGATTGGATCATCTTCACCAGCCCCAACGGCGTGACGATGTTCTTCGAGTATTTCTTCAAAGCTTTCGAGGACATGCGGGACATCGGGGGCGTCAAAATCGCCGCTGTCGGCCCCGCCACCGCCGCCAAATTGAAGGAGCTGCACCTCAAGGTCGATCTGATGCCCGAGGAATACGTGGCCCCCAAAATCGCCAGCGCCCTCGCCAAATACGAGTCCATTGACAACCTTAAGCTGCTGCTCATGCGCGCCGAAGTCGCCAACCGCGAACTGCCCGAAGCCTTGGAAGCCCTGGGCGGCATCGTGGACGACATCGCCTGCTACCGCACTGTCCCCGAAACCGAGGACCCCAACGGCGCAGCCGCCCGGCTCCTCGAATCCGGCGCCGATTGGATCACTTTCACCAGCAGTTCCACCGTGGAGAATTTCCATGCCCGTTTCCCCCTACCGGAACTCCTGCAAAAATTCCCCGGCCTCAAACTCGCCTCCATCGGCCCCGAAACCACGAAAACCATCGTTGCCCTGGGCCTGAAACCCACCGTCGAAGCCAAGCCCCACACCATCGACGGCCTGGTCGCCGCCCTCACCAAAGCCACCGCCCCCAAACGCCCGACCAAATCCCGCGCTGTCCGCGCCGGAAAGTCTCTGGCATCCTAGGCCTCCGCTGGGGCCCCACACAATAAAGGCGCCAAAAACCCCTAAGTCTCACTTTTGCCAACGGCTGAATGCCGTATTACCCTCTCCTTCGGGGGAGAGGGCAGGGTGAGGGCGGTCTTCAAAAACACTAACTTCGACCACTAAACCTTCCCCATTCCAAGCTGGAAATCCTCCCCTGGTTTCGTCATCATAGTATCCTAATGCTCAGGACCTCACCATTGCCCTTCTGGGGTGTGCGCCCGTTTTCCTGGAAACCATCAGCCCACCGTCATTCCCCCTTCCCCCGAACGGCCCCTTAGCAAACTTATGTTTACTAAATCCTTCAACCCCCTGGCCGTTCTAGTTTCACCGTTTTTCTTCGCGCTGGCCGTCATTTCGCTGGGGATCCCCCACGCAACTGCCCAATCACCCGTCATCATTTTCACGAACAGTTTTGACTCCTTGACGGGCACCACCCCAGGTTATTTCTACGGCGATGCCGCGAATGTGTCCCACACCTACGTCAGCGGCGAGGGCGTCGGCGGTTCCGTCGGTGTCCGTATCTCGGGCGATTTCAAGCCCCCCGGAAATGGTTATGGCGGGGTAGCCTATCAATATCAAAATGGCGCCGTCACCGGGAATACGAATACGGATCCTCACAACTACACCCTTTCCTTCGATGCCAAACCGAGCCGGACCGGTGGCGGTTTGCAAATTGTGCTGCAAACCTGGTCGGGCAATGGCTACGGTGGCATTGGCCCATTGACCAGCTCTTCGTTGACCGACGTCATTCTTGGTGATTCCAATGTTTTCACCCACTGCTCCTTGAATCTGGGCGTCAAATTGGGCGCGGGTGCCGACGTCACCGCCCACACCTGGCAGATTGCCTTCGTCATGGATGAAGCTCCCTTCGGCGGACCCGGGACCGGCGATCAACTGGTCATCGATAATGTCTCCGTCACCATGGGCGGTCCGACCTGGAACCCCACCAACTCGCTCAATACCGCCCGTGTCTACCAAAATAACGCAACGCTGCTGCCTGATGGGACAGTGCTGATCGCCGGTGGCTACAGTTCCGGCCTCCCTACCACCAGTGCGGAGCTGTACATCCCGACCACCGGCACTTGGCAACCGACCGGCCCGCTGCATTACGCGCGCTATTTACATACCTCTACCTTGCTGAAGAATGGGATGGTTCTGGCCGCCGGGGCCTTCAATCTCCCCTCCTATTTCGGCGTCACCGAGCTTTACGATCCGCAGGCTAGAATCTGGACGGACACCGGGGCGCTGAACGCTCCGCGCTTCTTTCACACCGCCACCTTGCTGGCCAATGGGAAAGTGCTCGTAGCCGGCGGCCTCGATCCGCACGGCGAGCCGCTTTCCAGCTCCGAGATATACGATCCAGCGACCGGCCGCTGGACCTTTACCACTTCCCTGACCACCAATCGCTATGGTCATACCGCAACCTTGTTGCCGAATGGGAAGGTCCTGGCGGTGGGCGGCCAATACAACCCACCGCTCAATACGGCGGAATTGTTTGATCCGCAAACCGAACAATGGACCGCTACGGCGCCGATGAGCATTCCACGAGAATTCCACACGGCAACCCTGCTGCTGAATGGCAAGGTGCTGGTCACCGGTAGTATCGGCCTCGACGGCGTCGGCGCCAATTCCAACGCGGAGTTGTACGATCCGGCCCATGAGTCCTGGTCCCTGACCGGTGCGATGAACGCCCCCCGCCAACAACATACGGCCACCCTGCTCCCCAATGGCACGGTCTTGCTCGTGGGGGGTACACCAGCGGCCTTCGATCTCGCCGAGTTGTACAATCCCAATACTGGAACCTGGTCCCCGACTGCCTCCCTCAACACCGCACGCCAGTATCATACCACCACCTTGCTCGCCAACGGAAAAGTGCTCGTTGCCGGTGGCGCCGATCCGCACTACGCCCCGCTTTCCAGCGCCGAAATATACGATCCAGCGATCCTCCTCGGAACGCCCTTCAACCTGGTCAACTTCACGAAACTGCCCAACGGCACCGTTCAGTTCACCTTCACGAACACCTCCGGCGCCAGTTTCAATGCCTTTGGCACCCCTGACCTCACCCTGCCCTTCGCCAATTGGCCGGTGGTCGGCTCCATCACCGAAATCTCCTCGGGTCACTATCTGTTCACCGACCCCGACGCAACCAACCACGCCCAAAACTTCTACCGCGTCCGCACCCCCTAACCCGTCAAAAATCCCCAACGCGCAAGCAAACCCAATTATTGTAGCAGCCGACGTAAGGCTCTGACATCCCGCCCCCATCTTCCGCCCACACCCGACGTCACCCCCCTACTTCTGCGCCAGCAAAAACGCCAACAAATCCCGCAATTCCGCCGGCGTTTGAATCAACCCTTCCGGCATCGGTGACCGATCCTGCAACTCCCGGCTCGCAATCTCATTCTTCCTTAAAACCCGGCGAACTCCCGCAGGTAGCAACAACTCAATGCTGTCCCCTGTTTCCCCTGTCACCAATCCCGCGACCTCCTGTTCGTCTTTCAACCGCACCAGCGTCCAACGAAACATCGGGGCCACCGTCTTGTTCGGCGTCATCACCGATTCAACCAGATAGGCCGCGTTGAACCGCCCACCCGCCCCCACGAGGCTGGGGCCACCCCCGCCCTTATCCCCCGACTTGATCTCATGGCAGACGACACAGCCGCGCGCGGCAAAAAGTTCCTGCCCTTTTTTGCTATCGCCGCGTGCCACCTCACTTTTCCAATCCACGTTTCGGAAAGCCTCCGGCAACTCCAGGGTCCCGGTGGTGCGTGCATTGGGAATCGGAGTGTTGGCCACCACGCCAGCGGTGATGCCCAGCAACCCCGCCGCTTTGGAATCCACCCGCTCATCTTTGAGCAACCGCAGAAAGAACGCCGCCTGCCGGGCTACCCGTTCGTCGGCATCATCCATACGCCGGTCCAGCAGCGCGAAGATTGTTTCTTCCTCCGCGTTATGCGCTCGACTCCTCCAGACGTCAGCCACGGTAAAGACCCCCATCCGCTCGCGTGGCGCCAGATCCTCGATCCCACCCACATACTGCACCTTGGCGCTGAATCCCTTGGGATTAAGCGGAAAATCCTCCGGCAAAGCCGCTTTGCTAGCGGGCACCGTGAGGCGAAACCCGAGCGCCAGCACCGCCGCCAGTCGCGCCGCGGGCCGTGTCGACTCACCAAGTTGCTGCAATTCCGCCACCGGGGCCTTTTCGGCCAACAATTGCACCGCGGTTTGCCGCAGAAAACTGTCACTACTCTCCGCCAGCCGCTGGACGGCTTCGCGCGGAACATCTCCACAATGATCAAACACCCCAATCAGCGCCGCGAGCGCGATTTGCGGGTTGGGATCCGCCAGCGCCTTCTCGAGCAGCCCGCAAGTGACGCCGGGCGAACCAAACCGGCCGAGGGCGCGAATCGCCTGCAATCGCGCGTAATCGTTCGCCGCGGCAGCGAGCGACTCGATCTCCTTCGTCGCACCGCCAACCGCAGCCAGCCAGATCAGGGACGTCTGCAACGGACTCCCAGGCGACGCATTTCCCAGACGCGCCGCCGCTTCCCGGCCGACCCTTGGCCCCCGACGCACCAGTTCGAGATGCGCGCGATTGCGACGGTGCCAGGACGCCGCTTCCAGTTCCGCGAAAAGCTTCTCATCGGGCGCCGTTGTCTCTTCGAATGCCGAAAACGGGGCGTTGGGCGCATCGTCCTCCCGAGTGATCATGATGATCTCGCTCCGGGAGATGGGCGAAGCCTCGTTGCCCGCCATCACGAGCGACGAAACAAAAATGCGGCCGCCACGCCCCACCGTGACCCCCACTGGTCGCATGTTGTTTGTCCCGGAAAGGAGTGGGGCTTGCGTGGCCTTGAAGCTCGCGCCGCTGCCGCTTAGCGGGTAACGGTAGAGCACGCCCTTCCCCCATTCCGCGACCAGCAGATTGTTGCGCAATTCCGCCGGTAAATACGGGTCGTCGTAATAAGCCTGGCCCGTGGGCACGTAACGCCCCAGGTCGGGACAGAGCGTGTCCAGCAGGTCCGCCCGCCACGGCTGCTTCTCCGGCATCCAGCCGCGTGGCCAACTAAAATACGCGTGCGGCGTTATGTTCAGCAACCGGCCCGGCACATATTCGCTCGGCAAACTTTCATGATCATTATCGTTCCCGAATAAATTCCAATTCGAGTCGAACGCCAGCCCGCAACCATTACGAATCCCCCGGGCCAAAGGGGCAAAACGTTCCCCATCCGGCGAAATTCGACCGACCAGTCCGACCGTGGTGACGGGAGTTTGGCCGTTTCCGTGAAAGAAGGTCCAATGCCCCCAATGATCCGCCCGTTTGAAATCGCCATACCCGACTAGGTTATCGCCGCAGGAGAAATACAGATCCCCGTCCGGGCCAAACGCCAGCGCGTGCATTCCCTGGTGCTCCTCGAAATACGGCAGCATGGGCAGCCCCCAAAGCAGCCGTTTCGGCTGGATATCCGCGCGCTTCTGCACCGCGCCTTCCAGCACATAAACCGCGGTGTGGGTAGCCACATAAAGATCCAGCCCGCGAATCGCAATCCCGTAAATCCAGGAATTCTTCGGAAACCGATACAGCAACTGCCGCGGCTGATACAATCCACCCGCCACCGGCTCATAAACAAACAGCGCCTCCCGGCTGCCGGCAAAAAGCCGACCCGCACTGTCCAGTTCCAGGGCGAGAAAAGACTCGGTTGGGTCAGAGTCAATGCCCATCACCTTCAAACCCGGATCCGCCAACCGGTAATCCAAAAATGGCGGCACCGGTTCCGGTTTGCCGTCCGCACCTTGAGCCGGCCATCCAGCCCATTGAAACCAAGCCAAAACCATCGGCGCGATGGCCCAAGAAAACTTGTTCATGCATGAGCTTCTACAACGCTAACGCCTTTGACAACAGTTGAAACAGGCCTGCCGCGTGCCGCCGGCCTGTTTCAGGATCCGTTTCCTGAATAGCAAGGCCAAATTGAAAGAAACAAACAGCTAAGGCAGCCAGAGATATCAAGCAGAACGCGGAACTCAAGCCAAGAGAAGGCCGTAAGGCTGAAAAGCTTGAAAATCCGCGACGTTGTTTGTCGCCAACCTTGCGCCGCAGCGGATCGCCACTGCGGCAATCATGCAATCCGCAAGACTGCGCGAGCGTCGCCCCGTCTGGTTGAAGAGACGGGCAGCCAAGCCGGCATCAGCGGCCAAAAACGGTTCGGGCAACGGAAATATTTGACGCGCCATGGATTCTGAGGCGCCATCAAGCGGACCGCATAAAAACTCCGCCCAAGCGATACTGCTGATGTTGCAGATTTCCTGCGTCTGCGCCCACCCTTGAAATTTTTGATGAGCCGCCGAACCGACCAGGACGGCTTGGATTAGGAAGTTGGTGTCGAACTGGATCATGCGGCCGCGTTGCCCTCAGCGTCTGGCTTCCCGCACGGAAGCCATCCATTGCTCCGCCGCGGCTTCATCAAGCCCGAGATGGCGTTGCAGCGATTCCAAGGCCTGCAATTGGGAGGTCGCCGCAGGGTTCGCCGCGGCGGTAGGGAAAATGGTCAGCAACCCGGAGGCGCGCTCCGGCAGACGGTCCGAGCCTTTGGCGGAAATTTGTCCGTGATTAATCTCGACCTCAACCGTCAGGTAACTCATGACCGGAAGGTACGCCACCCGCCAACCGCCCGCAAGCGGGGAATGAATCCGAAAATCGGAACGTAATTGCCAACCACCCGAAGCACAACCGGGCGTCAATGGAAGTGCTAAGCCGGCAAACGGCCACTAGTTTTCCATACTCAGGACTCCTGATCCCAGTCCTGGAATATTCGGGACGTGGAAGATGGATGGCAACTCCTCTCCCCAACCCACTCTGCCCATTCTGAATGGCAGAGTGGGTTGGGCTCTCCAGCCATCGATGCGGGCCACGCCAGTTCCATGGGCTCAGGAATCCTAAGGCTAGATCGCTACCTGCCGCGCTCACGAGTGGGAAAACGAATTCACCAGGCGGCATTTGATTTTATGCCGCGCCGGGTTTATCTATGGCGCGGCGGTTCGACCGTCGGCCGCTGAGCGAGCCCCGGTTGGCTGCTCTCGACTCGCCGACTGGCCGGCCCAGTTAAGATTCACGATGAGCGGAACCCTTGAATTCCTAGTCCGTCATGGCGCCCTGGTTTTGTTTGCCGCGGTGTTCATCGATCAATTGGGCGTGCCGCTGCCGGCGGTGCCGTGGCTGCTGGCGGCCGGCGCGCTGGTGGGCGCCGGAAAAATGAACTGGGAGGCCGCCTTCCTTGCCGCGGTTGCTGGTTCGTTGCTGGCGGATATGATCTGGTTCTACGTCGGGCGGCGCTATGGCGACCGCGTCCTGGGTTTCCTCTGCCGGGTTTCCCTGGAACCGGACAGTTGCGTGCGGCGAACCCAGAACGCGTTTACCCGGTACGGCATGCGCGGCGTCATCATCGCAAAATTTATCCCCGGTTTGAGCACCTTGGCGCCGCCGCTGGCCGGCAGTTCGGGCATCAGCACCGCGCGGTTCCTGCTCTTTGATGGCGTCGGCTCGGTGCTTTACGCCGGTTCCTTTATTTTATTGGGAGTTTTGTTCAGCCGGCAATTGGACCGGGTCATTGCCGCGCTCGGCAGTCTCGGGGGCAACGCGCTGGGCGTCCTCGCGGCATTGGCCGCGGCTTACATCGGCTACAAATACTACCAACGGCGCCGGTTGCTGCGCGAGTTGAGCATGGCGCGAATCACGGTGGATGAGTTGTACCAACTGCAGGAGGCGGGGCAGTCGTTGGTCATTCTCGACCTGCGCTCGCTCGCGGCGCTCGCGGAGGACCCGGCAGCGATCCGCGGCGCGCGCCACATGCGCATGGAGGAGGTGGAGCATCGCCTGCAGGAGATACCGCGCGATCAGGACATTGTCCTTTATTGCTCCTGCCCCAACGAGGTGAGCAGCGCGCAAGTCGCCCTGAGCTTTCGCCGCCGCGGCATCTTGCGGGTCCGCCCCCTCCTGGGCGGAATCGACGCCTGGCGGGAACGCAACTACCCGATGGACGTTCGGGGATCCCTCGGGACGAACGCTTTGGGTACCGCCCCCGCAAGGGGTTGAAAAGCGATTGTCGTGACGCTCGCTCGCAACTCTGCCCAAGTGACCGCAAACGAATAACGCGTAAAATTATGGCGAAACCAGTAATTTGGACAGTGGACGACGATCCGGATGTATTGCGCGCGGTCGAACGCGATTTGCGCCGCCAATACGGCGACCGCTACCGGGTCATCTCGGCGGACTCCGGCGCGTCCGCCCTCGCCGGCGTCCAGCAATTGAAATTGCGTAACGATCCCGTGGCGCTCTTTCTGGTGGACCAACGGATGCCGGGCATGTCGGGCGTGGAGTTCCTGGAGGCGGCGGTCGAATATTACCCGGAGGCCAAACGCGCGCTGTTGACCGCCTATACGGACACGGATGCCGCCATCCGCGCCATCAACCAGGCGCATATCGACCATTACCTCATGAAGCCCTGGGATCCACCCGAGGAACGACTTTTTGGCGTGGTGGATGATCTACTGGATGACTGGCAGGCTTCCTACCGGCCGGTATTTGAAGGCGTCCGCGTCCTCGGACACCGTTGGTCACCCCATTCCAATGTGCTCCGCGATTTTCTGGGCCGCAACTTTGTTCCCCACCAATGGCTCAACATCGAAACCGATGAAACCGCGAAAACCCTGCTCGCCTCCACCGGAGTCGCGGCGCCCGGGTTGCCCCTGGTTTTGTTCCCCGACGGATCATTCCTGGAAAGCCCGCCCATTGCGGAGATCGCCCGCAAGCTGGGATTAAAAACCAAGGCGGAATTTCCCTTTTACGATCTCGTCGTGGTGGGCGCGGGGCCGGCGGGGTTGGCGGCGGCAGTTTATGGCGCGGCGGACGGTCTGCATACGTTGTTGATCGAGCGGGAGGCTCCTGGCGGGCAGGCGGGGCGCAGTTCCCGCATTGAAAACTACCTTGGCTTTCCGGTGGGTCTCAGCGGCTCTGATTTGGCCCGCCGGGCCGTCGCACAGGCCCGGCGATTCGGCGTGGAAATTCTCGCTCCGCAGGAAGTCCGCAATGCCCGCGTCGAGGGATCAACCCGCGTCCTGACCCTGAATGACGGCGTTACCATCGGCTGCCGGGCGCTGCTGATCGCCACGGGCATCGCGTATCGGACCCTGGACGTGCCCGGGCTCGCGCGGCTGCAAGGGGCCGGCGTTTATTATTACCCCGCCATGTCCGAGGCCTTCTCCTATCGGGACGGCGATGTGTATATTGTGGGCGGGGCCAACTCGGCCGGCCAGGCCGCCATGTATTTTTCCAAATTCGCCCGCCAGGTCACGATGCTGGTTCGCGGAAAGGCCTTGTCCGACACCATGTCGCAGTACCTGGAAAACCAGATCACCGCCACGAAAAATATCGCCGTTCGGTTTAACTCGCAGGTCGTGGCCGTGGAAGGTTCGGATCAATGCGAATGCCTCACCATCCTCGACAGCCAGACCTGCGCGCGGGAGACCGTTCCGGCCAGCGCTTTGCTGATCTACGCGGGAGCCGTTCCGCGCACCGACTGGCTCGCGGGGTTGGTCGAGCGGGACGCCCAAGGTTACGTGATCTCGGGCCCCCATTTGCTCCGGGAAGGGCGGCGCCCGGCAGGTTGGCTGCCGGATCGCGACCCGTTTTATCTGGAAACCAGCGTGCCGGGCATTTTCGTGGCGGGTGATGTTCGTCACCGGTCTGCCAAAGGTGTCACTTCCGGTGTGGGGGAAGGAGCCATGGCCGTGAAACTGGTCCACGAATATCTGGGACTTTTGTAACTATGGACCCGGCCACCATCCAGTTGCTTCAGTCCGTCCCCTTGTTCTCCGGGTTGACGGAGGCGCAATGGGAATGTCTCGAACCCGGCGAGGTCATCACCGTGCCCGCCGGCACCGTGCTGGTTCCCGAAGGAGAACGTTGCCCATTTTTCTTCGTCGTTCTCGACGGGGAATTGCGCTTGAGCCGGACTTACGATCGTCAGTCCGTCCTCATGGGCGTGATCAAACCGGGCCAATACACCGGTGAGGTGACCCTCCTGCTGGACATTCCCTGGCTCGCTTCCGCGCGGGCGGGAAAAACCACCACCCTCTTTCGGCTCAAATCCGACGATTTCTGGCGGATGTTGAGCCATTGTCCGGTGCTGGCCCGGGGGATTTTCCAATTTGCGGCCGCCAAGATGCGCAACATGGAAGGCTACTCGCAGCAGCGGGAAAAACTCGCCTCCCTGGGCACCATGGCCGCGGGGCTGGCTCACGAACTGAATAATCCGGCCGCCGCCGCCCGCCGGGCGGCCACCCATCTGCGGGAAACCACGGATAAGGCACAAGTCCTCCTCTGTAAACTCTCCAAAAACCTCACGCATGACCAGTGGCATGAGCTCGCGTTGGCCTCGCAGGCGGGAATGGATCGCCTCGCGGGTGCCCCGGTGCTCGACCACATCGAGCGCAGTGATCGGGAGGATCGGATCGCAACCTGGCTCCAGTCCCGGGGCGTCGCCACTCCTTGGGATCTCGCTCCCACTTTTGTCCGGGCGGATGTGGCCATCTCCTGGCTGGAAACACTGGCCAACCAACTACCGGCCGCCAGCCAGGCGGATGCGCTGGCGTGGCTGGAATCGCGCTTGAATTTGAAATTGTTGCTGACCCAGGTCGAGCAGAGCACCGGGCGAATCTCCGAGTTGGTCAAAGCCATGAAGTCTTATTCCTACATGGGCGAGGCGGCCCAGCAGGAAACGGACATCCATGCTGGCATTGAAAGCACCTTGCTGATGCTGGGCCACAAATTGAAAAACGTGACCGTCAAGCTGTCCTTGGATCGCTCCCTTCCGCGCATCCTGACTTACGGCAGCGAGCTCAATCAAGTTTGGACCAATTTGATCGATAACGCCATCGACGCGGTCAACGGCGCCGGCAAGATTTGCATTTCCACATGTCAAGAAGACGACCAATTGGTGGTGGAAATTGTTGACTACGGTTCCGGCATCCCGCCGGACATTCAGCCCCACATCTTCGAGCCGTTTTTCACCACCAAACCGGTGGGAGCCGGCACCGGACTTGGCCTGATTATCAGCCACCGGATTATTGCCGATCGCCACGGCGGCGAAATCGAATTCGAGTCCCAGCCCGGCGAGACCCGCTTCAAAGTCCGGATTCCCCTCCATCGCAAAAGCGCAGATTGAAGCCCGCCCAACCGCTGCGCTTGCTGAACAAAGCCAAGGCCCCGCCCGGCTCGCTCAAAGCCCTGGCACTCGCCCGATCACGAGATGACGACCGCTGCTCGTCGAAGTTGCTTGCGGCACATAATCGGCAACGCTCGTGCCCAAAAGGCTCCAGGTGTAACCGGCAATCGTCCCATCCGTATTGGCATAAAGCCGGAAAGTCCCATGTCCGATGCCGCCCGGATGCGCGTACCGCGTGTCGTTGGTTCCATGGTAGCTCGCCGAGCTATCGATCACCGGCACCGTCCATTGACTGGTCCCCGCAATGAACGGCTTGCTGCTGTTCGTGGCCGGGAAATCCTGCACGATCATGACATGACCGGAGGGTGACTGGAGCTCCGGGTAATAAACAATGGCGATGACGTCCCCCGGTTGGATCTGACTGATCAATGGCACCCGTTGAAATCCCTTCTGGTTCAGGATGGTGTCATGGTAAACGGCCGCTATCGGGTTGTTGGTGCCCATCCAACTCGTAAAGTGGGACGGAGCCCAATTGTAGGTATGCTCCCACAATTGCGTCACAAAGGTTGAGCATTCCGTGCGCGCGGTGCTCTTGGTTCCGTTCCAATTGATAAAGGCGGGGCTGCCGTACACGTTCGGCCAGACCGCCGGCGGAGGCGTGGCGATTTCCTCCTGCACCAGATCCAACACCAGCCCTTCGGCCACCCCCAGATATTGCGGCGGCTGCGCCGTAGCGCTGACCGCCAAACTGAAGCTCAAACCCAAAACGGCCGTCCAGCCGCTCACCCATCTCGTCATCCCAATCTCGATCTTCATACTGAATTTACCGGCGAGTTCATTCTGGCGCACCCTCGCTTCTTTTTTCTTAGGCACGCACACGCGGGTAAACTGCCTAAAATTCAGTCGGATCGCCATACCACTTCAGAAGTACGGATGGTTGCATTATTGACTGTTCCCACCAACCCTCCCTCTTCTGTGGTTTTTGTGAATCTTCGCGGCAAATTTTCCTCTTTTCCGTCAATCTCCGCCTAAATTCCTATGGTAGAAATACGTTTTACAACGATCAATGTTATTCCTGGCACATGAACAGTAGCTGAAACTGAGAATAGTAGTTCATGGGGCCCCCGAAAATCGCGCCTCATCCGCACCCCACGCCGCCCCCCCCTTTGGCGTCAGTCGCGGAAACGAAATTTTTGTGGCCATCCACCAGAATCACCGGTTTGGTGGCCCTGCTCTTTGACATTTTGCCTCGGCCACCAAGAACGCCTGGCAGGCGGGGCCCCCGCGCACCTCGCCACCTCCGCCTGCCAGGCCCTTGCCACTCTACTCGCAAAAGCCCCAACCAGCCCGGAATCCAGGTTAAACAAGGTTAGTCCAGTTTCGTGAAAATAAATCCCGGTTTCGGACACTTAATCCAAGTTCCTTCCGCTCGGACTGCCCCCACCCGTCCGGAAAAACTGCCCCTTACTTCGGCGCTTTTTGCCCGCCCTTCCCCTTTTGCCCATAATAAGCATCCGGCCCGTGCTTGCGCAGAAAATGCTTGTCCAGCAGCGCCGCGGGCATGGGCCCCGCCTTCGGATTGATCCGGAAAGTCTCCGTCGCCATGCGGGCCAGGGTCTCCAGCACGATGGCATTGTGCACCGCCTCCCCCACCGTGCGCCCCCAGGTGAACGGCGCGTGGCTGGCCGCCAGCACCCCCGGGCAACTTACCGGGTCGCGTCCCGCAAAGGTCTCCACGATCACGTGCCCGGTATTGGCCTCATACTCATTTTGAATCTCCGCCTTGGTGAGTTGCCGGGTGCAGGGAATGGGACCGTAAAAATAATCGGCATGCGTCGTTCCCAAGGCTGGAATCGACCGTCGGGCCTGCGCCCAGGCGGTGGCATTGAGACTGTGGGTATGGACCACTCCCCCGATGGCGGCAAATTCCCGGTAGAGCACAAGATGGGTTGGCGTGTCCGAACTGGGATTCAATTTGCCCTCCACCACCCGGCCATCCGCCAGCGCCACCACCACCATATGCGCCGGCTTCATCTGCGCATAAGGCACGCCGGAGGGCTTGATCACCATTCGCCCACTGGCGCGGTCCAACCCGCTCACATTGCCCCAGGTCTGGATGACCAACCCCTCGGCGACGAGCTTCAGATTTGCCGCGCAAACTTCCTGCTTCAGTTTTTCGAGCATGGCAACGGTTATTTGGATTTTGACGCACCGACTCCGCGCGCCTGGTCGCGGATTTCAATCAACCGCTTCATCACTCCATGGAGATTTCCGCCTCCCGCTACAGTTCCGAAGGCATCGTGAACCTGCCGGTAAAGCGGATACAATTCCGCATAAACCGCCCTGGCCGTGGGGTTGGGTTGGTAGATTTTGGGCTTTCGTCCGGTCATCGCCTTTTGCGCGCTCGGATAATCATCATACCCACCCGCCGCCTTGCCCGCGGCCACCGCGCCGGCAATCGCGGCGCCCAAGGCACAAGTTTGTGCGGACCGGGAAATGATCATCGGCCGGCCGGTGACATCGGCATAGATCTGCATGACCAGCGCGCTCTTTTCGGCAATGCCTCCGCAGTTCACCACGTCTTTCACGGCGACCCCGAATTCCTCCAGGCGGTTGATGATGGTGAGGGCTCCAAACGCAGTGGCTTCGATCAACGCCCGGTAAATTTCCGCGGGCGTCGTGTAAAGGGTCTGCCCCACCAGCAAGCCCGTCAGCCGTTGATCCACCAGAATCGTCCGGTTGCCGTTATTCCAGTCGAGCGCCAGCAATCCCGATTCCCCGGGTTTAAGTTTACCCGCCGCCCGACTCAGGGCCTCGTGCGTGCCTTCGGATTTGCCGCCCGGTTGGACGTAGTTGACGAACCAGTTGAAAATGTCGCCCACGGCGGACTGCCCGGCTTCCAACCCGTAATACCCGGGCAGGATGCTTCCGTCCACGATCCCGCATAATCCGGGTATGTCCGCCAGCTTTTGTGCCAAAGGCACAATCATGGTATCGCAAGTACTGGTCCCGATGGCCTTGACCAGCGTCCCCGGCGTGATCCCGCAACCCACGGCACCCAGGTGCGCGTCAAACGCCCCCACCGCCACCGGCACTCCCACCGGCAGCCCGGTCCGCTTGGCCCATTCGGCCGTTAGACCGCCGACCGCTCCGTCAATTGGTCGCACCCGCGGACACAACCGGCCGCGCAACTCCGCCAGTTTCGGATCCAGCTTGGCCAGGAATTCCACCTCGGGATAGCCGCCCCAATCCGCATGGTACATCGCCTTGTGGCCGGCCGCGCAGATTCCCACCGTCAGTTTGTCCGGCGCTTCCGTGCCGGTCAGCATGGCCGGTACCCAGTCCGCCAGTTCCACCCACGAATGCGCGGCGTTAAAGACCGCCGGCTGGGTCCGTAAACAATGGAGGATCTTGCTGAAGAACCACTCACTGCTGTAGGTGCCCCCGCACTTGGCCAGGTAATTGGGACGCAGAGTTTTTGCCAGCGCCGTGATCTCTGCCGCCTCGGCCACGCCGGTGTGGTCTTTCCACAGCCAGGCCATGGCCGCGGGATTGCGGGCAAACCTTTTCGACAACGCCAGCGGCCGGCCCTGCGCATCCACCGGGATGGGGGTGCTGCCAGTGGTATCCACCCCCAGCCCAATGACCTGTTCCGGTTTGAATCCCTTGACCGCCCGCCGCGCCAGCGCCAGGGCCTGACGAATGGCCGCCTCGGCACCCGCGACGTAATCCTCCGGATGCTGCCGTGCCAGATTGGGATCGCGCGCGAGGATGACGCCATGTTCGCCATGCGCGTAGTTCCACACGCTGGTCGCAACCTCGCGTCCGTTGGCGACATTTACCAGCAGGGCGCGAACCGAGTTCGTGCCGTAATCCAGACCAAGGGTGTAACGGGCGGCCATAGGTAACTCGCTTGGGTCAGGCCTGGTGGTGGTACGTCTGCCAGCCCAGATACGTGGTCAACGCATCGTCGATGGCTTCACTCACCGCGGCTTTCGTGGCCGCGACATGATGTTCAAATCCCTCCCGGCAGATGTATTGCAGCAGTTTCTGGAATTGCGGAAGTTCAATGACCCCGTAGCCGCCGAACGTATCCAGCGTGTCCTCGGTGAACCGGCCCTCGCCGTAATAACCGCGGACCCGGCCACTGGTGTCATCCGTCGAAATGCGGCAATAGGTGAACGGCCCGGGACTGATGCGCCCCACAATTGTGCCGTAGGTGTTTTCCTTGCCCACGGTCCCGGCGATGATTTCCTGGTAATCCATCCGCTGCTCCGCGAAGAACGCCTTGGGCAGGTTGGAGCAATGGAACACCACGCCCTTGTTGGGATCGCCCCCGAAATTGTTGTTCCAGTCGAGCAAGGCAGCCGGCTTGCCCGAAGCGGCTTGCAGCACATACATGCCCAGCAGCCCCACGATGTCCGTCTCGCACGCGCTCGGCAGCATGTTGTTGGACATCATGCTCATCAGGGTGCAGGGCACCACGCCGTAAAATTCCTCCAACGCTGTCCAGCATTGGATGGCTGTCGCGGAGAGTTGCTGATCCTTGACCCAGCGGTCGATTCCCACTCCCAGCTTGGCCATTTTCATCAAGCTCACGTCCGGAATGCCGCGCACATTCGTGTAGTTGCGAATCTCGGCGAGCTTTTCCTTCACCGGCGCCTCGTCATCCGTCATTTTGCGGGCCCAACCCAGCACCTCGGAAAGATCCAGCGTTTCCACCGTGATCCCGCTGGCCTCCAGCAATTTCTCACTGAAGCGCACGGTATTAAACGCCGCCGGCCGCGCGCCGATCGCGCCGATCCGGGCGTTCTTTAATTTGCGGACGATATTGCACGTGGCCGCGAAACGGCGCAGGTCGGCCACAAATTCCGGCGTGTTCGGATCCACGGTGTGGAGTTTCGTGAGCGAATAAGGAATTCCGTACTGCCGCAAATTGTTGCATGCGGACATCTTGCCGCAAAAGCTGTCCCGCCGGTCGCGGATGGTCATCTTGCCGCTGATGTCGTTAAACGCGTGTACCAGCACCGGCACTTTGAGATTTGCCCAACGCAGTGTGTTGGCGATGGCGCGTTCATCTCCGAAATTCGGCAGGGTCACGATGATACCGTCGATCGCCTCCCGGTTGGCCTTGAACAGGTCGGCGCACTTCTGCGCGTCGCTCAGCGACTCGACCGCTCCAAATTTGGTGGCTTCTTCGGGCAGCGTGATGGCGCGAATGCCTTCGCGCTCGAGTGCCGCCAGGATTTCCCGGCGTCCCGCCTGGCACAAATGTGCCGGAAAGAAGCCGCGGTTGCCGACAATGATTCCAAGTGTGATCATAGGAGTTTTGATATTTACTAAAGAACACTACGGAAGTCGGAAGCCGTCAAGGATTTATCGCTTCACCGTCCCTCTCTAAATTTTCGGCCCGGACTAATAACCGTGCGGCGTGACCGCCACCGAGCTTACCAGGCGGTCAATACCCGCAGCCACCAAGCCGGCCAGCCGACGCCGGGAGGCATGGTCGCACTCCACCCGGCCGAACCGTGCCCACAAGGCCCCTCGAGAGACGGCCGCCGACAGGTGCTCCATCACCGCAGGCGGCAATTCTCCCAACCGACCGGTGATGACCACCCGCCGCAAGCCAAGGACATTCAGCGCGCCGGCGATTACCACGGCGGCGGCCTCCAGCGTTTCGGCCAACCAGGCGGGAACTCCCCCCACGGCGATATCCTTTGCCAGCGCTTCCCAACTGATCACCGCCCCGACGGGTTGGTGTTCAGCCAGGCTTTGTAACAATCCGCGGGTGGATCCCAGCGTCTCGAGGCACCCCGTGGCCCCGCAGCCGCATGGTCGCCCGTTCCCCAAAACCGGGGTATGTCCCAACTCACCACTAATGGGTAACGGGTTCGCGCAAAGCTTCCCCTCCAGGATCACCGCCCCGCCCACGCCTTCGCCAAAATCGACCAGCAAGAAATCCTGCCCCCCCGGGTCGGTGGCCTGCTGGCCGAGGGCCAGGGCCCGCTCTTCCTGCACCAGAATCACCGGGACCGGCCAGAATTTTTGAATGACGGGTATGATTTCCAGGCGCTCGGTCCAATGCAAATTGGGCGAATAAAGCACCCGGCCTTTCGGCTCGTCCACAATCCCTGGGACACTGACCAGTACGCCCCAATATTCATGGGCAGGCAGTTGTGCGGCGATCCTCTGAAATTGTTCCACCAATTCCTGCTCGGAAGCCGGTGTGTCAATCTGCCAGGCCCAGCGGTCCTCGCCATTGAATCCCACCGGCAAGGGGGTGAAACTGGTCTGCTCCACCGCCAGTTGGATGGCCAGAAACCGGGGCTGATCCTCATTGAGCCGCAATTGGCGTCCCGGGCGTCCCAGGCGGGCGGTGCCATTGCCGGGCGTGCCGCTTGCTTCGAGGGTTCCTTGGGTGGCAATCTCTTCCAGCACCCCCAACTGCAGCAACTCGTCCACGATCCGGCCCGCCGTGGGTTGGCTCATGCCCAGAGACTTGGCGAGTTCTGCCCGGGAAGCCAGTCCCAACTCCCGCAACCGCCGCAACAGGGTGCGGGTGTTCAGCTGGCCCATTCTCGTTGGTACTACAACCATCGGCCTAAGAAACCGGCGCTCCCCCCGCCGCGTCAAGCCTTTACGGCTGCTTGTCCGCTTTGACTGGCCAATGGGATTGCACCATCCCCTTATATCCGCCTTGGATCGAGAAGACCCTGGAATAGCCCATCTTCCCGGCATTTAAGGCGGCGAGCACGGAACGAAAACCCCCGCCGCAATAGAGCAGTAACTCGGTGCCGGAATTGGGATATGCCTTTTCCAGATCGCGTTCGAGGATGCCGCGCCCCAGATGGACGGCTTCGGCGGCATGTCCTTGCTGCCATTCGGAGTCCTCCCGCACGTCGATCAGCACCGCTTGGGGATTCCGGGTCAGCCGTTCCCGGGCCTCCGCAATCGTAATTTCCTGAACTTGGGTTTGCGCTTCCTGTACCAGCTTTAAAAAACCGGGTGAATGATCCATGGCGCAAATCTAGCCGGGAGTCGGCACCGGTCAAATGAATTTCCGGTTGCGCCCCGCGCCTTGGAACCGCTTACTGTCGCGGTGTTCGCAAAGAAATCGAATGCCGGCATCGCGTTTACGCTGGTCCTTGCGGTCGTCTTTTGGGGCGGCAGCAATGTCGGCACGAAGTACGTCGTGCGGGACTGGCCTCCCCTGTTCATCGGCTGCACGCGCCTGCTGGGTGCCGGGGTGCTGTTGCTGGCCATCCTGCGTTGGACAACCTGGCTCGGGCGGAGTCAGCCGCTGCCCGCGGATTTGCGCCGCCGTCTCTGGTGGCGCGGGGGCTTCAGCCTCGCGCTCTACATCATCGTCTTCAATTTCGCGCTGAAGTATGCTTCCGCCGGACATGTGGCCCTCTACCTCGGCATGTCCCCGATCTGGGCGTTGGTTTGGGAGGAACGTCCGGCGCTCACCTGGCAATCGCTGCGTCGCTATGGCGCCGCGGGCCTGGCGGTCCTCGGGGTGATCATCTTGTGCTGGCCAAAACTGCGCGCGGGCGAAATGCAATGGTCAGGCGAACTGCTGGGACTGGCCACCGGTTTCCTGTGGACGCACTATTCCCGCCAATGCCGCGCCCTGGGTTCGGGTGGCCTCTCCGGAGCCGAGGTCAGCGCCCACACCATGTGGCGGGCCGGGGCCGCCCTGCTTCCCCTCACGGTGGTGGAACTCTGCTGGCGGCCGGCCCTGGTGTGGCGGTGGGACCTTGTCGCCGTGCAATCCTATGGCATTTTGGTCGGGGGCGTCGTCTCCTATGCCCTGTGGAACAACGGCCTGCGCCATTGGCCCACCAGCCGGGTCTTTCTTTTCAACAACCTGATCCCCATTGCCACCATGACCTGGGCCTGGGCGTGCCTCGGTGAGCCTTTTACCGCGACCTTCTGGTTCGCGATGCTGATGATCGTGGCGGGTGTCGCGCTGGGCCAGACCGACTGGCAACCCAAGTTGGCCCGGGTGCCGCTGGGATCCGAGTAGGCGCCCCCGCCAACCGCCAAGAAATCCCCTCGACCACCGACCATTCGGGTGCCAGAATTCCCGGGATAACATTTGCATTTCACGGGCCGCCGGCAACCTGGCAGCCAACCTTGCGTCCGCTTGCTTATGGATTTGAAACAACTGTCCGCTGTTCCGGCCTTCATCACCAAAGACGGCTCGGAAATCCGGGAATTGCTCGCCCACCGCAATTCGGCCATCCGCCACCAAAGCCTCGCCGAAGCCCGCGTGCCGGTGGGCGGCAGCACGCAGGAACATTATCACCCGCGTGCCGAGGAAATCTACTTCATCACCGCTGGCACCGGGCGGCTGCGCATTGAGAGCGAGACACGGGAGGTCCAACCTGGCGACGCCATTGCGATCCCCCCGGGCCGGAAGCACAAGCTCTGGAACACCGGTACGGAAACACTGCGTCTGCTCTGCTGTTGTTCCCCCGGTTACGAACATAGCGACACCATCCTTACCGAGCCCTGACCGCTACGCCAAAAAGTCGTGACGCACCGGAGAAATTCTGCCAGTTTTCTTGGCATTAAAGCTTTGGCCCCAGATTCATCGCCCCCGGCGCGCCGATAGAAAAACCGCAAGAGCGGCCGATTAGGCCAAGGGATTCAGCCCCGGGAACCAAGTTGCGGATACAACGGATGATAAAATGGCTCTCACAACGCTTGCTGGCCCGGTTCATCCTCGGCCTGGCCTTGTTGGGCTGGCCGGGTCCGCTCCTGGCGCTGGATCCCGAAAAACCGGTCACCCAATTCATCTGCCAGAATTGGGGCCGTCAAAACGGCCTGCCTGTCGAACAAATCAACGCCATTACCCAGAGCCGTGATGGCTTGCTCTGGCTGGGCACGCAAAGAGGACTGGTGCGTTTTGATTCCCGGGATTTTAAATCCGTCAGTCTCGAATCCACCAGCAATCCCGATGGATCAATTCGATTCTTATCGGCTTCCCAGACGGGAGGATTGCTGGTGGCAGTGGATTCGGCGTGGTTCGGCCGCCTTACCGGTGCGGAGTTCAAAATGTTCCAGGGCGGGGATTGGGCAGGGGCTGGCCACAACCCACTTGTCATTCGCGAAACCACGGACGGGAATTTCTGGACCGGCGGTGAAAATGGAGCCTTCTTGTGGACTGCGGAAAACCGTCCCCCCCTGGCTTCGGACTCCGAGCTCGCCAATACGATTTCAATTGCCGAAGGCCTCTATGGCCGGGTCTGGCTGGGCACGGTTGAGCATGGGATTTGGTTGTGGCAGAATGAAAAATTTGCGCCGATCATCGATCCCGAATTGACGAATTTAATCGTTTTTTCCTTGGTGGAGGATGCGCAGGGAACCGTCTGGGCGGGCACCCAACATGGTCTGCGTGGCTATAGTACAGACCTCAAACCCCGATCCATCCCCCCCCTGAACGACGAAGTCAAGGCCCTGCTCCTGGATCGCGAAGGCAGTCTGTGGATTGGAACTTCCGGAAGCGGCCTGGCCCGCTATAAAAATGGCCAGTACACCTTCTTTACGAAAACCAATGGCCTGGCCAATGATTTCGTAACCTCTCTTTTCGAAGACCGCGAAGGCAGCCTTTGGGTGGGTACCCGCGAGGGCTTGAGCCAACTGATGGACGTCAAGTTTCCGATCTTTTCCGCGGCGGACGGGATCCAGGCTGGCAGTTGTCTCGCGGTCGCCCCCTCCGCCCGGGGCGGCGTCTGGTTGGCCATGGCGCAGGGAATTTCGCTTCTGACCCGAACTGGCGCCACCAATATGGGGGCTGAAACGGCGGGATTCACAAACGCTTACACCAAGCGCGTCTTCGAGGCATCCAACTCCGATTTGTACCGGATCAGTGGAAATAAATCCATCGACGTCCTCGCCGGGGGCCGCGTCGTCCGGAGTTATCCACAGTCCGTCTGGCCCACCTGTTTTGCCGAGGATTCCCACGGTGTCATCGCCGGCGTGGGCGGCTCCCTGTTCCGGTTTGGCGCCGATAAATTGATCCCCTTCGTTTATCCGGGCGGGCAGGAGCCGCCGATGTATTGGATCTATAATCTGTGGCCCTCCCGGTTCGGGGCGCTTTGGGTGGCCAGTGGCAATGGCGCGCTGCTCATCAAGGACGGTGCGGTCCAACAATGGACCGAGGCCCAGGGCTTGTCCAGTTCCCGGGTGAATTGGATCTTTGAGGATGCCGATGGCAGCGCCTGGTTGGGTCTGATGACCGGCCTCGCCCGCATCAAAAATGACACGGTTAAAAACATTACGCGTGCCGACGGACTGCGGGATGGAACCGTGTACGCCATCATCCCGGATGACCAGGGCCATTTTTGGTTGGATTGCAGTCGCGGTGTCATGCGCGTTTCGCGCCAGAGTTTAAACGATTTTGCCGACGGGAAACAAAATTCTGTCACTTGCGAACTGTTCGATGGCGTTCGCACCTTCAAATCTTCTGATCGCTCAGACCAGGAACCTTCGGGCTGCAAGGATACCGAGGGCCACATCTGGTTTCCGCGGGTCAGCGGTGCCTTGCTCATCGATCCCAGCCGCCTGTATACCAATTTCACCGCTCCGTCGGTGTTGATCAGTGAAATCCTCATCAATGGTGCAGCCGTGCAGCGCCAGGACGTCGTGTTGCCTTCTGCGGTGCGCATCAATCTCGAAATCCGCTTTCAAGCCATGAGCTTTCGCGCTCCCCACGGCATCCAGGTCCGGTATCGTTTGGCCGGACTCGAACCGGCCTGGGTTTCCGCCGATGAACGGCGCTCGGTCCTTTACAATAATCTGCAGCCCGGACGCTATAAATTCGAGCTCCAGGCGGCGACGGCCGACGGGGTTTGGAATACGTTGGGCGATTCCTTCGAATTCAAGATCCCCACGCCGTTCTACCGGTCGGATTGGTTTCTTTTCGTGTGCGCTGTGGGGGGAGCAATTTTGGTGATAGGCATTTTCAAGTGGCGCATGCGCCAGGCCATCGCCCGGCAGCGCCAATTGCAGGACTTGAACACCACCCTGGAGAATCGGGTTCGGGAACGCACCCAGGCCCTCGAAACCGCGAATCTGGCCCTGCGGGCGGAGGTCGATGGACACCAGCGGACCGTGGGAAAACTCAATTTGGAAATCCACGAACGCGAAAAGGCCGAACGGGACCTGGTCGGACAGCGCAATTTATTACGCACCTTGATCGACACGCTCCCGGATAGTGTTTTTGTGAAGGACGAACAGAGTCGGATCGTCCTCAGTAACCGCGCGTATGCCACGTTCCTCGGCGGTCTGCAACCGAACGAGGTGGTGGGCCGCCGCGACTGTGATTTTTACCCCGCGGACCTGGCGGCCAAATCGCTGGCCGATGAACAGCAGCTGCTGGCTTCCGGCACTGCTTATCATACCGAAGAACCAACGGTCAACCTGGCCACGGGCGAAAACCGTTGGAGCTTTACCACCAAAGTTCCGATCCGGGATGTGGACGGCCGGGTGACGGGACTGGCGGGCATCCATCGGGATATCACGGATCGCAAACAGTGGGAGGCCCGGCAGGAAGCGCTGCGCCGGGAATTGATGGACGCTTCCCGGCGCGCGGGGATGGCCGAAGTGGCCACGGGCGTTCTCCACAATGTCGGCAACGTGCTCAACAGCGCGAATGTCTCCACCGGCCTGGTGGTGGAACGGATTGC
Organism: uncultured Pedosphaera sp.; assembly: GCA_903918755.1. GTDB lineage: Bacteria > Verrucomicrobiota > Verrucomicrobiia > Limisphaerales > Pedosphaeraceae > CAIXFN01. The sequence goes on from CAIXFN010000108.1 coordinate 36,770, forward strand.
GAACTCCAAGCTCTCCGGGTTGCCTCGCGTGATTGCCCTGCTCCGGGAACACGACCATGACCTGGGCAAGTTCTTGACTTCGGACCCCAAAGGCCGGCAGATCCTGCCCTACTTGGAGAATTTGTGCAGCCACCTGATGACCGAACAAGCCGGCCTGATGGGGGAATTGAAATCCCTGACGATGAACATGGAGCACATCCGGGAAATCATCGCGATGCAACAGGCCAATGCGCGCATCACAGGATTGGTGGAACCGGAGTCGTTGGCCAATATCGTTGAAGATGCCCTCAAGATCCACGCCGTGGGATTTCAGCGGCATGCGGTGCAGGTTATCCGGGAACTCTCCCCGCTCCCCCCTATCCTCGTGGACCGGCACAAAGTGCTCCAAATCCTCGTGAATCTCCTGCAGAACGCCAAACAAGCCTGCGCTGAATCGGGCGCGTCCCCCCAGATGATCAAGGTCTCACTGCGGCCCGGCGTGGCGGACCATGCCCAAATCGTTGTCACGGATAACGGCATCGGTATCCGTCCAGAAATCCTTCGTCGAATTTTCGAGCACGGATTCACCACCCGTCGCGAGGGGCATGGATTTGGATTGCATAGCTCGGCTCTGGCCGCGCTCGAAATGGGCGGGCAGCTCAATGGCTACAGTGATGGGCCGGGAAAAGGCGCCACCTTCGTGCTCGACCTTCCCGCGATTCCTCCTACCCCCTCGCCCGCGGACTGAAGGGCGGGTCACCCAAGCCGCTTTCCTGCCTTACTCGTAGCGTAAGGCCTGGATCGGATCCAACCGGGCGGCCTTAAAGGCCGGCACCAACCCCGCCAGAATGCCCACCCCCACGCTGAAGGCAAAGGCGATGAGCAGCGCATTGACGGTAATCTGCGGCGTGTTGTCCGTGGGAGATAAGACGCCCAACAATCGCACCAAGCCTAGGGAAGTCAGCAAACCCGCCGCGCCACCGATGATGGCAATCACCACGCTTTCAACCAGAATTTGGATGAAAATGTCCATAAAACTGGCGCCAATCGCCTTGCGGATGCCGATCTCCCGAATCCGTTCCGTGATGCTCGCGAGCATGATGTTCATGATGCCGATCCCGCCCACCAGCAGGCTGATCGCGGCGATGATGCCGCCGCTGATCCGGGCATTCCGGATCGCCCGGTTGATGTTCTCGGCCCAATCCTCCTGCGTCTGAAAGGCGAAATCTTCAATCCCTTTATGGGTGTGCATCAGCACGTTATGCGCCTGCTGGATGGCCTGCTCCAGGGTTTCCACATCCGCCACTTTGACCGACAGCGCGGACAGCCGGGCATCTGGAATGTTGTTGGATCCCGCCGTGGACCGGAACTTGACCCACATGGTGTTGAGGGGAATGTACACCGTGCTGTTTTTCAGCGTGTAAACATAGCTGCTCCCGCGCTTGCCCCAACCCTTGCTCCGCGCCGGGCTGTTGGTCCGGACCGGTTCGACCGGCTTTTCCTTGGCGAGTTCGCGGACCTTTCTTTCCCGCTCACTCTCGTAATGCTGGAACATGCCGATGATGGTGAACGGCTGGTGCTTGATCGTGATCCGTTGGCCCACGGGATTAAGTTCATAACCGAGATCCTCCGGCGTGCCCCAGAGCGCATCCCGCGTTTCCGTGCCGATCACACAAACGTTGCGCGCCATCTCGTCATCAATCTCATTGAACATGCGCCCGTACTCCACCACATGCTGGTTCATCTCCAGGGCGTTGGGCCAGGTGCCGACGAATACAAACGGATTAAAATACTTGCCGTTGCGGGTGATGGTGACGTCGCGCATCCGCATTTCAGGGGTCACCATCCGGATCAGGGGAGCGCTCTTTTGGAGCGCGTAAACATCGTTCATCGTACAACCGACGGCCTGATCCGCCATGTAGCGCTGATAAGCGGGGATGTCGTTTTCGTCGAGCCGGACTTTTTCCAGCCCGCCGATTGCCACCAGGGCTTCTTTCATGCCATTTTCCATCCCCTTCACCAGGGCGGACATGCCCACCAGGCTGGAGACTCCCAGGATGATCCCCAACATGGTCAGGACCGAGCGAAACTTATGCGCCCAGATCTCCTTGAACCCCACGACTACGGCGTTGAGAAAATTCATGTTGCTTGAGTCAGCGGGTTGGCCAGTCGTGGCTGCCGGTCCAACCCGGCCAGCCGGGCGTCCACCTGGCGTGCGATCTTGCCATCGCGAATCTCGATCCGGCGTGGCGTCACGGCGGCGATCTCCGGATCATGGGTGACCAGGGCAATCGTCCGCCCTTCGCGGCTGAGCTGGCGGAACAATTCCAGGATGGCATCGCCGGTGTTGGAATCCAGATTGCCGGTCGGCTCGTCCGCAAAAATGATTTTGGGATTATTGACCAGCGCCCGGGCAATGGCCACCCGCTGCTGCTGCCCACCGGAGATTTGCATGGGACGATGATTTGCCCGGTTTTCCAGGCCGACCAGCTTGAGCGCCTGCATGGATCGTTCCCGCCGCTCACGCCCCGAAAGCCCGCTGTAGATCATCGGCAGTTCGACATTTTGCAGCACATTGAGTTTGGGCAGCAGATTGAAAAACTGGAACACGAAGCCGATTTTCTGATTGCGAATCCGGGACAATTGATGCGGAGTGGCCTTTTCGATCATGGTGCCATCCAGGCGGATGGTGCCCTTGCTCGGCGAATCCAGACAACCGAGAATGTGCATCAGGGTCGATTTCCCGCTCCCGGAAGGGCCAATGATGGCGATGAACTCGCCGCCATCAATGTCCAGGCTCAGATCATCCAAGGCGCGGATTTCCTCCCCGCCGAGGTGGTATATCTTGCTGACGTTGCGAACTTCAATCAGAGCCATGGGCGTTAAGAGGGACAGCTGGCCGGTCGGCGGGGAGTGGACGAATCAAAGCACGGTGCGCTTGGCCGAACTGGCGGCATTGCTCGCGCCTCCGGGGGCCGGACTGCCCAATTGGGCTGAATGGGACTTCTCACTGTGGACCGGTGCGGCCGGCGCTGCCGCCGGAGTGGGCGGCTTCAAATCCGCGGCCTCGGGCGGACGCACCAGGGAAACCGTCTCCCCCGCCGTCAATCCATTCAGGACCTCGGCATACTGGTAGTCCGCCACGCCAATTTGAATCGCCCGAATCTCGTACGTTTCGTCCTTTATGATGTAAACATAGCGCTCATTCATTTCGGTGAAAACGGCCGCCAGCGGTACCGCCACCACATGATCCGCCGAAACCAACGAAATGCTCAGATTGGCTGTCATGCCCGGGCGCACCCGGGAATCAATATTCTTGAGCAGGATTTGCGCGGCGAATCCCTTGATGTTATTCCGGATCGTCGCCTGTGGGGCGATGCGGTCCACCGTCCCTTTGAATTTCAATCCCGGCACCGCTTCGACCTCCAGATCCACGATCTGCCCGGGCACCATCCGCACCACATCCGCCTGGTTGACGTGGGCGTTCACGATCATGTCTTTGAGATTGGCAATGGTCAGCACCTCGGTGCCGCTGTTGAAACCGCCCGAACCGGAAACCGCCTGCCCCATCGAAACCGGGCGCGTCAGGATCGTGCAATCAAACGGGGCAACGATCCGGGTCTTGGAAAGTTGATCATCGACGATACTGAGGGCCTTGCGTGACTTCTCCAGGGAATTCTCCGCCATTTCAAATTCCGTCTTGGCATCCTCATAGACCTCTTGGGAAAGGAGCCGTTCGGCGTAGAGTGCTTTCGACCGCTCATAATTGCGCCGGGTCTTTTCCACCGTCAACTTGGTGCCTTCAATATCGGTAAGGCAGGAGGAACGCTGGGTTTGCAGATCGCGGTCATCCAGGGCAAAAAGCAAATCCCCTTTCTTGACCTGGTCACCGATATCCACCGGCAAAACCAAAATCTTCCCGTTAATTTCCGGCCGCACCGACACCTGGTCCGCAGGACCCACGTCGCCCGCCGAGGTCAAAACAAAGGAAATATTGCGCGTCTCGACGACCGCCGTCGAGGGATGCGCCGACACCGGGGCCGGTCCCTTGGTCTTCTGGTTGTTATTCCAGTAATAAAAGCCCAGGATACCCGCCGCCGCCAAAACCGGCAAAAACAGCCATTTTTTCATTCGTGAGAGCGCAATCACATTAATCGACGCACCACCCCGGTGCAAACTTCAATTTCCTCATGCGAAATATCCCGGGCAAATAGTAACCATAAGTCCGGCTGGAGGTCCGCCTTGCTTCAAGCCTTCCGAAACCGCCCCCAGAGCAGGCGAACCAGGCTGGCCAGCAGCCAAAAGCCGGCCAAGGGCAACCATACCGACACCACTTCGTTGCTGATGACCCGCATCCCGGTCTCGCTGAAGAAGGATCGCAACCCAATGGGCGACACCTCAATGGGTGTCCAAGGGAAAAAGTACCGCGTCGCGGAAAATGGGGCAAAAAACCCGACTCCCAACCCGCCGTTGGTCAGCGCATCGAGCACGCCATGCGAGGCGGTGACCAAGAAGAAAAAAGTCCAAATCCGCCACCAGGAAGGGGTAAAGCGTGGAGTATTCCTAAATTCCCAAAACAAAACCAATCCTGCCCAAAGCGCCGCAAATACCAGCGAGTGAGTGAATCCCCGGTGCCCCCAGATACTTTCGTACGGGATGCCGACCGCAAATCCCAGGACATCCGCGTCGGGTAACGCCGCGGACCCTGCCGCGAGAACCCAAAAACGCCAGTCACGCCGCGGGGCAATTCCACCCACCAAGGCCACCGCTGCGAAAGCGTGAGAGAATGCGGATGCCATACCCCGGGCCCCGGCCACCATCAAGGATACCGGCCAAACGCATGCATAAATCCCTGCCTTCCCTGATACCCATTCTGCTCACATTGCCGCAAAATTTCGCCGTTCAAGGCCGGGTCGGGGGGATCACTGTTTTCAAATTCAAAGACGACCAATCCGGCTTCCCGCCGGACCACCACCTTGCCCGCTCCCGGTTGCGCTTTGAGCCAGGCGGTCACCGCGCGATCATCCGCCGGCAAACGGTTGTAGCTGACCCAAAAAGTGGAAAAACGACTCCCTTGTTGCTTGGCATCAAAGAGCTTGCCATTGAACCCACTACGTCCCTGGTACCCCAATTCTTCGCATTCGGCCACCACCTTCTGCAGGATCGCGATCCCCAGCGGCCGGGTCGTTTCAAACCGGATGTTAAGATGGTTGGATTGCCGCGTAACCTTGATTCGACGAATCGATCGGTGCGCATCCAGCCAGTTCTCGAGGCCCAGATCCCGGGCTGGGAAACGGGAATAAGCAATGTCCAATGAATATGCAACCGGGCGGCTGAATAGCCCGGCCACCGCCGCCTGGCCCGTTGCCACGAGCAGGAGACCCGCGATCAGATTCACCAAAAAATACCGCCGGCCAATCCCGCCACCGCGGGGAAGCAGCCGTAGATTGCCAGGCCAGGTTCGGGGGCGAAGATTCATAGCGCAAAAGTGATTGAGGCGAACACCGCCAACACCCTAAACCCCGCCGGACGTTACTTCAAGCGACGAATCAATTTGTTAGTCGGGGTGGCGGAAATTCAACCGCTATCCCCCCTCCCGGATTGGGGCTGGTAACTGACGGACTAAGGAGCCGGCTCTTGTTGGCTGATGCAATGGAACGAACCCAACCCCCAGATCAACTCGGTCGAATCCACTCCCACCACCCGGTGTCGCGGAAAACATTCCTGCAGAATACCCAATGCGCGGCCATCATTGGCGGCCCGGAAAGTGGGCATGACCACCAGATCGTTGGCGATGTAAAAATTGGCGTAACTCGCTGGCAAACGCTGCCCGTCATATTCGATCACCCCCGGCATGGGCAGATCCACAATCTGCAACGGCCGCCCATCCTGATCCCGCAAACCTTCCAAACGACGCCGATTTTCCCGCAACAAACCAAAGTTCTCGTCCGCCGAATCTTCCTCCACGACTGTCACCACCGTGGTGGGATTAACAAACCGGGTGAGATCATCGATGTGGCCATCCGTATCGTCGCCTACAATCCCTTCGCCCAGCCACAATACGTTGGTCACGCCCAGGAAATCCTTGAGATACTGCTCGATTTCAAGCTTGGACAGGTGCGGGTTACGATTGGGATTCAAGAGACAGGCCTCGGTGGTCAGCAAAGTGCCCCGGCCATTGACTTCGATGGAGCCTCCCTCCATCACGATTCCCGGGGAAAACAGCGGCAGTTCCCGCAACCGGGCCACGTGTTGGGGCACCGCGTCGTCCAGATCGAAGGGCGGATATTTGTTTCCCCAGGCGTTGTAACCCCAATCCACCACCCCGCGCTGACGCTTTCCTGCCGACTCCCGAACCAGAAAAATCGGGCCATGGTCCCGACACCAAGGCTCATAGGTGGGAAAATGATGGAACCGTACTCGCTCCAGGGGCGTGCCGTTTTCCAACAGCAATCCCCGCACCCAATCCTCCATCGCGGCGTTCCAGACGTTCAGATTAACTTCCTCCACGGCCACCAATTCGCGGATAAATGCTGCGTAAACCGGGGGAACAGTCTCGTATTTGCCGGGAAAACTAATGCCTTCGGGTCGCGGCCAACTCAACCAGGTGGACGCGTGCGGTTCCCATTCGGCGGGCATGCGATAACCAAATGATGCGGGCGAAAGTGGTTTCACAATACGTTCCTCAAGGCAGCGGCTCGCCCCGCGCGGCAATTAGCAGGCGGTACCATTCCTCCCGGCTCAGTTCCACGGCCAACGCCTTCACCGCTTCGCGAATGCGGCCGGGATTGGTGGAGCCGATGATCGGAATGATTTTGGCCGGGTGTTTCAACAGCCACGCCAAAGCGATGCCGGTGCGGGAAGCCCCGTGGGCGGCGGCCAGCGCGTCCAAAACTTCCAGCACGGAATCCACCTTGCCGGCGACATTACGCAAGGGAAAATTGGGATTATTGCCGTCCCCCAGCAGTCCCTTGGCCAGGGGACTCCACGCGAGCGGGGTCAGGCTGTTTTGCAGGCATTGATCCAGCGTGCCATCCGTGAAGCAGTCCAGTTTGGCCAGGCTGATTTCCACTTGGTGCACCACCAGCGGCATCGGACAGGCGGCTTGCAGCACTGCCACCAGGGAAGGCCGGGTGTTGCTTAGTCCGAAATAGCGGACCTTGCCCGCCCGTTGCAACTGCGCAAAGGCCTGCGCCACTTCCACCGGATCCGCGAGGTAATCGGGCCGGTGCAGTTGATAAAGATCAATCGTCTCCACGCCCAGGCGTTCCAGCGAACCTTCACACGCGCGAATGATGTGCTCCGCGGAAAAATCATACCGGCCGGGGGCCCCGGGGACGGGATCCCCCGCCACGCGAATCCCCCCCTTGGTGGCGATCAGGATCTGCTGCCGCATCCCGGAAACCTCCCGGAGCACCTGTCCGAAAATCCGCTCCGCCATCCCGCGACAATAAATATCGGCGTGATCAAAGAGCGTATAGCCGGACTCAAAGGCGGCAATCACGGCTTGTCGCCCTTCCTGTTCCGTCGCCGGCGTGACCTCCGCCGGGGTCCAGGTCCCCGCCAGACGCCAACAACCGTAGGCCAGGCGGCTGCTCATCAGCGCGGAAATACCGATGGGAATTTTTTGCATAGTCGTCAAGCGCCAGCAGGGTAAAACCAGACGGAAGCGGGCGCAAACCCAAAACGGAGCTATTCGCCGGGAAATGCACTGAACAAGTTCTGCTGATTTTGATCGACTGCACGAAGGGAAACTTTAGGATCAAGGAAAACTGCCATGAAGCGTTTGGAAAATTCTGCGTCCGCGCCCCAACCGGGCCACCGGCGCCGTGGGGCCTTCACCCTGATTGAGTTGCTGGTCGTGATTGCCATCATCGCGATTCTTGCCGCCCTGCTCCTCCCCGCTCTGGCCCGGGCCCAGTCGCGGGCCGTCCGGATCAAGTGCATCAACAACGAGAAGCAAATCGGCCTCGCACTGCTCCTCTATGCGGACGACAACAAGGATCTCTATCCCGCTTATGGCGATTGGGCGGCTTTTGGCGGTAAGAAGGGGGTGGTCACCTTGCACGGCAGCCTGATCGAGGAAACGAACCGCCCCCTGAACCGCTATACTTCCAACATCGAAGTTTACCATTGCCCGGCGGACAAGGGTGATGCCCTGTATCCGTCGGTCACGCAGAACTGTTGGGATGCGTGGGGCAATAGTTACCTTATGACCTGGGCTTCCGAACGGTATCGCGTACAGCATGTCGGCGGCGACAGTCTGGTCTCGGCGAGCGACCCGGCGTCGGTGCCGATCCGCGGCCGGACGGTGGCGCAACGCCCCAGCTACAAATTAATTCTGAGCGATTGGCCCTGGTTTGGGGACCGGGATATCAACAACCCGCGCAGCGTGTGGCATAATGACCGGGGCAAGCCGAATTTTCCCACCCTGTTTGGGGACAACCATGTGGACAATTTCAAGTTCCCGGCGAACCGGCAAAGTCTTGACGGTCTGGCCCCGGATCTGAATTTTGCGTGGTGGTGAGCCTCAGGCTTTGAGCAGGTCAAACTGCCACCTCATGAGGATGGTTTCGGCCTGCTGCCAATCCTCCGCCAGCGCCAACAATACCGCCCGACTGGCAATCAAAGTTGGGTCCAATCCCAATTCCGCCGCGCGCGCATCGCGCCGCTGCTGCAATTCCACCATCCGGCGCTTTTCGGTATCGGTAATCCGACGGCTGATCTGCCGGATGGGGTGTGGATGTTCGTCCGCGGGAATCGCGAGGCCTTGCGTGATGGCCGCCAGCAACGTTTCGCGACGCCGATCCGAGAATCGGCGCGGGATGAAGGGATCCAATGGACGTCCGGAATCTGCCGCGGAAGCCAGGTCAAGCAAAGTTTCGTGCGACAAGATAAAAAAAGGTGGGCGGTTGGCCACCGTGGCCTCTGCTTCCCGCCACCGCCAAATTTCCCGCAGCACCGCCATGGCCGGCCGGCTCAGTCGATTGCTGCCTTTGATCCGCCAGACGAGATCGGCATCCACCGGCCGCAATTGTGAACAATCCGCCACCAGTCGCGCGCACGATTCCTGATGCCAGCCCAGGCGGCCCTTGGCGAGTAATTCAGCCTTGAGCAAATCCGAGAGGGGTTTGAGGTAGTGCGTGTCGTTGCGCGCGTAGGCCGCCATCCGGTCCGTCAGCGGTCGCTTCGCCCAATCCGCCTTCTGGGAACCCTTGTCCAACGTCACTCCCAGGAACTGCGAAACCAGATTGGTGAGGCCGAATTGCATAATGCCGAGCAATCGACTGGCTAGCATGGTATCAAAAATCGCGGTGGGCGCGAAATCGTGGTGTTTTCGAAACAACCGCAAATCGTAATCAGACCCGTGCATGATCAGTTCATGGGCACTGAATGCCGCAAGCAGCGGGGCGAGGTCAATGTCCGCCAAAGGGTCGATCAACTCGTCACCAAAAGGGGTCGTAATCTGGAGCAGGCACAGTTTTTCCGGATACGCATGCAGGCTGTCCGCTTCCGTGTCGAGGGCTATCCAGGGGGCATGTTGGAGCCGTCCCAAGCATTCTTTGAGTCTTGTTTCGCTGTCAATCACTGCTGCAACATTATCGCTAACGCCCGGGACTGGAAACCAGAAAATGACTTCACACTTGGCGCGGGCCGGGGAGACCGCTAATTTGAGATTCAATGAATCTGGTCCTTTCTCTTGACCGTGCGGTCGCGCAAAACCCGAAAAAAGCGGCAATTTTCTGGGGTGAGTGCGAAATCAGCTATCTCGAACTCCAGGCGGAAACCACCCGGGTGGCGGCTTATTTGCAACAGGTGCTCGGGGTTCGCGCGGGTGACCGCGTTGGCCTGTGGTTGAAAAACTGCCCGGAGTTCATCCCGGCTTTGTTCGGAATTCTCCAAGCGGGAGCGGTGGTCGTGCCGATCAACAACTTCCTCAAGCCGAACGAGGTGGCCTATATTTTAAACGATGCGGGGGCGGATGTCCTGCTCACCGATGCCGGACTGGCCACGGGCATCCCCGAGTTGACCGCGGCGCGGCCTTCGCTGAAGTCCTTGATGCTCGAGCAATTTGGCCAGGGCAACCTGACGGCCCCCGCCTTTGTCCCGGTCGAGCGCAGCGAAGCGGATCTGGCGGTGATTATTTACACTTCCGGCACCACGGGCCGGCCCAAAGGAGCCATGCTCACGCACGGAAACCTGATGCATAACGTCGAGAGTTGTCGGCGGGTCTTGGAAACGATTGCGGACGACCGGATCGCCGTACTCCTGCCCATGTTCCACAGCTTCATGCTTTGTGTGGGGGTCATGCTGCCATTGCTGGTGGGCGCCTCAATCGTGTTGCTGGGTTCCGTCCATCCGCCTCGCAGCGTGATGCAGGAAATCATCCACCGGCAGGCGACCATCCTGCCTGCGATTCCCCAGTTCTTCCGCACTATGACCCACGCCCAGTTGCCCGACCACTTGCCGTTGCGCATGGTCATCAGCGGCGCTGCCCCCCTGCCCTTGCAAGTCCTCGAGGATTTCAGCAAAAAATTTCCTTTCCCGCTGATCGAAGGTTACGGGCTGAGCGAGGCCAGTCCCGTCGTCACCAAAAACCCCCTCCACGGGGTGCGCAAACCCGGCTCGATCGGCTTGCCCATTTACGATGTCGAAGTCACGATTCAGGACGATTTCGGCAACGTGCTGCCGGACGGCCAACCGGGCGAGTTGTGCGTTCGGGGTGGCAATGTCATGCTGGGGTATTGGAATCAGCCGGCCGAAACAGCCAAGGCTCTCCGCAATGGTTGGTTGCTGACTGGGGATATCGCTTATCGGGATTCGGATGGCTACTTTTTTATCACGGACCGGAAAAAGGACATGCTCCTCGTTAACGGGATTAACGTTTACCCGCGGGAAGTGGAGGAGATCATCTATCAATTCCCCGGGGTCAAAGAGGCGTCGGTGATCGGGATCCCCGACACCCGCAAGGGCGAACAGCCCTTGGCCTTCGTCTCCGTGAACGAAGGCGGCGCGGTGGATGAGACGGCATTACTGCACTTTGTGCGCTCCAAGATCGCCGATTACAAAGTGCCGCGGCGGGTGGTTTTCCTGCCCGCCCTGCCCCGGAACGCCACCGGCAAGATCCTGAAGACGGCTTTGCGCGATTTGGCAGCCCAGCAGGCAACCGCTTGATTAAAAATGACTTAAAGAAGTAACGGAGGATGTATTCCAACCGGAAGCAGCAACCCGCCCAACCCCGCAAAGCCCCAGACTACGGCAGCGACGTTTCCAGTGCCACAGTCCAGCTTGGCGACGGCAGAAAGACGACCTGAATTTGGCGGGGAGTGCGAGGCGTCCGAGCGTGCTCTTCAACCAAAAGCACGCCCGGACGGATATTTCCCGATCTCTCGCAGCCTGGACTTTGGCAGTTTGCGCTTCTGCCGCCGCCCAATTTCATCCCAAAATTCCGATGAAAACCGGATCTTGAACTCGAACCGAGCTGCCAGATCTTCTTCACTCGCGATTATTACTACACCTGGAAACCAGCGGACGATACTGTGCCTTGCGAGGCACACCCTGTGCTTTCCTCAGCACAGGGTTGCCCGCCCCCGGCGTAAAATTCATAATCGGACCACACTCCATCCGAGAATGGCGTCAAACTGATGCGCAAAAGCTGGCTATTTCCGCTGGCGACAGCCCTGCTCTTCTCCACTCTATCCTGTTGGGGACAAAGGGCTTCCAATTGGCGCGTATATAAACTGGCGGACGGACTGGTCTCCGCGGAATGCACTGCGGTGACGGTCGATTTGCATACCAATGTGTACGTCCGCCACCCAAAATTTGACTCCGCTACCGTCCTGGATGGATTCGGTGTGCGCACGATTGTGTTCCCGCGTTCGGGGATCGACCGGATCTATGCCAGTCCGGGCGGACGCCAGATTTGGGCGGCATATGCCGACGGATTGCAGGAGCAACTGAACGAAGTTTGGGTGCGGTTTCCCGTGCGGGAAATCGCCGCCGAGATGCGGGACCCAAATCGCGATCCTTCCCATCCCATCCCTCTCTGCCCGGTGCGCCAGGGACGGGTTCTATACCTGTTACGCCGCGAACTGATGGAACTCAACGCGGAACAAACCAATGCCGTCAAGCGAACTTCTGTCCGTTCCGTCACCGAGACCGGTCTGGGAAGTTTCCTCGATATGACGATTGCCCGCGATGGCGGCTTGTTGATCACGGGCGAGCGCGGACTGGCGCGGGTGGAAGGACCGGCGCGGCTTATCCGCCCGGAAACGCGCTGGCAGGAACATTTCCTGCCCGAATCTTTTGGCGCCCACAACCTGTCTCAACCGGTGGAAGATGCCGATGGGGGCGTCACGGCGATCGCCGAAACGGTGGATGGCAAGCGCAAGCTGATCGTCCATTTTGATGAGCGCGATGGCTGGTCATTGCCGCCCGGACTGCCGGCCATGGTGCGACAGGAACCTCAGCGGGCCTGGCGTGGACCGTTGGGCACATGGTGGACCACCGGGGGGGAGGGATTATTCCAATGGGACCCCGTCGCCCAGCAAATGTTGGAGAATGAGGAGGTCCAGGCCCGCCGTTACTTCGACCTGGCCACGGAAGCCGGTGGCGCGTTCTGGCTGGCCAGTTCGGACGGCCTCTTCCGCTATGCCCCCCAAATCTGGCGCAATCTGGACCTCCCGCAGCCGGTTAATTTCCCGGTCAGTTGCCTTACCGAAGACGACTCTGGTCGGCTCTGGTTTGCCACCACGAATGCGGTCTATGCGTGGCAAAATGAGCAGTGGCGGGAATATCCCTTTCCCGCGGCACAATCCGAGCAATTGCGCGAAATCCGGACTTTAACCTCCCTCCCCAATGGGAACCTGCTGCTGGAGAGCGCAACCCGCGGATATCAATTGCAAGCGGAGGTGGGTCAATTTGTGTCCGCCGCTTCGGCCGAAGGCCAGCGCACCTTTAAATCCTTGGGCCGATTCCGCAACGGCAGCGTGATCGTGCAAAATCTGCGCTCGAATCTCCCCCCCTCGGCTTACCATTTGCAGTTGTACGACGGGACCAACTTTAAACCCTGGCCGGTGGCGGAACCCGAGGCTGGTCTGGGCGAGGACCTGCTGGCCTGTCTGTCGGCCCTGAATGGCGACATCTGGTTGAGCGGTCGCAACGGGGTCGGCTGGTACCATGACCGCAAATGGCAGTTGTTCCGCGTCGCTACGGGAGATGCTCCGGAAGGAATGCTCCGCTTCCTGGAACTGGCGGATGGCCGGATTTGGGGCGCCACCCGTGACCAACTTTGGACTTTTGATGGGCAAGGCTGGTCCCGCACCCGGCCCGGTTTTGACCGGATCAATGCCATCGTGCGGTATGGCGATGGCGCTTGGGTGGCCAGCAATTCAGGACTTTACCGTTATTTCCAAGGTGCCTGGGTGGAAAACGGGATCGAGGAGGGCTTGCCCCCGGCAGCCATCAACCAGATGTACCTGGATCGTCGTGACCGATTGTGGGTCGCCACCGCCCGCGGCTTGAGCCGGTACCATCCGGAGGCGGATCTCGATCCCCCGCGGACCTATATCCAACCCATTCAGGACAAGGGCAACCCCATTGAAGTGGGCAGCACCGTGGCGCTTAACTTCTTCGGCCAGGACAAATGGAAATACACGCCCCGGGACCGCTTGCTTTATTCCTACCGTCTGGATGAAAAGGACTGGACCATATTCCAGGAGTCCAACACCGTTTCGTTCTTCGATCTGACGGAAGGCAAGCATGTCTTCCAAGTCCGGGCGATGGATCGGAACTGCAACATTGACAACCGTGCGGCCCGGCTGGAATTTTCGCTAACGCTGCCCTGGTACGAGGAGTCGCGCTTATTGCTCATCACCGGCGCGGGGGTGGCGGCGGCCGTGTTCTTTGCCGCGTTGGCCTTTAACCGGCACCGCCGGTTGGTGCGCAGCTATGCGGAAGTTGAGCGGCAGGTGGCGGAACGCACGCGACAATTGGAACGCGCCAACCAGGAGTTGCTCCAAAGCCAGAAAATGACGGCCTTGGGCACCCTGGCTGCCGGGATTGCCCACGATTTCAACAATATCCTTTCCATCATCAAAGGCTCCGCCCAAATCATCGAAGACAATCTGGAGAATCCCGAGAAGGTCCGCATCCGGGTGGACCGCATCAAGACGGTGGTGGAGCAAGGCTCGGGCATCGTAAGGGCGATGCTCGGGTTCAGCCGGGCTTCCGATCGCGAACCGGCGCTCTGCGACATCAATATGGTGGTGGAAGACACCGTGAAATTGCTGGGGGACCGGTTCCTCCGGGAAGTTGAAATTCGGCTCGACCGTTCCCCCAATCTGCCCAGCCTTCCTGCCCCCAAGGATTTCATCCAGCAAATCCTCTTGAACATTCTCTTCAATGCGGCGGAAGCCAGCAGCGATCGCAAACAGGTGGTTCTCGCCACCGGGCAAACCACCACCCTGCCGCTCGGATTGGCCCTGGCACCCGCTCCGGCGCCGCGCTACGTCACCGTGACGATCACCGATTTCGGTTGCGGCATCACCGCGGAAAACCTCCCCCGGATTTTCGAGCCCTTTTTCACCACCAAGGCCCTCTCGGCCCGTCGTGGCACAGGTTTGGGTCTTTCCATGGTGTATGAACTGGCGAAAAAGATGTCCGCGGGCCTGGCGGTCGCATCCGTGCTGAATCAAGGCACCACCTTTACCCTGGTCCTTCCCGCCGGCCCGGAACTCAAGTTCCCGCCGGCCCGGAACCCAGGGAGTTGATCAACGACTGTTCCTTGTCAATCAGGGTGCGCAACGAGTGCCTCAGGATGCGTTGGGACAGACTCACATTGCTCAAAAGCATTTGTCGGAAGGCGTCCGCCGTCCACCGCACTACCAATAATTTTTCCCGCGCGCGCAGCGAGGCGGAGCGGGGAATGCCGCACAACACGGCAATCTCTCCCAGAATCGTGCCCGGCCCCGAGTCCACCAGGGAGATCACGCGCCCGGAACGCACCACGTAAACTTCCGCCGAACCCGCCAGCACCAGCAGGACGAACTCCGCCGTATCTCCTTCGTGAAAAAGCACCGACCCAACATCGTGCTCCTGCACGGTCCCTTTCTCCAAAACGAATTTCGCCCCGTGGGTCGTGTACCCGGCGAACAACGGAAAGCGGGTCATCAACTCAGCATATTTCTCATTCATAAGAATTGCATTGGACTAGCCGGCCACAACGTGCTCCGATCAGATTCACGTCATAGGCCGCCCACAAAAAAAACTCCGCGCCGGTCTTCACCGTGGCGAAATCGTTTCTCACCTTGCCGCGCCTGGCAAGCCCAAAGCGGTAAGGGCGACAGATCGAGCGCCCGCTGCCTCCGGACCACGAAATGCGCCCAGGAACTCACTCAGTGCGCGTCTTCCGGTGTCACTCCCAAAACGATGTCAAACCGGGCCGCCAATTCTGCGGTCCGGGAATTCTTCAACGGGGTGAAATCAACCGTCACGGTTTCCTTGGCCGCCGCGTCGCCGAGATTCTGGTAAATGCCATCCTTGGCATTGCCGGGGTCGCCCTTGACGAATAGTTGCGTCGTCCAATCCGCCCGTCCTTTGGCTTTGATTTTAAAATGGATATGCGGCGCCTGGCGACCGGGATAGCGCACGGGTTTGATCGTGCGAAAGTAATACTCCCCCGTGGAACTCGTCAGGAAACGACCGAAGCCCTGAAAATGGGAATCATATTTCGCCTGATTGGCGCGATCCGCGAGGTAAACTCCTTCGTGGTCCGTGCTCCAAATTTCCACGGTGGCGTTGCGGATCGGATTGCCTTTGATATCCAGCAACCGCCCACTTAAGTGGGTAATCTCACCCACCGCCGGCGTAATCGAATCGTTGAGGATGAGTAGGTCGTTGTCGGTATCCAGCGGCAGTTTGGGGGGATAGAACGGACCTTCTTCCACCATGATGGTGCGTCGGCTCAATTCCTCGGCGAAGGCGCCGCGGACGCTGAAGAACGCCGCCGCCAGGGCGGTTTGGCGCAGAAAACCCCGGCGCGAAGGGGCGCTCGCACCGGGCCAAGGGATAAGCTTTGAGTCCATGCGCCATTATTTCACCTAACCCCCCATTGGCGTCGATGCAAAAATCATCCCCCGCAACCGGAATTTGCCCCCCGTCGCGCACCGCCCGCGCGGGAACTAATCCGGCCGTGTCGCCAGCAGGCCAGCCAGATCCAAAGGATGGGTAAACATGGCCAATTCACCGCTCGCGTTGCGCGGCCATTCCGCGGCGGGCCGATCCCAATAAAGTTCCACGCCATTCTGGTCGGGATCATGCAGATACAACGCCTCGCTCACCCCATGATCGGCCGCGCCCGCCAGGCTGATCCCGGCGGCCATCAGGCGGCGCAACGCGTCCGCCAGGGCCGCCCGGGTAGGATAAAGCAGGGCCAAGTGGTAAAGACCGGTAGTGCCCGGCGCCGGCGGCAAACCACCCCGACTTTCCCAGGTATTCAAACCAATATGATGGTGATACCCGCCAGCCGAGATAAACGCGGCATCCTTGCCAAACCGTTGGGTCAGCTCAAAACCCAGCACCCCACAATAGAAATTCAAGGCCCGCGTCAGGTCCGCAACCTTGAGATGCACATGCCCAATCCGGACTTGGGGATGAATCGGCTTCGGGGAATCATTCAATTCGGTTTTCATTTCTCTGTACCCGAAACCAACGTGCTTTGCTTCGGGCTCACGCGCAACCGCCTTTCGGCGTCAGCACGGGATCACGCGTCTTGAGCCCCCGCCTCCGCCTCCGTGACGGACTTGATCAGTTGCCGCAGATGGGTGCGGACATCGGCCGGCCAGTCGCTCACTAGGTTTTCAAATTCCGGAAAGCGATCTGGTTTTTTCCCAAATAAAACCCGGGTCGCCTCTTCAAATCCGACCAAATCCCCCGCCACGGCGACCATGAAACGGTAGGCGGATTCCCGGGCAACCCGGGCCCGGTCCTCTCCTGCCCCAGATCTTTTTGCTGCCTCCACCAACTTGCGCAATGTTACCGATGCTCCTCCCGGTTGACGGCTGAGCCAATCCCAATGACGTGGCAACAAAGTGACTTCGCGACCGACGACCCCAAGTTTCGGTCGTCCGGGCCCCGGCTGGTCGCGCACCGCCAATTTCCCACCGGAATCGGCTTCATCAGCCGATTTCGGCAGCCCCTCCAAGACCTGCGTCATGGAACCCTGGAAATCAACGTCAATGGTTTCACTCGTCCAGTCGTCAAAGATCAGCACCGGCTCCCCGGCCCAATCCGTTCGTTCGATGACAGCTTTGACCTTTGTTACAACTTCGGCCAATTCGCCGCCCGCAATCCGGCGGGAACCGGCGAAGGCGCTGCAAGTGTTTTTCAAAGGGGACGGATCCGTAGTGGAACTTGAATTCATTATTGCAGTATTATTACCCGGATATAATCCAACTGTCAATATTATACGGGTAATATTTAATTTTCCCTGAATTGAGTCAGCAATTGCACCGGAACTGCCACCGCACCCCCACTGTCACCCTTTTGTTCGTAAAACCACCTCCAGGGATTCCTACGACCGATCGGTTCCACAAGTCCCATTCGCCCCATGTTGACCTTGGGAAAGCCAACCCGAGCTCTTCCTCACTGCCCGTGCCGGTTTTACTTGTCCAGAAAGTCTTTGCGGGCGGCTTCGGGCCAGGCGGCGCTGAGGACGCGGGGGGGACCGTTAGTCCAGAGTGCGAGCTGGGCCGGTTGTCCGTTCGTGCTGCAAAGGAAACTCAATTCGGTCGCGGTGCGCCAGGCCGGGGCGGTATCAAGGTTTCTATCCGCGGCCGGCTGCACGGTTTCCAACACGCCGGTGGCCAGGGTGAGCACCACCACGGCGCCTTTTTCGCCGAGAATGGCGACCCGGCGGCCATCTGGGCTCGCTTCATAGTAGTTGGGCTTGTCCGGCAGGTTCTCCTGGACGCTCCGGGGGATGAGCGGGACGACTCCGGCCTGCCGTTCCGGGTCCAGCGCAAACAATTGCGGCCGTTGTGGCATATCTAGGGCCGTGCAGGGAAGATGGACGTCCAGTGAGGCGAAGAGGATCCGACCATCGGGCAGGCAACGCACCTTGTTACCGGCGTCAAAGAGCAGGCCGGCCAGATCCTCCGCCTTCGCTGCCAGTTCAATCTTCCCGGCGGCATTCAAGACCGCGCGCTTGCTGAGGGAGGCCAGGGAGAATTGATCTTCGGCGGCGGGTTCATTCATGGAGTGGATGTAAACCAGCGACCGGCCATCCGGCGTCCAATCGGAACAATAGGCGGTGTTTCGGGCGACCAGTTGCGGCGGACTGGATCCATCCACTGGGGCCACCAGCAACTCGAAGGCACGATCCAGATCTCCTTCACCGGTGAACGCGATGGCGGTGCCGCCGGGTGCAATCTTCAAATCCATCATCTTGCGCAGGCGGTTGACGATGGGCTGGCCCAGCGTCAACTGGCCATCCGGTTGCACGGTGCCAATCCGGATTTGTAGCAGGCTGCACTCCTTCTGCCGCAGGTCATTCCAATTGGTCCCGGCCGCTGCCTGAACGCCATCCTTTTGCGCGAGGTAAACCGCCACGGCATTCCGTTCCGCATCCGCAAACCCGGTGAGCGAACGTAGGGCCCCATCGAGGGTGAGGCCCGCTTTGAATTGCTCCAAAACGGTCTGCCCGCCGGCCAGCAGCCGTTGGCGGTCTGGGGTGGAAAGGACTTTCTCCAAGTCCGGCCAGGACACTTTGCCGGTCTCGGTAAGCACGGCCAGGCGGCGCGAATC
The DNA here is from genome assembly GCA_903918755.1 of uncultured Pedosphaera sp. Lineage (GTDB taxonomy): Bacteria > Verrucomicrobiota > Verrucomicrobiia > Limisphaerales > Pedosphaeraceae > CAIXFN01. The sequence continues at coordinate 55,553 of CAIXFN010000108.1, forward strand.
GGGAAACCATTCCGCCATCCCCTCCCCCGGCAGAAGTAACCCGGAGAGGGTCCCGTCAGGCGAACACAAGTGGAGGCCATCGCCGGCGAAAATGGCGGCCCGGGTGCCATCTGGCGACCACGCAATTCGCCGACCGACGCACCCGGTCATCAGGAATGCGGCAGCCAGCACGGCCAGGAGGGACCAAGAGAAGATCCGATGGAGTTGGGGAGTTTTCATAATCCGTAGTTTGTGGGTTTTTTCAGGGGCGACTGCCAAATGATTGTTTTCTCCGGTCGAGGGTTGGCCGCCGCCAACGCGGCGCGGTAACGGCGAACGGACCAGATGCCGGAGGTGTCCGGCGCGGTCGGCACCGCCAGCGCAGCCAACGGTGCGGTGGGCACTGCTTGCACCAATCGCGCGGGCGCGGTCCGGGTGCGGAAAGCAAAACCGCCCAGCGCAAGCCCACACACGAAACAGGCAACCATCTTCCACGCCCAATCCGGCACCAACTTGGCGCGGACCGGCTCCGCTGGCATCGGCAAGGACAAAACCTCTCCGGGTTGGCCGGCCAGGGCCACCCGGGCGAGTCCCAGAATATCCGCGATTTGCGTGGCGGCTTCCTGGGCGTCGGGATTTTGCCGCAAATGCGCGGCGAGCAATTCCTCGACGTCGGGGGAAAGCGCACCGGACGCCCGGTCGATTAGCAATCGTTCCAGGATTTCTTCATTCATAAATTTGCCTTTGCATGTGTTCGCGCAGTTGCCGGACGGCGTGATGGAGGCGCGAGCGGACCGTGCCCACCGGCACCCCCAGGAAATCCGCCATCGCCTCATACGAAAGTTCCCGCTGCAACCGCAGTTCCAGGACCTGGCGGGAGGCGGCATTCAACTGGCCGATGGCCGCGCGCATCTGCTCCAGGCGGGGGTCCGACAGGGAAGGCTCCGCCGCCGGGGACTCGGGCGGCAGTTCCTCCTCCGGATGGCAGCGCCGGAAAAAATCGGCGCTCAGGTTCCGCGCCACGCCGAACAAGTAGGCCCGCGGCGCCTGGGTCTGTCGCCACCGGTCCGGACTCCGCAGCACCGCCGCGAAAGTTTCCTGCAACAAATCCTGCGCCGTCTGCGGATTGCCGTGTCGGCGCTGGAAATAGGCCAGTAGAAAGGGACCGACTTCGCGGTACGCGCTCTCCACCGCCAGGTCGGCCGGCTCAACAGGATTTTGCTTCGGTTGCAATTGGTTTCATCATGTACCTCGGAAAAGGCGGGAAGAAAGTTCAAACCAAATTGCGAAAAGATCATTGCGACGTGGGCGGATGGCCGAACCGGGCAACTTTCAGGGCAGGTCGGAAAAATAAAAAACCCGGGACCGGCACAAAATGTGCCAATCCCGGGCGGTGTAAGAAAACGGATCAGGCGGCGGAGGTTGTCTCGTCCACCTTGAACACGCGGTTTTGCGTGGTGCGTTTGCGCTTGGTTTCGTCGAGTTCCTTTTTGCGCAGACGGAGGTTCTTGGGAGTGGCTTCCACGTACTCATCGGAGCCGATGTATTCCAACGCGCGTTCGAGGCTGAGTTTCAGCGGCGCGTCCAAATGGGCGCCTTTGCCGTCGCCCTGGGAGCGCATGTTGCTCAGGCGCTTCTCGCGGCAAGGGTTGACGGGGATGTCGTTTTCGCGGGCGTTTTCCCCCACGATCATGCCGACATAGATTTCGTCACCCGCCTCGATCATCAGGCGGCCGCGTTCCTGGACCATGTTCAGCGCGTAGGTGGTGGCCACGCCGGAATCCATGCTGACGAGCGAACCATTTTTGCGGGCGGCGATTTCGCCACGGTCCGGACCGTATTCATGGAATAGATGGCTCATCACGCCCATCCCGCGGGTTTGGTTGACGAGGTCGGTTTCGAACCCGATCAAACCGCGCGTGGGGATCAGCGCTTCGATGCTGACGCTGTCACCGATGTGATTCATGTTCGTGATTTCCCCGCGGCGGTTGGCGAGGTTTTCGAGCACGGAACCCATGCAATCCTTGGGAATTTCCACGAACAATTTCTCGATGGGTTCGAGGATGCTGCCATCCTTCGCCCGGCGATAAATGACTTCGGGGCGGGAAACGAGCACTTCAAAACCTTCCCGGCGCATTTGCTCCACCAGGATGGCGATTTGCATTTCGCCGCGGCCGCTGACCTCGAAAATACTGGTCATGTCGGTGTCCGCGACGCGCAAAGCGACGTTGGTCCGGGTCTCCTTGATCAGGCGTTCCCGGATGTGGCGGGCGGTGACGAGCTTCCCGTCCTTGCCGGCCAGGGGTCCGTCATTGACGGCGAACTGCATCTGGATGGTGGGCGGATCGATCGGGACAAAGGGAATGGGGGTGCGGTCTTCGGTGTCCGTGATGGTTTCACCGATGAAAACATCCTCGAAACCCGTGAGGCCGATGATGTCGCCGGCGTGGGCCTCGGCGATTTCAATCCGCTTCATGCCTTCGAAGTGGAAAATCGCGGTGGCTTTGCCCTTGGTCTTGCGACCGTCGCCGTGGAGGCAGACGAGCGAGTCAGCGACCTTGACCTTGCCGCTGAGAATCTTGCCGAACACGATCCGGCCGAGGTAATCGGAGTAATCGAGGTTGGCGGCCAGCATCTTGAATTCGAGGCCGGCATGGGCGCGGGGCGGCGGGATGTGTTTGATGATGGCATCAAACAGCGGTTCCATGGTGCCGCTGGCGTGGTGCAATTCCACCTTGGCGTAGCCGACCTTGGCGCTCGCGTAGATGACAGGGAAATCCAATTGTTCGTCGGTGGCATGCAGCGCCATGAACAATTCAAACACGGCGTCCAGCACCTTGTGCGGGATGGCGTTGTCGCGGTCGATCTTGTTGATGACCACGATGGGCTTGGCCCCGGCTTCCAGGGCTTTGCGCAGCACAAAGCGGGTTTGCGCCTGGGGACCGTCCGCGGCGTCCACCACGAGCAGCACACCATCAATCATGGTCATAATGCGCTCCACCTCGCCGCCGAAATCGGCGTGTCCGGGGGTGTCCACGATGTTGATATGGTAATCCTTGTACTTGAACGCGGCGTTCTTGGCGCGAATGGTGATCCCCTTCTCGCGTTCCAAGTCCATCGAGTCCATCATGCGCTCTTCCGTCGCCTGGTTGGCGCGGAAAGTTCCGGACTGCTTCAGCAAGCAATCCACCAAGGTGGTCTTGCCATGATCGACGTGCGCGATGATGGCAATGTTACGAATATGTTCCATATCAATTTTTCCAACTAGTCAAGCCGACTACTCTACCAAGGGCGGGCCGAAGGTCAAGTGCGGGTTGAAATTAATTTTGCGGCGGCGAGCGGGCAAAAAAAGCGGCCGGGGATGAACCCGGCCGCAAACTGACGTGATCCGGGCGAACCCGGCACCCTTCCCTTAGTGGGGACGTCGGGGAGGTAACAGGGCGAGAATCGCCTGCTGGTTCATGTACCATTCCCGCAACGTGCGGGAGAGGCTCGACTCCTGGAAGTCCTTGAAGTTTTGGATGTTGAGGGCCGCCTCGATTTCATCCTTGAGTTGCTTGTTCAGGTCGCCCTTGGCGTCAATCGACCAGCCTTTGAAGCTGCCGATTTGGTCGTTCAAGGCTCGGGCGGCGGAGAGACGGGTTTCCAGATCATACTTGAAATCCACCACTTCCACCAGGCTGCGGTCCACTTTGCCTTTGCGGTGTTCCTCATCGTTTTTGGCCATGATGACCATTTTGCAGAAATCGATGATGCGCTTGTCGAGTTGGGCGATGATGTCGTCGTCCGCGACGGTCTTGTTGGCCTCCACGCCGATATCGCGCTGGGTGCGTTCCAGCAGGCTGCAAACGCGGCGGATGACTTCCTTCTCCAAGTCTTCGAAGTACTTCTTGCCGCGTTTCTGGATCAACTCTTTTTCCTCCTTGGTGAAGGTGTAGGTCTTCTCATCGAGCCCGACCCAGTTGGTGTAGGCAGGGGATTCGAGGAGTTTGGCGAGCCGTTCCGTCAACTTCTTGGCGTCGAGCTTCTCGGCGACACTGGCGCCTTTGGGTTCGCCTTTGAACTCCAGCTTGAGGTCCAGCGGAAGCGTACCGAAAAGGAGGCGATCCACGCCGCCGATTTTTTCCACCTGGTCATTCAACGCCTTCCAATGCGCCTGGACGATTTCGCGATGATTGAGATCGCCGATGAACTCAAAGGCGTTTTCCACCTTGATCGAACGGGTCGAGGACCGGAACCAATTGAGGATGCCGCCCAACTCCCCGGCGATCCGCATGGCCGCGAGATTGGGGCTGAGATTGATTTCCGACAGCGGTTGCCGGTCGCGGGGATCGCGGGGGGCCTTGGCCCGGATGAAGCTTTCGACGATGCCGTTGGGCAGGTTTTGGATCGCATCGGCCAGGTTGGCATAACCACCCACCACGGGATCGGCGCCGTAATCAAAAGTCCGCACGTCGGTCCAGCCGAACATGCCGTAGAGCATTTTCTTTTCCTGCGGCTCGCGGCTGTCGAAATAGCCCCATTGGATGGCGGCTTTGTCATACGGCAGCGCTTCCTTGGAGGTTTGGATGAAATGGCCGATGAAAACCCGGGATTTGAAAACGTCGTAATCCATGACCGAAGAACCCGTGATCTTGCCGGCGAAGCGATTGGTCTCCGGGGTGGTCACGTAGTCGTGGAACCAGTCTTCCAAATCCTTGGGCGTCAGGTCCGCGGCCACGCTGCCGGCGAAATTGTGCGAAAGACCGAGGATATGGCCGACCTCATGGGCCACCACATCACGCACATAATCTTGCGAAATCCGCATGACCGCCGCGTCATCCAGTTTGCCTTCCGCCAGCATGCTCTCCAAGCCGGCCGCCGTCTGTTCCGCAAACACCCGGGCATCCATGCGGCAGAGGGTCGCGGGCTCGAGGAAACGGCTGCCCAAACCGGTGGCCACTTCCGACTCCGTCCCCGCCGCGTTTTCCGCCTTGGGTTTGCCGTCCTTGTCCTTGGCCTCTTTCACCTCAATGACGCCGCGCATCAACCGCAGAAGTTGGCGGGCACTGCCGCGGCTGCTGGTGGCAAACACGCTGGTGATGTAGGCCTGCCCGTGTTGGGAGGCCCCGGTGCGGGGATCCACGATCACATCCGCATACGCAAAGCCGGCGCTGTCCCACGGCACCCATTGAATGATATTGTAGTGAACGTCCGGCGCCGTCGCGCCTTCCGGAGCCTTGTCGGCCTTGACCACTTCCTTCCCGAAGGCTTTGTTCCAATACAGGATGCCATCCTTGACCGCCTGCGCGTAGTCCGCCGGAGTATTGGCGCTGTAGTAGAACTGAATCGGTTGCGCGAGATCAAAGCGGGCAATCTTGCTCGTCGGGCGGCCGCTGGTGGGTTCGAGTTGCGGCTGGACTTCGAAGTAGCGGACATAGCGGGAATCGCTGGCGCCCAATTCCTTGCTCTTGAAATCGGTCGGCAGGTAGGGAGCGATAAAATAACGAATTTCAAACCGTTCCTCCCGGTCCTGATCCTCCTGGCGGCTGCGGGCCTGGGCGCTCTGGCGGATCACGAGACGGTCGGCATCCTGCCGGACCTCGAACACCCGGCTTTGGGGCACTTCCAGCATACGATCCCGCCCGGCGGCGCCGGGATCACCGCCGGAATACCAGATGTCTGTGAACACGCGGCGCATGCCCTTGTTAAAATCGATCACGACCTTGCCGTCGTCCTGCTCCACAATGGGAAACGTGGTGAGCAAACGCCGGGCCGGCAGATCCTCGGTAACCACCAATCCTTTGGTCGCCTCATACATGTCCACGCCGTCCGAAAACAGTTCAAACCGGACAATCCGGCCCGCCAAAGCCGTGCTGGTTGGCGAAAGCGCCTGCGGAATGATGGACCCGGAGAGGAGGTATTCCCGGCCTAGGGCGGCGCGGGGAATGGCGATGAAATTATTGGCCGCCGGGGTCAGGCCGGGCGGGACAACCGGCTTGGTCGCAGTCGCGGCCGCGACCGCATTGGTGGCCGGGGTGTTTGTCTGCGCCAAACCGACACCCGTAGCGAGCAATCCCGCCAGTAGTCCCACGTGGCATTTTTTGGAGAGGGTTCCCAGCTTCGTATAAGATTTGTGCATAAATAGGCTGAATTAGGTCCGTTCCACTATACCGGAGGGAGGACGTTCGGAGGCAAGCGGAAAACGATTATTTTTTGCCGATAGTCGCGCCGACGGGAGGCCGGACGAGCGGCAGTTCGGGGCAGCCGACCGTTGCCTCCAACCGGTGGTCCATGGTAGCGTCCCCCACCCCATCCCGGCACCGCGGACGGCGCCGGGCGTTGGGGCGGATTGGAAATTGGTTTTGGAAATATGAAACTCGGCCTCGGGCTTTATCGCCATCAGCTTAATGCGGAGCATTACCGGTTCGCGCGGCAATGCGGCTGCACCCATGTTGTCATTCACCTGGTGGACTATTTCCGCTCCTCGCGGAGCAACCAGCCCGGCGACCAACCGGTGGGCGATGACAGCGGCTGGGGCCTGGCGGGTGATCCAGACCGGCTCTGGACCGCGGCGGAATTACGGGCGATCAAGGCGGAGATCAACGCTGCGGGTCTGGAATTGGAAGCCATCGAAAACTTCGACCCGGCGCACTGGCATGACGTGCTGCTGGACGGCCCCAGGAAAGCCGCCCAGTTGGAGAACGTCAAAACCATCATCCGGAACGTCGGTGAAGCGGGCATTCCGGTGATGGGGTACAACTTCTCCATTGCCGGCGTGGCGGGGCGGGTCAAGGGTCGGTTCGCGCGGGGCGATGCGGAAGCCGTGGGGATGGATGGTCCGTTAGACACGCCGATGCCCAACGGCATGGCCTGGAACATGGTTTACGACCGGAACGCCGCCCCCGGGTGCGTGCCAGCCGCGACGCCGGAACAATTGTGGCAACGGCTGGGAGATTTCCTCAGCGCGGTGTTACCCGTGGCGGAGGCGGCGGGCGTCACCATGGCCGCGCATCCGGATGATCCGCCCCTGCCGACGATCCGCTCCCAACCGCGCCTGGTCTATCAACCCGCACTCTACCAGAAGCTCATCGACCTGCGGCCGAGCCCCCGGAATGCCCTGGAATTTTGCGTGGGCACCCTGGCGGAAATGACGGAAGGCGACATTTACGAAGCCGTGGACACCTATAGTCGTCAGGGCAAACTGGCTTATGTCCACCTGCGCAACGTCCGGGGCAAGGTGCCGTTCTATAAGGAGACCTTTATTGATGACGGCGACGTGGATGTGAAACGGGTGCTGCGGATTCTCAAGCAGAATCATTTCACCGGCGTGATCATCCCCGATCATGCACCGCAGCTGAGCTGCGCGGCACCCTGGCACGCGGGGATGGCGTACGCGTTGGGTTATCTAAAGGCACTGATGTGAATCAAACCATCGCTAAAGTTCAGTACAATTCGTAAAGCGAATCCTTGCCCAAATGCTTGAAAAACTTCTTTAGAAGTTTGGGTTAGGGCGCAAGTCTTTGGATGCCCCAGCCCTCCGCGCCAGGATCGGTCCGCCGGGTATACAGAAACCGATCGTGCAATCGGCTGTCCCGCCCTTGCCAGAATTCGATCTCGCGGGGAATGACGCGAAAGCCACCCCACCAGGAAGGAAGCGGAATTTCACCGTCACCAAATTTCCGCTTCATCTCCTCCCACTTGGCTTCCAGTAAACTGCGGGTGGTGATGACGGAACTTTGCGACGACACCCAGGCACCCACCTGGCTGCCGCGTGGCCGGGTGAGAAAGTAAGCGAGGGATTCCGCCGAACTGACCGGCTCGACCGATCCCGAAATGATGACCTGACGCGCCAGGGCAAGCCACGGGAAAACGATCGAAGCTTGCGGATTTTGTTTGATGTGCCGCGCCTTGCGACTCTCAAAATTGGTGAAGAACACGAAGCCCCGGCTATCGTAACTCTTGAGCAGAACCGTGCGGACCAGCGGCCGGCCATCCGCGGAGGCGGTGGCGAGGCTCATGGCGTTGGGCTCGATCACACCACCTTCGCAGGCTTGAGCGAACCAGTGAGCGAACTGGTCGAAGGGGTCGGGCCGGAGGTCGGACTCCGAGAAGGGTTCGCGCTCGTAGTTGATGCGGGGGAGTTCGATATTCATGAAAGCATCAGGCTACCGGAACCGGGGAACTGGCGTCCACCGGAGCCGCCGTCAATTTATCAGAAAACACCAGCGCGCCCGTGGGGCAGTGCTCGACGCATTCGGCCGCGACCTGTTGCAGCCCCGCCAGTATCGTGCGGTTGAAAGGGGTGGCAACCCGCACATCAAACCCCCGGCCGATAAAGGTCAGGCCGAGCGGTTCGCGGGCCAATTCGGTCAGGCGCACACAGATGCCGCACACGATGCACTTGCCTGGTTCGAAGATAATGCCGCCCGGTTGGACAAATTGCTCGAAGGACCGGCGCTCGGACTTGAACCGGCTGGCATCCGCGCCATAGGCCTGCGCGTAATGCTGGAGCAGGCAATTGCCTGAGGACCCACAATCGCAATGTAAACAGCGGGCGGCTTCCGTGACCGCCTCCCGGCGGCTCAACCCGGCACAGCGGTCGCAGGGCGAAACCCGGCCCACCGAACTGGCGGTCTGCAAAAACTTGCGCAATTCCCCGGGATCCAGCCGGCCCATGATGCTGGAGAACGGCTTTTCCGGGCGTTGCACCGGTTTATCCAGGAGGAAGCGATGAACACACACGGCGGCGGCCTGGCCATCGGCCATGGCACGCACGATCTGTTTGGCCGGTTTTACGGCGGAGCCAGCCGCAAAGACCGCGGGAATACTGGTGCGGCAGGTGTTCGGGTCCGCCTTGATCGCGGCCCCCGTCAACGCGACGCCCAGTCCTGCCCCTTCCCCGGCGGCGAGTTCGCCCACGGTGAGCAAAACGGCAGCAAAACCAAGCAGCAAACCCTCAATCGTCAATTCCGGGCCCAGGGCCATCCCGAGCTTGAACGCGATCCCCATTTTCTCCAGCACGGCGATTTCCCGGTCCAGCACGTCGGCACTGAGCGTGGCTTCCGGCACATCCCGGAGACTGCCACCAGCCCGCGCCCGGCGATCCACCACGGTAACCGCGTGACCCTGGCGCGCCAGCGAAACGGCCGCGGCCAACCCGGCCGGACCGGCGCCGACGATGGCCACGCTCTTGCCCGTGGGGGCCGCGCAAATGGGCACCCAGGGATTGGCTTCCTTGAAATTCTCGTCCGTGACGAAGCGTTCCATATCCCGGATGCCCGCTGGATCGTCCCAATTGCCGCGCCGGCAGCCCTGCTCGCACGGATGATGACACAACCGCCCAAGGACGCCCGGCAACGGGAGGGCTTCGCGGATGGTGACGATTGCTTGATTTAACCGGCCGGCCTCCAACTGCCGGATCATGACGGCAATGTTCAACCCCAGCGGACAAAGACGGTTGCAGGGCGAAAGGCAGTCGCCCACATGATCGCTGAACAGGAGTTCCAGCGCAGTGCGCCGGGCTTCATGCACTTCGGTGGTCTCACTTTCCACCACCATCCCCGGCACCGCCTTGGTCCCGCAGGAAGGGACGAGCCGACCGGGTCCCGGACCGCCTACTTTGACCAGGCAAACCTGGCAGGAGTTCAGCGGCCCGCACTTTTCGAGATAACAAAGCGTGGGAATATCAATGCCCAACCGGCGGGCGCCAGCCAGAATGGTCTGGCCCGGTTCGAGTTCCACCGTTCGACCGTCAATGCTGATGGTAAAGGTGCTCATAATCAATTCACCTCGATGGCGTCTTCGGGACAAACCTTCCGGCAGGTGTCGCACCGGGTGCACAGGTCCAGGTTGATGGTGTGCCGGGCGTACGGAGTCATGGGGATGGCCGCCACCGGGCAGCGCTGGGCGCAGATGGTGCAACCGGTGCAATCCGCCGTGACGGAATACTTGATCAGCGCCGAGCACTTCCCGGCGGGACAGCGCCCCGCCACGTGGGCCTCATACTCATCCCGGAAGTAGCGCAGCGTGGAGAGCACGGGATTCGGCGCGGTCTTCCCCAATCCGCACAGGCTGCCGGCCCCCACTTGGTGCGCGAGGCGTTCGAGTTCTTCGACGTGCGCGCGCGTGGCCTTGCCGGCGCAGAGGCGGGTCAGAATATCCAGCATGCGCTTCGTGCCAATCCGGCAGAAGGTGCATTTGCCGCAGGATTGGTTCTGCGTAAACTCCAGGAAATAGCGGGCGATATCCACCATGCAGGTGGTGTCATCCAGCACGACCATGCCGCCGGACCCCATGATGGCCCCGACTTCGCGCAGCGATTCATAATCCACCGGCGTGTCCGCCAGCCGGGCGGGCACACAACCACCCGAAGGACCGCCAATCTGGACCGCTTTGAATCGATGCCCCTCCACCGCCCCGCCGCCGATCTCCTCGATGATTTCGCGGATCGTGGTCCCCATGGGAATTTCGATCAACCCGCTGCGGCGGATCTTGCCGGCCAGGGCGAACACTTTGGTGCCCTTGCTCTTCGCGGTACCGATGGCGGCAAACGCGGGCGCGCCGTTGCGGACAATCCACGGCACCTGGGCGAGCGTTTCCACGTTATTGATCAACGTGGGCTTGCCCCACAAACCGGATTCCGCCGGGAACGGCGGCCGCAACCGCGGCATGCCCCGGCGTCCCTCCACGGAAGCGATCAGGGCGGTTTCCTCGCCGCAAACAAAAGCCCCCGCGCCCTCCATTACCGAGAGACGCAGGGCGTAGTCACTGCCCAGCAACTTGTCTCCGAGCCAACCGCGCTCTTCCAAATCCTTGATCGCGGCGCGGACGCGTTGCACCGCGAGCGGGTATTCATGGCGGATGTAGAAAATGCCTTCGTGCGCGCCAATCGCCACGGCCGCGATGGCCAGGCCTTCGATGACGCGAAATGGGAATGATTCGAGGATCATGCGATCCATGAAGGCTCCGGGGTCGCCTTCGTCGCCGTTGCAAATGGCGTACTTCACCTCGCCGACATGCCCTCGGACCACGCGCCATTTCTGGCCGGTGGGAAAGCCCGCCCCACCCCGTCCGCGCAAGCCCGAGGCTTCCATCACGCCGATGAGTTGGGCCGGGTCCAGGGCGTCCTTGGGAACCGGGGCCGGGTGGAGACACTTGCGCAGCGCCACGAAACCGTCGTGGGCCAGGTACTCATCCAGGTCAAGCGGATCCAGGCGACCAAAATGTTCCGTGGCGATGTGCTTCTGTTTGTCCAGAAAGGCGCGCACCCCGGGATCGCGACGGCTCATGGAGTAACCGGCAATCTGCCGCTCCGGCGACGGGTTCTCCGAAAGCAGACTGTCAAGCGTGCGCGTCCAAAGCGCGCCCGCGCGATGCAGCAAGCCGTGCGGTTTGAAGTGGCGTTCCACCAGTGCGCGCGCCTGCCCCGGCGTGAGATCGGCGTAAAAGGCATCCGGTTTGCCCGGCACCGTCACTTCGACCATGGGCGTGCGGTGACACATCCCGACACAACCGACCCGCTTGACCTGGATACTCCCACCGCAGGCGGCCGCACTTTCCTGCAGCGCATGGAACAGGAGATCACTACCCTTGGCCATGCAGCAGGAGCCGAGGCCCACATGGATTTCGGCGACCGGTCCGGCCACATGCGTGTGGCGCCCCTCGGTGGACGGCGCTGCCGTCCGGGCCGACAGGCTCGCGATGTGCTCGAGCACGGTTTCAGGCGCGGTTTCGGAGGTGGCGTGGCCAAAGGTGGCATCGCCCACGCGCATGACGGGAGCCAGGGTGCAACAACCCAGGCAGGCCACCGGTTCAATGGTATACTTCCCTTCCGGGTCGGTATCGCCGTCGGCGGGAATGTGCAAATCCCGGCGCAACGCCTCCTCGACCCGCCCCACTCCCGCCACATGACAAGCGGTGCCGCGACAAACCCGGATGATGTTTTTGCCCGCGGGTTTATGGCGGAACATGTCGTAGAAAGTCGCCACACCGGCGGCCGCGGCGGGCGTAATCTCGCTCAATTCACACACCCGCTCCATGGCTTCCTGGGGCAGGTAACCGTAATGAACCTGCAACTCCTGGAGAATGGGAATCAGAGACTCGGGCTGGCGACCAAACCGGGCCACCGTGGTTTCGGCAAATTGGAGGTCAACAGGCATAGTTCATTGGTCCTTTCCGGTCGGCCCCAGGCAATAGAGGTTGGTTTCTCCCCGCAGGAAAACCCGGCCTTGGGCAAAGGCCGGACTGGCCAGGAATTTATCCGCGAGCTGGCTGCGGGCCAGTTCGCGAAATTCCCGACCGGCGGAAAGCACCACGGCGGCACCCGCCTCGCCGAGCACAAACAGGCGGTCACCGACGATCGCCGGGGAGGCTTGTACCGACAGTTCCAAATCGTGCTGCCAGAGGCGGGTGCCGCTCTTTAACTCGACGCAACTCACCATGCCGCCGCTGGAGACCGTGAAGGCGAATTCGCCGTTGCCTACCGGGCTGCTCACGTCCGGCGCGTTGCTATCTTCCGCCGTCCAGGCCAGGTGGGACTTGGTCACATCCCCCGCCCCATCGGGACGCCAGGCCACGAGCTTGGAAGTGGGGCTGATGGCCAGCACCAGTCCGCCGGCAAAAATGGGGGAAGGCACAATTTCGCTCTCCAGCGCTTCGGCGCGCCACAGTTCATGGCCGTCGTTAAACGCGTAAGCGATGATCCACGGTTGCGAGAGCGTGATGATCTGGGTCTTGCCGGCGGCCTCGACGACGATAGGGGTGGCCCAGGAAACGGGCACGGTGCGGGTCTGCTGCCAGACCGGCCGACCGTTGGCGCCGTCGAATGCGAGCAACTTGGAATCAGAACTGCCGCTTTCGCCTTGGTCCAATTGCACGATGACCGTGCCCTGCCAGATGGCCAGCGAACTGGCATGGCCGAAGGAGTTTTTCATCACCCCCACGGATTTGGCCCAGGCCACCGTGCCGTCGAAATTGAGGGCGGCCAGATCGCCATTGGCGAAGATCGCGTAAACATGGCGGCCATCGGTGGCGGTGGTGCAGGCGGCAAAGCCGGTGCCCTCGGGAACCTCCGGCAGCTTGGCGGCGGATCCCGCCACCTTTTCCACCGTGCGCCGCCACAGTAAACGGCCATCCTTGACGGAATAGCAAAGCACCTCGCGCTGCGCCGTGGTGCCGCCGGAAATGAACAAGTGATCACCCCAAATCACGGGCGAGTTATGTCCCGGCGCCGGAATCGCGGACTGCCAGGCAATCCCCTGCCCCGACTTCCGATCCCAAACGAGGGCATAATTGGTACCCGTCGTCCAGCCGCCGCCATCCCAACCCCGAAAGCGCGGCGAATTGGCCTGCACTTCCGCCAACCCCGGAAGCGCCGCAACGGGGGCCGCATCCACCTGCCCGGCCAGCCGACGCCACCCGGCCGCATCGGCCGGCAGGGAAGTGCGGAGCAACAGCGCCGTCGCCACCAACACGAGCGCCGCCACGCCACCCACCGCCGCCACCGTCCAGCGGGCTCGGGTGGGGCGTTCCTTTGGCAACCCGAGACGTTCACGTTCCGACTGCGGCAGCGGCACGGTGCGGGTGGACTCCGCGGCTTTTCGGGCAACCAGGGCCGCCAAAGCGGCACCGCCGGCCAGGAGCCAGGCGCCGAAACGGTCCCGGGCCAGGCGTTGACGGAATTGGTGGCGAAATTGAAAATCCAGTTGCCGGATCTGTTCCTTCACCGCCTCGTTCTTGGGCTCCACCGCCAACCGGGCCCGGAGCGCCAGTAGTTGGGGGGATTTCCACGGATCGTTCGCGGCGGCGGTGAAATGAAAATACAGCATCGTGACCACCACGATAGCGGAGAAGGTTCCCGCGATCCAGGCGATGGCCCGCAACGCGCGCTGGGGATCCGGCGGCCGAACCGGCGTCGGCGGCGTCGGCGGCGTGGCCGGCGGAGCGGGCGGGCCGGGAGCGACTGGTTGGACGGTGGGTTCGCTCATTTGGCCAGGGCGGATGCCGCGGCGGGCACCGGCGGTTGAACGGTCACGACCGGCAGTCCCCGGCGCACCCGTTCGCTCGGGCAGGAGGAAAAGCACCGGGCACAGGCGAAGCAGGCCCCGGGGTCCGGCTCGAAGTCCGTCCGGCTGACCCGGAGGGAAAGTAAGATCAGTTTGATGCCCACCACCAAACCGAACCAAGCCCCAAAAATTGCCGTCGCGAGGCGGAACCGCCCGCGCAAATCCGCCGCCGCCTCCAGCACCGTCCCCGGCTGCTCAGCCATGCGGGCCAGGGCGAGTGCCTCCGGCGTCATCACCCCATAGACCACGGGATGCTGCTGTTGCCGCGCGTAAAGTTCCGCCAGCGCCACCGTCGGGTGCAGGCGGGCAGCCACCGGGGACAGCGCCCGGCCAGCCAAGGCCCCGGCGATGATCAGCACGGGGAGCAGGACCAACAACCAGCCGAGGGTTCGCCGCTCCCCGGGAATTGGCGCGGGCGCCCCTGGCGGCGCGGGTTCCCGCAGCGCGCCAAAGGGACACGAATGCTCGCACAATCGGCACTGGGTACAAGTCTCTGGCGTCACCCGGACCCGCCACCGGGAAACCAGCGAGCCCAGTTTCAGCAGCGCCCCGTAGGGACACAGGAACCGGCAATAGGGCCGGCCCACAAACATGCCGATCAACAGAAAAGAAACCCCGGCCGCCAGGAGGAAGAAGCTGCCCGACAATCGGAAAATCGGGACGAACGGATCGTAACGGCAAATCACAAACCCGGTGCCCGTCGCGGCGTAGGCAATTCCTGCGCCGAGAAAAAGGTAGGGAATGAGCCCCAGACCGTGTTCCAGAAAAGCCGGGACTTTGATGGGTTTGATGAGAAAGAAATCCTGCAAGGCGCCCTGGGGACAGACCCCGGCGCAAAACGCCCGCCCAAAAAACAGGGCCACAATCAGGGGCAGCGCGAAGAAGGCCACCACCGTCACCGGCACGGAATAGGACGGATGCAACAATCCGTAGGCAATGTTCTGCGGCGACCCGATCGGGCAGATGCAGCCCTTGCGATAGAAGCCGAAATAGGCCAGGGAAAACAGCGACAACCAGAAAATACCGCGCCGGGACCGGGGACGGTAAATCAACCAGACGGCGACGGCCAGGCAGGCAGCGAGCACCCCGACATCCAGATACTGCAACCACAACGCCCGACCGGGGGGCGTGGTGGTAACCGGCATCCGGTAACCGCTCTCAAATTCGGGCGGGGGAAACAGCAGTTGCGCGCGGGCGACTCCACCCAGCAACAACAACAGCAACCCTCCCAGCCAGCCGAATTTGGAGATGCGGCGCATGATCACTTGGCCACGGATTTGAGCAGGTACGGTGACTGCGCCGGAACGCGCCGGAAGGCCTCGCCTGGACAGACTCGCGCAATGGCGCACTCATTGCAATGGAGGCAACGGTCATGCCGGATTTGCAGAAAGAACGAACCATTGCCGAAACGCAGACAACCCTCTACACATTTGCCGCAGCCAATGCAGAGGTTCTCGTCGATGGAATATTGGTAATAGGGATCTTCGACGAACGTGCGCTGGATGGCGGAAGTAGGACACAATTGATTCTCCGCGGCGGTGGTCAGCTCGTTGGGTTCGGGCGCAAAAAATCCGGTGCACAACTGACAGTAGCCGCATTGCGCATAGGCCTGCACGCATTTGACCGCCGATTGCTCCAGCACGCAATGCGTGGCGCAGTTGCCGCACCGCAGACATTTGGCCGGATCAATCTGCCAGACCCAACCGGCCGCGGTGCCCCGCGTGGCAAGGACACCCGTGAGCGCCCCCAGTCCGGTCATCGCCGCGACGCGCGCGCCATTGCGAAAGAACTGGCGACGGCTGACGGGATTGACCTGACCGGATTTGGGGGGATTGGGCATGGTGTTTTCGTCAGGCGCGCGGTTTCATCACCCGCACCTCGCTCGTGACGAGATCCAGGATGTAAATTCGGCCCTGTCCATCCACCCCCACATCCAGTCCCCCGTGGGCGCAATCGTTCAACCCGTTGCAGGCCCGCGCATTTTCCGGAAAGGACTCCGCCCCGGCCACCACCGATTCAAATTCGCCGACATGATTGTAAATCTTCACCCGCGGCAACCCCTTCTCCGCGGTGACAAACCGGCCATCCGGCAACAGGGCGAATCCAATGGGATTGCAACAGCCACAGAAGCCATCAATTGCCGTGGTGATCCGGCCCCAAGCCCCCTCGAACTCGCCCGCAAACGTGTACGCCTCGACCTGGTGGCGGCCGATGTTATTGACGCGCAGCAACCCATCGGCATGGATGGCCACTTGCAGAAAAGGACTGGGAACAATGAACCCGGGCGCGTTCTGGCTGGCGTTCTTTTCCCCCACCCGACCGAGCAGTTTGCCCGCCAGGTCAAAATGCCAGATCACGCGCTTCCCGGAGTCCGCCGCGAAGACATCCTGTTTCCCCACGGCCAGTCCGGTGAGCCAACTCTTGCGGTCGGGAGCCGCCCAGACAGCCTGGCGCTGACCTTTGGCGTCAAAAACTTCCACATGATCGCGCAAACCGGCGTAGATGGTGCCGTCCGACGCCACCGCCAACGAATCGGCGGGACCAGTCAGCGCCACTTCAGCGGCGGGCTGCCCTTGCGGATTGAAAACGGAAATATAATGACCGGCGCAAACGTGGACTTGATCCCCCGGCCCAATGGCGATTTGCCGGACCGAAGTGCGCGGAGAACGCCAGCGGGTAACTTCCTCATACGCAATCAGTTTGGGATCGGTTTTTTGCAGCCGGGAAACATCGTAAGCGAAAGCGTTGGTACTAGTTTGCTCAGCCGAAGTGGTGGCCGCGGTGGCCGATTCGGAACCCACCTTGGCCAGACCGAGCAAAGCCGCGCTGCGGGAGACAAAATTCACGAATTCCCGCCGATCCAACAATTTGAATTCGGGTTTCATGGCTTAACGTTCCCGGGATTCGCCCCGGACTTGTTTGACCGACAGCGCCCGGGGCAGGCCGCAGTCATCATAGGCATAACACCCGCCGCAGACGCCTTCGTTCACACACTTGGCGTTGGCCCGGCGCACCAGCAAAGTGCCGCTGACCGCCGCGAGACCTCCGACCGCCACCCGACGAAAAAAGGCCCTGCGGTCAGCATTTTTTGGTATCGAGTTCGCATTCACGGCTCAGGTCTTGTCAAAACCATGCCCCGGGAGGACGTGGTTTACTTTTCCGATTTTGCCCAAAACTCTCCGTCTATTGGGCGGGGGAGCCATCGCGGGCTGTGCATATGCCGGCTTTACCCATGCTGGACGGACGCTTGATTTGAAGTATCGTTTGTGGAGTCGGACGCGACGAAAATCATCACGATCTATGAGCCAGACCCGAACGAATGGATCGCCAACCGGAAGCGAAGGTAAGGTAGCCATGTTTAATTGCCATGTGTGCGGCCACAACGCCGCGAAATCGGAACTGGTGAGCGAGGTTTTCAACCTCGCGGGTCGTCGCGTATTGGTGGAGCAAATTCCGGCACTGGTCTGCGCCCATTGCGGGGAAGCAATCTTTTCCCGCGAAACCACCGAACAAATCCGCCGGCTGCTTCATGGTGCCGGACACCCGGTCAAAACCGTGCCAATGGACGTTTTTGCTTTGGCGTAAAACGGTCCAGTTAACTTGCGGACGCGCAAGTGCGCCTCGAAAAAGGGCTGCTTGGTTCCCTTTTTTGAATTCTGCCCCCTACCTGCCCTGCGACCTGTCCGCCCTAGCCTTGGCGAAGGTGGAAGCTTTCAGCGAGCCGGAAGCCCAGCCTAACGAGGCTGGGTTCTCCGTCATTTCCTGTCCAGCACCCTGAAAGCGCGCGATACCCTGAGGCCGTAATCACGATCGATGGCAAACGCAGGCAACAAAGAACTCGCCCCGCGTACTGCCCTTGTCCTGTCCGGCGCCCCAAACCCACACCCGCCCTGCTCCTCCAACCACCCCAAACCGACACCGAAAAACGCGAACCTTTAGCCGCCAAGAGGGAACGTGAGCCCGGGAATTTCACCCTCCTTCGCTAAAAGCTACGGCGGGCAGGCAGCGGAGCGGAGGAGCGGAGAACAAAGGTCGGGGAGGTTTCACACGAAGCAGGCCAAGGTCACAAAGCGAAGTCGATATGCAATTTGAATCGGCTGGCCGGGCTGCCACGATTCCGAACGAGCCGCGTCCGCTAGCTCTGCCGACTTTTCAGTTTGGCTACGCAGCGCGTAGCTTTTCGCGGATATTTGGCGCGCTGCATCGGATATTTGACGCAATGCGTCAAATATTGTCTCGCTCAAGAATTCCGGGTAATCGCGATAAAAGCGGCGAAACCAAATTCCGTTGCTATTTCGGCATCACGCTGGATACGGCCCGAGGAAGCGCTCGCCGTTGAAGTGGATCATGTGGTCGGGCTCTTCGGCGATCCAGACCTCGGATTCCCAGGCGATTTGCGAGGCGAACGGAGGGGGTCGCACACGAAGGTGCGGGGTCACAAAAAGGAAACTGGATTAAGTGTCCGGTGGGGCGTCCGCGGGCGGATTCGGATAATCGGACGGATCAGGCGGATCAGACGAATCGGTTCTTTGGGGATGCGGAATCCCTTGGCGCGGCTGGTCGGCGGTTGCGCGGTCCCGCGGGAAACTGGATTAAGTTTGTGGAGCTTGGACTTTGGCTGGTGTGGCGCCGGGACGCGGAAGGGGGCGTGGTCTGGCATCCCTCCAGGATGCTGACTCCAACTTGGCTAGTTTCCGGGGGTGTCGCTACACTCAACCCCCGGCTACTGGCTGCGAACCCGCCCTTCTTCGCTCGGAAGCTATGCAGGGCAGTTCGGGTTTGGGGAGAGCATGAGCGATCCCGGGGCGACTAACACGAAAGCAGAGAGCCGTGAAAAGGAAACTGGATTAAGTTTGTGTAAGGGCGACTCAGCCCTGTGGTATCGCGCCGCTTTCAGGGCGCTGGTGGCAAAATGCCGGAGAACCCAGCCTGTTGAGGCTGGGCTATCCAATCACGGCCCTTCAGGCCGTGCGGAAACCGAGGGCGGAGGCGGGAGCAATGGAGCGAGCCGCCCGGGCCACCGGCCAGACGGGTGGTTCCCGGTAGCCGGTGGCAGTTTGGTGGCTAGTTCTGCCTTAAGATGTCAAAGAGCGGGACTGCGGAGCCTCAAGTGTGGTCCGCAGGGTAAAGTGGCATGGGGGCTTGGTGGACGACATGGACAGAGTCGACGGCATGGACGCGATGCCGCGATGAGCGCGGGCATCTCAAGTGATGGGATCTGAATCCATGAGGGCGCCGTCTTGGCAAAAAGAAATCTCCTGATTCATGGTCCGGAGGTTGGCGCTGGGGTTTCGGGGATGGCGGTTGGTGGATCCAGGCGAATCAGATTGTCGAGATCGCAGCGGCGGATCATGAAGGTGGGGGGTAGCGGCTGGTTCGGATCGCAGTTGTACACAGAAGGCAAGCGGTCGGTGTCGGGATAGGGGGCATGGAAGGAGGCTCCCGCTTCCCGGAATATTTCTTCCTTGGCAGCGGGGGCGGCCGGCTTCGCTGCAAAGATTTGCGGACCAGGGGTTTCGGGCGGATTGGCTGGAATGGTGGCCCGCGCTTCGCTGGAAGCTTCCGTCTTCGCCGAGGCTTCGCCGGACAGGTCGCGGGGCAGGCACGGGTCGACCTTCGCAGGAGAGCTATCGCAGTTGCGATTCCGTGCCTGGTTGGTGGTTTTGGCGACTTTGCGCTTGATGGTGGGGGGTGGGAGTTTGGGGGTGGGGAGACCGGCTTCGCGGCGGCGGGCCAGGGCCATCCATTTGGCCCAGCGGACGGCGTCCACCCGGCGGCAGCGAATGGCTTCGGCTTCCCGCTTCTCCAGTTCGCTGGCGAATTGGTGGTCGGGAGGAACGAGCGGTGGGATCAGGTCCAGACCGAGAACGTGGTCCGGGACGGGTTCGGCTTCGAGCACGTCCTGCCAGAAACTCATCGGGATGTCGTCGGGGCCGAGGGGGTCGTTGATGTCGTCGTTGTCCGGGTGGTCGGCGGGAAGCGGGTCAAGGCCGAAATTGCGGCGGATTTCGGCGCGCTTTTCCAGCGGGGTGAGTTGTTTGCCATAGGCTTTTTCCCGGTGGGCGGGGTCTTCCATCCATTGGTAGAAGCGGGCCTGGATGACTTCATCGAAATCCCCGGTGGCGGCGGCGGCCTTTTGGCGTTCCAGGGCGATCCGCTGGCGGGTGTGTTCGGCGCGACGCAGGCGGGCGACGGAACGGCAGAGTTGGAAGATGAGTTTGGCTTTGGTGGCCGGGTCGGCAGTGGCTTGGGCTTTTTTGGCAGCCAGGGCGAGTCGGGCGGCGAGCAGAAGAGCGAGGTCATGGGTGAGATCGGGCGGAACAGCGTTGGCGTTTTCGACGATTTGCTGGGCGCCGTCGAGTAGTTGGCGGTGAGCCAACCAGTGGGTGTAACCGCCGGCGTACCATTCGGAGAGGTTTTGTTTGGTGATGGGGCGGCCGGCGAAGTCGGTGGCGAGCCGGGAGCGGACTTCCGGGAGGGCGTTGAGCCAGGTGAGGACGGTGGATTGCGGTACGCCGTCGAGCAGGCGCTCGTTGAGGGCCTGCCGGATTTCCCGGGGCAGGCGGGCGATTTTTCCGCGGGGACGTGCGTCCATGGGGATGGGTATAGCACGGGTTCTGCGGAAACGTATTCCTACGGTAGGAATTTAGGGCGGGATTTTTGGGGGAAGAGGGGGAATTCTGAGGTTTTGACAGGATTGACAGGATTTAACAGGAGGCGGCAGAGCTGACGGAGGGGGAGACTGCGAAAGAGGCTGTTTAGCCGCGACCCGTGCTACGCTCAGAAGCTTTGCAGGGCGGGAAAGGCTCAGAAAACGCAAAGAAAAAAGGAGGGGAACTTGAAAAAGGGACATTTTGAACAGAAGGCCGCGAAGGTCGCGAAGAACAGGTGGCAAAACCGGGCTGATTTCCGAAGCTGGCAAATGAAGCGTGGGACTCCGAGCCATGGCGAGACGGACGGAGGCGTTGCTGTTAGATTGGGCTTGCACCTCGCCAAAATTGATACAATTTGCCTTTCCACCAGCATCGTGCTAACCCCAAGCGTGCATTGCCACTTTCGCAATTTTTGGCTCCATGCCAGCTGCGTCCTGGCTCTGCTGGCATTTTCCCTCTCCGCCTCGGCGCGCGGTACCAGCGGGTATGTTGCCACCCAGTTTGCACCCGGTGATTTCAAACTGGTCCAGGGCGATTCGGCGGCCGATATTTATGTGGCCGCGGAGGAAAATGTCGCCGTTCGGCGGTGCGCCAATGATCTCGCCGCGGACATGCAGCGCGTCACGGGCAGACTGCCGGCGGTGAAGCATGATACGAATGGTTTGTCGGCCCATGCGGTTATTGTGGGCACTGTCGATTCCAGCCCCGTCATCCAGGCGCTGGTGGCGGCCGGAAAGATTGACGTCCGCCCGATCCAGGGAAAATGGGAGTCGTTTATCGTCCAGGTGGTCACCGATCCCCTGCCCGGCGTTGCGACGGGATTGATCATCGTGGGCAGCGATCGCCGGGGCGCGATCTACGGGATCTACGATGTCTCGGAAAAATCGGGGGTATCGCCCTGGCACTGGTTTGCGGATGTGCCGACGCAACCGCAAACCTCGTTGTTCGTCAAAAACGGCCGCTACCAGGAAGGTCCTCCGTCCGAGAAATATCGCGGCATTTTCATCAATGACGAGATGTGGAGTCTGCGGCCCTGGGCGGAAAAAACCTTTGATCCGGCCAATCCCACGGGATTGGGACCCAAGACGTATGCGAAAATCTTCGAAATGATGGCCCGGTTGCGCGCCAATTTTCTCTGGCCAGCCATGAAGAGCGACACCAAGTGTTTTAACTGCTACGAGGCCAATAAAGTCGTGGCGGATGAATATGCCATTGTCATGGGTTCCGCCCACGACGAACCCATGCTGCGCGGCAGCATCAGCGGCGAAGGCGCCGAATGGGATGTTGCCACCATGGGACCGTGGGACTATGCGACGAATCAAGCCGCCATCTACAAATATTGGGAGGATCGCGCCAAAGCCAATGGGAGGTACGACAGTATTTACACCCTCGGGAAGCGCGGTCAGGACGATCAAAACATGCCGGAAGGCAAAACCCTGGCCGACAAGAAAACCGTGCTGGAGCAAATCTTTGCCGATCAACGCACCATTTTGCGCAGCTGGGTCAACCCCGACATCACCCGGGTCCCCCAGGTTTTCATCCCCTATTCCGAGGTGCTCAATATTTATAATGCCGGACTCAAAGTCCCGGACGACGTAACGATCTGCTGGCCGGACAACAGTTTTGGTTACATCCGTCGACTCTCCAATTCCGCAGAACGGCAACGCCGCGGCGGATCCGGCGTTTATTATCATTATCAATGGCTGGACGGGGCGTCCGACGCCTGGCCCTGGCTGTTTTCGACACCGCTGGGCCTCGTGTGGGAGGAGATGCACAAGGCTTACGAATACGGCGCGACCAATCTGTGGATTGTCAATGTCGGCGACATCAAGCCGTATGAAATCGGGATCGAATATTTCATGAAATTGGGCTGGAACAGCTCGCATTGGAACAACACCAATTCCCGGCAGTTCTTCCTTGAGTGGGCCACCCGGGATTTCGGAGCGCAATTCGCCGCGCCCCTCGCCGACATCATGGAAAAGCACGGCGAACTCGGCTTTCAGCGCCGACCGGAGCACATGGTGCGGGATAAAAAGAACGTGCTGCAGTTCGACTGGTTCAGCACAGACAATAATAACGACGAAGCGCAGCAGCGGGCCGACGCCTATGCCGAGCTCGCGGCCCAGGTTGATGCCGT
The DNA here is from genome assembly GCA_903918755.1 of uncultured Pedosphaera sp. Lineage (GTDB taxonomy): Bacteria > Verrucomicrobiota > Verrucomicrobiia > Limisphaerales > Pedosphaeraceae > CAIXFN01. The sequence continues at coordinate 78,367 of CAIXFN010000108.1, forward strand.
TTACGAACAACTGCCGACGGAGTTGAAGGACGCCTTTTTCGAGCTGGTCGCGTACGATGTGCAGTGCGCGGCCTACCACAATCAGAAGGTGATTTATGCGCAGAAGAGCAATGCCTATGGCCAGCAAAACCGGGCCAGCGCCAATGATTATGCCGTGAAGGCGAAAGGCTTTTTGGCGAAAGTCAACGAACTCAACACCCATTACAACACCGGGCTGATCATTGCCAAATCCAAGTGGAACCACCTGGCGTCCCTGCCAGGTCCGTGGGGCGGACAGTGGAACGAGTTTGAAATGCCGCCTTTGAGCACATATGCAGGCAGCGGCACCGCGACTTTACACGTCGCTTGCGAAGGCGGCGACCCGACCCAGCTGGATGACTTTAGCGTCTTCTCGAAAAACAAACGGTTTCTCGATCTTTACAATTGCGGAACGGGAGCCATCGACTGGACTTCGTCGGTTTCCAGTCCCTGCATTCACTTGAGCGAAAGCTCAGGCCGGATCACCAAGGAAAAACGGCTGTGGATCACCATCGACTGGGCCACCGCGCCGGTGGGCGAGTCGCGGACGGGAACAATTACCATTACCGGGGCGGAGAAAACGATCACGGTCGGGGTTTCGCTCTTCAATCCCGCTTCGCCTTTGCCGGCAGAGATTTCGGGATTTGCGGAAAGTCACGGCTGCGTCAGCATGGCCGCCGCGCATTATGCCAAAAAGACGGACCAAGGCGGCTGCGGCTGGGCGCCGATTACCGACCTGGGTCATACCGGCACGCCCTCAATGACTCCCTTGCCGACGATGGTGGCCAGCCAGACGACACCGGCGACGATCCTCGCGAATTCCCCGTCGCTGGAATACAATTTTCACCTGTTTCATCCGGGAACCGTTTCGTTGACCGGCTATGCGGCGCCAACCCTGCCCCTCAACGACGAACACGGAATCCGGTATGCTGCCGCGGTGGATGACGCCCCTCCGGTGATCGTCTCCCCCACCCGCCCCACGGACGTTTTCGCCAATCTCGCGAAATACACCTCCCAGCATTTGATCGCGACGAAAGGACAACATGTCCTGAAGATCTGGATGGTGGACCCGGGAGTCGTGCTGGAGAAATTTGTGCTGACCACTACCGGCGCCAAACCCTCCTACCTGGGACCGCCGGAATCTTTTTGGAATCGGCCGGGTAGCAGTGGGAAAACGGGCAGCCGGTAGTTTTGAATGAGCTGAAAAAAAGCGAGAGTTTGCCTCACTGCTTGGAAACAACTCTTGGCTTTGGCCCCAGGATCGACTCCACTCCGGCGCTATTGGTATGCAATGTGGTCATTAAATAATCCCAAGGGGTTGCCTCCGTGCTCTTGAGAAGCGGCGAAATGAGCTTATCCTTATAAAACATCAAAAACCGACCATCATCACCGTAATAATGATCCACCCAGCGAACATCGTTCGTAACGGCGGTGGGCGTAGCAGTCCAAAACCAAACGTAATTGGTGTCGGAATTAACTGGTTTTCCCAAAAGTTGCTCGACTTCCCAGCGGGACATGCCGCTTTTTAGATGATTGGCTACGTGATCGAGCGCGGCCAAACGATGCGTACCTTCCCATGCAGGATGCCTCGCGGTTGGGCCAGTACGCGCCGGGACCAGCAGTCCGATAGCAATGCCGACACCGAGCAACATAACAAAAACTAAACCGAGCCGCTTAATTTTGGTTAACATAGAAGGATATCACAAAAGCTCGCGTCTATTGGTTACACTGCCACCTGAAATCGGCAGTTCATGCAATCCGGGCATACTCTGAATTTTTCGCGGAAATGCTTTGGTAGCGCTCCTTGGTTCCGAGGCGGTAATCCAGGCCCTTGGGCAAGAAATGAACCCCTTTCACGGTGGCCATATTTCCGTAGGCGCCGAGAGCCTCCGTTCGCCATTCTTGCAAAGGCGAGCGCACAGTAAGCGCGACGCTTCGCGCCAGCAATTCGGGATCGTTGCTGTCATTCAGATGGAAATGCTCGTCGAGATCCTCCTTGGTATTCTCCGACATCTCACGGATTTTGTTGGCCAAAAACCCAAACCCGAGTTGATTACCGCAAATGACGAGTTCCATTCTGGGCTGGCCTTTCCAGAAGACAAATCTCTCCAAGAGCCGGAGCCGGGGCATTCCATCACATCCGAATGAGGCGGGCAATATGACTCCGCACATGCTGATTTCAGAGTTGTTTGCCAAACTCAAATGTAAGGCGGCTTTTGAAGTTTTGGCCGCCGTCAACCGATCACAAAAATACTGAAAACCGCTTACGTCTCCGATTACGAAGACATCGGTCATTTCCTCGTAATAATTCCAGCAATCCCAGGCAGTTTTGTTTCGGATCAGCAGCAGGTTTGCCATGAGCAGGAGTTTACGAAATCGGAAGCGTTACATTGGCGTCGCAGTCAAACGCGGAGATGGCGGTGCGGGTTTCGTGGTCGTTGGTAGTTCTCATGTGCACCGTGCTATTGTTGGTGAGGAGAATTTGGCGCACCAACGCGGAAATCGCAAGGAACGAATTCCTGGCGGAATTCACCCTCTCGGGTAACAGACACTTCTGGCAGATGGCGTCGTGTCCGAAGGGGAAATTTTAACAGAAGGTCGCGAAAGACGCGAAGGAAGGAATCTGAAGAGTGTTTGGGAGAAGGTTTGCGGCCGGTTGATTGGCGACTGCCAGGCATATTCGCCAGCGCATGGCAGTGGCGAGTTTGGCGCAACCGCTTTCAGCAGAGATTTATTGGCCTTAGTTTTTTAGACAAATCCCCCTCCGCCGCTGCTTTTTCGGCTGGCTGCCATTTAAATAAGTCTAATAATATATGGCGGAGGCATGTTTTAAGCCTCCGCCACCGCCACCGGTATAGTTCGCC
>CAIXFN010000109.1 GCA_903918755.1 uncultured Pedosphaera sp.
AAGGCCCGCAGGACTGGAAGTGTTCGCCTTTGCTCGCACAGCAGTCCGGGTTTGATCGCACGGTGTTCGCCTTTGCTTGCCGCGCGACAACCCTATTCTCCACTTCCCGCCGCTGCCACCTAGAGCCCCGTGGTGTAGTCATCCCAACCGCGCCGGCTGTGGTAACTCCACCAATCGATTTCGTTGTTGCGCCGCTTTTCATACGCGGCGTGGCAATCGGCAAAGATCAGATTGAGCCCCCCATTATGCGGGGCGAATTTCGGCGTCCAATAAGGCATTTCCCAGAGCAACACCGCGGAGGACGGATTTGCCACCTGCCCCGTGCGCCGGCCACTCACCGGATGCGTCACATCGTAATCGGAACGGTCGACGGTCAGAAAAATGTGATTCCAGACATACGTGCTGTATTGATTGTCCGCCACCATTTGAGCCAGTCCGGGCACCGCCGGGTCCGCGGCTTTTACCCCCACCGGGCAAACCCAAATGCTGCGCTCGGGCGGGCGGTTGACCGGCTGATTGGAGCCGTAGTTATGGCCGAGTTGTGGTTCCAACAATTGGGGCAGATACTTGTCCCCGAGCGCGTGATCCGTCCCCCACGCCGGCCCCCAACTCAGGCAATAGGGATAACGCTCCTTGAATTCCGTGGCATACATGGAAACCGCATAGCCGATCTGCTTCTCATTGTTGTAGCAGGTGGTTTGCAAGGCACGCAGTTTGGCCCTGGCCAAAGCCGGCAGTAGCATCGCCGCGAGGATGGCAATAATGGCGATCACCACCAGCAGTTCAATCAAGGTGAACGCGCCCCGCTGACGCGGACAAGCTGAAAGCACCGTCGGAACTGCTGAGGGATGACCATTCATAACATTTAAGTAAGGCATTAGCTTGCCGCGCTTGTTCCGCCCGGTCAAGCCGCCTCACTTTACGCCCCCACCCAGGTACTCAAACCACGAACTCCAGCTCCTGCCGATGGGGGATGATGCCCCGCTCAAATGCCTGGCCCAAAAAGCGCCGGATGGATTCCCGTCCGCGATCGCCATAGTCCAGGGTCCAGTGGTTGACATACATCCCCACAAATTGGTCGGCCAACTCCCGCCCCATATCCCGGGCATATTGCAAGGCATGCAACACCGCTTCCGGCCGATGGGCCAGGCTGAAGGCGATGCTGGCGGTCAGGATGTCCGACACCTCTTTTCGCAAGGCCGGGGCGAAGCGCTTGTGGATCACATTCCCGCCGAGCGGCAGTGGCAACCCGTCGTTCTCCCGCCCCCACCAAACTCCCAGATCTTCGCACACCATCAGGCCCTCGTTTTGATACGTCAACTGCCCCTCGTGAATGATCAGGCCGACTTCCGCCTGGCCGGATTTCACGGCCGCAAAAATCTGGTCAAACGGCACCACCACGTAATTCAATTCCGCCGCGGGCTTGCCCAGCCACAATTGCAAGGCCAGAAAAGCGCTCGTCATGGTTCCCGGCACCGCAATCCGACAACGGAGCAGTTCCTCGCGCGTATATTTTCGCGGCGCCACGAGCATCGGCCCGTAACCATCCCCCATGCTCGCTCCGCTGGGCAGGAGGGCATATTGATCGCTCACGTAGGCATAAGCGTGAATGCTGATGGCGGAAATGTCCAATTCCCCCCGCGTCGCCCGTTCGTTGAGCGTCTGGATGTCTTGCAGAATATGCTCAAAGCCGAGCCCGGGTGTTGGGATCAAGCCTTTGGCCAGCCCGTAAAACATGAACGCGTCATCGGGATCCGGCGAGTGGCCCAGTGTCAGAATTCGTTTATCCATTCGCGGGGCATTTTGAATGTCCCGCCGCCACTGTCGAATAAAAACTTCGCCTCCCGCCCGCTACGTCCCGGCATCCCCGGCCCCGGGTGGGGCTTGCCGACCCCGCTCTTCGTAAATTGCTCGCGGTTTTGCCGGTTTGCGCTATGCTGATTTCCATGCCGTTGAAGAAGACATTTCGATTCCTGACTTTGCTGGGACTGGCGCTCGCGGGCATGACCCGGCCGCTTTCGGCCCAGACGCCCGCCGCGGAGATCCCGCCGGCCCAACCCCGCCGGCCCAGTATCGTGTTCATCCTCGCCGATGACCTTGGGTATGGCGACCTCGGTTGCTACGGCCAACAACGCATCAAAACCCCGAACATCGACCGCCTTGCTGCCGGCGGCATGCTCTTCACCAGTTGCTATGCGGGCAGCACGGTGTGCGCCCCCTCCCGCGCCGCCCTGATGACCGGATTGCACACCGGCCATTTGGGCATCCGAGGCAACGCGGATCTTGGTCTGGATGGCCGAGAGCAATCGCTGGGCAAACTCCTCAAATCAGCGGGTTATTTCACCGGCGCCATCGGTAAATGGGGGCTCGGCGAAGCCAACACTCCGGGGGCACCCGCCGCCCAGGGATTTGATGAATTCTTCGGCTACCTGAACCAGACCCAGGCTCACAATTACTACCCGGACCGTCTTTTTCGCAGCACCCCGGAAGGCAAATCGATTGAATTGGAAGTTTGGCAGAATCGGGGCGGAGCCCGGGGCAAATACTCCCATGACTATTTCACCGAGGCAGCCTTGAACTTCATCCGGATCAATGCCCCGGATGCCGCCAATCAATATAAGCCCTTTTTCCTCTACCTTTCCTACACCATCCCCCACGCCAACAACGAACTCGGCCAGCAGACCGGCAATGGCATGGAAGTCCCCTCCGATGCCCCCTACTCCGGGGAATTGTGGCCGGCGCCCGAACGAAACAAAGCCGCCATGATCACGCGCCTCGACACCGATGTGGGGAAATTGCTGGCCAAGCTCGACGAACTGAAAATCGCAAAAAACACCATCGTCATCTTCGCCAGCGACAACGGCCCGCACAAGGAAGGGGGCGTGAACCCCGCCTTCTTCCGCAGCGCCGGCGCGCTTCGGGGCATCAAACGCGATCTTTACGAAGGCGGCATCCGGGTCCCCCTGATCGTCCGGTGGCCCTTTTACATTCAAGCGGCCGCCACGAATGACTTGCCGGTGGCATTTTGGGATTTTCTGCCGACTTTTGCCGACGTGGCCCGGGTGGCCCCGCCCCAGAATACCGACGGCATCTCCTTCCTCCCTACGCTGTATACCGGCGGCCAAACCAATCGCCACGAGTTCCTCTACTGGGAGTTTCACGAAGGCGGCTTCAGCCAGTCCGTCCGCATGGGCCGCTGGAAAGGGGTCCGCCATGGCAGCGACGGTCCGCTCGAACTGTATGACCTCCAAACCGATCCCGCCGAGCGGCTCGAAGTCTCCGCGCAACACCCTGCCGAAGCTGCCCGCATCGTGGAATACTTGAAGACTGCCCGCAAGGACGATCCCAAATGGCCGGCCAAAACCGTGGCGCAAAATGAGGAATCCAAACCAGCAGCCAAGAAGGACCCCACCGTGCCCGCGCAGAAATAAGCAGCGCGGTGGGCTGGATCAACCTGCCATGCGCGGGCTCGGGAATGGATTACTGTGAAAGCAGAGTGCCGGTCTCTCTCGTGCGAGCGTCGTTGGCGGAGATTGGGAATGCCTTTCAGATCGATCCCCCGGCCGCAAATATGCGCAACTCCGCGCCGGGGAGGCTTCGGGGCTTTCGGTGGCAGGGGGCTTGACGGACGGAAGTTCGACGGGTGCGAGGGTCGAGGCGCGAAGCGCGAGCCTCATCACTTAGTCTCAGGCAATTGATTTGGCGGACTCAAAAGCATGGCCGGGACACCAGCCGCGTGCAGACCGCCAACAGCCGCATCTTTCAGTTTCCAAAATTCAAAATTCGCAGTATGTTGATTAAAGCCAAAGTATGCGAACCCTGAGTCGGACAGGTCGGATCCTCATAAAGACCCTTTGCTGGGCGATCGTGATGGGTTTCGTCGCGCAGTCGGGATCGTTTGGTGACGCCATCTATCACTTGTTCACGGTCCCTCCCACATTCGGCTATTGCGGCTATATGGTCACCGAGTCACTTGGATTGATTCTCA